>JBBQFQ010000072.1:0-25710 GCA_038322235.1 Chthoniobacterales bacterium
GGAAAGCAGCAGATCGACCGCCTCGCGGCGGAAGGTGTCATTGAAGGATCGAAAGGTTCCTTTGGGTTTTTCAGCGATCATACGTTTAGTTTTTTTTGGCCCTTGTGCTCCGTCTGTCCAAGAAATCGTAGCAGGTTCAAACTCCACTCCCACCACCGCGCCACCCCCCACAAAAACCTCCCCATCACCCAGCTCGACACCAACACGTTTCACCCCAAAGAAAAAATTCCGGTTTTGATCGCACGCACTTTTCCGGTTTTGATGTCACGCCGACACCGGTCATTCGCTTGCTTGCCAACCGCTTCGCCGTCGCCCAGCCTGGAACGCTTGGACCTCATGACTCTCGCTCGCAAAATCGCGATTTGGGCGACCGCTCTGCTTGCTGTCGTGCTGCGTGCATCGGCTGCGGACGATGCCGCAATTATCGACGGTCCGAATTACTCGTTCGCGATTCGTGCGCCCGAGGGCTGGAGATTGACATCTACGCGGCAGCTCCAAGCGGCCTTTTATCCGGCGGATAAGACTTTCGAAAAGACCCCAGTCATCATGTACGCCCGTTCGGCGGACAAGGCCGAGCTGAAAGTGAAAACCGATGAGGAGCTAAACAAACTCGATCTCAGCGGTATCCAAGTTCGACATCCGAAGGCCGAATCGACGAAAGCCGGTACCGCACGCACTTCCGATCGCAAAGAGATTCCCATCTATTCCTTTTCCGGTGGCGGTTTCTTCGAGCGGGTGGCCTATGCGGACGAGGCCAAGACGATCACGGTGTTTGTCCTGAGCGCGGATACGGCCGACGACCTGAAATCGTCGGAGAAGCCATTCCTCGAGATCGTCGCCTCCTACGTTTTCCTTTCCGAGAACGTTACCATTCCGAAGGGCCGGTGAGGGCGCGGCAGCGACTCGAGCCAACAGCTTCACCGCCGCTAGGTTTCGAGCGTCATGCGACTCCGAGGCACGCAGTGCCATGTCTTCCTTTTCGTTGAGATTGCTGCGGCGCTGCGCGTGGATGACGCCGAGATTGTTCCCGTCCCTGATTGCGCTGTTCCTGTCCAGCGCGCTCGGCGCTGCCGAGGACCGTGCCGACCGCACCGTCCAGTCACCGGACAGGCATTTCTCGGTTGTCTTCTCCGACCGACAGACATTCACGATCCAGGACACCCGTGGCGCTGCGGTCATCTCGTCGCGCGAATTCCCGCGCCTTGACGAGCTTACGGAGTTTCGCCCGGAGTACGCCTCGTGGAGCCCTGACAGTCAGATTCTCGCCATCGCTGGCGGAGGCGGCCACGACCTCGAGCCCCTTTCCGTCCAGTTTCGTCCCGACACATTTCAGCACCTCGACAGCCACAGTCGGATTCAGTTGCTCATTTCAGCAGATCGCGGCTGGTGATTCCTGTGCGGCCTGCCCAGGCACCGCACCAACCGGATTGAGCGGAGGGTCCTCTCGCGAACTTTTGTGATTGCCTCGCTCCTGCTCTGGCAATGAGGATGGGCTTTAGTCGCTTCTTTCCCGCATCAGATGCACGATTCTTCACGTTGTCCCGTTTGCAGCACGTCCCCGAGGGCGGGCTCGATGTCCGACGAGCAGTTTTACAGTTTCGTGGCCACGTGCCGGGACGAGCTTGCTCTCCTCCAACCGCAGTTTCAGCAACGGGTCTGCGGCAGCGGCAAGTGGTTTTACGATCGGTCCGATTGCACTTTGCGCGTCGGCGAGGAGGGCTTTTCAATCACGCCAGTCGGCACGCATAGCTCCGAGTACCAGTCGTGGCTTTGGGCGTGGGCGAACGAGGATTTCCCGACTCCCGCACGTGAGGCTTCGAAGGTTCTCCAGACACTTGAGATTCTCACGGGCTTCCGCGTCTTCACCAATCCCGGCATCCGCGCCTCCGAGAGCGACGCTCTGGATCTTTCCGCGTTGGCGGTCCACTCCCTTGGCGCGCTGGGCATCTTTCGGGTTCCTGGCGCTACTACGCTCTTTCTCGCGGTTCTCGAGCCAGCCGATCGCAACGCCCGCAACTCCTAAAAGCCTCGTCAGCAAAATCTGTGGGTGATGGGAGGTTCGGGAAGATGCCCAAGGTTGTGGTAGAGCACGGTTTGGAGCACGTCGAAGGTGCGATGTCCGTAGCTGCGGGCGAGATTGGCGCGGGCCTTGTGGTTCAAGCCTTCGACCACGGCGCTGTTGTAGGCCTTTTTCGCGCGGAAGTAGTTGAGGAGGAGATCGCGATGGCGGCGCAGCATCCGGGCCACTTGGCCGATCGGCTCCAGTTGCGTCTTTTCCGCCTTCTCCACCCAGGCGTCGAGGAACCCGCCCGCCCACGTCACGCTCCGGTAACCCCAGAATCGCCGGAACGCTTCCTTCAGCTCCCACGCCACCGACGTCTGGCGCAAGCTGCCCAGCGCCGCGTTCAGTCGGGCCCGGGCCCGCCCCAACACCCGCGACTTGCGCCGCAAGAACAAGAACCGGCTCCTTTTTGCCGCCTTCCCCGGCCGATCGACGCATCACGACATGAATGCGCCTAACCGCTCCGGAGCGACTGGTCTGGGGCCGTTTTGCGTTTCCTTGCAGAGAGCTTCGCCGTCGCTGAGTTTCGAGCGTTACGAGTCGCTCCGCGCATCCTGCAATCGAATGCTTATGAGTTCGGACATTTTCGTTCAGGACATACCGGCCGAAGCGCATTCAGTCGCCGATATTCCCGACGACTTCTCTCCCAAACCTATCGGCTCTCCGTCTGGCGTGCTGGATGCCATTCGTTCTGCTGCCCCGTTCGCTGACTTCTCCGACCCGACTTGGGTTCGCATCGAGGCTCCCGGAGTGAGCATCGAGGCCAGCCTTGGAGCCGACGACCCACTCGACGGGTTCGCATTTCACATCCATGGCGGCGACGGCTCTGCCGGCGTGGTCGCAGACGTTCTCCAGCGTTTGCAGCTGCGCGCCTTCGACCCTGCATCAGACTCCGGCATTTTCGACTCGCCCAAGGCGGCCGAGAGCTTACACCGTTGGCAGCAGTATCGAACGCATGTCCTCGAATCCCGCAACGCCTAGCGCGCAACGACGGGATTTCGGGCTACGGGTGCCCCGGGTCGACAGACCCGCGCGCAATCGCGACCGAGCGTTCGCCAACACCCCTCACTCACGATTTCCGATTGCGCGGGTCCGTCAGGCTTGGCACATGCGGGGGACGATATGGAACTGGCAGGCCTCCGGGAAAAGATTGATGCGATCGACGACCAGTTGCTGCGGCTGCTGAACGAGCGGGCGACGCAGGTCCACGAGATCGGCCGGCTCAAACGCGAGAGTGGGCGGGAGATCTACGCGCCGGAACGTGAAGAGCAGGTGCTCGCCGCTCTGACCACGAAGAACGCGAGGCTCGCCGGCCTCGTGAACGAGCAGGCGGTCCGGGCGGTGTACCGCGAGATCATGTCGGCCTCGCTCGCGCTGGAGAAGGATCTGACCATCGCCTACCTCGGGCCGGAGGCGACGTGGACGCATCAGGCGGCGCGGAACAAGTTCGGGACCAGCGTGCGCTACGCGCCGCAGTTCAGCATCAGCGATGTCTTCGAGGCCATCTCGCGCGGACGCGCGGACTACGGGGTAGTGCCGATCGAGAACAGCACCGAGGGGGCGGTGAATCACACGCTGGATGTCTTCATCGAAAGCGATCTCCGGATCTGCGCGCAGCTCTCGCTGAAGATCGAGAACCACCTGCTTTCCCGCCTGCCGCGCGAGCAGATCCGGCGGATCTTTTCGCACCCGCAGGTCTTCGGCCAGTGCCGGCAGTGGCTGCGGATGAGTTTTCCCAAGGCGGAGCTCGTGGAAGTCTCGAGCACGTCGAAGGCCGGCGAGATCGCCGCGCAGAGCGAGGACGGCGCGGCGCTGGCCGGCCGGATGGTCGCAGAATTGCACGGGTTGCCGGTGATCGAAACGAGCATCCAGGATCAGGTGAACAACGCGACGCGCTTCCTCGTGATCGGACCGCGCGATTGTCCGCCCACGGGACACGACAGGACCTCCATCATGTTTGCCGTCGCGGATACCGCGGGTTCGCTTTTCACGGCGCTCGAGCCGTTCCGCAGTCATGGGCTGAACCTGACCAAGATCGAAAGCCGGCCCTCGAAGCGGAAGCACTGGGAATACGTCTTCTTCGTCGACATCGAGGCGCACCACACGGATGAACGAATGCAGGCCGCGCTCCGGGAAGTGGGCGAACGCTCGACGCTGGTGAAGATTCTCGGGAGCTACCCGAATTCGGCCGTCTGACGGACCGGGCATCCGGGCATGCACGCCAGCATCGAGCGCATCGTCGCCTTCCTGCGGGAGATCGGGTTGAGCGTGGAGGAACGGCCACTCCCGGACCCGACTTTTCTCTCCGGGGTGGACGGCTACAGTTCTTTTTTGACGTCACCCATCTGCCGCCCCTGGGCGCTCCACTGGTCGTAGAGCTGCCACCCGCGCTGGAGAAGACCGCGGGCATCGTTGAATCGATCAGGCGAGCCGAGGATCACGACGATCAGCTTGCGGGGCGTGACGCGAACCTCGTTTCCGACCTGGCCCGAGACCGGCGGCTTCGTGGCTGAGATGATGAGGCAGCTGCCCGCCTTATTCGTCTGGCCGGTCTTCACGCCGTCGATTTCCATCTGCCCGAGCAGTTCGTTCGTATTGCGGAGGAGATAGTCGGACGCGGCGGGCGCCGTGGGCCGGGCGCGCGGGGGTTCCAGCGCGGGTGCGGGTCCGCCGGCTCCCGGCGGGAGATTGCCACCGGCGGGCAATGGCGGTTCCATCGCGGGAGCGCGCTGCACGCCGATCCGGCGTTCCTTTTGGGTCACGAAAAAGCGGAAGCCGGATTTCGTCAGCGCGTGCTTGGTCAGACGCGCCATGTCCTGGGCCGTCGAGTAGGGGTTGTCGGTTGCGTCGATCCCGTGGGCGTTGAGGAAGAGCGTGCGGTCCATCCTAAGGTTCCGCGCGAGGGCGTTCATCTGCTGGACGAAGCGTTGGGTCGGCGTGAGCGAACCATCGCCCGGGATCTGCGCGCCGAAGTGCAGCGCGAGGGCGTCCACGGCGATATTGTCCGACTGCAGGAGCGAACAGAAGAGCAGGTCGCGGATCGAGACCCGGTCGCCGGGTTGAAAGTTGACCGGGTTTGTGACCCCCGGCGTGATCGCCTGGACGGGAACCGTGACAAGGTCGCCAAGATTCACCTTCCGCAGATCGCACCAATCCAGAATGACGATTGCCGACGCGATCTTGGTCAGGCTGGCGACCTGACGCTTGTCCCGGGGGGCGCGCGAGTCGAGCACATGCCCGCTGGTGGCATCGGCAACCACGTACGCGATAGGCTCGGCAATGGCGGGAGATGCGAGCAGGGAGGCGGCAAGGAGAACGGGCGCGGCAAAAAGACGAAAAATCCTCATGGAACCGCGATTGATACGCGCAGCGCGGCGCGGGTGCAAACGACGGGTCCGGCATCGCAAGACCGTTCGGGACGGGGGAACGGCGTCGTGAGCGCGCTCCCCAAGGCCGGCCGGCGGGCGTTTGCTAGCGAAACGCCCGCCAGTCCAGCTCGGGGAAAATCGTGTCGCGCCATTCGCAGCGGGCGAGGCGCGCTTCATCCGGGTGCCCGGAGTCAAGGCCGCGCGCGAGGGCGTCGAAGCGGGAGAGGTGCTGCTTGGTTCGCGCGGTGGCGTATTCCGCGGCGGTCTCTGTCTTCATGAGGAAGGCCCAGTCGCTCGACTGCGCGAGCAGAAGCTCCCGCGCCATCTGGCGGAGCGTTCGTTCGCGCCAGGGTTCTAGGCTGGCGTCGCCGGCGTAACGCTCCGCCGCCTCGTGCATCCGGCGGGCGGCGGTCCGGAGATGGCGGTAGATCCACGCATTGCGCGGCTGCGCCCAGACTTCGGAGTAGCCGTTCTGACCCCAGCTCGAGGCGGAGGGCTCGACGAGTTGCTGGGTGGGATGGGCCGTCAGGAAGCGCGCGGGCGTGGTGAGGGTGAGGCCACTCTCCGGAGCGGCGCCGAGCTGCAGGACGCGCTCGAGAAATTCCGGTCCTTCGAACCACCAATGGCCGAACAGCTCGGCGTCGAATGGCACCACCACGATCGGCTCCCGGCCGATCGCTTCTTGAATCGGCGCCAACGCGGCGCGGCGGGAAGCGACGAAGTGCTGCGCGTTCTCCTCCACGGCGGCGAGGGCATCGGCCCGGACGTACTCGAGCTTCTCTGACATCGGCACGAATCGCCCGGTGACGCGGTGGTATTTTAGGCCGCTGAAGCGGCGCGGCCCATGGAGCGGGATGAGCGGCTCGAGCTCGGCGGGGGGCAGGTCGTAGCCGATGTCGCGATAGAAGTCGCGGTAGCGCGGATCGCCCGGATACCCCACTTCCGCGCTCCAGACCTGGCGACTCGCTTCGCGATCGCGTCCGAACGCCGCTGGTCCGCCCGGCGTGAAGACCGGCGCGTAGATTGCGGCGCGCGGTCGGGGGTGACCGAGCAGCACGCCGTGCGCGTCGAGAATGAACCAGCGCAGTTCCTCGGCCGCGAGCATGGCATCGAGTCCCCGGAAATACGCGCACTCCGGCAGCCAGATCCCACGCGGCGCGCGCCCGAAGCAGCGCCGGTAGTCCTCGACCGCGAGACGGAGTTGGGCCCGCACGGCGGACGGTTCATCGGCCATGAGCGGGAGAAATCCGTGCGTGGCGCCGCAGGTGATGATCTCCAGCTCGCCCGAATCCTGGAAGCCGCGGAAGGCCGCGAGCAAATCCCCCTGCCAGCGTTCGTGGTAGCGCGCGCGCAGGTGCTCCACCCGGTCGCGGTAAAAGCCGGCGATGCCGCCCCCGCCGATCCGGCCGACCTCCTTCACCGCAAGCTCGCAAACGCGATCGAGATGCCGGGCGGTGCGCGAGCGAAGCAGCGGATCGCGCAGCATCGCGCACAAGGGCGGCGAGAGCGTCATCGTCAGCGCCCAGGGCAAGCCGGCGCCGCGGAGCCGGTCGAAGGCGTCGAGGAGCGGCAGATAACACTCCAGTACGGCCTCGTAGAGCCACCATTCCTCGAGGAAGTCGTCGTGCTCCGGATGGCGGACGAACGGCAGGTGGGCGTGGAGGACGAGGGCGAGCGATGACATCGCGAGGGGAGGAACGGGTGGTGGGATGGGAGCCGGAAGTCGAGTCCGAAAAAACGCGGCCTGGGGTCAGGCGCCGCCTTCGATCAGCTCAAGGAGACGCGCGCCCGCTTCACCGCTCGAAGCGAAGCGAAGCAGCGTCTCGCGTCGCAATGCTCCGGCGCGATCGGCCGCGAGGGTGGCGAGAACTAGATCGGCCTGGGCGGCGGGCGACGCGGCGGGATCGAGGATCACGCCTCTCCCGGCGAGGATCTCCTCAAGCGGCTCGATGCCGGAATGGAAGATCGGCACTCGATTCCAGGCGGCCTCGATCGCGGGCAGGCCGAAACCCTCCTGCCGGCTCGGGAGCAGGAGCGCGTCACTGGCCCGATGGAACGCGGCGATCTCCGCCTCGTCAGGAGAAAAGTGATCCTGAATGAAGACGACGGCATTCCCCAGCGATCCGCCGGCGATGGCGGAACGCAATTCGGCCCCGTATTCCCGCGAGGCGGTTTGATGCGGGTCCGGCGCGCCGCTCACGAGGTAAAGCGCGTCTGAGCCCCGCGCGCGCAAGGCCGCGGTGAGGGCGATCCCGGCCTCGATGTTCTTCCGGCGCAGGATGCGGGTGGGATGAAAGAGGATCGGGCCGCGGCGAGGCCAGCCGAGCCTCTTGAGGAAGTCCGCGACGCGCGGCGGCAGCGCGAGGACGCGCGCGGGATCGAGGCCGTTGGGGATCACGCGCGCGTTCGCGCCCATCAGCGCCTGGACCTGGCGGCGGCGGTGCTCGGAAATCGTCACGCATTCCACGCCCGATGGAATCGTCCGGAGAAGCGACCACGGAAACGCGGCTGGATCCGCAAAGGTGTAATCCGGATTGAGCGCGGCGAGGTCGTGGATCCAATTCACGATCCGTGGGCGGGGTCGCGATTCTGCCCAGGCCCAAAGCGCCGCGGACGCGGCGAGGTGAAAGGGCATCGCGAGTACATTGTGAATGAGCACAACGTCGAAACCGCCCAGTCGGGTGGCGAAGAACGTCGCGAGCCTGCGCTGGAGTTCGGCGAAGGCCACGCCGGGCGCTCCGGACGCGAGTTCCGCCGCCATTTCGGGGCCGAGCGGATGGTCCGCGGCGAGCTCCGGGATCAGCTCGAACGAGAACCCGACGCCGTCTGCTCCGCTGCCGCCGAGGGCGAGCACTTCGTGCCCCCGACCCGCGAAGACTCGGGCGTGTTCGCCGAGTACCGTCTCCACGCCCCCGACCACCGGTGGAAAGCTGTAGTGCACGAGCGCGAGTCGCATTGGCGAAAACGATACACCGCCCCGGCGGACGCACACGCGCGGTCCGAAACCCTTCGAATTCCGTGAGGACGAAGCATGAACGGGCTCTCGACACCGCCCGCACCCGGGGACAAGCTCGGCGCGTGGCGAACTCGGACTGGACACACACGGAGATATTGGTCTCCGATCCGTCGCCGATGCCCCGGCTTGCGCGGCTGCTGCGCGGGGCGGGGTTTGCGCTGTTTGCCGTCGCCCTGGCCGGAGCCGGATTGTACGTCAGCCGGTTGCTCCCGGGCGAGAATTCCAACGCGACGGCCTGGGTGGAACGTCTCTTCTCGCCGCTGGAGTTGCTGAATCTCGCCCTGTGGGGGGCGGCAACCTTCTGGGCGTCTCGCTTGCTCGAGCGGACCTCCGCCAGCCTGAGGCGTCGGGCGGGGCTGGAGCGGCGCGTGGAAGTCCACGCCCGCCAGCTCGCGGAGGCGAACAACGAATTGCAGAGCCGGATGGGGGAGCTGCGGCAGACGGCCGAGGCCCTGCGAAGGAGCGAGGAGCGGTATCAGCTCGCGATCCAGGCCTCGCGCGACGCCGTCTGGGACGTGGACATGATCACGGGCCAGCAGTTCTACTCGCCGCGATTCTTCGAGATGATGAACTTCCAGCCGGGCGAGCCGGCGGATCGATTCCAGGCGTGGCAGGCCCGGACGCACCCGGACGACATCCCGCGGGTGAAGGCGGCCCTCCGGGAGCACTACAAGCACAACACGCCCTACCGGGTCGAGAGCCGGATCCGGATGCCGGACGGCGGCTACCGGTGGATGATGAACATCGGCCAGGGCGTGCGGGACGCGGCCGGCAAGGTGACGCGCATGGTCGGGAGCACGAGCGACATCGACGCCCAGAAGCGGGCGGCCGAGGCGCTGGCCCAGGCAGCGGAGCGCTACAACTTCCTCGCGGACGCGATGCCGCACATCGTCTGGACCGCGACGCCGAACGGCCTGATCGACGACGTCAATGCCAGCTGGGTCAACTACACCGGCCTGACTTCGTCCGAGATGCGGCTGCTGGGGGAGGACGCGATGAAGCGCGTGATCCACGCGGAGGAGGCGGATTCGTTCCTGCGGGCTTGGGGCAAGTCGGTGAAGACCGGCGAGCCGTTTGAATTCGAGTTCCGGATTCGCGGCGCTCTCGATGGACACTACCGCTGGCACCTCGGCCTGGCGCTTCCCCGCCGCGACACGACGGGCAAGATCGTCCAGTGGGTCGGCACGTGTACCGACATTCACGACCAGAAGGTCGAGCGCGACAATCTGCGGCTGGAAAGTGGCCTGTATCTGCGCGAGAGCCGCGCGGCGGTCGAGGAACTCGTGAAGTCGGAGGAGCGCTTCGCCCTGCTCATCGAGAGCTCGCCGCTGGGCTTCTTCGACATCAATCTCCTCACCGGCGAGGGTTATTTCTCCCCGCGCTGGAAGAAGATTCTCGGCTACGAGGCCGAGGAGCTTTCCGACTTGTTCGTCGTGTGGATGGAACTCCTCCACCCGGACGATCTCGCGTCCTTCAGCCGCGGTCTGAAGTCGAAGCCGGGAGACGGCGCGCGCCGGGTGAGTTTTTCGCTCGAGTTCCGGATGCGTCACCGGGATGGGCACTACGTCTGGATCGAGTCCAACGGTCTCGATTTCTACGACGAGAGCGGGGTGCGCGTCCGCTCGCTCGGCTTCAATGCCGATATCTCGGAACGCAAGCAGGCGGAGTCGGCTCTGCGGGAAGCCCGCGATTCCGCGGACCATGCGAATCGGGCGAAGAGCGAATTCCTGGCCAACATGAGCCACGAGATCCGCACGCCGATGAATGCGATTCTCGGATTCTCGGACCTGTTGGATCAGCTCGTTTCTGATCCGCGAGCGCGGTCGTATCTCGGGGCCATCAGCAACAGCGGTCGGGCGCTCCTCGAGCTCATCAACGACATTCTCGACCTTTCGAAAATCGAGGCGAACAAGATGGAGCTCCATCTCGAGGCGGTCCCGCTGCGTACGCTCCTCGGTGACATTCAGCACGTGTTTTCCCCGCGCGTGATCGAGAAGGGGCTCTCCATCTCCCTGCTCATCTCCCCCCAGGTCCCCGAGCGTTTGCTCCTCGATGAAGTGCGGATGCGGCAGGTGCTGTTCAACCTCGTGGGCAATGCGACGAAATTCACAGAACGCGGCGGGATCCGGATCAACTGCAGCACGCACCCCGCGGCGGTGCGGAGCACGCCGCCTCCGAGTTCCACGACGACGGCCGGACTGGTCGGCCCCGACACGCCCCGGTTCGATCTCACGATCGAGGTGATCGACTCCGGGATTGGCATTCAGCCGGATCAGGTCGACCGCATTTTCGAGGCCTTTACCCAGGCCAGCGGTCAAAGCACGCGGAAGTATGGTGGGACGGGTCTCGGACTCAGCATCACGAAGCGACTCGTCGAGCGCATGGGCGGCACCATTGCGGCCCAGAGTTCGCCGGGGCGGGGGAGCACGTTCCGCGTCGTCGTGCCGGGCGTGGCGCTGGCGGATGAGAGTAGCAACACCGTGCATGATGCCCCGCTCGCGGTGGCAGGAATCGAACAGTTCCTGCCCGCGGCGATCCTCGTCGGTGCCGATTTCGAAGTGAATCGCCTCCTGCTGGCGGGGTATTTCGAGGACTCCGGTCATCGACTGGTCCTTGCCGAGGACGGCGAGATCGTCCTCGCGCTCGCGGCGTCGGAGCGGCCCGATTTGATCATTCTCGATCTCTGGCTCCCGGGTCTCGATGCGCCGGCGCTCGCCCGAAAGCTCAAGGAGGATCCGGCCTTGAATTCCATCCCGATCATCATCTGCAGCGGGTCGAGTTCGGAGAAGGATGAGCGCGAGATTCGCGCCGTGGCCGACGGGTTCCTCCGTAAACCGATCAGCAAGGCGGACCTGGTTTCTCAATTGCGCCGTTTCCTCGTGCATCGGCCGCAATTCGACCTCATGAGTGCGACGACGATCATGTCGTCTGACCCGGATCCGGTGCTGCCCATTGCGGAGGACCGTTCGCACTGGCCGGTCCTGATCGATCGCCTCCGCATCGAAGAAAAAGACATCTGGCCCTCCTTCCGCGAGGCGCCGAATATCGATGAGGTAGAGGCGTTTGCGCGCCGCCTGTGCGAGCGTGCCGCGGCCTACCACGCTCCCGCGCTGGGGCGCTACGCGCGGGATCTGCTCCGGCAGGCCCAGGAATTCGATATGGAAGCGCTGCCGAAATCGCTCGACCGCTTCCCACATCTGATCAATGACATTCTTGCCGCGTGCGCTCCGGAGCGCACGGCGTTGCACACTCCCCGCCTGCCCGCAGCCCTTCCCAAAGCCCGATGAGCGCTCCTCTCAGCCCCTCGCATCTCGCCACCCGTACCCGTCCACCGAGTGAGTCGCTCGTCCTCGTCGTCGACGACATGCCGCGAAACATCCAGGTCGTCGGCAACCTTCTGCGCGAGGCCGGCTATCAGGTCGCCGCCGCCACGAGTGGCGCCACCGCGCTCCGGGCGATGCAGGCTCGCCCCGCCGATCTCGTGGTGCTCGACGTCATGATGCCGGAGATGGACGGCTATGAGGTTTGCCGTCGGCTGCGGAACGATCCCGCCACGACCGAGGTTCCCGTGGTGTTCCTGACCGCCGCCGCGGATACGGACATGCTCGTCAAAGGGTTCGCGGAGGGAGCGGTGGATTACGTGACGAAACCGTTCAAGAGCGCAGAGCTGCTGGCCCGGGTGCGGAACCATCTCGATCTCAAGCATTCCCGCGAGGTGATCCGGCAGAACGCGGAGCGGCTTCAGCAGCTCGACGACGAAAAAAACGAGTTTCTCGGGATCCTCGCCCACGACCTCAAGAATCCGCTGAGTGGCATCGTCGGCTTCGCCGATCTGCTGCTGGACGAGCCGGAGATGGATCAGGACGAACGTGCCGAGCACATGACGATGATTCGCACGTCAGCCCAGCGAATGATGATGATGGTCCGAAATCTCCTCGATGCGAACGCCATCGAGCGCGGCCAGCTGGTCATGGAAGTCGCGATCTACGATCTCGCAGACGTGGCCCGGTACGTGGTGGAGAGCTTCCGCGGTCGGGCCGCGACGAAAGGACAGACGATTCATTTCGAGCACCCGGACGGCCCGATCTACACCCAGCTCGATCGAAACCTGGCGATTCAGGTGCTCGACAACCTGATCTCCAACGCCGTGAAGTACTCGCCTCAGGGTCGGAACATCTGGGTGAGAGTCCGGCGGGAACCAGGCATCTCGCACTTCGAAGTGCAGGACGAGGGTCCGGGCCTGAGTGAAAGCGACCAGCGAAAGCTCTTCACGAATTTCGCCCGCCTCGCCCCGGTCGTGACGTCGCCGGGCGAGGAGAGCACGGGACTGGGACTCGCCATCGTGAAGCGCGTGGTTCAAGCGATGCGAGGTCGGATCGGCGCGGTGAGTGAACTCGGACAGGGGAGCATATTCTGGGTGAAATTCCCGGCCGCCCACCTGACTTCGTCCGTGCCGCTCGCCGCCGCGCACCCCGCTTCTCCCGCGTAATTCGGGTCGCCTTTGCGAGGGAGGGGAGCGGGAGATTTTGCCGTTCCACTCTGACTGTCGGGGAAATTCCCTTGCCACCGCGTCGTTCCTGCGGAGATTCCGCCCCCGTCTGCAACCCGAATTTATCCCGAGGAGAAGAACGTCATGTCGATGCATCCCAGTCTGAAAGGCAAGAGCTCGATCGCGGCCAAACGTAACGTGCTGAAGCGTTACGAGCGCGTCGAATTGCTCAAGAAACGCGGTCAATTCAAGCCGAAGCAAAGCGTCATCGGTCTGCCGAAGACGAAGCCCGACGCCTGAACGGCCGGGCGGTTCGTCTTGCCTCGCGAAGTCCTCGCGCTGCATCCTGCCGCGCATGAATTTTCGCGTTTTCCTTTTCGGGCTGGCCATCGCCGGTTCCCTCGCGGCCGGCGAGCCGGAGACGGAGGTCTCCTCCGTCGCCGACCTGAAGGAGCGCATCGTCGATCTCGAGAACGGCGGGAAACTCGGGTTCAGGAATTTTCACCTTTGCCAGCGCATCAGCGGGTACGGGCAGTACGAGGTGATTCCCGATCGGAAGGTCGCCGCGGGCTCGCGCTTCGAGTTCTACTACGAGCCGGAGAACCTGTTCACGAAGCGGACGGATGGCTCCTATCAGAAATGGTTCACCCAGGACATGCGCCTGCGGGACGCGAATGGTGAGGTGATTCTCGACAAGAAGGACGCGCTCGAATTCAACTACACCACGAAGGCACCGGTGCTCGATGT
This sequence comes from Chthoniobacterales bacterium, assembly GCA_038322235.1. Classification (GTDB taxonomy): domain Bacteria; phylum Verrucomicrobiota; class Verrucomicrobiia; order Chthoniobacterales; family SZAS-18; genus SZAS-18. The sequence goes on from JBBQFQ010000072.1 coordinate 13,683, forward strand.
CTTTGGGAAGAATAGTCTCAGTCTCGGCCGGCTCCCGCCGGGCCTTTACGAATTTGAGGCGATTCTTCATGATCGGCTCTCCGGACAGGACGCCAGCTTTCGCGTGAAGTTCGAAGTCGTCCCCGCGCCCTGACTTCCACCCTTTTTTCCCGTGCGTCTCAATCGTTTTCTTGCTTCCGCCGGTCTCGGATCTCGGAGATCCGTCGAAGAGCTGATCACCGATGGCAAGGTCCGGGTGAACGGAAAAATCTGTGTCGATCTCGCCACGAAAGTCTCTGAGACCGACGAAGTGTTTGTGGGGGGCAAGCGGGTGCAGGCGGACGAGAAGATGTACCTCCTTCTGAACAAGCCGCGCGGGTTCCTCTGCACGGCGAAGGATGAACCCGGCGAGGCGCGTCCCACGATTTTCCAACTCCTTCCCGCGGGCTGGCCGCGCGTCTCCCACGCGGGCCGGTTGGACTTCGACAGCGAGGGTCTCCTGCTCCTCACGAACGACGGTGACTTCGCGCTGCGGATGACCCACCCGCGCTACAAGGTGGACAAGGAATATGTCGTGACGCTCGACCGTCCGTTCGAGAGCGGTGACACGGCGGCTCTGTTGAAGGGCATCTTCATCGCGCCCGACGATGAGACGAAGTATCTTCCGGCCCGGGAGCGTCGCGAGGCCGAACCTGCAGCGGCGCCGCCGGAGCGCGTGCGCGCGAAGGCGGAGTCGGTCGTTCCCATGCAGGGAAACAGCGTCCGCGTGGTGCTGCGCCAGGGGCTGAAGCGCCAGATCCGGCTGATGTTCCTCGCGCTGAGTTACAAAGTTCGCCGACTCGTGCGCGTGCGGATCGGTCCGCTCTCGGACCGCACGCTGGCCAGCGGGAGTTTTCGGAAGCTGACCCCCCGGGAGGTGAAAACGCTTTTGAAGGCCTCCGAGGAAATCACCGCGCGACCACCGGTTCGTCGCTCGGCTGGGGCGAAGTCCACGAAGCCGGCAAACGCGCGACCATCGAGTCGGGGCGCAGGCGCCCGGAAGCCGGGATCGCGGAATTCCGGCCCACGTCGCGGACCAACCGGCACTCGATCGAAGGACCGGTGATTGCCGGGGCGTTGCCGATTGGTTTAACCTGAAGGATAGGGGGTTGGCGACGGCCCGAGCGGGGCGATAGCCATTGCTGACCCGCCATCGCTGAAGTCTCCGAATCGAGGAACCGCTGACCGCTGACGGCATCGACAAGAGATTCGCCCGAACCCAGATCCTGAGCGCGATCGCGCCAGAGCCTCGGGGCGTCTCCTGACCCTCATTCATCTCAGAAAAGGCGGGTGAATCTTGCACTACTTCCGATCGCGAAGAGAACGAAGCCGAGGAGCAGAAGACTCAATCCGAAGATCAGTGCTTTCGGTTTCCCGCTCCGGGCGAGGAACGCACCGACGAGACTGATCACGAGCGAGGTCGGGACAGACACGAAGCTGAGGAGGAGCGCCGCCCAATAGACGTTGTTCGTGCCATCGACCGCGGCCAGCAAAAGCATGGCGGCGGTGATGACCCCCGTGATGAGCAGGGGGATCACCGGCACCTGCTTGCTCGAACCGCTGGGAAGCGATGGGTCCGCTGTAGAAGGCTGGAGGGGGGATTCGGGCGCAGGGATTGGGTTCATGCTGAGCAGAGGCTCCGGCACCGGTTGGTTCAGGAGAAATCGATTTCGGACGTCGCATCCATCCGAAAAGCGATGTCGCTCTCACGCGCGGCAGAACTCGCTGACCATCCGGGAAAGGAGGGCGTCGCAGGCGGCCAGTTCGTCCCGATGGATGAACTCGTCCCGGCGGTGCGCGCGGGTCATGTCGCCCGGGCCGCAGACCACGGCGTCCGCGCCAAAGCTCGCGAAGCAGGGCGCTTCGGTCCCGAACGAGACGGTCCCGGCGACCGCGTTGGTCGCCGCTTCGAGGGCGCGCACGATCGTCGCCTCGGCAGACGTTTCAAAACCGCGATCGGCCCGGACAACCTCGAACGTGAAGTCAATCTTCTCGCCGAGCGGCGCGAGGGCCTCCGCGATGCGGCCACCCAGTGCCGCCGGGTCGGCGTCGCCGAGCGGGCGGAACTCAACGGTGATTTCGCATGAGCCGGGAACGATGTTCTTGGCGCGGCCCCCGTGAATGAGACCGACGTTGAGGGTGGGATGTGGCGGATCGTAGGCAGGAGCGACGGATTGAATGAGCTCGGCGGCGAGCGATTCGAGGCGGGCAAGGATGCGGGCGGCATCGAAGATCGCGGAGTGTCCCCGGGCAGGGAATGCGCTGTGCGCTTCGCGTCCGCGCACGGTCACGCGGCCGAGCCCGTAGCCTTTGCCGGCGCGGACTGGGCGGAGGCCCGTTGGCTCACCGACGATCACGCGCCGGGCGGAGATGATCGCTTCGTCGGCCAGGCGTTTTGCGCCGAGGCAGCCGATTTCCTCGTCGGCGGTAAAGATCAGTTCGAGCGGTCCGCGCAGGCTTCCGGGGTCGAGGCTCTCGCCGAGTGCCACGCAGGAGGCGACGAAGCCCTTCATGTCGCACGCTCCGAGTCCGTGGAGTCGGCCGTCGCGCTCGACGACGGTGCGTGCCTCGGACCACGCGGGATCCACCGGGACCGTGTCCACGTGGCCGGCGAGGGCGAGTTCCGCCCGGCCTGACCCATGGGATGAGGCGATGAGATTGGACTTCGGGACGCCGGCGGCATCGACCCAGCGACGGCGGTCGAGCTTCCAGCCGCGGGCCGCGAGCGCCGATTCGATCCAGTCCAGGCACGGATCATTCGAGCGAGCCGAGACGCTGTCGAATGCGACCAGCGTGCGCAGGATTTCCTCCGTTCGGGTCATGACCAGAGTCGGGACTGCAACGCCCGAAATCGCGCTGTCACCTCGGCGGCGAGGGAGTGCCGGCCATCCCGCACGACCCGGCGCCCACCGACCCAGACATCGCGGATCGCGGTGCGCTCGAGGGAGAAGACGATCGCCGCGAGGAGGGCTTCGTCCTCCGCTCCGGCAATCGACGGGTCATCGAGATCGACCGTGATGAAATCGGCGCGTTCGCGCCACCGGTCGAGCCCGAGCGAGCGCGCTCCGCCGTCGGTCGCGGCGGCGAAGAGCCGGGAGGCGACCGCGTTTGCCGTCAGATCATCGGCGGGCGCGAGGGCGGCTCGTTCCAGACGGCCGAGGCGGAGGTGGTACTCGAGCTCCCGCGCGTCCTCGAGCGGGTCGATCTGGATCTGGCTGTCGGAACCGAGGGCGAGCGTCGCGCCGGCCGCGAGCAATCGGTCCGCCGGGACGATGCCGTCTCCCAAATTGCGCTCGGTCGTCGGGCAGGCACAGACCGTGGCTCCGGACGCGCCGACCGCTGCAATTTCGGCGTCGGTCAGGTGAACGGCGTGGACGAGCGTCGTCTGCGCGTTCAAGAGGCCGGCGCGGTGCAGCAACGTCACCGGGGTGGCGCCATGTTCGGCGAGAACATCCGAGTTTTCGCCCGGCTGCTCCGAGGCGTGAAGGTGAAACGGCAGCCCCCGCTCGCTCGCGAACGCGTGGAGGCGTTGCGCGTAACAAAGAGGGACGGCGCGCAGGCTGTGAGGTGCCACCCCGACCCGCATCTCGCGGCTCAGCGCGTCAATCCGCGCGCACAGGGTGTCGGGGTCCTCCGTGCAGAAGCGCCGCTGGGCGGGATGCAACTCGCGCCGGAAGCCTCCGCGCTGGTATCCGGTGACCAGCATCACGATGCCGAGGCCGATCTCCGCCGCGGCGCGAGCGATGACCTGCGCCGTGTGATTGGGCTCCGGGTACGCCGTGCCGTCGGGCTGATGATGGACGTAGTGGAATTCACCCACCCAGGCCGTTCCGGCGAGCGTCATTTCCAGAAAGGCCATGCGGGCGGCATCGTACAGATCGTCCGGCGTGAGCGTGAGGGCCGCGCGATACATCTTTTCGCGCCACGTCCAAAAAGTGTCGCGATCGGAGCGGGTGCGATGTTCCGTCCGGCCTCGGATCACCCGCTGGAAGGTGTGCGAGTGGGCGTTGATGAAGGCTGGCAGCAGGGCCATGCGCGGGAAGCGCTCGGCCGAGGGGACGGTCGCGGCGGGCACAAACGCGATCCGACCGTCCTGCTGGATCGCGGCAACGTCCCGCTCGAAACCCGCGCCGGTCCAGGTCCACTCCGCAGCGAGGGCGGTGCTCAGTTCACTTTTCATGCAGGGCGGCGATGGCCTGGATCTCGAGGAGACAGCCAAAATGGAGCGTATTGACGGGCACGACGGCTCGAGCTGGCCGGTGAGCGCCGAGATGCCGCGCGTAGGCTTCGTTCACCTGGGGCCAGAGGCTGATGTCCGTGATGTAGATCGTGACCTGCAACAACCGGGAGAGCCCGCTGCCGGCCGCTTCGAGAATCGCGCGAAGATTGAGCAGGGCGCGGTCCGCCTGGTCTTCGACTCCGGACGGAACGTGCCGCGGTTGCGCCGGGTCGAGCGGGAGCTGTCCTGCGACGTAGACAAGTCCGCCGTGGACGACAGCTTGCGAGTAGTGCCCGCCGGGAGTCGGGGCATCGGAGGTGGTCACAAAATCCATGGGTTGAGCCTGCCGGGATCAAGCGCGTATTGCAACCCACCCCGGGTCGGTCCACGCTGCCCCATGCGGATGTCGAAGAAGGCGGAGTACGGGCTGCGGGCGCTGTTCGCGCTTGTCCAGAGCCCGCCCGGGCGCCTTGTGTCGATCGGCGAGCTCGCCCGTCGCGAGAACGCACCCGTGAAGTTTCTCGAGCAAATTCTGCTCGCCCTGCGCCGGGCGGGATTTCTCGCCAGCCGGCGCGGCATCGGCGGAGGATATCAACTCAAGCGTCCGGCCGACTCCATCAGTGTCGGCGAGGTCTTGCGCGCCCTGGGCGAGCCTCTCGCCCCCGTTCCATGTGCGGCAGAATCTGCGCGCGAGAAATGCCCCTGCCTCGACCCGCGCTCCTGCACCCTCCGGGTGCTGATGACGGGCGTGGCGAGAGACGTCGTTTCCGCGCTCGATGGAGTCACGCTGCGGGAGGCCGTGGATCGCGTCCCCGCGCCCGATCGACTGATGTTCGAGATCTGACCGGCGAAACGTTAAACGCCGGCCACCTGCTTTCCCGCAAGCCAGACGGTGCGCACCTCGAGGCGGTGATCGAGTCGAACCAGATCCGCCCGCCGTCCGGGAGAAATCATGCCGGCGTCCGGAAGGCGGGCCGCCCGCGCGGGGTTGAAGGAGGCAAACCGCACGGCGCGCCAGACCGGCGTGCCGCAAGCACGGACGAGCGTGCGGATGCCGTCGATCAACCGCGAGGCACTGCCCGCGAGGGCGGAGCCGTCCGCCAGCATTCCCACCCCGGCGTTGATCACGGCTTCTCTCCCTCCGATGCGAAAGCGCGTTCCCTCGGGGAGTCCGGCGGCCGCGATCGCGTCGCTGATCAGCAGGATGCGGTCGTCGCCCGTCGCGGCGAGCGCGAGCGCGAGGAGAGTCGGGGCGACATGGTGTCCGTCAGCGATCAGTTCCACCGTCAGTCGCGGGTCCACGAGCGCGCATTCGAGCAATCCGGCGACGCGATACGGGCCCTGTCGGCGCGCCGACGACATCGCGTTGAAAAGGTGGGTCGCCCGCGTGGCCCCGGCCGTGATGGCAGCGTGCACTTCGGCCTCCCACGCATCACTGTGACCGAGACTCACGGAGATACCCGACTCGACGAGTGCCGCGATCGCGGCGGTCGCGTGCCCGCGTTCGGGGGCGAGCGTGACGACGCTCACGTGACTGGAACGCGCGGTCAGGGCGCTGATCAGCTCAGGTGCCGGATCGACGAACAACGCGCTCTCCTGCGCGCCCGCCCGCGCCGCCGAAAGGAACGGTCCTTCGAGGTGGGCCCCCAGGACGCGGGGCCATGCAGCGCGCCGCTCTTCGCGCCAGCGCGCGACGGCGGAGACAAAGGCAAGGACGTCCGGCCACGCGGCCGTGACGCTCGTCGGCGCGAGGGCCGTCGTCCCACCGCCGAGGTGGTGGTGCGCCGCAACGGTGAAGGCCTCGTCCGTTCCCTCCATGAAGGCGCGACCGCCCCCGCCATGCACGTGTAAATCGATGAAGCCCGGCGCAAGCCAGTCCCCACCGAGATCGAGGACATTTGACGCCTCCACTTGACTTCCCTCGCCGACGGCAACGATCTCGCCGTCCCGAATCTGGACCCACCCGCGCGGAATCTCCCGATCCGGCAGGATCACGCGGGCATTGGCGAGGATCATTGCCGATGCTCGCCGGCGAGGACCTGATCAAGCGCTGCCGCCATCTCGTGCACGCGGTAGGGTTTCGCGAGAATGCTCGTAAAGCCCAGCCGCTGGCAGTCAGCGCGGACCTCGTCCGAGATGTATCCACTGCAGGCGATCGTCAGTAATTCCGGATCCTCCTCCCGCAGTCGGCGCACGGCGGAGAGCCCCCCGGGGCCACCGGGGATGGTCAGATCCAGGACGGCGATGCGAAACGGCCGGCCAGCCTCGCGAGCCGCCCGAAAACATGCCAGGGCGGCGGCTTCGTCCACGGAGAGTTCCACCTCATAGCCGAGGCCCGCGATCATGCGGCCCGCAATCGGTCGGACGTGCTCGTCGTCATCCATCAGGAGAACGCGTACCCCGCGGCGCTGGCGCGAATCGAAGTGCGGGATGCGCACGGTCACCTTTCGCTCGGGAGCGCGGTCGGCGGAGGCCGGGAGCAGCACCCGAAACGTGCTTCCTTTCCCGGCGGCGGATTCGACGTCGATGCAGCCGCCGTGCGCGCGGATAATGCCGTAAGCGGTCGCGAGGCCGAGACCGGTGCCTCCGGACTTTGTCGTGAAGAAGGGATCGAAGATCTTCCCCCGGATAGCGGGGGGAATCCCTTCGCCCTCATCGCGAAAGCTGATTTCGACATACTCGCCAACGGGGACGGGAAGCGACTCCGAACCGTTCACGGCGCGGGTGCAGCCGCGGACGGAGAGCGTCCCGCCGTCGGGCATCGACTGCGCGGCGTTGAGCGCGAGATTTTGCATGACCTGGCTGATCTGACCGGAATCGGCCTCCACGGGCGGGAGATCGTCGGGCACGAGAATGTCTGCTCTCGTGCGCGAGCCGTGCAGGGCGAAGCTCACGGATTCCCGCACGATTTCGTCGAGCCGGGCGAGCTGTTTGATCGGCGCTCCGCCCTTGGTGAAAGTGAGCATCTGGGCGGTCAATTCCCGCGCGCGGACGCCGGCGGCCTCCGCCTCGCGCAGCCGCGCGCCCAGTTCATCGTGCCCCGTCCCGAGCATTGCCCGCGCCACGGACACGTTGCCCAGCACGGCCGTGAGGATGTTGTTGAAATCGTGCGCGATGCCCGCCGCGATGACGGAGAGTCCCTCCAGCTTTTCCGCCTTCACCATTTCCGCCTGGAGCCGGTCCTCGGCGGTGAGATCGCGGAACACCCGTACGACCCCGATGATCCGGCCGGCCGCATCGCGGATCGGCGCCGTGCTGTTCGCCGCATGGATGCGCGTGCCATTGTGGGTCAGCGCCCAGACGTGCCGATGCGAGAGGAGCGTCTCGCCGGTGCGCAGAACGTGGGCAACCGCGTCGGAAGCAGAGCCCCGGGGGTGTGGGGGCGAAGGGTCACCGGGCTGTGGTTTGCGAACTTCAAAGAGTTCGGTGAGCAGGCGTCCCTGCAGTTCCGCTGAACGCCAGCCCAGCAGCCGCTCGGCGACCGGGTTCGCCAGCGTGATGAGTCCGCGGGCATCCGTCGCGATCACCGCATCGGCGATCGCACCAAGCGTCACCCTCAAGCGCTCCGTCTCCTGCTGGAGGGCCGCACTCGTGCGCTCATTCTCGATCGCGAGGGAGAGCGATGATGCCGCGCCCAGCAGGTGATCCTGCTCTGCCTGGGACCAGCGCCGCTCCTCGGTCGCGTGAAAGCCGAGCAGACCGTGCGGCTGCCCGCGAACCAGGACCGGGGCGTGGAGAGAGGCCCGCACGCCGACCCGCTCGAAGGCGACCCGCTCGCGCTTCGTCAGCTCGCGCGTCAGCGCTGCGGAGATCCCGCCGCCGGCGAGCGTCTCCCGCATGGAATCGCTAAATCGCGACGTCCGCACGCGCAGACCTGACTCCCGCTGGACGGAGGCCGTTCCGGGCGAGCACCACTCGGCGCGAAGCAATGCCGCGACCAGTTCGCCGGTCCCGTCGCGTTCAAACTCGAAGAAGAGGATGCGGCACGTCTGCGAGGCCCGCCCGAGCGCGGCGAGGGCCCCATCGACACGGTCCTCAAGCCGTCCCGGCCGGAGCAACTCCTGCTGCATCGCGACCGTGCCGGCGAGATAGTGATCGCGCAGCGCGACGCCTTCTTCCGCGACGCGGCGGGAGGTCACATCCCGGGAATTGAGGACGATGCCTCCGATGGCCGGGTCATCGAGGAGATTGGTGCCGCGCGTTTCCAGCCAGCGATAGGTGCCGTCGCCGGCAAGCACTCGATACGCCTCGGGTTCCCCCCGATTTTCCCCGCCGACGAATTGCTGCAGCCAGCGCTTCACCGCCGGTTGGTCGGCCGGGTGGACAAATTCCCACGCGTCCCTCCCGATCCTCCGCTCCGGGTCCGACCCGAGGATCGGACGCACGCTGTCGCTTTCGTGGAGCACGACCCCATCCGGATTGACGAGGGTCACGATATCCGAGCTGTTTTGCACGAGCGAGCGGAACCGCCGTTCGCTCGCGCGGAGCGCTTCTTCAGCTTCCACGCGGGTGGTGATGTCAGTCAGATTGGAAACGAATCCACGCACGTCCGGGTCATCGAGCCGGTTTTGCGCGTGGACTTCAAAGACCCGCCATCGGTTCGCGGCCGGATGGAACAGGCGAAACCGTCCCACGGTCGTTTCTCCGGGATGCGCGCGCAGGTAGGCGATGTGGGCCCAACTGGCGGCGGCGTCGTCGGGGTGCATCTGCGAGAAAATCGGGGAGCCGACCACCGCCTCAGACGGGCGGCCGAGAATGCGGGACGCCGCTTCGCTCTCGAACGTCAGCTGCAGGTTCTCATCGACGACCGTGAAGATGTCCGAGGAGTTCCGGACGAGGGCGCGAAAACGCCGTTCGCTCGCCGCGAGTTCGAGTTCAGCCTGCCGCATTCGCAGGGCCGCGAAGCGAGCCTCGATCTCCCGCATGGCAATCAGGGCAAGCTCGTTCAGCGATGCGGCGAGCTCCAGGGACAACCGGCGTGCCCGAGGGCCGGAGGCGGAAATGGCACCGAGGACGGTTCCGTCGGCCTGGCAGAGCGGTGCTCCGACGTAGCAGCCGATCTTTCCGGCGGCGACGAGGGGATGACTCGCGTGCCCCGGCGCCAGAGTCGCATCAGGCACGAGCACCACCTGGCGCTGCGCCACCACTTCATCGCAGAGTCCGCTTTGCTCCCGGGGCAAATGACCGGTGGGGTGCCCGATTCCGGCCTTCACCCAAAAGCCATCCGTCGTCAAAAACGAGAGCGCGGCTGAGGGGAGGCCCGTGAGACGCGTGGCGAGCGACGCGATCGCGTCAAACACAGCCTCGGGCGCGCCACCCACGACTCCGATCTCCGCAAGCATCTTGCTGCGCGCGACTTCGCAGGCGGCGGCGTTCTCAAGCGGCGCGCGAATGCCGTGTTCACTGACTCCGGGCCCGGGCGATTCGCTCATGACGCACGGTCAATGCGGTTCGGCACGAGCGTAATGCGCTACCGCTCGACCGATGGTATCTGCGATCTCGGCGATCGCGTAGGGCTTTGCCAGCACGTCAAAAAAACCTTCCGCGACGAGATCGTCGCGGTTCAGGGTCGGCATGTATCCGCTCATCGCGATCGCGCAGGCCCGCGGCTCGACTTCCAACACGCGTCGCAACACATCCACGCCGCCCGGCCCGCCCGGAATCGTGAGGTCGAGCAAAATGGCCTGGTAGCCGCGCCCGCTGACATGAGCGCGGGTGAATTCCCGGATGAAGGCGTCGCCGTCGCCGACCGCCCGCCCGCCGTAGCCGAGCTGGTGCAGGACGCGCACGGTCAGGGCGCGGATGCTCGCTTCGTCGTCGAGCACGAGCACGCGCGGTGCGTCGGTCGCCGCGTCGTCTTCGGCCGCGACTCCGGAGCCTTCATCGTTGGCCGCGGCCACGGGCAGATAGACGCGGAAGATGGTTCCGCGCCCGACGATTGAATCCACGTTGATCTGGCCACCGTGCTGCCGGACAATCGCGTAGACGGCGGAGAGTCCGATTCCGCTCCCGCCCGCCTTTGTGGTGAAAAAAGGGCTGAAAATCCGGTTCAGATTTTCGGGCGGGATGCCTTCGCCTTCGTCCTCGAAGCAGAGCTTCACGTAGCGGCCCGGGGTGAGGCCGGTGGGATGACCGGCCGGGAGTTCGCGGGCGACGGCCCAGATCTCGAGCTTCCCGCCTTTCGGCATGGCCTCCACCGCGTTGAAGACCAGATTGCGGACCACGCGCCCGAAGAGCGTCGGATCGAGTTCGACGAGGGGAAGGCTCTCCGGAACGGTGAAGACTGGCTGCACCTTCGACCCGCGCAGGGCGAAGGTGACATTTTCTTCGACCAATTCGGACAATAGCTGGAGTTTCTTGACGGGCGTGGCGCCTCGAGAAAACGCGAGGAGCTGGGCGCTGAGATCCGCGGCCTTCGCGCTGGCAGCCTGGGCTTCCGCAATGCTCGTCGCGGCTTCGTCAGGCGACTGTCTCAAGAGCATGTCCGCGAGCGAGAGATTCCCGGAGATCGCGGTCAGCGCGTTGTTGAACCCATGGGCAATCCCACCCGCGAGCGCGGCGAGCTTCTCGAAATTGTCGGCGCGCAGGACGTCGGCGTGAAAGCGCTCCTCGCCGCTCGTGTCGTGGAAGACCCGGATTGCCCCCCGGATCGCGCCACTGCTGTCGCGGAGCGGTGCCGTATGGCCACCTATCCGCACCGGCGGCGCCCCGTTCCGAGGAATCACCCAGACACCGCCCGGTTCGCGCACCGTCTCACCGCTTTCGAGAATGCGGCTGATGGGATCCGGCGGGGAGAAGGAGTCGAGCTTCGCCGTGGGATCGCGACGGAGGAAAAAGCCCTCGAGCGGCAAACCAGCCAGCTCGCCGGGAGTGCCCCGGAGCAGGGAACAAGCCGCGTCATTGGCGAAGGTGATCGCGCCGCTCGCGTCCGTCGCCGCAACGGCATCGCTCATCGAGAGCAGAATCGCGTTGAGTCGATCGGCCTCGTCGCGGAGTGACGCGATTTCGTTTTCCACCTCGCCGGGCGGTGGCGCAGGGCGTTCCAACGCGGCCAGTGTGACGGCGGCGAAGTCTCGCAGGGCATTCCGCTCGGTGCTGCTGAACGGCCGGGGAACCCGATCAAAGACCGCCAGCAGGCCCACGACGTGTCCGTCTTGCGTGACCAGAGAACGGCCGGCGAAGCCCCGCACTCCCGTCGTGCCCACGAGCCAGGGATCGCCTGGGAAGCCACCGGCGGCGGCGTCCTCCACCACAAAGACGTCGTTGTCCGCCAGCGTGCGCGCAGCGAGAAGCGCGGTTGCTCGCGGTGCCTCGGTCGCGGCAAACCCATGCGCTGCCTTCGGCCAGCACCGCAGGTCGTCCACGATGACGAGGAGAGCGTGCGATGCGCCGCACGCGCGGGCGGCCATGGCCGTCAACCGGTCAAATAGCGGCTCGGTCGCCGTGTCGAGGATCTTCAGGGCTCTCACCGCATCGACTCGCGCGGCATCGAGAGGGTTGTCCGGGAGCGTCGGGGAGCCCTGGCCGTCGCCGGAGGCCACGGACACGGAGAAACGGCGTTGGGGGCGGCGTCCATTCATCGAAGCAAAGTCCAGTCTGACCCGGAATCCGGCTTTCAGCACGACCGAAATCCCACTCATTCGTGCTACTGGGTGCGATTGGAAGTGGGTGCGGTAAATGAGTAAGAGAAAGAGCTGTACTTTTGAGACCGTCTCTCATTTAAGGTTGAGATGCGCAAAAAACCCTCGCCTCTTTCCAACCCACTCTCCGCCGCAGAAGCCACCCTCATTG
>JBBQFQ010000073.1:0-24849 GCA_038322235.1 Chthoniobacterales bacterium
CGCGGGCGAGCGCCACGCGCTGCTGCTGGCCGCCGGAGAGCTGGTTGATCTTCCGTTCCGCGAGGTGATCCATCTTCACCGACGCGAGGGCTTCCTGAACGCGCTGCTTGAGCTCCGGCTTCGGCACGCGCCGCTCTTCGAGACCAAAGGCAACATTACCGGCGACCGTCATGTGCGGCCAGAGCGCGTAGCTTTGAAACATCATCCCGGTGTTTCTTTTGTGGGGCGGCACGTGAGTCACATCGTCGTCCCCGAACCGGATTTTCCCCTCCTCCGGGATGTAGAAGCCCGCGATGCTGCGCAGGAGCGTGGTTTTGCCGCAGCCGCTCGGTCCCAAGAGGAAGAACAGCTCGCCGGGTTCGATCCGGAGATCGATCCCGTTGAGGGCGGTCATGGAGCCGAAGCGCTTGACGAGACCTTCGATGGAGACGGATATCATGCGGGCGGGAAAACGGGGTGGGCGCGCGCATGATGCCGTTGCCGTCCCATGACGCCAAACAAAAAGGGCGGGGGAAACCCGTCCTTTTTAAAATTCAGCTCTCCAGGCGCTCAATAGCGGCTGACCCGCCACTTGCCGTGCTTCTTCGCGGCGGAGGGACGGTGATAGCCGGCGCGCAGCGCCCGGGCCTGATCCGGCGAAAGCTTTGCGTCATCCGTTGGCGTGTAAAAAACGCGGTCAGGGCGGGCGTTGAACGTGTTGATGGCCACCGGGTAGCCGCCGATGCCGCCCGAGAGGGAACGGCGCGCGTTGATGAAGTCGCGCGGCGAGTAGTAGTTCGAGAAATCGCGGGCGAAAGCGGCCCGATCGATGCCGAGATTCAGATTCCGGTGCATCTCGAAGTGGAGGTGCGCGTCGTACATCCCTCGGTTATTGCCGATCTTGCCGATCTGGTCGCCCCGGCGAACCTGCTGACCTTCGCGGACGAGAATGCTTTCGAGATGACCGTAAAGCGAATCCACCGCCTTGATCGCGCCATCCGTGTCGCGGTAGTTATGCCGCACGATCACGACATTGCCCCAGCCGGCCCGGACGTCCTTCGCGAAGACCACGATGCCGTGGGCCACGGTGTAAACGGGATCGCCGAGATCCGTATCGCCGCCGCGGTTGCCGTTCCAATCCTCGCCCTGATGACCATTCGGACGGTAGCCACGGGCCACGTAATAACCCTCGCCATTAGGCTTTCCCACCGGGTAATCAAACCCATCCGCCAGTTTGACGTAGGCAGTCCGGGGATCCGCTCCCGCCATGATGGCGAAAAGACCGATCGCGAGAGGGAGGGAAAGCAGGAGGGCAGGGAAGCGTCGCATTATTTACAAGGTCGGAGAGAGCGGGTGACCGATCACAGAATGCTCTTTGTAGCCACCAGAAAGCGATGAGCAAGCGCTTTTTGCCTGCTGACAGGCTGCGGCTCGTGTCCGATTTGGCCCGACGCCTCCCCGAAATGGCGCGACGGGGGTGGCCTATTAGGCAATGACGGTTCCCCGACCAACCGAGCGAGTCACGACGCGGTGTAGACTCCTGGTTCCAGCGTGAGGAGGACCGCCCTCTCGCTGTTCTGCAGGCCGGCGGTGAACGCCTGATTGAGGAGGGTCGGAAGATCCGGGCTCGTCTTCCAATCGTCATTCGACGCGATCACCGTCGGGCCCCGCAGCAGATCGAGTCTTGGGTCCGCGAGCACTCCGGCGCTGCTCAGTTGAGCAGGGGCGGAGGGACTGGACACAAGCGTGGCGGCGGTTGCCGCGACGAGCGCAACGAAGCGAATAGCTTTCATGGATGTGGGTGTTCGATGCGCGAGTGGCTTGCGGAAGCGAACGCCGCGGCCGCAGCTCGCTGAGATGACGGCATACACGCAGCCGCTCAGAAAGGTTACGCGGAATCGTCGGTTTTATTTTGGCTCCCGCCGGCTCGTCCGCTTAAATCAGCTTCCCGTGGCCGACCCGGACTGATATTCGCCATCCCGATGAAGCGTGCGCTCCTCGTGCTTGTTCTCGTCTCCGCGATTGGATTCGTGGGGATGAAGATCGCGGCGATTGTCCTCAATGAGGTGAAGAACCGATCAAACCCCGCCCAGCGCTTTGTCTCGGAGGGGGTTCCGCCGGCCGCCGGCGCGATGAGCGCCACCGCCTACGTCAGCATGGGAATGATGTGCAAGAACCGAAAGTGGACGCTCACCCACACCCCGGAGGAGCTGAAGCAGTGGATCGCCTCAGGCGACTTCAAACGGGCGGACCAGCGCCTCTCCGCCGTTCGCCAAATCCTCGAGCCGAAGGCGCCTCAACCCTTTCGCGACAAGAAGTACTGCGCGGCCTACCTGCGCACGCAGCCCGGCCACGAGGGGCAATTTCTCCTCGTCCAGGACGGCGAAAAGCAAAGCGACTATGTGATCGTCGACCGGCCGTTTCCGCAAAATCTCCTCCAACTCCTTGCCGGAAGCTGAAGAGCTGGTGCCGCGAGCGCGTCAGACCGGCTGGAGTTCGGGTGCGTGCAAGGGCGCCGGCCGATCGTGCGGGGCGTCCGCCGCCTGATCGAGGTCGTTCTCGAGAACAGCGTCCTTGGAGTGGTCCTGCGCGAGCAGGGTGTAGATCGAAGGGACGATGAAGAGCGTGAAGATCGTTCCGATGATCATCCCGCTCACGAGCATGATACCAATGCTGTTGCGGGCCCCGGCGCCGGGGCCGCGGGCGAGCACGAGCGGGAAATGGCCGCAGACCGTCGCGACCGTCGTCATGAGGATGGGGCGCAGCCGGGTCTGGGCAGATTCGATCACCGCAGCCACCTTGGACCGGCCCTGGTGCTGCAGCTCGTTCGCGAACTCCACGATGAGAATGGCGTTTTTCGCAATCAGTCCGATGAGCGTGATGAGGCCCACCTGGCTGTAGATGTTCAAGCTCGTGAAGCCGAGGAAGCTGAAGAGCAGCGAACCCGAGAGCGCGAGCGGCACGCTGCCGAGCAGGATGATGAGCGGATCGCGGAAGCTCTCGAACTGGGCCGCGAGAACGAGGAAAATGATGATAAGCGCGAAAGCCATCGAGGCCCAGAGCTTGTTGCCTTCCTTTACGAGTTGGCGCGATTCTCCGCCGTAGTCGACCACGTAGCCGGCCGGCAGAACCTTGGCCGCTTCGTCCCGCATGAATTTCAGGACGGCTCCGAGGGGTTGGCCGGGCACGCCCGTGATCTTCACCGAGTTCAGCTGCTGAAAGCGGTTCAGCTTCCGAGGCGCCGTGCTCGGGGAGAGGGTCGCGAAGGTGGAGAGCGGCACGAGCTGACCCCCGGGGCCCGTCACGTAGATGTCTCTGAGCTGTTCCACGTTCAGCCGCTCCGTGCGTTTGAGCTGCGGGATGACCTTGTAGCTCCGGCCCTGAATACTGAAGCGATTTACGTAGTTCCCGCCGAGGACCGTGCTCAGGTCCTGGCCGACCTGTTGCAGGTTCAGTCCGAGCGCTGCGACCTTGTCCCGGTCGAAAACGATCTCGGTCTGCGGCTGGTCGAATTTCAGGTCCCCGTCGACAAAGAAGAACATCCCGCTCTCGACTGCCTTGGCGAGGACCTCGTTGGCGAACTCGAGTAGCTGCGCTGGCTCCGCCGTCGAAGCGATGACGAATTCCACCGGGAAATCGCTGCCGCCGGGGAGGGGGGAGGGGGTTGTCGCGATCACGCGCACTCCGGGCAGCCCGCCGAGTTTGCGGGCCGCTTCCGGCACCATTTGCTCGGGCGTGCGCTTCCGCTCGCTAAAGGGTCGGACAACCATACCGGAAAACCCGCCGGATGGCTGAGTGAGTTGGAACGTGTTCTCGCACTCGGGAAACGACTTGAAGATGTCATACGCCTTTTCGGTGTAGAGGACGGTCTGGTCGATCGTGGAATTCGGTGCGGCCTGCACGATCCCGAAGACGACGCCCTGATCCTCCTTGGGGGCGAGTTCGACCTGCGACATTTTCGCAAACGGGATGATCAGCAAGGTGACAAGGACCCAAGCCGTGAGCACAGCGGGTCGGACCTCCAGGGTGGAGGCGAGCCGGCGCGCATACCAGCCGCGCAAGGCCGCAAAACGCCGATTGATCCACCCGGCGTAGCCGCGGTGCGAATCATTCGCCCGCAGGAGGCGGGAAGCCATCATCGGGGAAAGCGTCAGGGCCACGATGCCCGAGATCGCGACCGCTCCCGCGAGCGTGAAGGCAAACTCCCGGAAAAGCGCGCCCGTCAGGCCGCCTTGGAAACCAATCGGGGCATACACGGCCGCCAGGGTAATCGTCATCGCGATGATCGGGCCAGCGAGCTCCCGGGCGCCTCTAAACGACGCCTGCATCGGCGTGTCGCCCGCCTCGAGGTGGCGTTCGACGTTTTCGACAACGACAATGGCGTCGTCGACGACGAGACCGACCGCGAGCACGATGGCAAGCAGGGTCAGGAGGTTCAGCGTAAAGCCGAAGAGCAGCATAAGGAACGCCGCGCCGATGAGTGAAACGGGAATTGCGACCACCGGCACGAGGACGGAACGCACCGAGCCGAGGAAGAGGAAAATCACGAGGACGACGATCAGGAGCGTTTCCGCGAGCGTCTGGAACACTTCCTTCAGCGCTTCGTTGATGTACTTAGTCGCGTCGTAGGGAACTCCCATCTTCATTCCCGCCGGGAGCGCGCCCTCAATCGCGGGCAGCTCCTTCCGGACGGCCGCGATGACGTCGATCGAGTTCGCATTTGGCAGCACCCAGACGCCCATGAACGTCGCGCGCTGGCCGTTGAAGCGGACATCAACGTCGTAGCTTTCCGAGCCGAGCTCAATGTCGGCGATCTCGCCGAGGCGCACGATCGTGTTCCCGCTCTGGCGGATCACGAGCTTCCGGAAATCCTCGGCGCTCGTCAGGTTCGTGTTCGAGATGAGGTTCATCTCGATCATCGAGCCCTTGGTGGCTCCGATCGCGGCGAGGTAGTTGTTTGAGGTCAGGGCGGTCCGGACCGCTGCGGGGGACAGATTCAACGACGCCATCCGATCGGCCTTCAGCCAGATCCGCATCGCGAACGTACCCGCGCCCAGGATGTCCGCCCTCTGCACGCCGCTGACCGAGCTGATCTTCGGCTGGACCACCCGCGTCAGGTAGTCGGTGATCTGGCTCTTGTTGAGCGAGTCGGAGTAAAAGCTGATGTAGCACGACGCGATTCGGTCGTCGGTCGGCACAATCTGGATGATCGGCGCTTCCGCCTCCGGTGGCAGATCGTTTCGAACCTGCGCCACCTTTGCCTGCACCTGGGTGAGGGCAGCGTTCTGATCATAGTTCAGCTTCAAGTGCACCGTGATGGTGCTGAGGCCCTGCGCGCTGCTGGATTCGATGTAGTCGATGCCATCCGCGCTCGCGATGACGCGCTCGAGAGGCGTCGTGACGAAGCCGCGGACGAGATCCGCATTGGCCCCGACGTATCCGGTTTCGACTTTGATGACGGCGAGGTCACTCTTCGGATACTGACGCACGTTGAGCGAACGCACGGCCTGGTAGCCTCCGAGAAGGATGAGAAGATTCACCACGATGGCGAGCACCGGGCGGCGGATGAAAAGGTCGGTGAATTTCATTGTTCGGATGGCCGCAGCCGCGGCTGCCTTTGGAAAGTGGGACGGCGACGAGAGCTCAGGTCGGGGGACAGATCAGCAGTCAGCTTTATGTATCCGGCAGCTTCGGGTTGGGGTTTTCGCTCGGTTTGACCTCGTTGTTCACCACGACAAGGCCCTTGTTCTGGAGGCGAAAAGTTCCGCCCGTCACGACCTGTTCGCCCACCTTCAGGCCCGACGTGATGGCCACGAGGTCCCCGCGGGTTGCGCCGGTCTTCACGAACTGCTGACGCACGCCGAGGTAGGTAGCCCCTTCCGGGTCCTTCATCTGCTCCACCACGAAGACGGAGTTGCCGAACGGGGCGTAGTTGATGGAACTCGACGGAATCGGAAGGACCTCATCGGTCGCGGGAAGTTCGACTTCCACGTTCACAAACATTCCCGGGCGCAGCTTGCTGTCCGGATTCGCGAACGTGGCCTGCATCAAAACGGTCCGGGTCGCCTCATCCACCTTCGAGTTGATCGCGTTGACCGTTCCGGTGAAGACATCGCTGCCGGTGGCATCCGAACGGACCCTCACCGTTTTTCCGGTCTGCACCTGCGCGATCGCCTGCTGGGGAAGAGAGAAGTTCACGCGGACCGGGTCGAGCGCCTGGAGTGAAACGATCTTGTCGCCGCTGTTCACGTACTGGCCTTGGGAGATCATCCGGACCCCCAGCGCTCCAGCAAAGGGGGCCTTGATCGTCTTGCGCTCGATCGTGGCTTTCGCATTGGCGACCGTCGCCTCCATGTCCCGAAAGTTCGCTTCGGCCGTGTCGTAGTCCGATTTCGAGTTGGTTTGCATGTCCCTTAGCGCTCTCTGGCGATCGAGATTGATGGCGGCGAGGTCCCGCTTCGCGATCGCGGACTTCAGCTGCGCCTCCTCCTGGGCGACCGAAAGCTGGAGCAGGACGTCGCCAGCCTTCGCGGACGTACCCGACTCGAACGAAATTTTGTCGATCACCCCGGGCAGGTCGGCACTGAGAACGACCCCGTTCACGGCTTCGAGGGAACCGATCGCAGTCAGGACGTTCGGCCACGTCGTACTCTGAACGACGGTCGTGCTCACGCCCTGCGGCTTTGGCCGGCCCATCTCCTTAAACATCGCCAGCTTGGGCTGGAAAAGGATCCACCAGGCCGCTCCGATCATGACTACCGTCAGGACGAACGCGCCGATCACGATGAACACCGCGCGGGCGGAGGAGCGCTTCGGGCGGACCACCGGTCCGGCGTTGGGATGAACAGTTTTGGTTACCATACGATTGATCCTAGTTGTGAGAAGACGACGAAGTCGCGGGTTTCGCCCGGACACCCTGAGCTGAATTTGGCGCTTCCGACGCGTTCAGGTCGGGCGTGCAGAGCTCGCGCACGAGTCGGTGCATCGCCGCGACCTCGGCCTCGGGCGGAGTCCACGTATCGAAGAGGCGCCAGAACATCAGCGCATCGACGCTGGCGAGCGCCAGCAAAGCTCGCTCGGGCGCCAATCCGTCGGACTCGGTTTCCCGGCGCCAGCGCTCGTACCAAGAGCGGACGGGATCGAGCAGCCGCGGATTGCTGGCGATCGCCGCCAGCATCGCCCCGCAGGTGCGGTTTCGCGCCTCGAGCTCCGCCGCCGGCACGCCGAAAAAACTGGCGAGAAAGGCCCGCGTCCGCCGGCCGGGCGTTCCGAGCGGTTCCTTCGCCAGAGCGGCATCGATCTCCGATTCGAATCGGGCCACCATTTTCGCAATCATGGCCGTTAGCAGCGCTTCTTTTCCCGGGAAATGATAGAGCAGGCCGCCCTTCGAGACTCCTGCCGATGCCGCAACGGCTTCAAGGGTGAGCTCATGGGAGCCCCGCTGGATCACAAGCTGCTCCGCCGCTTCCAGCACACGCTCACGGACCGATACCGTTCGCGGAAGCGTCTCCTCAGTGATCATTTGAGGACGTAAACCGTCCAGACGGTATAGTCAATTTTCGTCCCCGCTGGTGGGTCGAATGAATGTGTCATCTGCGCCGTTCGGATCTGGGCGCGGGAGTGGATTGGCGAGAGACCGCTGGAACGCGACCCGATCTTCGGCGAGGGAGTCCGCTCGATGGCCGCCGCCCGCTCTGCTTCAGCCCTCCAGCCGGAACGCCATTTCTGGCTTTTCGGGCTCCTCGCCGCGCTTTGTTGCCTGCTGTCGGCGTGTGAGACCGTGCCGAAGAGCTCGGTCGCTCGGGGCGCCGACTCCGCCCGACTCTCGGCGGATCGCGATCAGCTGGCCGCGCAACTCCGGGCCCTCGGCCCCGCGACCGATGCCGGCGAGGCCCGGCGGATTGCGGCGGTGACGGTTCAGACGGGTCAGGACCTGGCGCTGAAGTACGGCGTCGGGCGCTCACCGAACTTCCACAACGCGCTTGTCAATTTCGGATTCCGTCAGCGCGGCCTTTGCTGGCACTGGGCGGTCGATTTGGCGAAGGAACTTGTTCCGCTCCAGCCCCGCGCATTCGACTTTCACTGGGCCGTCGCGAACGAGGACCGGCTCACCGAGCATAATGTGATCGTCGTCACAGCGC
Source organism: Chthoniobacterales bacterium (assembly GCA_038322235.1). Classification (GTDB taxonomy): domain Bacteria; phylum Verrucomicrobiota; class Verrucomicrobiia; order Chthoniobacterales; family SZAS-18; genus SZAS-18. The sequence goes on from JBBQFQ010000073.1 coordinate 8,121, forward strand.
GAGGTGCCGCCATGGAGTATGGACTGGTGCTCGATCTCTGGCGCGCCGCGGGATTCCTCACGTCATTTCCGGTGAAGGCCGACCCGAAATACCGCTGGTTTGAGCGCAGCCCGCCCGATCAGGCACCCCGGCTGAGCCGCGAATGACATGAAACCGCACCGAACGCTGGCCGAGGCCCAGACGCCTGATCGCGGAACGCTCGCTCTCGTCGAGCACGACGGCCGATACCATCTACGTCTCAATGGGCGCTCGCTCATGAGTACGGGCAGCACCGCTTCGGAATTTGCGCTCGCCGACGCTGGATGCGCGCACCTCGCCGGCCGCGAGCGGATGCGCATCCTCATCGGTGGCCTGGGATTCGGCTACACCCTGAAACGCGTGCTCGAATTGGCCAGTCCGAAGGCGGTGGTAGTCGTGACCGAACTTCTGCCCGCCGTGGTGGCGTGGAACCGCGAATTCCTGCGCGAGGTGAACGGCGCGCTCCTCTATGATTCGCGCGTGGAGATGATCGTGGGTGATGTCTTTGACGTGATGATGCGCTCCCAGGTGAACCCGTTCGACGCGATCCTGCTCGACTTCGACAACGGCCCGGTCGCGATGGTGAACGCGCAAAACGCCCGGCTGTACGCGCGCCGCGGGCTGATCCTGGTCCGGAATTCCCTCGCTCGCGGCGGGCGGGCGGCGTTCTGGTCGGCGAGCGAGGAGCGCGGATTCCCAAATCGGCTGCGGGAAGCCGGATTCACGGTCGAGATCATTCACGCCAAGGCGCACGCCCGGGCGAAACGCGACGCGCACGTGATCTACGCGGCGGCGGTGGCCTAAAGCCGTGGTAGCGTGTCTGACGCTCCGCGCGCTGGCGGGGAGGAGAATTCGCGAGTATCGAGTGCGCCCGCTTCCTTCCGTACCGATGCTCACGATCCGCGACCTCAAGAAATCCGTTGGGGGCCGAACCCTCTTCGAAAACGCCGCCCTTCAGGTGAACTACGGTGAGCGCGTGGCGCTCGTCGGCCCAAACGGGGCCGGAAAGTCCACGCTCTTCTCCCTCATTCTGCGGACGGACGATCCGGATGCCGGGACGATCCAGCGCGACGAGTGGACGATGGTCGGCTACCTGCCGCAGGAAAGCGAAACGGTGGGCGAAGAGACGGTGCTCGAGGTGGCCACGGGACGCGCGGGCGATCTGAAGCGCCTCGAGGACGAACTCAACGCGCTCGAAAAGGCGGGTGACGTGCAGGGCGCGGCGTATCTCGAGGCGCACGCGAAGCATGATGCCTTGAGCAATCCGCAGGTGGACGCGAAGGCAAAGCGGATTCTGCGCGGGCTGGGCTACCGCGAGACGGATTTCGACCGTCCGGCCAAGGAGATGAGCGGAGGCTGGATCATGCGCGCGCATCTCGCGCGGCTCCTCGTGATGGAGCCCGATCTCCTCCTGCTCGATGAGCCGACGAACCATCTCGACCTCCTCTCGCTCCTCTGGCTGCAGGATTACCTCAAGACCTATCCGGGGGCGCTCCTCGTGATTTCGCACGACCGTCAGTTTATGGATGAGATCGTGGGGAGCGTTTACGAGATCGCCGAAAAGCATCTCCTCTCGTACACGGGCAACTACTCGGAGTTTCTGCGCCAGCGAGAGGCGAACTACGAGCAGCAGGCGACGGCCTTCAAGAATCAGCAGAAGGAAATCGCCGCGTTGCGGGAGTTCTACGATCGCTTCCGCCAGGTGGCTTCGAAGGCGTCGCAGGCGATGAGCAAGCTGAAGCAGATCGAAAGGATGGACCTGATCGAGAAGCCCGTACCACCGCGCAAGCCGTTCCGCTTCCAGATTCCGCAGCCGCCCCGGGGCGGCCATCAGATCATTTCGCTCGAAGGCGTCCACATGGCCTACGGCAAGCACGCGGTGTACCGCGGCCTGGATCTCACCATTGAGCGGGGCGAGCGCACGGTGCTCGTCGGGCCGAACGGCGCGGGAAAATCGACTCTCCTCAAGATCCTTGCGGGGGTCGTGGAGTTCCAGAAGGGGGAACGCCGGCTCGGCCACGCTGCGAAGATCGGCTACTTCAGCCAGCATCGCTCGGAGACGCTCGATCCCGCGAAGACGGTCCTGGAGGAAGTGCTCGATGCGGTGCCGAAGATGCGGGAGGAGGAGATGCGCGGGATCCTCGGCTCATTTCTTTTCAAGAAGGACGAAATCTACAAGAAGACAGGGGTGCTCAGCGGGGGCGAAAAGAGCCGGCTGAACCTGATCAAGTTCCTTGTCGATCCGCCGAATCTCCTCCTGATGGACGAGCCCACGACGCATCTCGACATCCATACGGTCGAGTCCCTCATCCTCGCGCTCAGCAGCTATGAGGGCACGCTCGTCTTCATCTCGCACGACGTGCATTTCATCCGGCAGCTCGCCACGAAGGTTCTCCACGTGAGCAACGGCCAGGTGACGCCATACGCGGGCGGCTACGACTACTTCCTCGAGAAAAAGGGCGCCGACGAGCGCGCGGCGCTGACGGCAGGGTGAGGCGGGGGCGGTCTATCCGACCGTCAGCCCGGAGGACTCATAGATCTCGCGCAGCGGCAGCGAGCATTCGATTGCCGCGAGCTGGATGACCCCGTCTGGAGCGGCGACCGGTTCCGCCGTCCAGCCGCCGTCATGGCGGTGATAGACGGTCACATCCACCGTGCGGGAATCGATGACCACGTAGTGGCGCAAGCTGGGGATCGAAAAGTAGGCGTCGCGCTTCTCCGCGCGATCGGTCCGTTCGGAGGAAGGGGAGAGCACCTCCACCAAAACCACCGGTTCGTCCTGCCAAAGTTCGTCCATCCTGGGATGGCAGACCACCATGGCGTCGGGGTAGTAAAATCGGCGGTCCAGCCCGTTGAAGATGCGCAGCCGCATGTCGCTGTTGAAGGGGCGGCACGGCTTACCGCGGAGCTGGGCGTGAAGCTGCGAGACGATGGTCACGGCGATCGCCGAGTGAGACCCTGTTCCGCCGCTCATCGAGTACACCACGCCATTGAGGAACTCGTGCTTTTGGTGCGATTGCTCCTCCCCTTCGAGGTACTCCTCCGGAGAGAAGTACAGATCGCTTTTGGCGAGCGCAGTCATTCCGGAAGCGTACTTGCGCTCGTGGTCGGTTCAACCGCCGGTTTCCGATTGAGCCTACGGCTCCGCCCGCTTGAATCGGACCGCTTGGATGAGGCCATCCCGAACCTCGTAGATCGCGATCGCCTCGAGGGTCTTTCCCCCGTCCAGCCCGGTGACGCGCTCGTGGTCGATCACGACGTTGCTCATCGCCATCCGATTTACGACCCGGGCATGGAGGGTCGATCCGGCGGCGAAACGCGGACCGTAGCGTGCACGGATGTCGGCGTGACCCGTGGACATCAACGTCTCGGGGTAGCCGTACAGTTTCGCGTCCGGCGCGTAGCAGGCGACGAACGCCTCGAGATCGTGCGCGTTGTACGCGTTGAGCTGGCGCTGGACGAGGTCCGTTGCGGTGTCCGGCGCGAGCGTGGCGGCCGCATAGAGCACGCCGTCTTTCACGACGGTTTCGATGTCCGACGCGTGCGCGATGTCCGCCAGCGGATTGGAACGCAAGACGACGAGATCCGCGAGCTTTCCCGCCTGGATCACTCCCATTTCGGGCGTGCTGCTGAACGCCTTCGCGCCATTCGCCGTCGCGTCCGCGAGGATCTGCATGGGGGTCAGTCCCGCCTCCTTCATCAGCGCAAATTCCCGGAAGATCGCGGGTCCATGAATCGTGCCGATATTCCCGGCGTCCGTGCCCGCCGCGATGACGACGCCCGCATCCTGCAGCTTCTTCAGGTTCTTCAGCGCGGTGCGCTGCGGCAGGTTCGCGCGCGTCTCGACGTAGTTCGGGTTGGCCGTCGCCGTGCGGATGCGTTCCGGCACGATGTCGGCGGACAGGTGCGCGAGATCAAAAAGCGAACCGATCACGTACGGATCTCCCCACGCGAGTTCCTCGCGGGTCAGCGCCAGTTTCTGCGCAAAGGTCCGCGCGTAGCGCTCGAAGACGACCAGGCTCGGCGTGAGGATCACGCCCTTTTCCCGGACGAGTTTCACGAAGGCGTCGTCGACTTCCTTGTCCGTGACGCTGTGGACGAGGAGATCGGCGCCTTCCTCGACCGCGGTCCGGGCCGCCTCGAGCTCGGTCGCGTGCACCGCCACCCGGATTTTCAGAGCGTGCGACGCTTGGATCGTCGCCCGGACAATCGGGCGGAAGCGTTCCACCGCGCCTTCGCCATCGACCACGTACCAGATCTTCACGTAGTCCGGCTTCTTTTCCGCGAGACGCGATACGAGCGCCTGCGCTTCATCCGCGCTGCTGATCTTCACGATGGGCGGATCGCCGAGATCGAGTTGCGGCCGGGCCACGCTCGAGATGAGTGGGCCCGCGGCCGCCACGCGGGGAGCGCGCGGATTCTCCCGCGCCGCCTGGCGCATGTCGAAGTTCCAGAAGGGCCCACCGATATCGACCACAGAGGTGACGCCGCTCCGGAGGTAGCGCTCGAAGGCGTCTGGCAGGCGCTTTCGGATCAATGCCGTTTCCTCGGCGTACGGCCGCGCCTTGTTGAGATCGATCGCGTCCGGCCGCGTGTAGAGCCCGCCCGATTGAAAGAAATGGACGTGCGTGTCGATGTAGCCCGGGAGAATCCAGCGTCCCTTCGCCTCGATGACTCTCGCGCCGGCCGGGAGGGCCGTGGAGGCGCGCGGACCCACCGCGACGATGCGTTCCCCGTCGATGACGAGCACCGCGTCCTCGGTGACTTTTCCGCTTCCGGGATCGATGACCGTCGCGCCCGTGAACGCGATCTTTGCGCGTGGCGCGACCGGGCTGAGCGCCGACAGGGACGAACAGCCGAAACCGGTGATGAGCGCGAGCGTGGGGAGGAGGGGGAGGCGCATAAGGGAAGGGGGGGAGGAGGAGCGACAGTTAAAGCTCGCGCCCGTCAAAACACCAGCTTCGGCGGTTCCTCGACGCTGCGGCGGAGCGGGCCGTGGGGTTCGCAGAGCAGCAGGTCGAACGGAACGACGTCGCCGTTCACCGTCAGCTTGAGGTTGCCGGTGTGGGCATCGCCGACGAGCAGATTGTCGTCGGCGCGGTAGTAGGTCTTCTCATTCACCTGTCGGAAGCGGTTCCAGCGGAAGAACTGCTCGACGTCGTGGGGACTCGGCGGTCCGCCGGGGACGTTCGGCTGCGACGTCACAAGCTGCCAGCCAGCCGCCGTGACCACGAGCCCCAGAAAGCGGATCGCATCGCCGAGCTTGGCGTTCGCGAGTCGGAGGCGCGTGAGGTACTCCGTCGGGGTGGCGTTCCGCGTGTAAAAATTCCCCCTCACGGCCGGTTCGGGGTTGCGAGCTTCGAGCGTGTAGCCGGCCCGACCCGTCAGGGTGAGCTTGATCCAGCGATCGCTCGCGAGGTCGTAAAAACCCTGGTGCTCGCCCTGCTCAAACTCGATCGCGTCCCTCAGCGCGGGGTCGAGGAGGCGTCCGTTGCGTTCGGCCCAGTCGACGAGGAGGGATCCTTCACGCTGAACGGCTTCTTCCCCACCGAAGCAAGACTGGCGCGCATCTCGGCGTAGGCTTGCTCGGAGGTAACCTTCGGCAGATCGGCGCGAATCTTCCGCAGCTCGGCCGCCGAATCTTCGGGGGTCCGCAGGAAGTCCATCGTCGAGTCCATGCCGCTCATGCTGCGATGGACCGGAAAGTTTGGCAATCGGCAAGCGGGTCAGCGCGGCGGGTCGCTTGCAATGCCCTTCCGGCAATCTCGCCGCGCTCGGTTCCGCTTACTGCCCGCTCCCCCGCGCTCACACGACCCAATGCGCCATGAACTCGTTCACGGGCGTGGCGTCGAGCTTTTTGGGATCGGTGCAGAGCGCGAGGATCGCGTCGCTCTGGCGCGCCGACAAACGGCCGCGGATGGCATTCTCGAACTTTTTCAGGAGCACCGGGATCCCTTCCTGCCGCCGGCGGCGGTGACCGATGGGATACTCGACCTCGACGCGCTTCGTCTTGCTGCCGTCCTTGAAAAAGACCTGCACGGCGTTGCCGATGGAACGCTTCTTCGGATCGAGATAATCGACCGTGAACTTCTTCTTCTCGGCGACCTCCATCTTCGCGCGGAGCGCGTCGATGCGTTTGTCCGAGGCGACCGAATCCTCGTAATCCTCGGCGGTCAGCGAGCCCTTGATCAGGGGGATGGCGACCATGTACTGGATGCAATGATCGCGATCGGCGGGGTTATCGAGCGGACCGGTTTTGTCGATGATGCGGACCCCTGATTCCTGCGTCTCGATGACGATTCTGGTGATCTGCGCGAGCTTGTCCTTCACCTCGGGATGCAGCGTGATGGCGCACTCCACGGCAGTTTGCGCGTGGAACTCGGCCGGGAACGCGATCTTGAAGAGCACGTGCTCCATGACGTAGCTGGCGAACGCCTGCGCGAGTTTCACGTCGCCACCTTTGAAGAGCACGTCTTGGAATCCCCAGCGCGGCGCGGTGAGCGCGCTCGGATAGCCCATCTCTCCCTTCAGCGCGAAGAGCCCGTGCCGGACGGCGCGGCTCGTCGCATCGCCAGCCGCCCACGACTTTCGCGAACCGGTGTTCGGCGCGTGGCGGTAAGTGCGGAGCGCGCCGCCATCGATGAAGGCATTCGAGACCGCGTTGATGATGTCATCACGCGAGCCGCCGAGAATCTTCGTCACGACCGCCGTCGAAGCGATGCGGACGAGGAGGACGTGGTCGAGACCGACGCGATTGAATCCATTCTCCAGCGCGAGCACGCCCTGGATTTCGTGAGCGCGGATCATGGCGTCGAGGACGTCGTGGATGGTGAGCGGTTTGCGACCCTCCCGGACGGCCAGTCGCGAGAGGTAGTCGGCCACGGCGAGAATCCCACCGAGGTTATCCGACGGATGACCCCATTCCGCGGCGAGCCAGGTGTCGTTGAAATCGAGCCACCGGACCATGGCGCCGATATTGAAAGCGGCCTGGATCGGCTCGAGTTCGAAAGACGTTCCGGGGACGCGGGCGCCGCCCGGCAGCGTCGCGCCGGGAACGGTCGGCCCGAGCAGCTTCGTGCAGGCCGGATAGTTCAGCGCGAGCATGCCGCAGCCGAGCGTGTCCATGAAGCAGTAGCGCGCGGTGTCGAAGGCTTCCTTCGACGTGATCTTCGTCTTGAGGACGTAGTCGGCGATTTTAACCAGAAGCGCATCAGGCTTCGGGCGGACGGCGGAAGTGTGGGAAGACATGGGGATTCTAGAATGAAGACATCAAATTTGCGGCGCTTGATTTGTCGTCAGCGCCGACGGCTCGGGGAGAGTGCAGGTTCAGAAACCGGGGTCAGGCGCGGAGCACCGCGGTGCCGTGGAGCGAGTGCCTCCCAAAGAAACCGGGATCGTGAATCTGAACTCTGAGATTTCTCAGCGCTCGCTCATCGGCAGATAGGGCCGCTCTGACGGTCCGGTGTAGCCGGCGGCCGGGCGGATGAGCTTGTTGTTCGCCCGCTGCTCGAAGACATGCGCGGACCACCCTGTGATGCGGCTGCAGACGAAGAGTGGCGTGAAGAGCGGGGTGGGGACGTTCATGAAGTGGTACATCGAGGCACTGAAGAAATCCGCGTTCGCGAACAGCTTCTTTTCGTCCCGCATGACCTTTTCGACGACTTCCGAGATGGGATAAAGCACCGCGTGCGGATGACCGGCGGAGAGCTTCTTCGACCAGGACTTGTTGATGGCATTCCGCGGATCACTCGAACGATAGACCGCGTGACCGAAGCCCATGATCTTCGCCTTCTTCGCGAGCAATTCGCGGACACCGACATCGGCGGCAGCGGGATCGGCGAATTTCTCGATCAGTTCCATCGCCGCTTCGTTCGCCCCGCCGTGCAGGGGGCCGCGGAGGGAACCAATCGCTCCCGTGATGCAGGAGAAAAAGTCCGAAAGCGTGGCCGCGCAGACCCGCGCGGTGAAGGTCGACGCATTGAACTCATGCTCGGCATAGAGAACGAGCGAGGCGTCCATCGCGCAGCGATGCTCGGTCGGGGGCGTGTCGCCCGTGATCATTGCGAGGATGTGGCCGGCAACCGTGTCGTCGCCCACCGTCGTATCGATCCGCACGCCATGGTGCGAGTATTGATACCAATAGGCCATGATCGACGGCAGACAGGCCAGGAGGCGTTCGCTGGCGTGATACTGGCGGGAGAAATCCGTCTCCGGCTCGAGATTGCCGAGGAACGACACCCCCGTGCGCATGGCGTCCATGGGATGAGTCGATTTCGGGATGAGCTCGAGCACGGTCTTCAACTCGGACGGAAGCCCCCGCATCGCGCGCAGCCGCGTCTTGAATTCGTCGAGCTCCGTCTGCTTCGGGAGTGCCCCGTAGAGCAGCAGATGCGCGACCTCCTCAAACGTGGACTTCTCCGCGAGGTCTTCGATCGTGTACCCGCGGTAGGTCAGGCCATGGCCTTCCTTGCCGACGGTGGCGATGGAGGTTTCGCCGGCGCTGATGCCGCGCAGGCCGCCGGGGGTGGGGGTCTTTGCTTCGCACATAGGGAGGGGGTTTTGATGGTTGGGAAGAAGGGGGAACTCGAATTTACGTTACGTCCCGCGGTCGCGCCGGAAGAGTTCGTCGAGCTTCTCCTCATACTTGTGGTAGCCGAGGAACTCGTACAATTCGACTCGTGTTTGCATCTGATCGACGATGGTCTTCTGCGTGCCCTCCGTGCGGATGGCCTGGAGCACCTTCAGGGCAGCCGCATTCATCGCGCGGTAAGCGCTGAGCGGATAGAGCACGAGGCTCACGCCGGCCTCCCGGAGCTCGTCGACGGTGAAGAGCGGGGTTTTGCCAAATTCGGTGATGTTGGCGAGGACCGGGACCCGCACCGCCGCCGTAAAAGCTCGGTATTCGTCCAGCGAGTGGAGAGCCTCGGCGAAGATCATATCCGCTCCGGCGCCCACATAGGCGAGCGCCCGCTCGATCGCCGCATCCCGGCCTTCGTTCGCGTAGGCATCGGTCCGGGCCATGATCACGAAGGAATCATCCGAGCGGCCATCGACCGCCGCTTTCAGGCGGTCGCACATTTCGCCGGCGGTGACGAGCTCCTTGCCCGGCCGATGCCCACAACGCTTTGCCTGCACCTGGTCCTCCAGATGGCAGCCCGCGGCGCCAGCCCTGCTAAAGTCCTTGATCGTCCGCGAGACATTGAAGGCGCTGCCCCAGCCGGTGTCGGCATCGACGAGGAGCGGCAGCGAGCAGCGGTCGGTGATGCGGCGGATGTCCTCGCACACGTCCGCGCACGTCGTGATGCCGAGATCCGGCAGGCCAAGCGTCGCCGCGAGCGCTCCCCCGGAAATGTAGATCGCCCGATAGCCCGTCGCCTCGGCCATCATGGCCGTGTAGGCGTTAATCACGCCAGGGACCTGCAGCGGCTTTTCAGCGGCGACGGCCGCGCGCAGACGCGAGCCGGGGGTGGGGGAGTTGCTCATGGTTTTAGCTTTTCACCGACTTGATGACTTCGCGAATGCCCTCGAGCGCGATCGGATCCTCCATCGTGCTCAGGTCGCCCGTCGAGCGGCCTTCGCAGACCGCGAGAATGGCGCGGCGCAGCACCTTCCCGGAGCGGGTCTTCGGCAGGAGCCGGACGAGTCCGATGAAGGCGGGGCGGGCGAGGGCGCCGAGCGTCCCGACAATGGTCTGCTCAATCCCCGCGACCACCTGGCGGTGGGAGGATTCCGCGAGGTAGTCATCCGCGTTCTTGAGCGAAACGAAGCAGTAGACGACCTGGCCCTTCACTTCGTCGGCGACGCCCACCGCCGCGCATTCCGCCACCGCGGGATGCGACGAGACGGTCTCCTCGATCTCGCGCGTGCCGAGCCGATGACCGGCGACGTTAATGACATCGTCGGTGCGGCCGAGGATGAAGAAATAGCCATCCGGATCGACATAGGCGTAGTCGAACGTGGAGTAGATCGATTTGCCCGGGAACTGCCCGCAATAGTGCTTGGCGAAGAGTTCGTCATTCTTCCAGACGGTGCTCATGCAGCCCGGCGGCAGCGGGAGATCGACCGCGAGCACTCCCTTTTCGCCGTTGGCGACCGCCTCGCCGGTCTCGGCATCGACCACCTTCGCGCGGTAGCCGTAGCTCGCGAAGCCGGGCGATCCAGCGCGGGGGCTCACCCCGCCCAGGCCGGGCGTGAGCGTGAGCAGGGGCCAGCCGGTTTCGGTCTGCCAGTAGTTGTCGATGATGGGGACCCCGAGGGCTTCTCCGATCCACTTCGAAGTGGTCTCGTCCAGCGGTTCCCCCGCGAGATAGAGCGCGCGCAGACTGGAGACATCGTGGCGCTTGATGCACTCGGGATCCTGCTTCTTCAGCACGCGCACCGCGGTCGGAGACGAAAACATTGCCGAGGCCTTGGTCTTCTCCACGAGGCTCCACCAGACCGCCGCATCAGGGCGGATCGGAACGCCCTCATAGAGCACGGTGGCCATCCCGTGAATGAGCGGGCCGTAGACCGTGTAGCTGTGCCCGACCACCCAGCCGACGTCGGCGGTGCAAAAATACGTCTCTCCGGGCCGGCAGTTGTAGATGTGCTGCATCGAAGCTGCGAGCGCGACGAGGTAGCCGCCGGTGTCGCGCTGGATCCCCTTCGGGCGCGCTGTCGTGCCGCTGGTGTAGAGGAGATAGCTCGGGTGGCTCGACTCGACCCATTCGCAACCGACCACCGCGTCGAAATGCTCCTGACGGAGCGTCGCGTAGTCGAGGTCCCGACCAGGCGTCCGCGTGGCGGTGGGATCGAGCTGGCGATCGACCACGAGCACGTGGGGCACCTGATGCTGCGCGAGGCCGAGCGCTTCATCGACGAGTCGCTTGAGCGGAACGATCTTCCCCATGCGCATGCCGGCATCCGCCGTGATGACGAGCTTCGCTTCCGCATCGTCGATCCGACTGGCCACGCTGCCGGCCGCAAACCCCGCGAAAATCACGGAGTGAATGACGCCGAGCCGGGCGCACGCGAGCATGGCGTAGATCGCCTCCGGGATCATCGGGAGGTAGATGATGCAGCGATCCCCTTTCCCCAATCCGAGCGAGCGGAGGATGGCGGCGAGCCGGTTCACCTCCCGGTGCAGCTTCGCGTAGGTCACGATGGCGTCGGCCTTGATCTCGGAGGAATGGAAGTGAATGGCGGCCTGCGCGGAGCGGAGCGGGAGGTGCCGATCCACCGCGTTGTGACAGAGGTTGGTCAGGCCACCGACGAACCACTTCGCGAAGGGCGGGTTGGAAAAATCACAGACCTGCTCGAAGGGCTTATGCCAGTGCACGGCGCGCGCTTCCTGGGTCCAAAACGCATCAGGCTCCTCAAGGGAGCGCCGGTAGAACTCGGTGGGGGAAGTGCTCATGGGGGAGAGAGCTGGCAGACAGGGGTCGGGGGAACTCGGAGACCGGGTGGGGCGATGGCCTGGAGGAACCCTCTGCCACTCCGCGATAAAGAGAATGACTTTGTTCATCTTGCGGCGATACGCTGCGAGTATCGTCAACCGCAGCCATGGAACTTCGCCATCTTCGATATTTCGTCGCCGTGGCGGAGGAGCTGAGTTTCCGTCGCGCGGCCGGGCGCTTGCACATCGCGCAGCCGCCCTTGAGCGCGCAGATCAAGCAACTCGAGGAGGAGCTGGAGGTGCGGCTGCTGGAGCGCGATTCGCACAAGGTGGCGCTGACCGCGGCGGGCGCCGTTTTTCTCGAGCACGCGCGGCGGCTGCTGCGCGAGGCGACCGAGGCAGTGTTCGCCGGGAAGCGCGCGGCCCGCGGCGAGACGGGCCGGACTTCGAACGGGTTTGTCGCGTCGCTCGCCCACGGCGTCCTTCCTGGGATCCTGCGCGCCTTCCGGCGTCGGTATCCGGAGGTGCAGCTTCAGCTCTCCGAGATGGTCCGAAGGCAGCGCCGCCACGAGCTGTTCCTCCGCGATGACCTCCGTGAGGAGACCGCCCGCCTCATGCGAAAGCCCGAGTCCGATGATCCCGAGATCCAGCTGGGGGCTCTGGAGCCGCTCAATCTGGGTCGCCGATTCCCCCCGCGCTCCTCAACTCCGTGGCGGCCGGACTCGGCGTCACGATCCTACCGGCCCAGTTTGCGCGACTCGCCACCCCGGGCGTCCGCTTCATCCCGCTCGCGAAGCCCGTGCCGAAATACCGTTACTACGCGACCTGGCGCCTCGAGGGGCCCCGCCCGTGGTCCAACGATTTCTCACCGTCGCGCGCGGGGTCGCGCGCAAGGCGGGGCGATTGTAGCAGCGGCGTGCTTTTGTCGCTGGCAATCTCGCGCGGGTGCGGACGAAAAAAGGCGGCGGACCGGGTTTCGCCTGCGTCGAGCGTGCTGCCAGCCGCATGCTACATCGTCCAATTCTCGCACGTCAGCCCCTTGACCCGCTTGAACTCTTTGACGTTGCCCGTCACGAGCGTGGCAGACAACGCGAGTGCGTGGGCAGCAATCAAGATGTCGTTCGGACCGATACTTTGCCCCTTCGATTCCAAAGCGCATCTGACCTCGCCATAATAGCGAGTTGGCTCGCCTGCACCGAAGTCGAAAAGCCCAAAAGGTGCCAGAATGCGCTGCATTCGCGCTCGTTCAGCAGCGGGAAATTCCGCGCCACAGGCTCCGAATTCGAGTTCCGCAATGGTGATGGCCGACAGCCCGATCACCGCGCCTTTTGCAGCGTGGTGCCGACAAGCCTCGAAGACCCGTCTGCCGATTTCCTGTCGTTGACGCTGCTTCACTGACCTCGGTGCCGTGATGCTCAGGCCCCGCATCATGAGGATCGCCGTGTCTGTATCCAGCAGATAAATCATCCGCCGTCGCGCCACGCGCGCGTCTCGAGTTTCAAGCCCTTGTTGCGGTTCGCCATGACCCGGAAGAACGAATCAGAGATGTCACGACAAGCTTCCTCACAAGCCTCCCAGGGATCGCGCTCGGAAATTAAGATGCCCTCCGGCACCCGCTTCAGCAGCACCTCGCAGCCCGTCACCCGAAAACCTCTTGGCAACCGGATTGCCTGGCTGCGCCCGTTCATGAAGACCTTGGCTCGCGCGTTCATGCTGTGGTCTATACCAGATGGCGAAACCAATGCGAGCTAGAAAGGACTCTGCCGCAGTGGGAGGCAGACGTGCCCTTGCAGAAGCGTGATCTGGAAAATTCCGAGCGCTACTCGCACCCCATCGGGGTCCGATCCGTTTTGATTTGGTTCCGGGGGTGTCGCTGCGCTCGACCCCTGGCCGATCGCTGGCCGCCTTTCGGGCTGGCTCCGCGGCTCCGCGGCTCATTTCGAATGGCTTGGGCAGTTTCGGCGCAGAACGCCGGGATATCTTTGGCCCGCAGGGCCACCAGAAATTAGCCGGTGTGCGTCAGCCACCGGTCAGCCAAACATCCTTCATCCGCCCCGGTAGGGGCGGTGGAACTGGAGATCCGTAATGAACCCGCGCCTCCGGCCAATCCTCCCGCCCTTCGCTACTCGACGAGCACCACGTTTTCCACGCTCACGCTCGTCGTCTTCTGGACCACATCTTTCAGCCGGTCGATGAAGAACATGAGGCGGTCGTCCTTGCCTTTGAGGGAGCGCAAGCCGCGGGGCGTGAAGTCGACCTGATCCCGGACGAGGCGGAGGAAATCTTCTGAGACGTTCACGCGGGAAGCCTCGCTCGCGGTTTCCAGCCGGGACGCGGTGTTGACGGTGTCGCCCCAGATATCGAACGCGAATTTCCGTTTCCCCACGACGCCGGCCACCACCGGACCGCTGTGAATTCCCACGCGCAGGCGCCAATAGGGCTCACCGTCCGCTTGTTTTTGCGCAAAGCGCTCCTCGATGAAGTCGCGCATCGCGAGGCCCGCCTGGAGCATCCGCATCGCGGCGCAGCCATCTTGCTCGACCAAGCCGCTGACGCAGAGGTAGCCGTCTCCCATCGTCTTGAGCTTTTCCACCTTGAATTGCCCGGTGATCTCGTCGAACGCCGTGAAGCAGGCATTGAGTTCGTTGACCACGGCTTCCGGCGGCATCTTTTCCGTCGTGCGCGTAAAGTTGACGAAGTCGCAGAAAAGCACGCACACCGCGGGGTGGAGCGACGCCTGCACCACGCCATTTTGCTTGAGCTCGTCGGCGATGTGATCCGGCAGGATGTTGCGCAATAGTTCGTCGGTCTTGCGTTTCTCCTCCGCGAGAAGCTTCTGACTTTCCAGCAGCTTTTCCTGGAGCTCGAGGGAGTTCAGCAGCCGGAGTTCGTGTTCCACGAGGTCGCCCAGGCGATCAAGCAGTTCCAATTCCGCCGCGGAGAGATCGCGGGGCTCGCGGTCCATCAGGCAAAGACTGCCGACGGCCAACCCCGGCGCTGCGTCGAGCGGTCGGCCCGCGTAAAATCGGACGAAGGGCTCCCCCTTCACCATCGGGTTCTCGGCGAAACGCGGATCCAGCAGGGCATCCGGTACGAGCATGATCTTCTTCTCGAGGATCGCGAAACCGCAGAACGATTGGTCCCGGGGTGCATTCAGCTGGCATTCCCCTTCCTGGGCCTTGATCCATTGCTGGTCGTCGCCAACCAGCGAGATGTAAGAGATCGGCATCCGGAAAACGCGGGCGGCGAGCTTCACGATCCGATCGAAGCGCTCCTCGGGCGGCGTATTGAGGATCTCCAGGCGGTGGAGCGCCTCGAGCCGCGTCACCTCATTTTTCGGGCGGGGAATTCTGGGGAGGAGTTGAGCCATTTCGGCGGGTGCGGCACTCACGGCTGCGGGTTCGTCCGGGCGCACGGTCATCCGGGGGACGATGAACCGAGGGACCTCTTCGGGGAGCCAGGAATTCAGCCTTTATAATTGGATGGGCCGGAAGTGCGCGACATTTTTCGGTTCTCCGGATAATTCCGTGGGATTCACCGGGAGCGCGCCTGAGCGGCGTCGCGGGTAAAAGCGGAATCCGGCATAACTCGCTCCACCCGGCCTGCGTCTCTTATTTCGTTTCCCTTTGAGGAAGGCCGCGTCCTCCCCATAAAGCTGCCATGAAGCAGGTCGTGACGCCCCGAAATGCCGACTCGGCGAGGCCGAAACCCTTTTGGCGGCGGCTGGCGCTGCTTCCCGCGTGGCCGAAATAATCAGCTTGCGTGGCTGGATCACGGCGAATGGCCTCGACATTTTCCGCCAACGCCCCCCTTATGGATCCGGAGGAGTTCAACTACGTGCGTCCGGTCTGCCTTCAACATCTCGCCTGCGGTCTCGCAGTCTGCGCGACCCTGCTCGCGGCCCACACTTCGCCGCTGAGTGCGGCTCAGCCCAGCCCGCTCGGGTCGCCCGCGAAGGGGCGAAAACCCGCCGCGGGCAGCGTGACCAAAGATTCCAAACCCGCTCCAGCCGTCAATGCACCACCCGGCGGAAACGAGGCGGCCGGGAAAAAAGCGCCAAGTCGGAAAGCCGGCGCGGTTGACTTGATCACCAACATGGACCGGGCGGTCGCCTACATCGGCCGGGCCGAAGTGAAGGCCCGCAGCACGGACAAATACCTGCGCTCGCAAAAATCGCTCGCCTTCAAACAAGAGCTCGCGGCCACCGGTCGGCTCGTGCGGGAACTTCAGAAACAAGTCGCCGCCAAGGACAACGCGGCGCATGTCACCGCGCGGAAACTCGAGCAAACGATCGCCGCACTCGATACGGCATTTCGCTTCTCGGGGGTGACGGCGAAAGAGGTGGTGGAAGGGGTGAAAAAGCTCAAAGCCGCGTGGGCGCTTTACGACTCGACCTTCGAACGGCAGGCCCTCTTGGAGAAGGACCCGGGCGGCGCGACCAAGCCGCTCGATCCGAAACAGTTGGCTGAAATGGCGGCCTTGAAGGCGAAGACGGAGGGACTCGTTCAGCTGTTGCTGTCTCTGCAGACCCGGCTCGCTCAGAACAAGGGCGTCGGCTACGAGCTCACGCACCTTGTCGCCGAAGCTCGCAGTCTGCGGAACGCGAAGGCCAATTTTGGCTCGCTCCAAGGCTTCCTGGAGCGATTGCTCGAGATCGCCGGAAAATACCGGGGGCTCCACTCCTACGTCTTGCTGGCGTATCCCTCGCTCGCCAAGGAGTTCGGAACCATCAACGCCTACTGGATCGATTTCGACGCCGAGATCGCGCGGTATCACGACGAATTGTATGTCTCCTACGATGTGACGAACTTCGAGAGGACCCAGGTGGAGCTCACGCCCGAAGCGGTTGAGGTGGAAATCAGTGCGGAGGAAGTGATCAAGTTCGAGACCTACGTCCAGACCTCGGTGGGCAAGGAAACGAGCGAACCGTACAGCGAAAAACAGGCCGAGATCGATGACGTCACCGTGGACGTGGGAAAGCCGCATGTCGACCTGGCCGCGGATGGAGCGCCAAACGACGCGACGTCGATGAGGCCAGTCGAGAAAGACAAGTAGCCGCTCGAAACAAGGCGACGATGCGCGGATCGATGCGTGTTCCTCGAAAACTCTCCAAATGGGTCAGAAAGGACAAGAGGGGTCAAGAAAGCAAAAGGCAAAGGGGGGGGTGTACCGCCGATTGGATGTAAATATAATTGCACTTTTGGGTTCGCCCCTACCACATGTTGTGGATGGAGCCCGAAGTTCAACGCCGCGAGCACGAGGATGGTTCGGTGACCTTCAGTTTGACGATGCCGCGCGCGACGTCCAAGGGCGGCATGCTGGCGGCGGAGGAGCGGC
>JBBQFQ010000074.1:0-22553 GCA_038322235.1 Chthoniobacterales bacterium
GCGCTGGCGTTGTGGCGGGTGCTCGAACAATGGATGTCGGGCAAGCAGCTGGGCACCTGTGCCCGCCAACTGCTCGGGGAGATCGCCACGATCCAGAGCATGGATGTGATCGTCCCGGTCTGCCGGGACGAGGAGCGCCTGAATGTAGTGCCGAAAATCGGCCTCTGATCCGCGCCAACCCGCTTAAACACTACATCGTCCTTCAACAACTGCGGAACTTGGGCTAAGTCAGCGAACCTCACGAAGCACGTCCACCCCGGAAGGCCCCGCGCGCGGCGTGCCCATCTCGAGCGCCGCACCCACGTCGGGCTCCGACCCCGCTTCCGGCTCCTCGAGGTCAGTTTTTTTCCTTTTCGGCGCGCTGGCGCGAGGGCCACCAGTCGCACCCTCCACAGTCCACCGGGCATCCGCTCAGAGCGTCGGAGACGTGGCAGGAATCAGGAAGTAAATCGAGATTGAATCCGTCGCATGACGCATCGCAGGGCACATCGCATTCCCCAGCGTGGGCGTGACGAACGAAGCCCGCGAACTGGTGTTTCCGCTGCACGCGCGAGCACTTCGCGAAACGCATCTGGATCACCCCGATGCCCCGGATGACGCCATGTCGCCGGACGGCTCGATCCCCGAGCGCGGAACAACTCGCTTTTCCGAGGTGGACGCGGCAGGCGCACAAGAAGCTTTTCCGCGGCGAGACGAATCGCTGGTAGAAGCGGATCCCGGCGAGAAGGAGAACCCTCATCAATCTCGATCATGCACCGGGAAATGAGCCGCCGCATCTCCCGGTCGATCGTAGCGAGTGGAGCCGCTTTCGACTCGTCACTCCGTCAGGAGAATTTTCTCCAGCACCAGCGCGGAGTGCTGGGCCGCGGTCTTGAGATAAGTCTCCTCCTCGTTCGGTCCCGTTTGGCCGCCGGCGAGATCGCTCAGGCCCCGGACGATCAGACAGGGCACCCGATTCGCCCAGCAGACGTGGGCGATCGCGGCGGATTCCATATCGAGGCACTCCGCCTTCCAAGTGGAGAAGACGAACTCGCGATACTTCGCGTTATCGCAAAACACGGTCCCGGAAACTCCCGTCCCACCGAAGTTCACCTTGCACGGGCGGCCGTTCAGCGTGGGCGGAGTCAGATCGGCGAGCGCCTTCTGGGCCAGGGCCATCAGGACCGGGTCGGCGGGGAAAGTCGCTACCTGTTCGTATTTGGCCATCCCCTGGCGAATCACGGTCACATCGTCCGGAAAAAACATCCCGTAGTTCGGGTAGTGCGGCTTCATGTACGGCGGCACTTGGAAGTTTCCGGGCTCGCGCTCATTCAGGAGGGCCCCCTCGCCGTGATAGGCCCAGCGCTCCGGGATGACGACATCGCCGGGCGTGTAGCCGGGATTGATCCCGCCCGCGATCCCCGTGAAGAACACCTCCTTCACGGGATATTTCACAAGCGCGAGCTGGGTGGTCATGGCCGCATTCGCCACGCTCATGCCGCTCAGGAAGAACACGCAGCGGCGCCGACCCACCCAGGCGGATTCAAAGAGAACCCCGTTGATCCGTTCCCTTCGGAAGGTCCGTTTCCGGTCGATCACCAGGACCTTTTTCATCGCTTCCAGTTCCTCGGGAAATGAGGCCATCACGACCGTATAGCGGGCCGGGCCGGCTGGCTTCCGCGGGACGGCGGCGACATCCGCCGCGGGAGCGACGGTGAAGAAGAAGCCGGCGAGAACGGCGAAGCGGATCAGCATGGCGCGGCAAATAAAGCAGGAATCGACCCCATCGAGCGTTCTTGAGCAATTCTCGCGGTTTGTCAGCGCACCGTCCTGCGGCCATGATCCAGCGCATGTCCCGCCCCCTCCGACTCACTGTCGCCGCGTTGCTCGCGGCGGTCGCGCTTCCCGCGGCTGCCGATGAAGGCATGTGGCTTTTCACCGCGCCCCCCCGCGCCAAAATCAAGGAAAAGTATCAGTTCGACGTCACGCCCGAGTGGATGGACGCGCTCCGTCTTTCCTGCGTGCGCTTCAATGTCGGCGGTTCCGGCTCGTGGGTGAGTGAGGACGGCCTCGTCATCACGAACCATCACGTCGCCTTCGACGCGATCCAGAAGCTCAGCACGAAGGACCGAAATCTCGTGCGCGACGGCTTCCACGCGAAGGGCGCTGCTCAAGAACTAAAGTGCGTCGATCTTGAACTAAACGTCCTGCAGTCGATCGAGGACGTGACCGCACGCGTGAATGCCGCCCTCCCGGAGAAGGCGGAACCGGAGGCGGCGAATCTCGCCCGCCGCAAGATCACGGCGGAAATCGAGAAGGAGTCGCTCGACAAGACCAGCCTGCGTTCGGATGTCGTCACGCTCTACAAGGGCGGCGCGTATCACCTCTACCGCTACAAGCGTTACACCGACGTGCGCCTCGTCTTCGCTCCGGAACAGGCGCTCGCGTTCTTCGGCGGCGACCCCGACAACTTCGAGTATCCGCGCTACAACCTCGATTTCACCCTCTTCCGCGTCTATGACAACGACAAGCCGGTCAAGCCCGAGCACTACCTCAAGTGGTCGAAGGACGGCGCCGCCGACGGTGAGCTCACGTTCGTCGCGGGCAATCCGGGTCGGACGAGCCGGCTCCTGACGCTCGCCGAACTTCAGTTCCTGCGCGACGATGCGTACCCGGCGATGAACGCCCGGCTCAAACGCCGCGAAGTGCTGATCTCGTCCTGGAGCGCCCGGAGCGAAGAGAACACGCGTCGCGCGAAGGATCTCGTCTTCGGCATCCAAAATTCGCGCAAGGTCCGGGACGGGAATCTCGCCGCGCTCTTCGATCCCGTTTTCTGGGAATCGAAGGTGAAGGCCGAAAACGACTTCAAGGCCCGCCTCAGCGCGAAGCCCGAGCAGTTCGGCGAAGCGCTCGCCGCCTTCGACAAGATCGCCGAGGCCCAGAAAATCACGGCCGGCATCGCCCCGCGCCACCGCATGCTCGAGCAGGGCCTCGCCTTTTCGAGCAGCAGCTTCGGCTTCGCCCGCGGCCTCCTGCGGGCGGGCGATGAACGCCCGAAGCCCAACGGCGAACGCCTGCGCGAGTTCGGGGAAGCTGGCAAGGCCTCGCTCGAGCAGCAGCTCTTCTCGGAGGAACCGATCTACGAGGACCTCGAAATCGTGCTGCTTTCCGATGCGCTGCAGGGCTTCGCCGAAGCCTTCGGCGCCGCCGATCCCCTCGTCGTCCAGGTACTCGCCGGCAAATCGCCGCGCCTCCGCGCCGCAGAGCTCATCAAGGGCACGAAGGTCCGCGACGTCGCGTTCCGGAAGAAGCTTTACGAGGGCGGCAAGGCGGCCGTCGACGCCGCCAAGGATCCCCTCATCGAGCTCGCCCGCCTCGTCGACACCGACGCCCGAGCGCTCCGCAAGACCGAGGAAGCGGCCGATGAAGCGCGCAAGCAGGGGCAAAACACCCTCGCCAAGGCGCGCTTCGCGCTCGAGGGCGCCGGGAATTATCCGGACGCCACTTTCACCCTCCGCCTCTCCTACGGCATCGTGAAGGGCTACGAGGAGGACGGGAAGCAGGTGCCTCCGTTCTCGACGTATGCCGGAATGTTTGAGCGAAACAAGGAACAGGGAAATCGCGATCCGTTCATGCTGCCCGCGTCGTTCCTGAAGGCTCAGCCGAAGCTCAACCCGAAGACGCCGCTGAATTTCGTCAGCACGCACGACATCATCGGCGGCAACTCCGGCAGCCCGATCGTGAATCGGAACCGCGAGTTCGTCGGCATCATCTTCGACGGCAACCTCCAGAGCCTCGTCGCGGACTTCGCCTACGACGACCGCCAAGCTCGCTCGCTCAGCGTGCACAGCTCCGGCATCATCGAGGCGCTCGACAAGGTGTACGGAGCCACCGAGATCGTGAAGGAACTGCGCAACGGCAAGCGCTGATTCCGTGCGCGATCGCGCGATCGCCGCTGAAATTCCAGGCGCGGAGGGAGCTTCCCTCCGCGCCCTTTTTGTTTCGTCGCGGTTGTGCGAGCGCCCGGCCACGCCATGCTCGCCGGATGCATTTTCTCCGTCGCCTGGCCCTCGTCGCGCTCGCGGGCGCGTGCTCGTTCCCTTCCGTCCGGGCCGATGAAGGGATGTGGCTCTTCACCGCCCCGCCCCGGAGCCAGCTGAAAGAGAGATATCAGTTCGAGACGACAGACGCCTGGCTCGAGCACGTGCGGCTCTCGAGCGTGAAATTCGGCTTCGGTGGCTCCGCCTCGCTGGTCAGCGGAGACGGTCTCGTCATCACCAATCACCACGTTGGCCGCGCGACGATCCAAAAGCTCAGCACCAAGGAACACAACCTCCTCCGGGACGGTTTTTCCGCCCGCACCCCCGCCGAGGAGCTGAAGTGCCCCGACCTCGAGTTGAACGTTCTGCAGTCGATCGAGGACGTGAGCGCCCGCGTCAACGCGGCGCTCCCCGAACGGGCGGATGGCGCGGTCGCCGCCGCCGCCCGGCGGAAGGTGATCGCGGAGATCGAGAAGGAGTCTCTCGAAAAAACCAGTCTTCGTTCGGATGTCGTCACGCTCTATCAGGGCGGTCAGTTCCATCTTTACCGCTACAAGCGCTACACCGACGTCCGCCTCGTCTTCGCTCCCGAGGGAGCAATTGCTCACTTCGGCGGTGACCCGGACAATTTCGAGTACCCGCGCTACTGCCTCGATGTCTCCTTCTTCCGCGTCTACGAGGACGGCAAGCCCGCGCAGGTGAAACACCACCTCACGTGGTCGAAAGACGGCGCGGCCGACGGTGAGCTGACGTTTGTCTCCGGCCATCCGGGACGGACGAACCGGTTGCTCACGCTCGCAGAACTTCAGTTCATTCGCGACGACCAGTATCCCGATCAGAATCTCCGCCAGAAGCGGAACGAGGTCCTGCTCCTCTCGTGGGCCGCCCGCAGCGAGGAAAACGCCCGCCGGGCCAACAACGTTCTACCGGGCGTGCAAAATGGCCGCAAGGCCCGCGACGGCGGTCTCGCCGCGCTCTACGATCCCGCCTTCTGGGCGGAAAAGACGAAGGCCGAGGACGATTTCAAGCTCCGCCTCGCGGCGAAGCCCGAGCAGTTTGGCGAAGCCCTCGCCGCGTACGAGAAGATCGCCGCGGCCCAGCACACGATCGCCGGCCTGGCGAAGCGACAACGCCAGCTCGAGCAGGCCGCCGGATTTCTCTGCGATACTTTCGCTATCGCGCGGACGCTGCTGCGGAATGGCGAGGAGCGCGAGAAGGCAAACGGGGAGCGACTGCGCGAGTTCGGCGACGCCGGCCGCGCCACTCGCGAACAACAGCTCTTCTCGCCGAAGCCGATCTTTGAGGACCTCGAGATCCTCCGACTGAGCGACGCCCTCCAGGGATTCGCCGAGGCGCTCGGAGCAAATGATCCGCTGGTGGGAAAGGTCCTCGCCGGGAAGTCGCCCCGCGCCCGCGCCGCGGAAGTCATCAAAGGCTCGAAGGTCGCCGATCTCGCGTTCCGCCATCAGCTCTACGAGGGCGGCGCCGCCGCCGTCACGGCGGCGGCCGATTCATTGATTGAGTTCGCGCGCCTCATCGATCCCGCCGCCCGCGAAGTCCGGAAGGCGGTGGAGGCGGCCGAGGAGATCAAGACGCAGGGTCAGAACGCCCTCGCGAAGGCCCGCTTCGCGCTCGACGGCACCGGCCGCTACCCCGATGCCACTTCGACGCTCCGACTCTCCTACGGCGTCGTGAAGGGCTATCAGGAGGACGGACCCGTCCCGGCCACGACCAACTTCGGCGGGCTCTACGCGCGCAGTCAGGATCACGGGAATCGCGATCCCTTCGATCTTCCCGCCTCGTTCCTCAAAGCGAAGGACAAGGTGAATCCGAAGGTGCCATTCAACTTCGTCACCACCCACGACATCATCGGCGGCAACTCCGGCAGTCCGGTGGTCAATCGCTCCGGGGAATTCGTCGGCATCATCTTCGACGGGAATCTCCAGAGCCTCGGCGGCGATTTCGGTCACGACGAGCGCGTCGGACGCGCCGTGAGCGTGCACAGCTCCGGCATCCTCGAAGCGCTGGAAAAGGTCTATGGCGCCACCGAGCTCGCCCGGGAATTGAAGACCGGGAAGCGGTGAGGGGCGACCGTTCGAAGGTCGCCTCCCTCACAGCGCCAGCTTCGGTGCCTCGAGCATCATCACCAGCACGACCGCCACGACGAACGCGACCACGGCGAGCGCAGCCAGCCCATAGAGCGCCTTCACCACGGGATCGCCGACCTCGGCCCGCTTCGGGAAGGGTGAAGCGTTGACGAAATCTCCCGGCTTCCCCTTCGCTGCACCCGCCAGGGCCGCGACCGGCGCCTTCGGCTGCGGCAGCGGCCCCTCGCCCATCACGAGGGTGGCACCCGAATCGCCGGGCGCATCATCCGCGAGGTCGTCGCTCGCGACGGCGGCGACGGCTGAATCGTAGCGCGTCTCTACCTTACCAAAACGGATCGCATCGCCGTTCCGGAGACGGGTGGCGCGCTCGACGTGCCTCCCGTTGATGCGGGTGCCATTGGTCGAACCGAGGTCCTCGAGCGTGAAATCTCCGTCCTCGCGCCTCGTCAGGACCGCGTGCGATCCGGAGACCGACGGGTCATCGATCTGGATCGTATTGCTGTCCCGCCGGCCGATCGCAATGGAGTCGTGGGTCAGTTCATGCGCGACGGGCGCGCTCTCGGCGAGCTGGATCGTGAGCGTGGGCATGACGGCGGAAGCAGAGCCTACGCCGAGGGCGAACGCAAACCTACCGCGGGGGAAGCGCCTTAGAATTTGACCGTGAACTGTCCGCCGAAAAGATGACTGATCTCGCGGGTGGGGGAACGTTCGTGCTGCACGCTGTACTGCACCTTCAGCTGGATGTGCTCCGTGAAACGATAGCCGAGCGCGGCATCGGCCCGCCGCAGATCGCGGCCCCACACCACCTGGCCGCCCCGGCCATCCGCGATGTTCCCAAAGAACTGCTGGTTCCAGCGCAGGGCCGTGAACAGCTGCGGCGTGAGTTTGTACTTTCCTTCCACGAAGTACGCGAAGGTGTCGGCATTCCCGATCCGCGGGACCTGATAGCGCGTCTCGAAGGCCTCCGCCCAGAGCTGGAGATGATGCCACGCGAAACTGATGTCCTGCGCGACGACGATCTGGTGATAGTCCCCGACGCTGCGCCCCGCAGGGAGCGAGGACGCCGCCTCGGAGAGCAGGAAGGCCCCCTGGCTGAAGGAGAACCCAAAGTTCCACATCGGGTTCGGCCGATAACCCACGCGTCCGCTGAAGGTCGGCTCGGAGAACCCGCGCTTCAGCACGCTCCAGGTCGAAGGGCGCGAGGCCAGCGCGGCGTTTTTCACTTCGAACGCATATTCGAACGAGCCGACGCGGCCAGCAACGGAGGCGCCGGTCGCGTAACTCGGACCCCAAACGATCGGATTCCGGAGGTCCTTGCTCGAGTCCTGCCAGCCGAGAAACTCGTGCACGCTGCCCGGGCCTTCAATGTCCCACACGGCGGTGAGGTTCTCGTAAGGCAGAGGCGCGGTGATGAAGGGATTATCCCACGACAGATGGCGCGCGGTCCACGCCCCGATCACCGTCGCGAACTGGCCAACCTGCAAACTGAAGCGGCCGTCCTCCCACGGGGTGTAGCGCAGCGCGTACTCGTCGAGCCGCACGCGGAGTCCCCGCGCCATCGGATCAAATCCGCGATCGATCCGCACTTGGGCGAAGAAATAGACCTTCGTTCCGATCTGCGAATCCACGAATACGGTCATCCTCGGGTTCAGCAGAAAATGGCCGGTCGCATCGATCAATCCCGGAGGCGGCTGCGAGAACGAGTACGCTTCGAGATCGAGGGTGCCACTCACGCGCGTCCGCACCCGGCCGTCGAACGCGCGAAACGTGAGGTTCTCGCTGAGCTGGTCCAGAAACTCCTGGCCCGGCAGCGAAGCGCAGCCGCCTGCCAGCAGAGTAATGATTCCGAGCCCTGCGAATTTCATACAGATTTCAGCGCGGTTGCCACCGCCTCTCGCAGCCTAAAGAGATCGATCGGTTTGGAAACGAGAAGCGCGACCCCGGCAAGCTTTTCCTGATCGAGGAACTGGCCGAATCCAGTGAGGAGGATGATCGGCGTGGGCGGCGAGATCTCCTTGATCGCGATCGCGAGCTGGTCGCCGCTCATCCCGGGCATCGCCTTGTCCGTGACGACCAGGTCGAACTTCGCCGCCTTGAACCGGCGCAATCCGTCCTCCCCACGGGCCACCCCCTCGACCGTGTGTCCGTCCGCCTCGAGCGCAGCCACAAGCAACTCGCGAACCGCCGGTTCATCATCGACGACCAGGACCCGCAGCGGAGCGATCGGGGGCGCCGCCACCTTCTCGGCGATGGGGGCGGCATCGGAGTGATAGCGCGGGAGCGTCAGGACGAACGTCGTCCCCTTTCCGAGCGCGCTTTCGATTTCTAGTCCGCCGCAGTGGCGTTGCACGATGCCGAAAACCATGGCCAGCCCGAGCCCGGTTCCCCGCTGGCCCTTCGTCGAGAAAAATGGTTCCAGGCAACGCTGGCGGACTTCCTCCGTCATGCCCGTGCCCGTGTCCGCCACCTCGAGCCGCACCGACTCCCCCGTCTGCCGGGTGCGGATCGTGATCACGCCTCCATCCGGCATCGCATCGACCGCGTTGAAGATCAGATTCGTGAGCGCTTCGCGCAGCGCCGACTCATCCCCCGCGACGGGGGGCGTGGTCGCCAGATCGCGCGCAACCCGGATGGTGGCGCCGTGCGACTGCGCCTGATCCTTCCAGCGGGGCTGGGTCAGGTTCACGGCCTGGCCGACGATCCGCGTGAGGTCCACCGCGACGAATTTCTCGCTGCCCGTGTTCGCCCGGGAGAACTCGTGAAGCCGGCTCACCACGCTGGCGGCATCCTGCGCCGAGGTCTGAATGAGATCGAGGTAACGCTTCGACTGGGCCGGATTCGCGAGCAGATCCGGCTTCATCTGCATGAGCTGGCTGAAGCCGAGGATCGGCACGAGCGCGTTGTTGAAGTCGTGCGCGATGCCGCTCGCCATCTGGCCCAGCGCGCTGAGCCGCTCCTGCTGGATCACCTGCTTCTGGGTGGAACGGAGATCGGCCAGCGCCTGCTGCAGCTCCACGTTCCGGGCGCTGAGTTCCTCGTTCGTCAGCTCGAGCTCGGTCTCCGCGCGCACCTGCTGTTTTTTCAATTCCACCGACGCCGCCGCCAGCTGCGTCACCGGCTCGGCCAGCCGCGCGGAGATGAAGTGACTCGCCGCCAGGCCGCCCAGCAGAAGCAGCGCGGCGGCGCCGATGATCTGCCACCGGAGCGAAGACTGTCGCGCGAGCGAAAGTGCGAGCGGATAGAGACAAACCTCATAGGCCGGGGGAAACAGCGAACCCGGATTCACCTGCTGGTAGAAGAGTTGGTGCGGTCCGCCGTCCAGCTCGACCGCGAAACTTCCCCCTGCCGGTCCGGTCGATTTGATCGCTCCCGCCAGCGCCACCCCCACCGGCCCGCGATCCGGCTCCGGCAGCGCCGGCAGATGCAGCCGTCCCTCGAGCCAGATGCCGTTCCCGATCCCACCCGGCAGACTCCGCGTCAGCTCCAGCGGCCGGAAGCCGAGCACGATCGCCCCGATGACTTCGCGCGTATCGGTCGCCACGATGGCCGTCGCGATGATTTCGGTGAGTTCCTCGGTCCCGTTCGCCGTCTTCGCCGCGAGATAGCCGGACTCCTGCCGCGAGGGTACGCCCGGCAACGCCAGTCTCGCCTCCCAGACTTCCGGCCGCGCGGCGGGATCGGCCCGCGGACGCGCGATCAACGCTCCTCTCGGATCGAGGAAGCGCAAAAATTTCGCCCGCAGGGCCTGATCGTCCGAGGGATCCGGCGGCCCGCGTTCCAGCAGGCCGCCCAGTTCGATATCGGCGTTCGCGTACAAATCCTCCGCGCTCGATTCCTCCAGGGCCGCCCGAATGCGGACGGAGCGGGCCAGCGAGCGGCAGCGTTCGGTCAGCAGGGCCAGCCGCACCTCCCGCGCCTCGTGCAAAGCCGCCAGCGAATCGCGGAACGACCGGTCCAGATTCCGCTCCATCTCCTCGCCCGCGCGCCGTTCGGCAAAGTAGAGCGTCACTCCCGTCACCACCGCGACCACGAGCATGATCGTCCCGAACAACTGCAGTCGAAAACGCGCGGGATTCTGCCGCGGAAGCGGAGACGCTGCCATCACGGAAAATCGACGTGCAACGTCTGCCCGCTCCGCAACTCCACCTTCCGCTCCAGCGTCGTGCGGCTGTTCAACCAGGCCTTGAGCACATACGATCCGGCCGGGAGGCCGGCCAGCTTGAAACGTCCGTCCGTGCCGGTGCGGATGAAGTGGGGCGTCTCCAGCACGAGGATCAGCGCACGCATGTGATCGTGAATGTCACAGTGCAGCGTGACCAGTCCCGGCTTGTCGAAGACCTGCGCTGGCACCGGTTGCTCATCGGGCCGGTAACGTCCCAGATCGAAGCGCTTCACCGGGGAATAGGAGAAAACATTGTGGTACGAATCGTCCTGATTCGGAAATTCCACCTTCGTGCCCACCTGGATCGCGAGGATCGCCGGCTGGAACGCGAGTCCCTTCTGCGCCATCTGCACCACGCCCGTCGGGGCCACGCGTTGCGTCGGCCCCTCCAGATACACGATCGCCAGGGGCGGATCCGGTTGCATGATCCCTCCCTTCGTCACGATGGAGTACCGCTGATTCACGACGCCGCCGCTCGTCGGCGGCGGAAGTTGCACCCGGCCCTCGATCGCCGCCTGGCCAAGAACCGGACCCGCCAGCAGGAGCAGCGCGCCGAGGCAGGAGCCGAGGGAGATGAGATTCATCGATGACTCTAGAATAACGGCCTCCCCCGGAAGGACAAGCCATCGGATTGACGCGCACCCGCTTCAAGACAGCCTTCCCCATGATTCGATTCCGATCTTCCCGCGGTCCGCTCCCACCCGCCGCCTTCCTTTTTCTGGTCGCGGCGGCGGTCGCCGGGGCGACGATGACGCTCCGCGCGGGGGAAAGCGATGCCGTCGATCACGCCCTCGCGCCGGGGCTTTGGGAAGCGCCCACCGCCCAGGGGACCATCGCCCAGATCACGGTGCCATTTCTGCATTCTCCCGAGATGGAACGCCGTTGCGGCAAGCCGCGGCTCACCGTCGTGGCGGATGGCAGTTACGTGCTGCGCTATCAGCACCCCACGAATCGGAGCGAGTTTCTGGAGATTGTCGGCACCCGCCGGCCCGTGCCCCCCATCCGCGATGCCAGCGGCAACCCTTCCCGCCTCGGGACGATCGAGGTACTCGGGCAGCGCGTTCCCTACTATGTCGCCGGAAATGAGGACCCCGAAATCCTCACCCCCGGGCTCGTGCTGACCGCACCGGGAGGAAAAAAGGCGAACTACGTGATCCACGCCGGTGGCAAGGAGACGTGGGCCAAGAAGCAGATTCCCAAGCTCAGTTGGTGACGCGGGCCGGCCCCGGATGAGTCAGGTCGGAACGAAGCGCAACGCCGTACAGATGGGCTCGCCAGGCGCGGAGTGTTGGGCCTCCTCCACGCTGCCGGCCGCTCCCAAATCCCGTTCATGAGCGATTCCTCCTCCGCGCGACTTGCTGAAGGCGATCTCGCGTTCAAAAATCTACCAGGACTACGAACGCGCGTTCAGCGAGTTCTGCGGAGGTTTCGTCCGGAGGACGTGAGACGAATATCCGGCGATGGAATCGCCGGATGATCACCGCCGGTGCGTGCGTCCGGAGGACGCGAGATGCAGCCGGGCAGAGCCGTCGTCTCGCGTCCTGCGGACGCACTGCTGGGCTCGGCGGATCCGGCGATTGCATCGCCGGCTAGTCATCTCAGGTCCTCCGGACCGGAACAGCGCGCCGACACCGTCTTTCTCCCTTTAGGTGAGTGCCATTCGACGATGGGGGGGCGGTGACCGTGGTGGCGCAATTTCCGTGGGCCACCAGTCCGTCAGGACTCCATCACGCACCCGGCGCCGGCTCGACGAAATCCCGTTCCTTGTCGCGAACGGTCAGCACGGGGCAGGGGGCGAGACGCACCACGCGTTCGGCGGTGCTGCCCATCACGAGCCTCTGCCAGCCGCTCCGACCGTGGGTGGAGAGGACGATGAGGTCCACTTCCATGTTGCGGGCGACACACACGATCTGCTCGTAGGCCGTCCCGTTCACCAGCTGGATGTCCACCTGCCGGCCGCGGGCCCGGAGCTCGTCGCGGAGATTGGTGAGTTGATCGGTGTCGCGCTGGCGCGACGCATTATAAGCCGCCTGCACCTCCGTCGGCGAGAGGCCGAAGGTCGGGTCAGGCAGGTTGCCCGCGTATTCCGAAAGGAGAAACACGTGGAGCAGCACGATCGTGGAGTTGAAATCCTTCGCGAGCCGCTCGGCGTAAAGCACGGCCTTGAGCGACGAGGGCGAAAAGTCGGTCGGGACGAGGATCGACTTCACGTGAATCTCGCCCGCGATCGGGAGAGTGGTCGGGGTAGGGGACGCAGGGGAATCGTTGGCACTCATATGTTTTGGGGGTGGAGACCGTTGGAGCGAATTCCTGGTTCGCGTGCAATGAAGGTACGGCCGCCGTCGCGAACTCGCTCGTATCCCGTTGGCAAAAACTCACCATGGGTTGGCCGGGAAGCGAATCAGTGATCAGTAACCGGTAATCAGTAATCGGAGGTCGGAGGTCGGAGGTCGTTTGGCTTTCTCGACGAAGGCAAAAGCTTGTCGCGCGATCTCATCGCGCTCGGTTCTGGTTACAGATTACCGACTACCGATCGCCGATCACAAACACCTCGATTAGCGCCACGCCGGTCGCGCCGCCGCTGCCGGTGACGATCGCCGTGTACGCTCCGGGCACGAAGTAATCGACGAGACACGCCTCGCGATCGTCTTCGGGCTGCAGGCCGGTCGCGAGGATCTCCGCGGCCTGTGCGCCGGCCCGCCAGTCGTCGTTCAACCGCGAGAGCGATCCCTGCGACGTGTAGATCGAAAGCACTGGATTCGAGAGCCGGCCCGGCACCGGCACGCCGGCCACGTTCAAGGACGGGCCCTTCGCGCGGATCAGCAGCCGCTGCGGCTGCGTCCCCTGCACCACGAAGCCCGCGATCAGAACGCTGTCCCCGGTCAGCACCTGGCCGCGGGTCGCGATGTTCGCCAGCTTCGCGCGGGTGTTCTCCGGCTCCAGGTCGTAGATCTCGAT
This sequence comes from Chthoniobacterales bacterium, assembly GCA_038322235.1. GTDB lineage: Bacteria > Verrucomicrobiota > Verrucomicrobiia > Chthoniobacterales > SZAS-18 > SZAS-18. Next base: position 13,248 of record JBBQFQ010000074.1, read on the forward strand.
CGTCCCGATCCCAGTCGCGCCGTTCGCTCCGCGCACGATCACGGTGTAGCCGCCCGGCGCCAGATTCAGCACGATCCCGCTTTCCCGCGGATCCACCGGCGCGAAGCCGCTCGCGCCCAGCTCGGCGGGCGTGGGCCCATCCTGCCAGCGCGCCACCCCGCTGCCCGGGATGAGCGCGCCGGTCTGGTCGTGCACCTCGATGACGGGATTCTGCAGCGTCCCCGGCACCGGGGCACCGTTCGCAAAGAGCGACGGCCCCCGCGCGACCAGCGCGACGCGCTTCGTGCCCGTGCCGCTGATGATCAACCCGCCGATCAACACATTGTCCACCGTGCCGATCGGATCCCGCGAACTCAGATTCACCACCTGCCGCACGAGCGCCACGCCGGTGCGCACGGAGTTGTTCGCCGGGTTCGGATCGGGCGCGGCCGTTGTCAGCGTCGCCTCCATCACTCCCGCCGGTGCATCCGCCTCGACCGCAACCTTCGCGGCCGGACGCGGTCCGGTGGGCGGCGGCGTCACGATGAAATACGCTCCGACCGCGAAGGAAACGCTCTGGCCGGCCGGCAGCGCCGGCACCTGGTAAGTCGCGGTTCCGTTGCTGCCGCTCAGGACGCCGCTCAGCGCAAAGCCGTAGAAATACTTCGTCTCCGCGGGCAGCGAAATTTGCACCACCGCACCCGAGGCATCGCCCGGCCCGCGGTTCCGCACCGTGAATCCGTAGCGCAGATTCGCCCGATCGGTGTTGGCCTCGTCGATGCTGAGCTCGAGATCCGGGCCCGCGGCGACACCCGTCACCATGAGCGGCGCGGACAGCTCCGACGTGTTCCCCGCGGCGTCCGTGGCCGTCGCGGTGATCAGCCGACCCGCCGGCACGAGCGTTCCCGCCGAAAAGGAAATCGCGGCCGCGCCGCCCGCATCCGTCGTGACGCTCACCCCGCCGAGAAACGCCTCCGCCGCCGGGTTCGCCGCGCTGCCGCCCACGCTGGCGAAGAATTCCAATGCGAGCGTCGCATTCGGTGCGCCCGCCATGGTCCCGGTGATCGTCGTGCCACCCGACGTCGTCACCACCGTCGCCAGGACCGGGAAGTTCTGGAGATGATTCGGGCCGTCGTCGGCATCGCCCGCGTCATTCGCCGTCCGGCCATCGGCACCCAGGTCGATCGCGAGCGTGGGGTGCGTGAGGATGCGATTGCCGCTGATCCGGTTGTTCACCGCCGCGCCGCCCCCGCTGGTTGAGATCGCGATGCCGCGGTCGCCATTGAAGGCGACGAGATTTCCCCCGCCCGGCGCGCTCCCGCCGAGCGTCGCGCCGCTCGTGTTCAGGAGGCGCACGCCACTCCCGGAGTTGGCGAGGTTGCGCGTTCCCTCCAGGTCGGTCCCGATAAAGTTCCCCCGCACCACCGTGCCATCCGCGCCTTCCAGATCGATCCCCGGCGACCCGCCCTGAGCGCCGCCGATCACGTTACCGAAGCCCGGGATCGTCCCGCCGATCACGCTGCCCGTCGCGCCTTTCACGCGCACGCTGGCGAGAGCATTCCCCACCGGGATCAGCGCGCTCGCGTCCACGCCGAGGTAATTTCCCGCCACCTGCGTCGCCGTTGCGTTTGCCCCCTCGATGCTGACACCCGCGCCGAGATTCCCGCTCACTACGTTGTTCTCGATCACGTTTCCCGGGCTGTTGCTCACGAGAATGCCGGTGCCGTTCGCGAGCGGCGACGCGCCGCTGAGATCCACCCCGACATAGTTCCCGCTCACGAGATGGCGTCCCGCGGTGCCGTCCGCGCTGTTGAGCCGGATCCCCGCCCCACCCTGGCCCGCGATCAGATTCCCCTGCCCCGGCAGCAGGCCTCCGATCGTGACCCCGCTCGCGCCGTCGAGCCCGATTCCCTGCGCCGCCGCCGAAGCGACCGCGCTCCGTCCGTCCGCGCTCGTCCCGATGAAATTCCCGCGGATCACGTGGGCCCCACCGCCCACCACGCGGATCTGCGCGCTCGCGTTCCCGGCGATCACGTTGCCGCCGTTCGCCGGGCCCGCGGGCGGCGGAATCGTCGCGCCGTTCGTCCCCGGGCCGGTCGCCGGACTCCCGATCTGCGCCGCGCTCGTGCCGTTCAGGAGGATCCCGATCCCGCCCGCCGTGATCTCGCAGCCTTTCACGAGCAAGCGCCCGTGGGAATGCCGGATTCCTTCCCCCGGAGCCCGCGTGAGAATGAGCGTCTGGAGCTGCGAGGTGATGGCATCGCCGCCGCTGGCGCTTCCGACGTCCACCACGAGCAACGCGCTTCCCGCCGGCAGCGCCGATCCATCGAGCGTGACCCGTCCGGAGCCACTCGTTCCGTCCAGCACCACCGCATTCGTCAGGACCGGCAACGCCGTCGCGGGTCGGATCACGCCCGGGGCGCCGCTCCCGAGTTGAAAGCTGATTCCATTCGCCACCAGCGGCACCGGCGCGCTCGCATTCGAGCGCTCGATCGCGTCGCGCAAAGAACCTGCCCCGCTGTCCGCGACATTCGTCACGACAAAGACATTCCCCGCCGCCCCCGCGCTCCCCGCCCCGATCGCGAGGCCCGTCAGCACGAGGAAGACGAGGACGATTCGGCGCAGCGGAGACATCCACCATTTCTAGCCGCGCGAGACGCCCGCGTCAGTTCGGAACGTCAGCCGATTTCGCCTCCCGCCGCGTCATCCCACCCGCGGGTTCCTAATATTTTCACTTGAACGCGTTTTTTAGTTTGTAGTGTTCTCCGGAACACGCCATAAGTGAACGCGTCACTCCGGTGACATTCACCCCCGGTTCTCTCGTTGGAGAACTGGGATCAGTCAGTAAAAAACCAACTAGAAAAACAAACCCCATTCGATAACTCGAAACCACAACCCAGTGCGGCAGCAGCCGCTTCCATCGGAAACGACGGAACTGTCACTCCGAACGTTGCCCCCAACGTTTCGGTCAACCCCAAACCCTTTGCCAATCCGGACCTTCTCCCTCTGGAGGAGATTGCCGCCGCGCAAGCGGCGCTCGCCTCCCTCAAGGAGGTTGCGGCCCTTCTGCCGGCGATCACGGCCGACGAGAAGCAGCGACTCAACAAGCTCGGCTCGCGTCTCGGCTTCGCGACCCAGGTGGTCCTGGAAGCGAAGCAATCCCAAGGTCTCCTGCCTCGCGGGATCGACCTTTCCGACGTCGAAGCCGAGCAGGCACAATACGAGGCCCTCGCGGACCTCTGCGCCGGGCTCCGGTCGGTCCTCGCCCGGTTCGATGATGGACTCATCGCCTCCGGCAGCGGCTACTTCTCGACGACGCTCACGCTCTACAAGGCGATGCGGCTCTTCGGCAAGAGTTCGGCGCTCACGGCCGCCGTCCAGCGCCTCTCCCGGATCCTGAAGCGGCCGTCACGACCGACGATCACCGCGCCGGTCGTCACGCCGTCCCCGCCGGTTCTGCCGGCCGTTCCGCCGAAGTAGGCAAATCCCTCCCTCAGGCTGCGCCCTGAGTCAGTCACCCAGGCGGGCGTCTCGCAAGAGCCGCCCGCCTTTTTTCGTCGCGATGCCGGGGTTTTCGTCGCTTCTCGCTGCGAGGTCTGGCGAAGGTGAGCTTGGAATGGACGCTGGTGACGCTGGCGTACAACCTCCGTCGGCTGCATCGGTTGGGCGCGGTGCTGCGTTACCCGGCGGGCGTCGCGGTCGCGGTCTGAAAGGCGAAAGCGGGGAAATTGGGGTCAAAGGAGCGTCTCCGGCGGCTCGCCAAGGCGTCCGAGAGACGAAAGAACGTCCAAGCGAACGGTTCCCGCAGGCGCCGCGCAAACTTGCTGCGATTCGCCGGAAAATCACCCGCCGCTCCGATTGGGAAAAATGGGCTCAAGTCCGACAGGCTGCTAGGCCGCCGGCCTGCGGAAGGCCCCACGCCGCCGTGCCGCGCGCAGCAGCAGTACAACCGCGACCGTTGTCGACACGATCACCAGCACGGAACTTTCCGGACCGAACATCCCGCCGGTTAGCCAATCGGGTCCGGCATAGCGGCTTTCGAGCGGCGCTATGGCGCGCCAGTCCTCATTGCCGGAAAGCGGCACGCCACTGAGCAGAATGGTGAAGTTCCAGGCCGCGTGATTGGCGACCGTCGCCCACAGGTTGCGCGTCAGGAGGAACACCCCGGCCCAAAGCAGGCCCCCCAAGGTCACCGTCACCAGCATGACCACGACATCCCCGGTCCTGCCGTTCCCCATGTTCTCCAAGTGCTGCAGGGCGAACAGCACCGCTTGCACCGCCAGCGCCGCCCCCGTTCCCCAGGCCCGTTCTAGTACCTGAAACAGCAGGCAGCGGAAGACCAGCTCTTCCAGGGTGGCTGCGATTACGATGAGGACCGCCACACCCGACAGTGACGGCGAACCACCGCGAAACAGCACCATTTCGTATGCGCCGAGTGCGAACAGCACCGCGATCGGCACTGCCATCAGGGCGGCGCCACTTGCGCCACCCAGCATCAGAGGAACCGGCCGGAGCCGTAGCTCGGTCGCTTCGCGCCGTTCATGCCAGTGCACGTACGCCCAGTAACCCGCCGTTGCCGCCAGGAAGACGCTGGCGCGCCTGATCGCGCTGAGCCAATCGGATTCGGGGTGGAACACCGTATCGATCAGTGGCACCAGACCCTTCCCGACGACCAGTACCGAGCCCCAAACAACCACCCAGCCCAGCAACAGCGAGCCCAGCATCCGGGCGGTGGCGCGCAGACGCCGCCATGCGGTGCTTCTCGGCGCCGAAGGAGGGGTGCGACTCGGGTCAACATGTTCCGAAGGCATGGTGTCCTCGCTGGGTTGGGGCAATTCAGAGGGTTGAGAATCTACAACTGGATGGTAGGGGCTAACGACCCAAGCTCAGCAACGGCGGCCGCGAGGCGCGCTGCCTGCGCGGTGGGCAGCGTGACGCGCGGAACGGTTCGCTGCAGCGCATGGTTGAACTAAGCCGTTGCGCGGCAGGCGGGTGCGAGAGTCTTCGGTGAAGGGTGGTGACGAGGGTCGGGATGGTTTTGGAAAGGGTGGAGAAGGCAGGCTGTGTTGGTGAAAATTACATCCACCTACCCCTCCATTGAACGACTCGCCGAAACTCTCACGCTGCGGAGCGCTTCGGCAAGAACGATCGAAGAATACATCCGCCAGATCCGCAAATTGGCGGAGCATCTCGGGCACGACCCGGCCACGCTCGGCGAGCACGAGGTGCGCGCTTACATCCTCCATCTCAAGGCACGCTGCCACTATGCACCCGGTTCGCTTCGGGTGGCCGTGGCGGCGCTGCGCGCGTTTTACGTCGAGATGCTTGGACACTCGCGCTGGCAGCTCTTCGATCTGGTGCGCACTCCCGATCGGAAGAAGTTGCCGACGGTGCTCAGCCGCGAGGAGATCGCGCGGCTGCTGGCCGCGGTGCGTGAGCTGCGCTTCGTCACGCTCTTCGCGCTCCTTTACTCGTGCGGGCTGCGTATCGGGGAACCGAGCCGCCGGGAGGCGCGCGAGATCGACTGCCGGAGGCAGGCCCGCAGGGCCGATGGAGCGGGAGCGACGGAGTCAACCGGTGAAGCTGGAAGTGCGGGATCTTCCCAAGGGGCAGTCGCGACTCCATGTCCGCGACGGCAAGGGCGGCAAGGATCGCTACGTGCCGCTGTGCGAGGCGATGCGCCAACTGCTGCGCGCGTGGTGGAAGACGCACCGGCATCCGCGGCTGATCTTTCCCGGGGCAGGCCGTGCGTGGCGCGAGCGGGCGCTGAAGTCATCGCTGGCCGAGGCCGATGCGCCCATGAGCGTCTCCAGCGCGCAGCACTGCTTCCGCCTGGCCTGCGCTCTCGCCGGCCTCTCCCAGCCAGCCACGCCGCACACGCTGCGGCATTGACTCCGTCGCGCCCGCTCCGTCGGCCCTACGGGCCTGCCTCCGGCAGTCTGTCTCGCTCGCCTCCCGGCGGCTCGGCGCCTACGCCACGCATCTGCTCGAAGCGGGCGTCAGTCTGCGACTCCTCAGTTCCTACCTCGGCCACGCGTCCATCGAGACGACCGCAATCTATCTGCATCTGACCGCCGTGAGCGAGGAGGGCGCGCTGCGCGCCGTCGAGGCGCTCACCCGTCGCGTGGCCACGTAACCCACCGCCTGCTCGTTCGATGCTGGAGCTGGCGGACATCGTCCGCCGCCATTCTCCGGGGTATTTGCGCCGCTTTGGCCCGAGGGTCCCGCACGCTCACCGTGCGGCCCTGCGGGCGATCGCGCGCTGCCGCACCCCGGAGAATGGCGGATCGCTCTACCGTTGCACCACCTGTGCCGCGGAGCACTTCGGCTTCCATTGACTCCTCCGCTCCCGCTCCGTCGGCCCTGTGGGCCTGTGCCGCAAGCGGCACAGTCTATCTCGCTCGCCTCCCGGCGGCTCGGTTCCTGCCATCACCGCGCCTGCCCCAAATGCGGTGCGCCGGAGGCCCAGGCGTGGCTCGCACGCCAGCGGGAGCGGCTCCTGCCAGTGCCCTACATTGACTCCTTCGCTCCCGCTCAGTCGGCCCTGCGGGCCTGCCTACGGCAGCCTGTCTCGCTCGCCTCCCGGCGGCTCGGCTCCTCGTCACGTTCACCATCCCGGCCGAGCTGCGGGCGATGTTCCGCGCGAACCAGCGGCTCTGCTACCGGCGGCTCTTCGCCGCCAGCGCCGGCGCGCTCCAGGACGTGGCCGCCCAGCCGCGTTTGCTCGGAGCCGCGCTCGGGTTCCTCGGCGTGCTCCACACCTGGACCCGTCAGCTCGGCTATCATCCCCACAGAAGTTGACTCCTTCGCTCCCGCTCAGTCGGCCCTGCGGGCCTGCCTGCGGCAGTCTGTCTCGCGCGCCTCCCGGCGGCTCGGCTCATTATATCGTGCCCGGTGGCGGCCTGCGCGCCGATGGCCGCAAGTGGCGCCAAAGCCGCACTACCAAGGCCGGCGAGCCCTTCCTGCTTCCCGTGCAGGTGCTCTCGCGCCGGTTCCGCCAACTCCTCAAAGAGTCGCTCCAGGCCGAGGATCCCAAAGCTCCTCGCCTCGCTGCCGGCCAGCGTTTGGCAGGGCGAATGGGTGGTGCATTCCCAACCCGCCGGCACCGGCGAAGCGGCGCTCGGTTATCTCGCTCGCTACGTCTCGCGCACGGCGCTTTCCAACGCGCGCCTGCTTGAGGACGCGGACGGTCGCATCACGTTCGCTTATTGACTCCTCCGCCCCCCGGCGTCGTCGGCCTCCGGCCTGCCCGTCCATCTCGGCCCTACCCTCGGGCCTCGATTCCGAGTCGGACACCGGTCTGAACAAGACCTGCACGCTGGCGGCGCACGCGTTCCTCCACCGGTTCCTCCAACACGTCCTGCCCACCGGGTTCCAGCGCATCCGTCACTTCGGCTGGCTCCATCCCCGAGCCAAGGATCGCTGGGCGCGCGTGCAGACGCTCCTGGCCGTGCCGATCGTTTGCCGCGCGCCCGACCCCGCGCCTCCGCCGCTCCATCTGCTTTGTCCGCACTGCGAGCGCTTCACGCTCCTGCTCGTCGGGCGGTTCCCGCGCGCTCCCTAGCCAGCACCATGCGTTCATCCGCGCCATCCTCACGCCTGCCCATTCGCGCCGCCCGTTCGGTCGCGAACGCGCACCGCTTTGTCGACCCGCCGCGCCGGCGGCCCGAAATCCGGTCGTGCTGCGCTATCGGCGCACCGACAGCGACCCCACTCCGAGCCCACGCGCCGCAAGACGCCCATCCCGACTCGCAAATCAGTCCCCGCGCGGTCCTTCGCGCGGATCCACCGCGCCGGAGCCAGAAAATGCAATCCGCATAGGCTCACCGCCGGCGCCCTCTACCCTCCCGTCTGCCGGGCTTGTTCAACCACAGTTGCTTGCCGGCTTCGCGGCAAAGCAACTCTCAGGGTTAGCCGTTGCGGATTTGTAGTTCATGCTCTCGGTAAGAGGGTAAATACTCCTCGATGACTGTCGAGGAAGGAGCGCCCAACCTCTGCATCGTATCGCGAATGAGAGCCAATGCTCGGACACGGTCGGTGGCGACGATGTCGATGCCGCAATACTCAACGGACTTGCCCTCGCCAAGCTGCGAGCCGCCTCCGGTCACTTCGCCAACGCCCGCTACCGTTAGAGCCTCCTGCAATGGGTCTTCGTAGCGGTCGCCACGGTCAAGTGGGCCGATGTCCTCGGGAATGCGGACATAGAAGAAGTGGTTGCCGTCCTTGGCGGCGGACTTCGCGAAGCCCAGCATAACTGCGCCTCGGCCTCGCAACTCGGGTGGATCGTCGGATGGCATTTCTGATCGTGAATTACAGAGTGCGCGTAGCAGCGGCTAACGACCCCAAGCTCAGCGACCCGGCGCACGAACAGCGTGGACTGGAATGGGGGCGCGATGGCCGGGTTCGCTGCAGCGCATGGTTAGGCGGCATGGTCATTGGTCAGCGGTGAACAAAACAAATCGGCCCTCAGTCGCCGCGCGCTGGTAAAGCTCGCGGGCGCTCTGGAAATACTCCCATGTGTAGCCGAAATCCTCCTCGGTGAGTGGACATCCGTAACTCTTGGCATCAATGGCGAAGTAACGGCGGCGAAACTCAGCCTCGGTGATGGCGGGCAATGCTGCCGCGATGTCACGAACCTGCTGCGGCGTCTTGAGGCTGATGATGTAGTCGGACTCGGTGTAGAGCAACTCGCCGGCAAGCACGACATGACCGAGCGGATACTCGCCACCGTCCCACGACAACTGGCCGTCGGCCAGCGTCCGGTGCATGGCGTCCCACGACTTGTCGCTCTCGGCTATGAAGTCGGGCTGCTCCTCGAAATAGTGCGTCTCAATGACCTCCTGCAAATGCTCAAGCCTCGCCTGCTCGTCGGGCAACGAGCGCAGATGTGCGGCCTCGTCTTTGGTGAGGGCAAAATGAACTCCAAGGCAACTCATGGTGTTGTAAGTGCGATGCGCGTAATGCCGCCTAACGACCCAAGCTCAGCGACCCGGCCCGCGAGACGCGTCGATTGGAACAGTAGCGCGATGGCCGGGTTCGCTGCAGCGCATGGTTAGGCATCAACTCGTGTGACACAACAATCCAAACCAGTGAACATGTAATTGCCGACGGGTGCATACTGCGGGTCGTCATGAGCCAGTGGATTCCGATCCACCCACTCGACAACGACCTGTGATGAGTCGAGCAACTTCTCGCTCTCGACCCACTCGATAAAACTCTGCTCAACGTCCAAGTGCTCGCGGGTATCGCCAAGCATGACGACGCGCGCGCTCGCCCCACCATCCGCCATCGCAATGGAGACGATGTCGCCAAGCTTAACTTGTGATC
>JBBQFQ010000075.1:0-21975 GCA_038322235.1 Chthoniobacterales bacterium
ATTGAATCAGTCCCGTTCCGTCGGCGGTGAGCAGCGGCGACTGATTCGCCCAAACTCCGGTCAAGTCATCGAGCGTCTGCACGTAGTATTTTCCCCCTGGGGTTCCCATGCCCGTGATCGCGGCCGAACCGTCCCCCAGCAAGACAAACGAGCTGACCAGCAGCACCGGCGTGGGCGTCGGGGTAGGCGTGGGCGTTCCGGTCGGTGGAGGTAGGTTTGTCGGGGTCGGCGACGGAGACGGAGACGCGGTCGGCGTGTTTGTCGGGGTCGGCGTCTGAGTCGGCGTGTTGGTGACCGTCGGCGTCGGCGACGGGCTGGGCGTGCCGGTGGGAAGAGGAATGCTCGTCGGTGTCGGCGACGGCGTCGCGGTCGGGGTGATCGTCGGGGTCGGGGTCGGCGTCCTCGTCGGTGCGCCGAACGGGGTCCCCGTCGGCGTGGGGGTGGGCGTGGGCGTCCGGGTGGGCGTTGGCGTGGGTACGATGGAGGCGGTAAAGGCGGCCACCTGCTCGATCAGCCCGGAGCCGCCGTTTTGGTAACCACCAGCCGTCCGCCCTCGGGCGCGGAGGTGGCCAGTAGTCGGGAAGGTGAGGTCGGTGAGCTGCCAGTTCGCCGTCGTGCCCACGCGCATGCCATTGCCGAGCGCGACCCAGCTGGCCCCGCCGTCTGTGCTCAGCTCGAAGGTCACCAGCGACAACTCCGGCCCGGCGCCACCGCGGCTCCAGAGCACTTGGGACGTGTCCGGCGCGGTGAGGCTCTGGGTGGCGTCGTCGTTATTCAGCCGGGCGACGTAGTGGCGCTCCGTGCCCGAGGCCGCGCCATTGGGCTGCAGCGTGGTGAAGAAGCCCCCGAGCAGCACCTTTCCATCCGTCTGCACCGCCACGCCAAAAACGGAGTTGTTCGCATTGGGATCGAAGGTCGAGTCCAGCGTCCCATCCGGATTCACCCGCGCGATGCGGCTGCGCGTCGTCGCCGAGGCCGCGCCATTGGGCTGCAGCGTGGTGAAGAAGCCCCCGAGCAGCACCTTTCCATCCGTCTGCACCGCCACGCCAAAAACGGCGTTGTTCGCATTGGGATCGAAGGTCGAGTCCAGCGTCCCATCCGGATTCACCCGCGCGATGCGGCTGCGCGTCGTGGCCGAGGCCGCGCAGTTGGGCTGAAGCGAGGTGAAGTACCCCGAGACTAGCAACTTCCCATCCGCCTGCACCGCCACGACAACAACCTCGTTGTTCGCACTGGGATCGAAGGTAGAGTCCAGCGTTCCATCCGCATTCACCCGCGCGATGCGGTTGCGCGTCGTGGCCGAGGCCGCGCCATTGGGCTGCAGGGTGAAAAACGCGCCCCCGAGCAGCACCTTTCCATCCGCCTGCACCGACACGCTATTCACGTTGTTGTCCGCATTGGGATCGAAGCTTAAGTCGAGACTCCCATCCGCATTCAGCCGCGCGATGCGGTTGCGCGTCGTGGCCGACACCGCGCCGTTGGGCTGCAGGGTGCCGAACGCGCCCCCGAGCAGCACCTTTCCATCCGCCTGCACCGACACACTGTTCACGTCGTTGTTCGCATTGGGATCGAAGGTTAGGTCGAGACTCCCATCCGCATTCAGTCGCGCGATGCGGTTGCGCGTCGTGGCCGAGACCGCGCCGTTGGGCTGCAGCTTGGTGAAGTACCCCCCGAACAGCAACTTCCCATCCGCCTGCACCGCCACGCTGACGACGCCGTTGTTCACATTGGGATCGAAGGTCAGGTCCAGCGTCCCATCGGCATTCAGCCGGGCGATACTATTCCGCGCTACCCCAAGCACCTGCGTGAAGAGGCCCACGATGATGATCTTGCCGTCCGGCTGCACCGCCGAGGCTACGACACCGGTGCCCACAACGCTGGCATTGAGGGAATCCAGATCCCCTGCTGCCGCCCGCGCGGCTGGCGCGACCGCGAAGGCCGTGAGCGCTACGGCAAGCGCGGTGAGCAGGAAATGGCGGAGGGGCGTCATACGGGTAAAGAGGCGGGGAGAGCGGGCGTTTCTCCGGGAGAAGCTACGCACTATCGGATATCGCGGGGGAACGCCTCAGGAAAGCAATCTAAGATATTTTTAGGTTGCCGCCGCGGGAAGCGCTTCGCAGAAGCACGAGTCCGACGCGCCGGCGAGTTCCTTTATGTGGACCGCCCGATCCACGCGGGCGCGTCACGCCCTTCCCCCGAACCCAAAACCTTGGCCCGCGCACCCTTTCCCCCGCCGGACCTGCTTTCGGGGGTGCACCGATACCGCGAAAACCTGCGCCGAACCTCGAAGAACCTGGAACGGACCTCACCAGTTCACCTTCGCCCGCGTCTGATCTCCGCCGCGCCCTCTGAATCGGGGTATGCACGGAGAGATTTCCAACGTGTTCGGCCGGGGTGCAGGCGCACACTTTGAAGCTGCGCCGCAGGTTCAGAACCTGCCCGCTACTCTGCGAGCGAAAAAAAACCGCGGAGGTTTCTGTTTTGACGGCTGGGATCTCGGCGCTGCACCCAAAATCTCTGCGCCGCACACTTTCAACCGTCCCTCGCACCCTCAAAGTGTGCCGATGCACACTTCAAGCGTGCCGGGCAGATTTCGCGTCGGCAATTTTTCAGATTTCCAAACTTCGCGGCAGATCTCCAGCCGTCCGCGCCCACTTTTTGTCCTCGGAGCAGCGAAAACGGGTGCCTCCGCCCACTTTGAGTGTGCTCCTGCCGACGCAAAACCTGCGGCGCCGCTTTTGAACCGGCAAAGCACTTTGAAAGTGTGCGCGCGCGAAAAAAAAATCTGTCGCCACCCCGACACCGAAACACTCCATCCGGTGTTTTTGGTGAATTTCCGAAATTTCCGCGAAATTTTTTCGCTGGCGGGGTACAAAGCAGAAATCTCAACGGTCGGCGCACACTTTGAACGTGTAACGCAGGTTGAAAGTGGGCGGGCGCACGCTTTGAAGGTGCGCGGCAGGTTGAAATTGTGCGGGCGTAAACTTTCAACCTGGAAAACAGATCGAAATCGCCCCGAAACTCGAGAATCTGTCGGTCGGGCTGCTCATTTGCGGGACCGGCTATGGGGGGAGGGCGTCTCGCCAGCTCTTTACCCGCGGGTGCGGCGAGGAGACGGCCGCGAGGCGGAGTTCGGTCACCGCCCGGGCCAGTCTGCGCCAATTGTGGGCGCTGGAGGGACGCAGCCCGCGCAGGGGGTTGTGATTAAAAGTGGGTGAGGAAGCGGTTCATGGTCGAGCCTGGGAGGAATGGGCGACTGGACGGCCAAAAGCGACGAAGTCGCCTTGGATCGCGTGCGGCTTGCCGCCGCTTTCTCCAGTCGGCTTGCCGACGGTCGCAGCGGCGCACGCTCGACCGCAATGGGAGGGACACGGGAGCAAGCTCCCTTCGACAAAGCGGCGGCAAGCCGCGCGCATTCCAAGGCGGCAAGCCGCGACCGCGGCGCTGCTGGCGTGGAGCCTCACCCACTTATAATCACCCCAGGTCGCCCGCCCGGGCTCCGAGTTCCCTTGTCTCGCCTCCGCCACTTCCCTACCCTCGCGCGCACCATGAAACTGCTTCCCTCCTCTCCGGTGCGCCCTCTCGGCTGGTTGGCCGCCGCGGCGGTGGCGGTGTGCCTCGCGCACGAGACCGGCGCGGCGGAGCCGGCCAAGCCCGCCGCCGGAGCCGTTGAGCGCCTGACGATTGATCGATTCAATCAACTGATCCAGCTTTCGAGCCCCCAGATCTCGCCCGATGGGAAGAGCATCGCGCTGATCGTCCGCCGCGCCGAAACGGAACCCAACGGTTGGGCCGGCGAGCTCGTGCTGGTGGACGTGGCCAGCGGCGCGCATCGCTCGCTGACCTACGACCGGAAGGAGATTTCGCATCCACGTTGGTCGCCGGCGGGCGATCGCCTCGCCTTCCTCGCCCCGCACGGCACCGGAAAGGACGCCGCCCCGCAAATTTTCGTGCTGCCGATGAATGGCGGGGAAGCCAAACGCCTGACCAAGGTCTCCACCGGCGTGCAGCATTTCAGCTGGCGCCCGGATGGCCGCGAACTGGCTTTTGCCGCCGCCGATGAAGCGCCAAACAAGAAGGAGCTCGAGAAGGGTGACAACGCCTTCGAGGTCGGGAATGACGATCTCTTCACCACGGCGGCGCCCACGCCGGTGCACGTCTGGCTGGTGTCGGCCGACGGCGGCGAGCCGAAGCGAGTCACCTCCGGCAGCTGGTCACTGCCGGTCGCCCTGCCCCCGAGTCCACCGGCGTCACCCATCGCATGGTCGCCAGACGGACAGCGCCTCGCCTATGTCCGTCAGGAGACGCCCCACACCGGCGACGCCGATCGCAGCGCGGTGCAGATCATGGATCTGGCCAAGGGGTCCACCCAAGCCCTGACCGGCGAAACCCGGTTCGAAAGCTTCCCCTCCTTCTCACCGGATGGATCGCGGGTGGTCTACTGGTTCAATCGTGATCGTGACCCCTCCAATGTGAATGATCTGTTCGTCTCGCCCGCCAGCGGCGGACCGGGGGTGAATGTGACCAGTGCGGTGGACCGGTGTTTCTTTCAGTCGCTCTGGATGCCGGACGGAAAGTCGCTGCTCACGGGCGCCCACGATGGCACGCGCGTCGCGCTGTGGATGGTACCCCTCGAGGGCAAGGCCACCCGGCTCGATCTCGGTCCGGTGAATCCCGCCTGGTCGTTTTGGGTGGACGTCTCGGTCAATCGCACCGGCCAGCTCGCGTTCGTGGGGAGCGAGCCGGACCGGCCGTCCGAGCTCTATTTCATGGCGAGCCCAAGCGCCGCCCCGAAGCGGATGACCGACTTTCATCGCGAGATCGCAGCGCTGGCGCTCGGACGAGTGGAGTCGATCGAGTGGGCCGGCCCCGATGGATTCCGCGAGGACGGCGTGCTGACGTATCCGCCCGATCACCCGGCGGGCAGCAAGCGCCCTCTGCCGCTCGTGCTCCTGATCCACGGTGGTCCGCAGGCTGCCTCCACCACCAGTTTCTCGTTCCTTTCCCAAGTGCTGGCGGCGCGCGGTTATCTGGTGTTTTCGCCGAACTACCGGGGCAGTGACAATCTCGGAAACGCGTACCAGCGCGCCATCTTCAATGACGCCGGCGATGGCCCGGCGCGCGACGTGATGGCCGGACTCGAGGCGGTGAAAGCCAGGGGCATCGTCGATGCCAGTCGCATCGCGGTGACGGGCTGGTCCTACGGCGGCTACATGACCAGCTGGCTGATCGGCCACTATCCGATTTGGAAATGCGCGATGGCAGGCGCCGCGGTGACGGATCTGACCGACGCCTACGCCTTCTCTGATGGGAATGTGCAGTGGCGTTATGGCTTTCCGAAGGAGGCCACCCCTTGGGCGGGTGAAGGCGCCAAGCTGTATCGGGAGCAGTCCCCGCTGACTTACGCCGGCAACGTGAAGACCCCCACGTTGATCATGACCACCACGGGAGATGCGCGCGTCCCGCCGACGCAGTCCTACCGGCTCTTCCATGCCCTCAAGGATCATGGGGTGCCCGTCTCGATGGTCGCGTATCCCGTGTCGGGCCACTTCCCCGGCGATCCGCTCCGCTCCCGCGACGTCTATCGCCGCTGGGCCGACTTCGTGGATCAGCACATGAAAGACGCCGGCTCGAAGTAGCGCGGGCAGCGCACCCGTGGACGCGACCCACCTCGCGCGCGCAAGCACGTCGCTTCAGCCGCAAAGAATCGCACACGCTACAGACCTCAAGTACGTGCTCGGTGTCGAAGGATTCAAAATCGCGTTGTAGGCGCAACCGCAAATGATAGTTTTTTGGTAGAATGAAAACTGCAACTGTCGCGGACTTGCGGAATAATTTCCGCCGCGTAGCGGCCTGGATTGAGCACGGGGAAACCGTCCAGATCGTCAAGCGGGGGCGGCCGTTTGCGCAGCTTTCTGCCGTGCCGCCGGGTCAAAAAGAGGTGCCGAAGCCTGACATCATGGCCCAACTTCGCGAAATCTGGGGCGCGCAGGTGTTTTCTCTGCCGGAGGTGGAGACAATGCGGGCCGCTGAATTGGAGGGCGAGGAGGGATGATCGCCTACCCCGACACCTCCTTTTTGTGCGCGTTGTATCGGTCGCAAGCGAACTCCTTGGAGGCGGCGAGCCATTTCGGAGCGATGCCGGAGGCCTTGCACGTCGCCTCGCCACTTTTGTACGAGTTCCGGCAATCGACACGCTGGCAGGCCTACCTGCACGCGAAAGATCCGAGCAAAGGGTTCGACCGGACGAAGGCTCAGGCGGCTTTGGCAAAGCTACAGGCGAATATTGCCCTCGGAGCCGTCGTGATCGTTCCGATCGACTGGCCGGATGTCGCCAGCATCGCCGAGCACCTCTCGGCGCAGCACACTTGGACCGGCGGATACCGCGGATTTGATATTTTGCATGTGGCGACGGCGCTGCATCTGGGGGCGGCGGAGTTTTTGACCTTTGATGGAAATCAGAAAAAGCTCGCCCGAGCGGAAGGTCTGACGGTCCCCCTCTGACCATCAGCTCGCTCCGAGACCGACTCATGCGGTCCGTCGAACCTCGTCCGTCAAATGAGGCGCTTGGTGGTGCTGAAACGCTTGCTCCAGGGCAATCGTCTCCGCCACCTCTACCTCACGCCGACGGGCGGCGAACTTCCCCGCAAACGTCGCCCGCTCACAATGCCATCATGCGTGCCGACGACGCTCTGCGCGTACCCCGACAATAAGCTCTGCGGGCGTGCCCCTCCGCTGCCGCCCCGCGAGCGAGCGTGGTCCGGCCGAGCGCTTCCGCGCGGCAGCGTCAACCAAAAAGTAAGCTTGCCGCGGAGCCGCAAAAGTCTCATACCCTTCGGTATGCATACGAGGCGACTTTCCGTTGCCACGATGGCCTGCCGAGGTTTTTTCCTCCTCGCAGCGACTCTCGCGGCGTTCCCCGTTTCTTCCCCGGCGGCCCCGCTCATCGTGGCGCAGCCGTCCAACCGAGCCGCCTTCACGGGAGACGCGAACGCGACTTTCAGCGTGATCGCCACGGGCGCCTCGCCGACCTACCAATGGCAGCTGCAGGTGGGCGGAGTGGGCGCCGATACGAACATCAGCGGCGCGACCAGCCCCACGCTGACGCTCGCCAGCCCCGATCCCAGCCTGAACGGCAACAAGTATAGCTGCGTGGTCACCGATGGGACGGGCTCGGCGACCAGCGTCCGCGCAACCCTCAAAGCTTTTCCGGCGCCGGCTCTCACTCCGGTCGTCACGCTTTCGCCCAGCACCATCGCGGCGAACAGCCCGGCGAACATCAGCGTTCAAATCACCGGCCTCACCCCGGGCGACTCGGTGCGCTTTAATCGCGTGCTCGACGCCAATGGAAACGGCCAGGCGGACATTGGCGAAGCGCTCACGCAGAGCTGGGTCGTGACCGATGGACAAAACTCCGTGATCGGAGGCGTGACGAATGTCAACATCCCCGGGGACGACGACGGCGCGGCGAACGGCCAGATCACGACGCATTTCTCGCTCCCAAATTCCGCGGAATTCGGCCGCGTCTCCGGCACGTACTTGATCCTGGTTTCAAGCCCGACCGGCGCCTTCCGGCCCATCACCCGGACGCTGACGGTCACTCAGCCCGTCTACGGGCAATCCGTGAGCGGTCAGGTAACCAGTGGCGCCTCCCCCGTGCCCAATGCGGGCCTCATTCTGCTTTCCAACAACCAAGGGGACCTCACGTTTGTGGCCGGCTGCGTCGCCGACGCCTCGGGCAACTTTACCCTCAACGCCCCACCGGGCTCTTACGTTCTGCTCGGGAGCGGCACGGGTTTCGTGGCCAATACGGCGACCGCACCGTCGTTCACGCTCGGCGCCGGCCAGACCCTGACCGGTCAGAATCCCGTGCTCACGGCCGCGACCCGCACCATCGTCGGCCAAGTTCAGGATCTCAGCAGCGGATCGGCGTTGCACGGCGCGCAACTTTTTGCCCAGTCGCAGGGCGGCTACCTTGCGATCACCACGACGGACAACGGGGGCATCTTCGATGTCCCTGCCCTGGCCGATCTCTGGCAGATCGACGTTGCTGATACCAGCGCCGCCTTTCTCGGGCACCTCCGCCTGCAAACCAAGCCGACCGCCGACACCACGGCGGCGAGCGTTTCGAATCTGAACATCCTCCTGCCGGCGGCGACGGCGCTCGTCTACGGAACGATCAAGGACGGCGCGAACAATCCCCTCACGGGGGTCACCTTCCAAAGTGACAACGGGACCTACGCCGGCTTTGGCATCTCCTCCGCGACTGGATCCTACGTCGTTGGGGTTCTGGGCAACACGGGCCAGTGGCAGGTCTTTCCTGATTCGAAGCAACCGGCCCTCGCTGGGTACATCATTCCGAACAATCAGCAGTTCACCCCGGCGAGCGGCACGGCCACCCAAATCAATTTTGTCGCGCAACAGATCAACGCCCATTTTCAGGGCACGGTGACCAATAACAGCGTGCCTGTCTCCGGTGTGACGCTGGATGCCTCCCCGAGTGCCGGAGGCAGCTTCCTGACCGCCACCACCACCGGGAGTGGACAGTTCGATATCGGTGTCGTGGGGGGCACTTGGAATATCTCGCTGGATAACCTCAGCGCCTCGGCGCAGAACCTCGTTGGACCGTTGCTCACCCTGACGATTGCCAATGGCCAGACGATTTCCGGCATCGCGTATCAGGTCCGCAGCGGAACGGGAACCATCAGCGGCACGGTCCGCGATTACGCCGGCAACCCGCTGACCAATAATAACGTGTCAGCCAACGCCACGATCGGCGGGGTAACCTACAATGCCGGCACCCAGACCGACAACACCGGCCACTACAGCTTCCCCGTGATCGACGGGAATTGGAGCGTGGTGGCCTCGGGACCGGGATTTCCGAATGTGAATGTGACGGTGAGCGGATCCGCGATCGTCGATCTGAACGAGAGCGCGTTTTCCAGCCAGCCGTCCAATCAGACCGTCAACGCTGGACAAAATACCTCCTTCTTTATCGGCACCAATAGCCCGGGCCCGGGCACGGTGCGGTGGCAGCGCGCTCCATCCGGCTCCTCCACCTTTGCCGATGTGGTCGATAACGCCACCTACTCGGGCTCGACCACGAATGTCCTCACCGTCACGAACACCACGCTGGCGATGAATGGTGACCAGTTCCGTTGCGTGATCAGTTTTACCTACAACGGCTCCCCGGTTTCGCAGAATTCGAGCGCCGCACTTTTGACGGTGAATCCGGGCCCGACGCCGACGCCGACGCCCATGGGAACGCCGACGCCGACGCCGACGCGGACTCCGACCCCCTCTCCCACCCCGACGCCGACGCCGACGCCGACGCCGACTCAAACGCCAACACCGACGCCAACCCCCACTCCGACGCCGCCCGCCTCTCTGCCGGATGGCGCGGTGGATGCGGCCTTCGCGCCTCTGGAGATCAACGCCGGCCAAGTCTTTCAGGTCATTCGCCAACCCGACGGAAAATTCCTGGTGGCAGGCGACTTCACGAAGGCGAATGGAACGACCCAAAGTGGTCTGACGCGCTTCAATCCGGACGGCACGCTCGATGCGACGTTTGCGGCGAATCTCGGTACGGGCTTCGACCAAACCCTCTCGCAGATCGGTCTCCAGTCGGATGGTTCGATCATCGCCTGCGGCGGCTTCGCAACCGTCAACGGCACGGCGCGCAACGGCATCGCCCGCCTCAGTCCCAGCGGCTCGGTCGACCTGGCCTGGGATCCCGGTTCGCTGCTCAATTTCGACGTGACGAACGGTGCCGGACCGGGAGCCGCAGTGACCTTCGCGTTGCTGCCCGGCGACAAGATCATTATCGGCGGCCAATTCCAATCGATTGGACCAGGTCCAACGCCCCCGCTCCGCGGCAACCTCGCGCGTTTCAACGCCGATGGCACCCACGACGTGACCTTCAATCCGGGCGCCGGAGTGACGCTCGCTGGTTCGGCGGCGAACGCGTCCGTTCAGTTCATGCTGGTCAGCGGCTCGAGCATCTACCTCCAGGGTCCCGACCCCGCTTCGTTTGATGCGGTGAACGGCGTCGCGCGGCCCACCGCCTTCGCGAAGATCGATTTCAATGGCAACGTGGATTCCACTTTCACGATCGCCACCGGTCCCGATGCCAACGGCGGCGCGAGTTTCACCGCGGTCGATGCGGGCGGCAAGGTCTACGTCTCGGGATACTTCAGCTCGTTCAACGGCCTGGCCCGAAAAGACGTCATTCGCCTCAACAGCAACGGCACCGCCGACGCGGGCTTCAACGCCGGTGCGATGCCAGCCAGCAGCGGCATCAGCGGGGTCCTCCCGCGTGCCGACGGCAGCGTTTTCGTGACCGGAGGGTTTACCACCATCGGCGGCCAGAGCCGCCGCACGGTGGCCAAGCTCACCGCGACCGGCGCCGTGGATCTCACCTACGACGCCGGGTCCGCGGCGACGAATGGCGGCGGCTTCACCTTGCTGGAACTGCCGGATGGCCGCGTCTTGATCGGAGGATTCTTCGGAGCATTCCAGGGCGCCACGCGCTCGAGCCTCGCGCTCACCAGCGCCAGCGGCGCGCTCGATGCGAGCTTCCTGCCCAGTCTCGGGGTGACCCGCGGGAGCGTCGTGGTGAGCACGATCGCTCCGCTCCCGGACGGAAAGACGCTGGTGGGCGGATTCTTCACCCTGATGGATTTCACCCCGCGCGGCGGTCTCGTTCGCTTAAATCCGGATGGCACCCTCGATCCGACGTTCAACGTTGGCGGCCTCGGTGCAGACGGTTCGGTTCGTTCGATATTCGTGCGTCCGGATGGCAAGATTTGGATCGGCGGCGGGTTCCGGAGTTGGAACAACGTTCAGCGCGTGCGCCTCGCGCTGCTGAATAGCGACGGATCCCTCGATCCCTCCTTCGATCCCGGCCTCGGGCTCGACAACCTGCCGTTTAGCATCGTCCAGCAAACGGACGGGCAACTCCTCGCCGCGGGGGCCTTCGCCACCGCCAATGGCGTCTCGAGCAACGGCATCGCGCGCTTCAACCCGAACGGCACGGTCGATGCCTCGTTCAACCCCGGAACAGGCATTGGGACCACCTTGGCGAACGGCATCTCGATCCGGGCGATGGGTCTGCAGTCGGATGGCCGGATCATCATCACGGGCGTTTTCACCACGTATAACGGAGTTTCGACGCTCGGGATCGCCCGCCTGAATTCGAACGGCTTCCGCGACACTTCATTCACGACGAGCCTAACCGGCGGGGGAGCCTCCGGGCGCGCCTTAAGCGTGCTCGCCAGTGACAAAATCTATGTGGGCGGAAACTTCGTAACGGTGAACGGAGTGGCGCGTTCGCGCGTCGCCCTTTTGAATGCGGGTGGGTCGCTCGACAGTTTCGTTCCGCCCACCATCTTTGGCAGCGTGCAAGCCCTGCGTCCGCTCGCGAACGGCCAGATTTATGTCGGCGGCGGCTTCCAATCGGTCGGCGGCTTTCCCTCCAAAGAGATCGTGCGCCTAAACTCCACCGGCACGCTCGATCCGACCTTCGACGCTGGAGCCAGCGGGACCTCCTACCTTTATGGCGTGGCCGGCCCGACTCGGCCGGGTTCCGTCACCGCGATTGCCACGCTCTCGACGGGCGGAGCGCTCTTCCTCGGGGGGAACTTTCATTCCTTCGGGGGGTTCGCCCGCGGAAACATCGTCAAACTGAACGCCCTGCCCTACGAAACCTGGCTGGCTGCTAACTTCACCCCGGTCGAGCGCGGTCTCCCGGGTATCAGTGGGGACACGGCCGACCCCGATGGCGACGGCATTGCGAATTTGCTCGAGTACGCGTTCAACTTAAATCCCCGCATCGCCAATCTTCCCCCCGGCCTGCCGACGGTCGCGCTGGTGACGCAGGGGGGCGTCACCGCGAATCAGGTCACGTTCACGCGTCGCCTGACGAATCCCGAGATTTCCTACATCGTGGAGACATCGGGCGATCTGCAAACTTGGGATCCGGCCGGGGCCACCCAAGTGCTGCCGGCCGACCCAGGGAACGGCGTGACCCAGTCGGTCGTTTTCCGCGACAACACGCCCCGCGATGCCAGCCACCCGAAGCGCTTTATTCGGGTGCGCGTGACGCGTCCTTAGTCGCAAGCAGCTCCGTCAATGGGACACCGGGACCGCGCTGGTCCGGAATCTGAAAGATTGCCGCCCCAACGCCGGCAAAGTCCCCTGCATGGGACGGGCACCGACCTCGCTCGGATGCGCGTCGAGGGACGACGAACCGTCCCAAAATCAGACCCGGAGGGCGCTGCGAAATCCCCGCGCGCTGTAGTAAGACTGCGCTCCGTTGTGATAAATGAAGACCCGACCGAAACGGCGATCGCCGAAAAGCGCGCCGCCCAGCTTTCGGAAATCGGCCGGTGTCTTCACCCAGCTCGAGGTCTTGAGATCGAACTGATCGAGGGTCTGGAGCTCGCGATATTGCTCCTCCGTCAACAGCTCGACGCCCATCGCCGCCGCCAGGTCCATCGCGCTGTTCGCGGGCCGGTGCTCCTTTCTCGACTCCAGACCTTCGCGATCATAACAAACGCTCACGCGACCTTTCGGGCTTTCCGGGGAGCAGTCGAAGAAGAGGTATTCGCCCGTCTTCAGGTCGTGGGCGACCACATCGGGTTCACCGCCCGTGTTCTCCATTTCCTGCAGGGACCAAAGTTTCGCGGGGGCTGCCTCCAGCCTGGCTTTGACTTTGGCCCACTCAATTCCCGGATGCCGGCCGGGATACTTTTCGAAGCGGTCTTTGAGACCGCCCAGGAGCTCGTCACGTTGCTTCGGCGACGACACTTTCTTGGTTTCAGCGTTTTTCATCGGGAAGAATCGCGAGGGATTGAGCTCAGTGGGCGTGGGTGGAGGCGATCAAGCAGACGTCTTCGAGAACAGCGTCGCCTCTCCACCGTCAAAGCGAAAGAGGGGCAATTTCCGAGGCACGACGGAGCGGTGCACGGAACTCCGCAGCGGCCACCTGCCGCCGGGCTTCCGATTCAGCGCGCGGGGGCGCGAAAACCGGAGGAACCGTCCGATTTGAGAACCGGATCCTGATTTCAAGGTTCCATCGATCCCCGGGGTTGAGGGTTGGCTTGCGGCGAGCTGCGAAGCAACCGCAGGGCATTGGCGATGACCAGAAGCGTCGCGCCCGTGTCCGCGAGAATCGCAAGCCACAGACTCGCGTGCCCTGCGAAATTGAGGACCAGGAAAACGGCCTTGAGAGTGAGCGCGAAAATGATGTTGAAGCGCACGATCGAGAGCGTGCGCCGACCGAGCTGAATCGCTTCGGCGACCTTGCTGAGGTCGTCCTGCATCAGCGCCATGTCGGCCGTCTCGATGGCGGTGTCTGTCCCCGCCGCGCCCATCGCAATTCCGACGGTGGCTGCGGCCATCGCGGGAGCGTCGTTGACGCCGTCTCCCACCATCCCCACCTTGCCATACCGTGTGAGCAGCGCGCGCACCCGCTCGATCCTATCTTCCGGGAGCAAGTCGCCCGAGGCTTCGTCGATCCCCACCTGACGGGCGACGGCATCGGCCGTGCGTTGATTGTCGCCGCTGAGCATGACCACGCGCTCGATGCCGGCGGCATGCAACGCGGCGACCGCCGCCCTGGCATTCGGCCGGATGGTGTCCCCCACCGCGAGCACGCCGAGCACGGCGCCCGGTTGACTGGCATTGCTGCGACGCGCCACCACCACGACGGAAAGCGCTTCCGCCTCGATTTCCTGGAGCACCCTCTCCACCTCCGGCGAGCAGACGCCTTCTTTCTCGACGAACCGATGATTGCCAATGAAATAGGCGATCCCGCCGATCGTGGCCTCCGCTCCGTGCCCGGAAAGCGCGCGGTAGTCTTCGCCGCGGGGATGCGCGACTCCAAGTTCGACGGCCCGCGCGACGATGGCCCTCGCCAGCGGGTGTTCTGAATGCACATCGATGGCGGCTGCAATTTTGAGCACCTCGGCATCGTCGGCAGCGGCGAACCGAACGACCCGGCTCACGCTCGGCCGCCCCTCAGTAATGGTGCCGGTCTTGTCGAGCGCGAGCGCGCGGAGCTGCCCGACCGCTTCGAGGTGGGCGCCGCCTTTGATCAGCACTCCGCGCCGGGCCATGGCGGTCAGACCCGAGACGATGCTGACGGGAGTGGCGATGACGAGGGCACAGGGGCACGCGATAACCAGCAAGACCAGGGCGCGATACGTCCAGACGTTCCATGCCGCTCCGAAAAGCAAGGGCGGAACGAAAAAGACGAGGAGGGCCGCCACGAAAACAGAAGGCGTGTAAAAGCGGGCGAAGACATCGACGAAGCGCTGGGTCGTGGCCTTTTGCTTCTGAGCGTCCTCCACGAGCCGCACAATCTTCGCCAGCGTGGAATCGCCCGCGAGCTTCGACACGCGTACCTCCAGCGCGCCATCTCCATTGATCGTGCCCGCAAACACTCCCGCCCCCACCTCCTTTTCGACCGGCAGCGATTCACCGGTGATGGGAGCCTGATTGACGGAAGAGCTTCCTCTCGTCACGACGCCATCGAGCGGGATGCGTGCGCCGGATTTGATGGCGACGATCTCCCCCGCTTTGACGTTCGCGACGGGCACCTCGCGGAACGTTCCGTCGCGCTGCACGGAAGCGACTTCGGGGGTGAGTTGCAGGAGCGCGCGGATCGCCCGGCGAGCGCGTTCGGCACTGAAAGACTCGAGCAACTCCGAGAGGGCGAACAGGAACGTGACCCCGGCCGCTTCCGCCCACTCGCCGATGATGACGGCGCCGGTCACCGCCACCATCATGAGGACGTTGATGTCCAGCTTTCGCTTGCCGAGAGAACGGATGGCGCTGGGAAACACGACCCACGCGCCGGCGACGATCGCGCTGATGAAACAGCCGTAGCGCAGCGAGGCGGGATCGAACTTAAGCCAGTCGAGAACGAGGCCGCCAGCCGTGAGCGCCCCGGAAACGGCCACCGAGACGATCTGCGTGCGCGGCGAAGCATCGTGCTCGCAACCGCAGGCAGACTCGTCAATTTCGCAGCTTTCTTCCGGGTGAGCGTGACCTTCGACCGCTTGGTCATGAGCCGCATGATCGTGAGTAGAGCCCTCGCACTCGGCCGGCGGTGACTTCGAATCGGGGACGGATTTCATGAGGCGTGGCTATTTTTTGGGCTTGTTCATTTCCGTGCATTTGCAGATCCATTCCTGCGCACTGCATTCAGGGCAGATCGTTTCGTCGTAGTGGAGTCGGGCGTTCTTGGCCTTGGCGCCCGGCTTGTCGCGCAGCTGAAGGACGAGCCAGAAGTCTTTTCCGGCTGGTTTCGGGAGCGACCACTTGCCGTCCTTCTTTTCGATCGTGAGCTTCGTCCCACTGCTGCGTTCGATGACGGTGAGTTCCTGGTCGGCGACCGGGATCTCTTTCCTGGCCTCCTCGTCGTAGAGGCCGATCACGAAGTTTCCGTCCTTGACGACGAATTCGGCGTGGATGGGATTACTTTCGCCGAATTCGACAAGTCGTCCGCCATTGGGCCCGAGTTCGACCTCGCCGTGAGCGAGAGCGGAAGCGGTGGAAACGAGGGCGACGACAAGCGCCGCGAGGAGCTGTTTGGTTTTCATGGGATGGGATGGGTTTGAATTGGAGCTGACAGAAAAGGCGCGTTCAATGAGCGGCGGCGGCGCCGCACGCCACGGCGGTCTGCGCCGCTTTGCGGCCGAAGGCGAAAAAGACGGTTGGGGTGACGCCGAGCCCGAGCAGGGTGCTGGTGATGAGGCCGCCCACGATCACGACGGCGACCGGATGGAGAATCTCCTTGCCCGGCTGATCGGCTGCGAGCACGAGCGGAATGAGCCCGATGCCCGCGGAAAGTGCCGTCATGAGCACAGGCACAAGCCGTTCCTTGGTTCCGCGAATGACCATCGGCGCGGAGAACTCCTCCCGCTCGACCGCCATCAGGTGGAGGTAGTGACTGATCAGCATGATCGAGTTTCGCGCCGCGACGCCGGCCACCGCGATGAAGCCAACGAGCGTGGCAATGCTGATGTTGCCCAGCTTCAGATAGGTGAAGACAAGCCCACCGACGAGCGCGAGCGGGATATCGAAGAGGACCTGGAACGCGAAGAACGGCGTCCGGAAGTAGCCATAGAGCAAGAAACCGATGACGACGAGAACGACGCTGGAGAACAGGATGATGCGCTGCGTGGCTTCCTTCTGGGCCTGGAACTCGCCTTCGTAGCTGATGAAGTAGCCCTCGGGAAGTTTGACCTTCTCTTTCACGAGATCCTGCAAACGCAGCACGAGCGCGCCCGCGTCGAGAGCCGAAGGTTTGATCGCAATCGTAAAGCGCCGCTGGCTGTTCTCCCGGAAGATGACGTTGGGCCCCTTGGCCTCGCGGACATCCGCCACCAGCGAGAGCGGGATGCGCTGGCCGGACATCGTCTCGATCGGGAGCTGGGCAATCCGGTCGGCTGAGTCGCGCCATTCGACGGGCAGGCGCAAAACGAGGTTGATGGCCCGCTGGCCCTCACGCAGTTCCGCGACCTCTTTTCCGCCGAGAAGCGCGGAGAGCTGATCGTTGAGGCGGCCGGGTGCGACGCCATAGGCAGCAGCGCGGTCACGGTCGGCTTCGATCCGGAGCTGGGGGATGCTCGATTGCTGGTCGAGTTTGGCCTCCTCGAAACCGGGAATCGTTTTCGCGAGGGTCTGAACTTCGGTCCCGATTTGCCGAAGCCGGTCGAGATCCGGACCAAAGACTTTGATCGCCACGGGAGCCGAAACACCGGAGAGCATGTGGCCGATGCGGTCGGCGAGCGGGCCGCCCACGACGGCGAAGATTCCCGGCACCGAACGAATGCGCCGCGTCATGTCGTCGACCACCTCCCTGCGGGTGCGGCTTTGCTTGCCGTTCGCTCCATCGCCGTCGCGAAAATCCACATCGAACTCGGCCGTCGAGACTGGAACGACGTGATCGCCGCGCTCAGCGCGGCCGAGCCGACGACCCACTTTGCGTACCTCTGGGACAGAGAGAATTTGCATTTCGATGACGTCGGAAATCCGGTTCATTTCCTCCAGCGAAGTGCCGGGCGCGGCCGTGGCCGCCACGAGCGCGGTCTCTTCTTTGAAAGCCGGCAGGAAGTCTTTGCTCATCCGCGGATAGAGCGAGAACGCCCCGACGACGAGCAACGCCACGACGGCGAGAAACGGCCCTGGGGCACGGAGACCGACTCGAAGCAGCGTGTGTTCGAGAACCCATTTCATGCCTTTCACGAGCCGCCCGTCGCGGTGTTCTGCTCCTCGCTTGGGATCAAGCAGGAACGAGCAGAGCACCGGGATCGCCGTGAGCGAAACGAGGAAGGACGCGACCATCGAAATGATCGTCGCAATCGCGATGGGAGCGAAGAGCTTGCCCTCGACGCCGGTAAGACCGAGCAGCGGGAGGAAGACCAGGATGATGAGAATGGTCGCGTAGAGGATCGAATGGCGGACCTCGGCGGAGGCTTCGGCGATGACCTTCAGCCTGGGCCGCGGTGCGGGCGAAGCGGCGTTTTCTCTCAGTCGGCGAAAGACGTTTTCCACGTCCACGATGGCGTCATCGACGACCATGCCGATGGCGACGGCCAACCCGCCCAGCGTCATCGAATTGACGGAGATATCGAACCATTGGAAGACCAGCATCGCGATGCCGAAAGAGAGCGGCATGGCCATGAGCGTGATAAAGGTTGTGCGGAGATTCAGCAGGAACAAAAGCAGGACGAGCGTGACCATGATGGCGCCGTCGCGAATCGCGTCCTTCAAGTTCCCGATCGCGTGATCGATGAAGTCCTTTTGCTGAAAGAGCAGCGTCGTCTCGACGCCCGGCGGAAAGCTGGACTTCAACTCATCGAGCGCTTTTTTGATCTGATCGGTCAGCGCGCGCGAGTCGAACCCAGGGGCCTTGGTGATCGACATGATGACGCCGTAGGTCGGCGTCTTTTCCGGGCTCAGGCTCACGGTCGCGTCGCCGCGCATCGGTTCCGTGCCCCAGACCACGCTGGCCACGTCGGAGATCAAGAGGGAACGGTCGTTCGAGTGCTTGATGACGGTACGGGCGATGTCACCGAGTTGCGTCGTCATGGCGAGATTTCGCACCATGATTTCGGTCGGCCCCGTATTGATGAATCCGCCTGTCGTGGTGTTGGCTGCGTCGGCGGCAGCCTTCTGCAATTCTTCGAAGCTCACCTCGTTGGCCTGCATTCGAAACGGATCGGGCTGAATCTCGATCTGTTTGATCCCGCCTCCCATGTTGAGGATCTCGGCGATACCCGAGACGCTTTGAAGCCGGCGCTTGATGGCCCAGTCGGCGAGCGCGCGGACATCACGCGGCGGTACATAGCCCCGCTCGCCTTCCTTCGTGGTGCAACGGACTCCGACGAGCAGGATCTCGCCCATGAGCGAGGCCACGGGCGTCATGAACGGTTGGACTCCCGTCGGAAGTTGCTCGCGCACGCTCTGCATCCGCTCCTGCACGAGCGTGCGCGCTTTGGAGATCTCGGCGCCCCAGCCGAATTCGGCGTAGACCAGCGAGAGGGAGACATCGGAATTCGAGCGCAGGCGCGTCAGGCCAGCCACCCCCAGCAGCGCGCTTTCGATGGGTTGGCTCACCCGGGTTTCCACTTCCTCCGGCGCCAGACCGGCCGCGTCGGTGAGAATGATGACGGTCGGCTTGGTCAAATCCGGCAGCACCTCCACGGGGAGCTGCGTGGCGGTGCGAAGCCCGGCCACCATGAGGAGGAGCGCCAGCCCAAGAATGAGGGCTCGATTGCTCAGCGACCAATGAATCAGCTTGTTGAGCATTAGCGGACCTCCTGCGCGGCGGTCGCGGTGCCAGGCTTCTTTGACTCGTCGACCCGCGCCGCACGCGCTTTCCGGAAGTTGGTGACGATCAGCAGGACGAACAGCACGCCGCTCGCGATCATCCAGAATGGATGGGACGACGCTGCGTGATCGTGAGATTCGCCGCTCGCGGGCGCCTTCTTGCCGCCAGCCGGCAGCTCGGAACCGTCTTCCGCATGTTCGTGGCCGTGGGCGGCATCGAGCGCGGCTTTGAGCGAAACGGTGCCGCCCCCGGCGAACGCGAGAGAATACGCCCCGCGGGTGACGACTTTATCCCCGGGAAACAGTCCCTTGGTGATCTCGACGAATCGATCGTTCACCTGGCCGACCTCCACGGCCGTCTTCATGAACGCATTCTTGAGCTCGTAGTCCTCGACGTAGACGAACCGGTTCGACGGCTCGCCCTGCAGCGCGCTGCGCGGAACGCTCAAGACCCCTGTGCGTTTACTGAGCACGACGGAGAACTCCGCCCGCATGTCCGGGCGGAGTCGGCCGCCCCGATTTTGCAGCCGAAAGACCGCATCGATGGTGCCGCTTTGTTTGTTGGCGGCAGTTCCGAAGCGCAGCAATTCACCTTCGAATGTTTCGTCGGGAAGGGACGCCACTTTGATGTGAGCGACGGTCGTAGGCTTCATCCGCCCGGCCTGATGCTCTGGGATGCGGGCGACGGCATTGACCTCGGTCAAATCGGTCACCTCCAGCAGCGCCTTATCGGGCTCCAGCGGATCGCCGAGCCGCGTGTCCAGCCGCGTGACGAGGCCCGCCAACGGTGAACGCAAGACGACAATTGGCGGTGGATCGCCGGGTTGCCGGCTCTCCAGACGGGCCACTTCCTGGCCGGCGATGACTTCATCGCCGGGTGTGACCTTCAGCTCCACGATGCGCCCTGGGATCCGGCTGCTGACCGCGGCGACTTTTCCGGGGATGGGCTCGATCCGACCGAGCGCGAAAACCACCTCCTCGAAGTCCACCTCGTCGACTTCGACGGTCTGAAGGCGGAGATTCTTTACGCCGGTTTCATCCAGCACGATCGTGTTGGCGGTTCGTTTCGGGTCCACGGCCCCCGCCCACCAGACACCCGCGAAACCGGCGAAACCGACGAAAACAAAATGAAGAACGATCCTTTTCATGAGAGTTGGGTAGTAGAACTCGCCCGTTTTGGTCAGCGCCGTCGTGGCTGCTCCATCGCGCTCGTCGCCTGGGTGGGACGCGGAGTGCGCCCCGCGGCCTCCTCGAGTCGGATGGTCGCCAGATGCCAGTCCCGGAGCGCGTCGAGACGGCGCTGCTCTAACTCGAGCCGCCGCGCCCGTGCCCTCAAAACTTCGGCGAAGGGTGCCTGGCCTGACGTGTTGGCCGCCTTGACCTGCTCTTCGGCCGAGCGCGCGCGGGGGAGCATCTCACGCTCGATTTGGCGGGCTACGAGTTTGAAGCCGGCGGCTTCCGCCCTGGCCGATGCGACCTCGCCCTGAGCCCGGCCGCGCAAGGCTGCCAACTCCCGCTCGGTCCGTCGCGCCGAGGCGTCCGCCTCGAAAATCCGCCCTCGCTGATCGTTCCAAAGCGGGAGCGCGATGGTCGTCCGGAGGCCAAAGACCGTGTCTGATTCGAAACCCGTCGGATCGTCCTTCGTGCGTTCGCGCGTCACGCTGAACCCCACCCCGACGTCCTCCCAGCGGGTCGCACGCACCAGGATGGTCGAGCGTGCCGCCGCCTCCACCTGCGCCCGCGCCGCGGCGATATCGCCGCGCTCCGGGTAGGCGGTGGCCGCACGCAGCGGTTCGAGCTGGCCGGCGATTCCGAGTTGAGCGTCCGCGGGGAGCCCGAGAAGCGGTCGGAGCAGCCCCAGGGCCGCGCGCTTTTCGGCGGCGAGCTTCGTTAAGTCGAGCGCGAGTTGCTGCTCTTCCATTTCTGCCTGGGTCACATCGAAGCGGGGCAACTCCCCGGCGGCAGCGCGCTGACGCAGGAAGCCGCTCAACTCGCGACTCGTCCCCACCTGCTCTTGCCGCAGCGTTGTCTGCGCTTCTAGCGCCAGGACCCGCACCGCCGCGGCGCGCACCTCGGCCACCAACTTGCGTGCAGCATCGCGCACTTCGGCTTCCGCGGCGTCGAGCAGCGCGCTCGAGACTGCTCGCTCCAGCGAGAGCCGCTGCGTGACGGGGAACTTCTGCATCACGCCAACTGCCACCGAGCCCTCCGGCTCACGGCGTTTGCGGGTGAAATCCATTCCCACCTCGGGATTGGAAAGGCGTCCAGATTGCAGGAGCCGCCCTCGCGCCTCCTGGACCCGCCAGCGAGCCGCTTGCAGGCCCGGATTGTGGCGCTCAGCCATCGCAGCGGCGGCCTCTGGCGTCAGCGTGACGGCAACCAATCGCCCGACGCCAAGGGCGAGCGTGAGAATGAAAAGCGGAAGAAGACGAGGCATGACCGAATTGAGTTGGATGTGAAACCGGCCCACGGCCGGAGATCCCGGGGCGCGCGGCGCCACGGAACGTGCTTGAGCGCGAGCCCGCTGGGCTCGGCTACTGCCTCAAATCGAGGGACCGCGAACCGGATGCGTCCGGCTGGCCATCAACTGGGCGCTCGCCCCGTTAGGCGGGTTCGCACGTTCCATCCACGATGCGCGCGTCGCGCTCTCGCTGGCCAACCCGAAAATGGAAGACCAATCGCGGAGTATCGTGGCGAGCGGATCCTCCCCTCGATCGATCTCAGCCAAAACCACATCGGCCGACGCCTGGAATCGTCCGTGGAAAAAATCGGAAAACTCGCCGTGCCGGACCGAGTTGTTGTCGTCATCGCCATCCTCGGCGTCGTGGGCGGCTTTCGCGCAGCAATTGAGCGAACCCGCGAGCCCAAAAGCAGCGTGGGCCTGCGCAACTCCCCAGAAGAGGAGAGTGGTCAGCATCACGATGGGCAGAAGACGTCGCATAACCCGATCCACATTAATGCGCGGGTAAGCGATGTGCAAGGTTCGCAGCGAGAGCTGTCGGCGTGACATCAAAACCGGAAAAGTGCGTGCGATCAAAACCGGAATTTTTTCTTTGGGGTGAAACGTGTTGGTGTCGAGCTGGGTGATGGGGAGGTTTTTGTGGGGGGTGGCGCGGTGGTGGGAGTGGAGTTCTG
>JBBQFQ010000076.1:0-21470 GCA_038322235.1 Chthoniobacterales bacterium
CCCGTTTGGCCCCAGCAATGAGGCCTTCCTGCCCGATCTCATCGAGGCCGGAAAACAGAATGCGAAGCTGGTTCCGCCCCAGCTGGGGGACGGTCCGCTCACCCGCCGACGCGATGCGACGGAGGAACTCGCGAAGCGCGCCCTGCGCTTCGAAACCCTCCAGCAGCATGTCTCGGACACGGCGCGAGTCGTGGCCGACGGGTGCGTCGGTGCCGGTCTCGACCTCTACCACGTGCTCAAGCGCCTCGGGAAGACCGAAGGCCTCGATGCGGTGGTCGCACGGCTCGAGCGCCGGTTCTCCCGCACGCCAGCGGCCAAGACCGCCGCGAAGGCGCGGAAAGCGGCGAAGGTCGCCCCGGCGAAAGCCAGTGAGCCCGCGGCGGCTCCGGCCGACGCCAGTGCGGCGCCCGCGGTAACCGCGAGCGCTGGAGCAGTCCCGCCGCCCTCGGCGTAGGCGAATGCCCGGCCACGAGCCCGCCAATGAGCGGAGCGCAGAACCAGG
This sequence comes from Chthoniobacterales bacterium, assembly GCA_038322235.1. Lineage (GTDB taxonomy): Bacteria > Verrucomicrobiota > Verrucomicrobiia > Chthoniobacterales > SZAS-18 > SZAS-18. The sequence continues at coordinate 503 of JBBQFQ010000076.1, forward strand.
CGGATGTCCGGCAACGGGCATCCGCCTTTTCGCGTCGCGCTGGGGACGAGCGGTTCCGCGCGCGGCTGCCGCATGTCCCAAAGGTGCGCCGCGTTCATTGAACGGAGTTTACTTCCCGAAGGCCGTCGTCATGCTCGCTCCATGCCGGAGACCGGTGAAAGCAAGTGGACCGTGCCGCTACCGCTGGCGGTTTGTTACGCGGCGCTCCTCCTCGCGGTTCCGTTCGTGCTTCCGTTCGTGCCCAGCCCGAGTTGGTCCCGTCTGGCCTGCGCGTCGGGTGCTTACGCTTGGGTGTTGCTCTGGTTTAAACGTCCGGGCCCGCCGAGTCAGGCGTTCTGTTCCATGTCGCTCGCTCTGGTGGTGCTGTGCCAGGTCGTGACCCTTCGCGGGCTTTCCGCCTCCCAGGAGATCGCCAGAGATTTCGGAAGGACGATCTCCCCCGGCCGGCCGCTCCTCTTCGCCGTCCTGTTTGCGGCGCTTGTCCTCGCCTTCCGGTTGGTGCTCCGGACAACACGCAACCGGGTTTGGTATCCCGTGGTTTGCGCGATCGTTTCCCTTTCGGCGTACCGCCATCTCGTTGTCGTCGCGTGGCCAATTTTCTTTGATCCGCTCGCTGAGCCGTTGAGCTGGAGCGAGCCCGTCGATCGCCGATCACCGGCGCCACGCGCTCTGTCGCGCCCCTTCGGGGCTTTGGAACCGGTGGATGGAAACCCAGGGCGCCGCTCGCAGACTCGCTCTGCCCTGGGCTGGCTTCTCTGCGGGCCTTTGGCCCTCGGCGCGTGATGGCGCACGTTCCGGGCGAAGGCGGCTGCGGGGGCTCAACCCGTTCCCCGCGGCCTCAGGAGGTCTGCCGCTGAAAGAAATCGGCCTCGGGCCCGCAGGCGGCGCGAGAAGACGGCGGCAGCAGGCTTCCGCATTCGACGACGCCTCGGCGTGACGAGGAAGTGGCCTCGTCCGTGACGCAGGGGGCGGCGGGCTTCGTCGACCCGGTGGGACGGCGCACGCGGGGCGATTCGAAGCTCAGGCGCCGAAGACCTTTTTCACGTCTCCGACCTTCTTCTGGATCTTTCCTTCAGTCTTTTCGACGGTGCCACGGTCGCGAAGATCGGGGTTCCCGATCACGTCGCCCGTGACTTCCTTGACCTTGCCGGCGACCTGCTTGGCGGTGCCTTTGATTTTATCCGTGGTGCTTGAGTTCATACAAATTCTTCGCGCCCCGACAGCGCGGTGCGTGTGGCGCCGATGGGATAGAATCGCGATTTGTCGCCCGACCTCGATCGCAAGCGTCGACCCAAGGACGGCGGAATGATTCGGCCGCGCGAGCGAGCTTGAAGGCGAATTTTCGCATCTCTCGGCCGGCACTTTGGTCCGAGGGCCGGCTCAGCCTTCGGGCAGGAGATGGGGGTGCGCGTGGCTGAAGAACGGATCGCGCTCGTCGCGCGGCTTCGGCGTCGTCGTCGATTTGCGCCAGTGCCCGTTCGACCTCCTGGCGGCGACAGGCCCGGACCTTGAAGGCGGAGGAGCGGCAGGCATCCTGAATTCGGAGGGGAATCGATTCCTGTTCACCGACGGGTGAAGTGGCGCGGAGCCAATTTTCAGAGACTGGCGCCTCCTTCGATCGGTTGGCGACGATTTCGCGGCAACGGCTCCGATTTCGGTCCGTCGGCTCGTTTTTTCACGGCCGCTCTCCTTTTTTCCGGCTGAGCGGAGATTTTCGATCCAACGCCTCGATCTTCCCACGATCGGCTGCTGTTTGGAGACGCGGACTTCGATTTTCCCGGACTTACGCCTTCTCCGGCGCAACGGCGACGTTTTGGCGCGAACGGCGCCGAATTCGCACCGCGGGCGGGAGATTCACCGCTTCGGTTCGGTTTTCGGGCGAATATGTGTTTCGACGTGTTTGAACCATTGCGTCTGATGGCGTGGGATCGGATCTCCCACGACCCAAGGTTGATAGTCTTCGCTCCGCGCCCCTCGCTCAGGATTCCGCATTTTGGGCGGAACGGATTCTGTCGGCGCCGACCGCGGACTTCACGCGAACGGGTTATCTTGCGGCGAGTTCCGCGCGAAGCCAAAGTGGGTCGCGGCGTAGATCCAAAACGGCAAACACTCGCACTTCACTCACTGTTTCGTCGTAATAGATTCCGAAAGGGAAGCGGCTTGCCAGCATCCGATGGAAGCCAAAATGCCCGGAATGAATGCCATGAAACAGGCGGAGACTTTCCAGGTCGGACAGGAGCGAGTCCGCGAAATATTCACCGATGCCCAGTTCGTGAGCATCGTAGAAATCCCGGCCGAGTTCCAGGTCGCGCGCGGCGTCCGCGAGAACAACGACCGGTTTCACGAAGCCGGCTTTAAGCGGTCACGCAGTTCCGAGAGGCGGAGAAACTGCCCCTCGCCCGCATCAACCTTGGCACGCCGGGCGGAGAGGATCTCACCGTGCCAGGCGGGAGAACCCACCGCGTCGCCCAGTCGGGAAATCGAGTCCCATAAAAGTTCGATCGCCTGAAGGCGTTCCTCCACGCTCATCCTCTGGATTTCGGAAAGTGCGATCATGGTCCAAGGGGTAGCAGAGTCGCGTGTCGCCGACAAGCATGTCGCGCGGATGTCCCGCTGCGGGGCGTGCCATCCTTCCCCTCGCGTTCATCGAGTTCAGTTGCGGCGCATCTGAGGAGGCCGGCGCCCCACGTTCATTGAACCCGGATTTACTTCCCGAAGGCCGTCGTCATGCTCGCTCCATGCCGGAGACCGTTGAGAGCAAGTGGAGGGCGCCGCCGCTGGCGGTTTGTTACGCGGCGCTCCTCCTCGCGGTTCCTTTCGTGCTCCCGTTAATGCCCAGCCCGAGTTGGTTCCGTCTGGCTTGCGCCTCCGCTGCCTACGCTTGGCTGTTGCTCTGGTTTAAACGTCCGGGCCCGCCGACTCAGGCCTTCTGTTCCATGTCGCTCCCTCTGGTCGTGCTGTGCCAAGTCGTGACCCTTCGCGGGCTGTCCGGCTCGCAGGAAATCGCCAGCGATTTCGGACGGACCATCTCCCCCGGCCGGCCGGCCCTCTTCGCCGTCCTGTTCGCGGCGCTTATCCTCGCTTTCCCGTTTGTGCTCCGGACGACACGCCACCGGTTTTGGTATCTCGTCGTTTGCGCGATCGTTTGCCTTTCGGCGTTCGTCCATCTCGTCGTCGTCGCCTGGCCAGCCTTCGTTCATCCGCTCGGAGAACCGGTGCGGATCAGCCAGCGGAGCGATCACCGATCACCGATCCCGATGACCGCGAGCATCCCACAGAAAGCGGGCGGGCCTTATGGCTGAGGTCTGCCCGGAAAGTGCCTTCGGCAGTCGAGGCATGAGCGCCGCTCTGGGTGGGGCGGTTTTACAAACGCTCCAAGCCTGAAAGGGGCGGAACATCGGTTTGAGTTTTACCTGCCCCGACGCGCGCTATGCGACGCCCATTCGGGGTTTTTGAATCGGTCGATGGAAACCCAGGGCGCCGCTCGCAGACTCGCTCTGCCGTGGGTTGGCTTATCTGTGAGCCTCTGGCCCTCGGCGCGTGATGGCGGGCGTGCAAGGCTAATAACCATGCCTCGGCGGCTCAGCCCTTCTCCCGCCCGTTCCGGAGGTCTGAGGCGGGAAGAAACGTGCCTCCGGCACTGGGCGCGCAGCAGGGTGCGCGAGCAGACGGCGGCAGCAGGCTTCCGCAGTCCACGACGTCGGTTCCGATTGCCTTTTGGGGGGACGCAGCGCCCGCAAGCGATGGGGGGGGTGGACGCCGAGGTGCGGGCGCCGCGCAGGCGAGTCCTCGCCCGTGCTTGCTCTCGGGGACGGGAACGATAGGAATGCAGCCATGCCCACTTCTCTCCGAATAATGCATGCCAGGGCGATTTTCCTCGTCCTTTGTCTGCAGGGCGGTGCCGCAGAATATGAAGCGGCGACTTCGCGTCGCGTTCCGGTCGGCCGGTCTCCGCGAGCGGTCGTGATCTGCGATGTAAATCGGGATGGGAAACCCGATCTCTTAGTGGCCAACGGCGAAGACGGCACGCTGACGGTCCTGCTGGGGGACGGCAAGGGAGGATTCAAGGAAGCGCCGGGCTCTCCCGTCCCGGTGGGCGCCGGTCCGAATGACCTTTGCGTGGGGGACTTCAACGCCGATGGAAAGCCAGACGTGGCGATCGCGAATCACGATCAAAAGTCGCTCACCGTGTTGCTGGGCAACGGACGCGGTGGCTTTACGCGAGCGGCGGCCTCGCCGGTCGCGGTGCAATCGCGCCCCCACGTGCACGGCGTGGCGGTTGGGGACTTCGATGGGGATGGCCGGTTGGACCTCGCGACGGAGAGCTGGGCCGAGGACAAGGTGACGGTGGTTTATGGCGATGGACGCGGTGGCTTTCGCGAGCCAGGGCGGCAATTCTCGGTCGGGCGGATGCCGTACCAGCGCCTGCGGGCGGCCGATCTGAATGGGGATGGACGGGCCGATCTCGTCACGACCAACTTGGAGGATGGGACCGTTACCGTGCTGCTGGGCGACCCGTCGGGGCTCCATCCGGCGCCCGGCTCGCCGTTCGCGTGCGGGAAGAAGCCTTTTGGGGTGGCGATTGGAGATCTGAATGGCGATGGCCGACCCGATCTGGCGGTGGTGAACTGGGTGGGCCAGCCGACGGACGCCACCTGCGACGCGCTGAATGTCCTGCTCGGCGATGGCAAGGGCGGCTTCACGCCGATGCGCGGTTCGCCTTTCGCCACCGGTCGGGCACCGGCCACGGTCGCGATCGGCGACGTGAATGGCGACGGCGTGGCTGACGTCGTGGTGGCGAACTACGCGGGAGGCAACATCACCGTGTTTCTGGGGGAAAACGGCACGCTCCGCAACGCGGCGACCCTGGCGACGGGACAATTCCCCTGCGGTGTGGCGGTCGGCGATTTGAATGGCGACGGCAAGGCCGACATCGTCGTTGCGAATGAGGGTGATGGCTATCTGACGCTGATCTTGAGCAAGTAATGCGCGGTGCGCAGTTGGAGCCGGGGAGGAGTGACTCGTGATCTGAGCGCTTCGGGCACTGGAAATGGAAGGAATTCGCCTTCGGTCTTGGGCGGGCAGCAGGCTGAACGAGAAGCCGGCGGCAGCGGGTGTCCGCAGTCCGCGGCGTCGCGGATGCCGTTCACGAAAACATCCGCGCTCTGGCCGCGGATGCTCGGATTGGCGGGTGCACCGAAGTTCGTCTGGGTGAAGCTTGAGGAGGTGAGCTTCGAGAAATCGCGCGCGTCCTGGATCGAGATCGCAGCGAGCTGCTCGCGCGAGATGATCGTCACCCTCCGGGGCGTATCGAGGATGTTCGCATCGAGCTCAAATCCCGACCCGAACGGCCGGGTCGAGGGGAGGACGGATCGTCGATCGGCACGTCGGTCACGATGACGCGGGCGGGCCCTGCCGCGGTTTCTCCCGCGGCGCTGGAGTGGACGAGACCGAGGCCGCAGATGCCCATGAGACCGAGACGCGGGAGGAGATTGAGATCGGTTCCGTTGGCTTGAAGGGAGTGTTTCCCCACGCGGAAGGTGCGAATCCCCTTGCGGCGACGATCCGCGGGTCGTGCAGCCTTGCGCTCTGGGCTCGGTCGCATTTCCTCCCGCCATGATGCGCCGACTGATTGTCCCTGCGATGCTCGCTGCGGCGGGCGTGCTCCCGCCGCTCGCCCTGCGGGCGGAATTGCCGACCCTGATTCCTCGAGAGGTCCTGTCCGGAAATCCGGAGCGGACGTCTCCCCGCCTCTCGCCGGACGGGAAGCGCCTCGCCTACATCGCGCCGAACGACAAGAACGTCCTCCAGGTCTGGTTGAAAACCGTCGGCAAGGATGATGACAAGGCGATGACCGCGGACAAGAAGCGCGGCATCCGGCAATTCCTCTGGGCGAAGAACAACGGCATGCTGCTTTATCTGCAGGACGCGGATGGGGACGAAAATTTCCACCTCTTCGGCGTCGACCTCGCCTCCGGGAATGTGCGGGATCTCACGCCGTTTCAGGGGGTGCGGGCCGCGCCGAATGATCTCAGCCCCGATTTCCCGGACGAGATGCTGGTGACGCTCAACCTGCGCAACCGTCAGCTCTTCGATGTCTATCGCGTGAATCTCCAGACGGGCGCGCTCACGCTCGACACCGAAAACCCCGGCGACGTGGCGGGATGGGGGACCGATAGCAAGTTCCAGATCCGCATGGCCGTCGTCTCCACGCCGGATGGAGGCACGGAAATTCGGGTGCGGGACGACGTGAAATCTCCCTGGAAATCCCTCGTCAAGGTGGGGCCGGACGAGATCCTGGCGCCCGTGGGCTTCACCGCGGACGGGAAGTCGCTCGTGATCGAGTCCTCAATCGGGCGCGACACCGCGGCGGTTGTGGAGCGGAACATCGCCACGGGTGCGGAAAAGCCGATCGCGTCGAGCGACGAAGTCGATGCCGGAGAAGTTCAGGTGCATCCGAAGACGCGGGTGGTCGAGGCGATCTCCTTCGCGCCCGGCCGGGCGAAGTGGTCGGTGGTCGATGCCGCCGTAAAGGATGATTTCGCTGGGATCGCCGCGCTCCAGGATGGCGATTTCACCGTCGTCGATCGCACGGAGGCAGATGACATCTGGCTCGTGGGGTTCGAAGCCGATCGGGCGCCGGGCCGTTTTTACCAGTGGGATCGGAAGGCGAAGAAAGGCACGCTGCTCCTGAAGACCCGGCCGAAGCTCGAGGCGTACACGCTGGCGGAGTCGAAGCCAGTGGTCATCACCACACGAGATGGCCTGAAGATGCACGGGTATCTGACGCTGCCTCCCGGTCTGCCGGCGAAGGGGCTGCCGATGGTTTTGAATCCGCACGGGGGCCCGTGGGCGCGGGACCAGTGGGGCTTCCGGCCGTATCCGCAGCTGATGGCGAACCGCGGGTACGCCGTTCTTCAGGTGAATTTCCGCGGCTCGACCGGCTACGGGAAAAAATTCCTGAATGCCGGGAACAAGCAGTGGGGCCTGAAGATGCACGATGACCTCATCGACGCCGTGAACTGGGCCGTGAAGGAAGGCATCGCGGATCCGAAGCGCGTCGGCATCTCCGGCGGATCGTATGGGGGCTACGCCGCGCTGGCGGCGGTCACCTTCACGCCCGAGGTCTTCGCCTGCTCCGTCGACATCGTCGGACCCTCGAATCTGAAGACGCTCATCGGGTCGATCCCGGCCTACTGGAAGCCGCTGCGCGCCGTCTTCGACGTGCGGATGGGCAACGTCGACGATCCGAAGGACGCCGAGCTGGTCCGCGCCGCCTCGCCGCTGTTCAAGGCGGACAAGATCGTCCGACCGCTCCTGATCGGGCAGGGCGCGAACGACCCGCGCGTCAACCAGGCGGAGTCCGAGCAGATCGTGGCGGCGATCGAGAAGAGCGGCGGCAGCTGCACGTACGTGCTCTATCCCGACGAAGGCCACGGCTTTGCCCGTCCGGACAACCGGCTCGACTTCCAGGCGCGCGAAGAGGCGTTCCTGGCTTCGACGCTGGGCGGGCGCTTCGAGCCGCTGCCGGGGGACAAGATGCCGGGCTCGACCGCCGTCGTGCGGGTGATCTCGCCGAAGCGGCTGCCGTAGGGTTGCATCGCTCGGACGAGGCGCCGAAATATCCGTTTCCAATTGCACGCGGCCGACTACCTTCGGCCGCGTTCGATAAAGTCGTTTCGGGTCAGGGACCGCGGGTGGAGCACGGGTTGCGAAGGGATTTGCGATCCGACGGGGAGTCGTTTCCCCCACCGGGGCGGAGACCGGCCTGGCGACCTGCCCGGACGGATTGATCCATGACCTCAAACCGACTGGACCAGGCTGCTGTGGACGCCGCGGAAGAGCGCGCGCCGCATTCCCTCTATGATCCCGACACGGAGCATGATGCCTGCGGCGTGGGCTTCATCGCCCGGGTCAATGGCCGGCGCTCGAACCAGATCCTGCGCCTCGGGCTGCAATCGCTCTGCAATCTCGTCCACCGCGGTGCGCTCGATGCCGACGCCAAGACGGGCGACGGCGCCGGAGTGCTTACCCAGATCCCACACAAGATCTTCGCGCCGGAGATCGCCCGGCTGGGCTATCAGCTCTACAACGAGCGCGATCTTGGGGTGGGTTTTGCCTTCCTCCCGCACGACAATGCCTATGCCCAAGCCCGGGCGAAGGCGATCACCGAGGAAGTGCTGAAGAAGCGGGGGCTCTTCCTCTTTGGCTGGCGGTCGGTGCCGCTCCACCTCGGCGTGCTCGGGGAGACGGCGCAGCTCACGATGCCCCGCATCGAACAGGCGCTGATCGGCCGCCCGTGGGGGTTGAGCGACGACGACTACGAGCGCCGGCTCTTTCTCTCGCGAAACGAAATCGAGAAGCGCGCCGCGGACGACAAAATCAAGAATTTCTATCTGCCATCGTTTTCGAGCCGGGTCATCATTTACAAGGGGCTGCTCGTCTCGCCCTCGCTCGAGAAATTCTACGTCGATCTCGCCAGTCGAGACTACGAAACCGCTCTCTGCGTCTATCACCAGCGCTACAGCACGAACACGTTCCCGACCTGGCCGCTGGCGCATCCGTTTCGGATGCTCGCGCACAACGGCGAGATCAACACGATCCGGGGAAACCGGAACTGGATGCACGCTCGCGAGGCCGAGTTGCGCGCCGATTTCTGGGGCGAGGACATCGATCTTCTCAAGCCGATCATCCAACCGGGCGGGAGCGATTCCGCGAGCATCGACAATGCGCTCGAGGCGCTCGTGATGAGCGGTCGGTCGCTGCTGCACGCGATGACGATGCTGGTCCCGCCGGCTTGGCGGAGTGACCGCAACGTCTCGCCGGATCTGGCGGCGTTCTATCAATACCACGCATGTTTCAACGAGCCCTGGGACGGTCCGGCGGCGCTCGCCTTCTGCGACGGTCGCACCGTGGCGGCGTGTCTGGATCGGAACGGGCTCCGGCCGGCGCGCTACAAGCTCACGGATGACGGCATTTTCTCCCTCGGTTCCGAGGTGGGGGCGACCGCGCTCGATGACTCCACCGTGATCGAGAAGGGCCGGCTCGCGCCCGGAGAAATGATCGCCGTGGACACGGTCGCCGGACGGTTGCTGCGGGATCGGGAGATCAAGGAGGGCCTCGCCCGCCAGCGTCCGTACCGGCAGTGGCTGAAGGACAATCTCCTCCGCCTCTCCGACATGATGCAGGACGCGCCGCCGGCCGCGCCGGCCGGTGAGCTGGACATCCTCACGCTCACGCAGCGGCAAATCGCCTTCGGCTACTCGAACGAAGAGCTGGACATGGTGCTCAAGCCGATGGCGCGCGATGCCGCCGAGGCGGTGGGCTCCATGGGCGACGACACGCCCCTCGCGGTGCTCTCGCATCAGCCGCGGCTGCTCTACACGTACTTCAAGCAGCTCTTTGCCCAGGTGACGAATCCGCCGATCGATCCGATCCGCGAGAAGCTCGTGATGTCGCTCACGACGCTCATGGGCTGGCGGCGCAATCTGCTCTCGGAATCGCCCGAGCACGCCCGGCTCGTTGCGATGGAGACGCCGTTCATCGACGAGCGCGAGCTCTCTGCGCTGCGGTCCCTGCCCGGCGAGCACCAGGCGGCGACCATCGCCGTGCTCTGGCCCGTCGGGGCGGGCGTGGCCGGACTCGAGAGCCAGCTCGACTTGATCGCCTCGGAAGCCGAGAAGGCGGTCGAGGCGGGCGCGCGCATCATCGTCCTGACGGACCGCGGCGTGGACCACGAAGGCGTGCCGGTCCCGATGCTGCTCGCCGTCGGGGCCGTGCATCATCATCTCATCCGGGCCGGCAAGCGGATGAAGGTCAGCATCGTCTGCGAGACCGGCGAGGCGCGCGACGTGCATCAGATGGCCTGCCTCATCGGTTTCGGCGCGAGCGCGGTCTGTCCGTATCTCGCCTTCGAGACGATCCGGGAGATCCATGAGCGCGAATCCGGCGCTGAAGTCTCAGCGCTGGTGCGGTCCCTCGCAAACTACCGCGTGGCGCTGGAGAACGGTCTGCTGAAGATCATGTCGAAGATGGGCATCAGTGTCCTCGGCAGCTACCGCGGCGCCCAGGTCTTCGAGGCGATCGGCATCTCGTCGAAGTTGATCGAGCGCTGCTTCGCCGGCACGTCTTCGCAGATCGAGGGCATCGGCCTGCGCGAGGTCGCGCGCGAATCTCTCCAGCGGCATGAGCTGGCCTACCGCAGCGAAGTGCCGGGCGGACCCGAGGCGGCGCACCCGCATGACCTCGGGACGTACCGGTTCCGGCCGAACGGCGAGACGCACGCGGTCACGCCCGCGATGATCAAGAACTTCCACACCTTCGTCCGCACCAATGCGGCGGAGGATTACGGCCGTTACGTCCAGGCGGTTCTCGCCTCGCGGCCGCTGGCCCTGCGTGATCTGCTCGAGCTCGTGCCAGGCGCGACCGGACCGGTGCCGCTCGAGGAAGTGGAGCCGATCGAGGACATCCGGAAGCGCTTCACGACGGCCGGGATGAGCCTCGGCGCGATCTCGCCGGAGGCGCACGAATGTCTCGCCATCGCGATGAACCGGATCGGGGGCAAGTCGAACAGCGGCGAAGGCGGCGAGGATCCTGCCCGCTTCAAGCGCCGGCCGAACGGCGACTGGCCGAACAGCGCGATCAAGCAGGTGGCGAGCGCCCGTTTCGGCGTGAATGCGACCTACCTGGCGAGCGCGAAGGAGATCGAGATCAAGATGGCCCAGGGAGCGAAGCCCGGCGAAGGCGGCCAGCTGCCCGGCCACAAGGTGAGCGCGATCATCGCGCGGCTCCGCAACGCGACGGAGGGAGTGACCCTCATCTCGCCGCCGCCCCATCACGACATCTATTCCATCGAGGACCTCGCCCAGCTGATCCACGATCTGAAGCAGGTGAATCCCCGCGCGCGGGTCTGCGTGAAGCTCGTGGCCGAGGCGGGAATCGGCACGGTGGCAGCGGGCGTCGCGAAGGCGCACGCCGATATCATTTTGATCAGCGGCCACGAGGGTGGCACGGGCGCCTCGCCGCTGAGCTCGATCAAGAATGCCGGCAGCGCCTGGGAGCTCGGCGTGGCCGAGGCGCACCAGGTCCTGATGTTGAACGGCCTCCGCAATCGCGTGACGCTCCGGACCGATGGCGGCATGCGCACGGGGCTCGACATCGTCGTCGCCACGCTCCTCGGAGCCGAGGAGTATAACTTCGGCACCGCGGCGCTGATCGCGAGCGGCTGCGTCTACGTCCGGATGTGCCACCTCAACACGTGCCCGGTGGGCGTGGCGACGCTCGACGAAAAGCTGCGCGCGCGTTTCAAGGGGAAGCCGGAGAACATCGTGAACTTCTTCAACGGCGTGGCCGGCGAGGTGCGAGAGATCATGGCCCGGCTGGGATACCGGACGATCAATGAGATGGTCGGCCGCGTGGAATCGCTCCGCCAGCGGCATGTCCCGGATCATCCGAAGGCGAACCTCGTCAGCCTCAAACGGCTCCTGGCGGACGTCGCTTCCAAGGACGACCCCGATGCGCCCCGGCATCACACCCGCGAGCGGAACGACGGGCACCACGACCGGCCGCTCGATGACGCGATCCTGCAGGATGCGAACGATGCGATCAACGACGGACAGCCGCTCTCGCTCAACTACAAGATCCGGAACGTACACCGCTCCGCCTGCACCAAGGTGAGCGGCGAGATCGCCTACCAATACGGCGTGGCCGGGCTGCCCGACGACATGCTCGAGCTGAACTTCAACGGAACCGGCGGACAGAGTTTCGGGGCTTTCCTGATGCAGGGGCTGCGCGTGGTCCTGAACGGCGAAGGAAACGACTATGTGGGCAAGGGCATGAGCGGCGGGACGCTCATCGTGAGACCGCCCGTAAAGCGGAAATTCGTCGCGCACGAAAACAGCATCGTGGGAAATACCTGTCTATACGGCGCGAGCGGCGGAGATTTTTTCGCGAACGGCCGGGCCGGGGAGCGCTTCGCCGTGCGGAACAGCGGCTGCACGGCGGTGGTGGAAGGCGCGGGCGATCACTGCTGCGAGTACATGACGAACGGCTGCGTCGTCGTCCTCGGCGCCACCGGTCGAAATTTCGGCGCGGGGATGACGGGTGGCGTGGCGTTTGTCCTCGATCCCGCCGGCGAATTCGAGCATCAGCTCAACCCCCAACTCGTGCGTTGCGAACGGCTTGGGGCCGCGGATCCCCCCGCGGTCCGGCTGAAGGACCTGCTCCGCCTTCATGCGGATCAGACGGGCAGCGAGCAGGCTCGCGAGATCCTCGGGGAGTGGGCGGCGTTCTTGCCGCGCTTTTGGATGGTCGTGCCGAAATCGGTTCCGGTCGCGCCTCCAGCGGTCGTGGCCGCCCCCGCGCCGGTTCCCGTTCCGTAGCCATCGCGCGGCGCCGCTCGGACCCTCCCGCGCACGAGAGCATTGCCACCGCCTCTACTTTCGGTCACCAAAGAGGGAGACCGCCATGTCCGCCACTAGGCTCAACTCCGGCACTCAGGACGCTTCTGCGTTCTCCGCGGTGGCGCGCTTTCGTTCCATTTTCGGCGATGCGGCGGATTTCATTTCGATCCTCGATCGCGAGGGTCGGGTCGTCTTTGAATCCGATTCGATCTTCGAAGCCTCGGGCCACGAGCCCGGAGCGAGTTTGGGGATGATTGCGCTGGAGTTCGTGCATCCCGACGACCAGCCCGCCATGGCCGCCGCTTTCGCCCGGCTGGTGAGTCAACCGGGCGGAGAGGATCGCGCCCGCTATCGGTACCGCTGCGCGACGGGTTCGTATCTCCGGGTCGAATCGACCGCGCGGAACCTGCTCGATGATCCGCTCGTCGCGGGAATTTTCGTGCGTTCGCGCGATGTCACGGCGGAGATCGATGCGGATGTGCGCTACGAGCGGCTCTTCGGGGCCAATCCCATCCCGACTCTCGTGATCGATCCTTCGGACGCGCACGTGGTCGCGGCAAATGACGCGGCTTTGCTCGCTTATGGCTATCCCCGCGAGGAAATGCTCGCCCGGAAGCTCGCCGACTTGGGCGATCTCTCCGTCGAAGGCGAGGCCTCGGGGCTCACGATCGCTCCCGGCATCCGCGCCCATCGGCGGCAGGACGGGAGCAGTTTCGAGGCGGACTGCGTGGTCGCCTCGATCCGCTTCCACGGTCGACCGGCCTTCATCGTCTGCGTGCGCGACGTCTCCGGCAGCGCTTCGGCGGCGCGGGAACTCGCCATGCGCGATCGCTATCTGAGCGCGAGCGTGGAGATCCAGCGCGAACTCCTCGCGTCGCCGTCGGTCGATGCGGCCATGCCGCGCGTCCTCGAGCTGCTGGGTGAGGCGAGCGGCGCAGACCGCGTCCTGTTCTTTGAATACCCGCCGCTCGCGCCGACGGATCCGGAATGGGGAACGCTGATCCACCAATGGTGCGCCGAGGGAGTGGAGCCGACGCGGCCGCCGACGGACGGACGTGGCACCGAGTCGTTGCTCGAGCTGGCGCGCGCCCGCTGGCTGCCCGGACTCGCCGCGGGGAATCTGGTCTCCATTGATCGCGCGGAACTCGAGCGCGGCGCGGCTGAGTTGCTCGAGCGTCGCGGCATTAATCTCGTGCTGCTCGCTCCGGTGCTCGTGCAGGGCGAGCTGCGCGGAATGGTGAGCTTTCAGGATTCCGGGAACCGCGCCGACTGGAGCATCGGGGACCGCACCCACCTGCAATCGATCGCTTCCATCGTCGGGCTCGCGTTGTCCCATGAGCTTACGACCCGGGCCCTCGCGATGGACAACGAGTGGCTGGATTTCCTCCTCTCCGGCATCACGGATGGCATCGTCGCGACGGACGTCGAGGGCCGCATCACGCTCGTGAATCCCCACGCGGAAAAACTCTTCGGGGTGCCCGGGGCGGAAATGCTCGGCCGGCCCCTCACGGATCACTTCGCAATCGATCTCACGCCTGGACCCGTCTCGGAGCTGGAACGGCCGCCGGACTTCGACGCCGTGCGGCACGTGCTTGAGACGGGAGAAACGGTGGAAGGGGCACACTTCGTCAATCTTGTCCGGCCCGATGGCCGGCGGATGCCGATCGCCGGCAGCACCGCGCCGCTGCGCGATGCCGACGGGAACGTCGCGGGGGTCATCCGCGTCTTTCGCGATGCCACGCGGGACGCGGCCGTGGCGAGCGAGCTGATGAAAGCAAGCAAGCTCGAGAGCGTGGGCCTGCTCGCGGGTGGAATCGCGCATGATTTCAACAACATCCTGACCGCCGTGATCGGCAATCTCGCGCTCGCCGTCGACCGCTCAGGGGACAACCCGGACGTTTCGGGGCCGATCCTGGAGTCGATGCGGGCGGCCTGGCGCGCGCGAGACCTGACCAATCAGCTCCTCACGTTCTCTACCGGCGGGAAGCCGGTGAAGTGTCTGGTTTCCGTCGATGATCTGATTCGCGAGGGGGTGACCTTCGCGCTGCGGGGCTCGAGCGTCTCGGGCCGCTTTGTCATTGCCTCCAACCTGCCGCTCGTGGAGGCGGATCCCGGACAGCTGGGCCAGGTGGTGCACAACATCGCGCTCAACGCCGTGCAGGCGATGCCGCAGGGTGGGAATCTCGTGGTCAGCGCCGAGTGTCGTCCGCAGGGGCGGGGAGCGGTGGTGAGCATCGAACTCCGCGATGACGGGCCCGGAATCGTCCCAGAAAATCTCGGCCGGATCTTTGACCCCTTCTTCACCACCAAGAGCCACGGAACCGGCCTGGGTCTCTCGGCCAGCTACTCCATCATCCGGGCGCATGGCGGCCTCATCACGTGCGAATCGAAAGCGGGTGAGGGCGCGTGTTTCCGGATCGAGCTTCCGGTCGCGACGGATCAGACCGCGCCGATGGCGCCGTCGGTGCAGCAGACCCTGCTCATCGAGCAGCAGCAGGGCGGGCGCATTCTGCTGATGGACGACGAGGAGCCCATCCGCACGGTGGCGGGCCGCTTGCTCGTCCGGCTCGGCTACGAGTTTGTTGCGGTCCGCGAAGGCGACGAGGCAGTCGAAGCCTTCCAGCGCGCGCGGGCGGAGGGACGGCCATTTGTGACCGCCATCCTCGACCTGACCGTGCCCGGCGGGGTGGGCGGCGAACGCGCCATGCGGGTCATCCGCGAGATCGACCCGAGTTTCCGCGCCATCGTTTCGAGCGGCTATGCCGATGAGCCCGCTCTCGCCGAACCCGAGCGGTACGGTTTTTGCGCGACGCTGCGGAAACCCTACCGCTTCGAGGATTTGGCGGATGTCCTGCGCCGGACGATTCACGGCGGGACGCCCGCCGCGGCGGCCTGACCATGCCTTGCCAAATTCCCAGGCGTGGATTGCCCGCCGGTTGCCATCCGGGCCGCGCCCGTTAGGCTGCGGGCATGACGTATCGAACCTACGCAAATACGGATCTGAAGGTCAGCACCGTCGGTTTTGGGCTCTGGACCCTTTCCACCGGATGGTGGGGCGACTACACCGACGGAGAAGCCGTCGCGCTCATGCACAAGGCGCTCGATCTGGGCATCACGCTCTTCGACGCCGCCGACACCTACGGAAACGGGAAGAGCGAGGAACTCATCGCGAAGGCTTTCCCCACGCGCCGGGACGATGTCGTCATCGCGACCAAGATCGGCTATGACGTGCTCAACCACGGTAACGACGAACGCCGCGGTCAGCAGGCGATTCCGCATGATTTCTCCCCCGCGGCGCTCGAGCGGGCGACCGACGCTGCGCTGAAGCGGCTGCGCACCGACCACATCGACCTGATGCAGCTCCACAACATCGGGCTCGACCAGGTGAACGACGACGCGATTTGGGAGACGATGGATCGGCTCCAACGAGCCGGGAAGTTTCGGTACTACGGCATGGCGCTCGGCCCGGCGATCGGCTGGCTCTACGAGGGCATCCGCTGCATCCAACGGCGGAACGTCACAAGCGTGCAACACATTTACAACCTGCTGGAGCAGCATCCCGGGGGTCAGATCCAGCAGGCCGCGCGGGACGCGGGCAAGGACACGATGTTCCTCGTCCGGGTCCCGCATTCGAGCGGAATGCTGGAAGGGAAATACACGGTCGACACCGTCTTCGCGGCGAACGATCACCGGAAGCACCGGCCGCGTTCCTGGCTGATCAATGGCGTGCAGAAAATCGACAGTCTCCGCTTCCTCGAGCGGGCCGATCGCTCGCTCGGCCAGGTGGCGCTGCAGTGGCTGCTGAACGATGGACTGACCGCCTCGACGCTCCCGAACATCTACAACGAGGAGCAGCTGAAGGAATTTGCGGCCGCCCCGAATTGTCCGGCGCTCGCCTCAGACGAACTGGCCCGGATCGCCGAACTCCACGCCCAAAACTACGGCGCGCCGGCGGACGAGTCGAAGTTCAAAGGCACGATGACGCTCGAGGAACTCGAATTGGCCGAGCGCGATCAGCCGGTCGCAGCGTAGACTCAGACGTGACTCAGACGTGACTCAGACGTGACTCAGACGTGAATGGCTGAGGCGAATGGCGCTAAGATAAGTGGGTTTTGGGCGGGCGAAGGCAGGTAAATCGGCCCGGAGGGCCAGTGGATGTTTGATCGATGAGAAGAGAACATTCAAGAATGTCGATCTGTCTCGCTGGCTCGGCTGTCGGTGGCGTCAGCCACCGGTAAACGGTCCCAGAGCCGTGAGCCTTGGAGGGGCGCGGGGAAGTCACCGGCGAATGGGTTTGGGCCGATGGATTCCCGCCAGCCGTGCCCTCGGCGCGTCGAGATCGACGTTACCAGCTGGCATCGAGTCCGCCGCCCCGGCCGGGGCTCGATGGTTCTCGGCGACTACCGGTGGCTCACGCCGACCGGCTAATTTCTGGAGCCCCTCCAGGGCCAAACCAGCGCGGCCGATCTCGTATCGACCGACCTTATCTCAGTGCCATTCATGGCTGAGACGCGGTTAGCACGAAGTCGCAAAACTTGAAGCGAGGCGGCTCCTTCGAGTCTCGAGATCGGAGTTTGCCCGCGATGGGGGCTGTCAGCTGCTTTGACATTGCCCGCAGGCCCGCGTTGATTGTGACGTCGTATGAGTCTCGACCTAAATCAAATACTCGGTGATTGGCCGCACGAGCCCGGGCAGATCAAGGTGCGCAAGGTGATGGGGACCGATGGACGCGAGAAGGTCCAGCTCCGCATCGATCTCGGCTTGATCCAGATGGAAATGAACGGGCGGCCTGATGGCACTCGACCGAAGGGTTGCGAGTCGCTCCTGCACTTTCATCAGAATGAGGCGCTAAAGCGTGAGTCCGACGGCGCTGCGTACCAGTTGAATGCCGAAGACTGCGGCGAGTTGCAGCAGGAGGGCATTCAGTACTACCACCGGTATCTTGCGCTCTATCAGTTGAAGGATTTTGAGACCGTCGTGCGGGATACCCAGCGAAACCTGGACCTCTTCACCTTCGTGGCGGGGCACGTCGATCGCGAGGAACTCGCGCAGGCCTTCCAGCAGTTCCGCCCGTATGTCCTGATGATGAACACCCGCGCCAAGGCGGCGCTGGAGGTGGACAAGGACAACTACGGGGTGGCGATCAGTCACATCGAAAAAGGCCGCGAGGCCATCACGGATTTCTACAGCGCGAGCGGTAATCCCGAGGCGGCGAATGAAAGCGCGGAGATTTCGTTCCTCGAGGACCTCCTCGAGGAAGTCCGTCAGAAACGCCCCCTCACGAAGCTCGAAAAACTGAAGCAGGAGCTGGAGGCGGCGATCGCTCACGAGGCCTACGAAAAGGCCGCGCAGTTACGCGACGCGATCCGGAGTCTCGAAACGCAGCCGGCGGGCGGGTGATGATGAATCCGACCTTTGTCGAACGGAAGGAGCGCTGGGCGCGCAAGATGGCCGCGAAGGAGCGGCCGCCGGTGCGCGGCAGGGACCGCCTGCCGCCCGGCCAGCACCTGACCCGCGGATTTCCGGTGCTGGATCTCGGCGTGCAGCCGGAGATTCCGACCGAAAAGTGGACCCTGCGGATCGGCGGTCTCGTCGAGAACCCGGTGACGCTGAACTGGGACGAGTTTCATGCCCTGACTCAGTTCGAGGACGTGAGCGATTTTCACTGCGTCACGACGTGGAGCAAATACGACTGCACGTGGGGCGGGGTTTCGTTCTTCACGCTTTGTGAGCTCGTGAAGCCGAAGGCCGAGGCGAAATTTCTCTTTTACACGGGCTTCGACGGCTACTCGACCAATACCCCGCTCGAAGCGGCTCTCGACGACGATGCGCTCATCGCCACTTCGTTCGACGGCAAACCGATTCCCCGCGAGCACGGCGCGCCCGCCCGAGTCATCATCCCGAAGCTCTACGCCTGGAAGGGCTCGAAGTTTTTGCAGGGCATCGACTTCCTCGCCGAGGATAAGCTTGGATTCTGGGAGGTCCGCGGATACAGCAATACTGCCGACCCATGGACCGAGGATCGTTTTTCATAGAGGTTCATCACGCGCAGCTGGATGATG
The DNA here is from genome assembly GCA_038322235.1 of Chthoniobacterales bacterium. Taxonomy (GTDB): domain Bacteria; phylum Verrucomicrobiota; class Verrucomicrobiia; order Chthoniobacterales; family SZAS-18; genus SZAS-18. The sequence continues at coordinate 18,966 of JBBQFQ010000076.1, forward strand.
CGCCCCTCATCGCGCGGCTCTCGGCGCAGCTTGGCTATCCGGCATCGGGTGAGCAAATCCGGGAACGGCTCGCCTCCATGCAGGCGGAGCCGGACACGCACGGCGTGTTCGTGGCCGATGTCGCGGGGCATGGCATCATCGGCTGGGCCCACGTCTACATGCTCCGGTCCCTCGTGAGTGAACCTCGGGCGGAGCTCGGGGGCCTCGTGGTCGATGAGGAATGGCGCGGGACTGGCGTGGGTCGCGCCCTCATCGCGGGAGTGGAGCAATGGGCTCGAAACCGCGGACTGCGGGCCCTGAGTCTGCGTTCCAACATCGTCCGCGAGGAGGCGCACCGCTTCTACGAGTGGCTCGATTTCGAGAAGTCGAAGACCCAGATTGCGTTTCGGAAGGAGATCTCGCAATGATCGGCGATGGCCGCTGATCCTCCCTTTCTGGAAGTCCGTGATCTCACGGTCCGCTTCGCCCGCCGGGACGGAGGCGGGAAGACCGCGGTGGAGGGCGTCTCCTTCGCGATCGAGAGCGGGAAAAGTCTGGCGGTCGTCGGTGAATCCGGCAGCGGCAAGAGCGTGACCGCGCTGGCGCTGACGCGGCTGCTCCCTGAGCCACCGGCGGTCTATGACCGGGGCGACATCGTGCTGGAAGGCAGGAGCGTGCTCGCGATGTCGCCGGAGGAATTGCGCGCCGTCCGCGGCGGGAAAATCGGGTACGTTTTCCAGGAACCCGCGACGTCGCTGAATCCGGTGTTCACCGTCCGCACGCAAATCACGGACGTGCTGCGGATGCACCGTCCGGACGTCGCCGCCCAGGCACGGGAGGTCGAGATTCTCGCCTGGCTCGAGCGGGTGGGCTTGACCGAAGCGCGGAAGCGGCTCGACGCCTACCCCCACCAACTGAGCGGTGGGATGCAGCAGCGGGTGATGATCGCCATGGCGCTCTGTGCCCGGCCAAAGCTCCTCGTGGCCGACGAGCCGACCACGGCGCTCGACGTCACGGTCCAAGCGGGCATCATGGCGCTTCTGCGCGAGTTGAAGCGGGACCTCGGGATGTCCGTGCTGCTGATCACCCACAACTTCGGAATCATTCGCGGACTCGCTGAGGATGTCGCCGTGATGTTCCGGGGACGGATCGTGGAACGCGGCCCGGTCGAACGCGTGCTCGGCGCGCCGGAGCATCCCTACACGCGCGCCTTGATCGACTGCATTCCCCAGCTCGGCGCGCGGCGGCACCGCCTCGCCACGATCGATCACGCGGCGCTGGAAGCCGTGAGCTGAAAGCGCCTGGCGCGTTCCTGCTTCCTTCCCGCCTGCTCCCGTTCGAGGCTACAATCTCTCGTCGATCCACCGCCCGTAAGCCGAGCGCCCACGGTCGATGCGAAATCGGTCGCCGTGCTGGCGTTTGCGAACCTCACCGACGACAAGGACAACGAGTATTTTTCCGACGGCATCAGCGGGGAGTTGCTCAACGTGCTATCCAGGGTCCAGGAGCTGAAAGTTTCGGCCCTTCCTGGTCCCTTCGTGGCTTCGTTTGAGTCTTTCATCGGGAAAATTGGTCACACGAAGCCACGTAGCCACGAAGAATTCAAAAAACGAACCGCAATGTGGGCGGAGATTTCCGGGAAGATCACCCTCCCGAATGTCTGGTCATTCCTTCGTGGCTTCGCGCCTTCGTGTGAGTCTTTCATGGGGGAAAATTGGTCACACGAAGCCACGAAGCCACGAAGAATTCAAAAAACGAACCGCGATGTGGGCGGAGATTTCCGGGAAGATCACCCTCCCAAATGTCTGGTCATTCCTTCGTGGCTTCGTGCCTTCGTGTGAGTCTTTTATGGGGAAAATTGGTCACACGAAGCCACGAAGAATTCAAAAAACGAACCGCAATGGGGATAACGGTGCAGCTGAAGAGGGCGTAGCGGCGCCAGGGAGCAGCCGCGAGCCCTGCCACACGTCGCGAGGGGTGATGACTTGGGGCGTCATTCCGGCGGCGATGTCGCCGCCGAGGACATGGCGTTTCATCGTGCGGTCCGGCAGGAGCCAGATCATCTCCACCGGGTCACCGCCGTGGAAGCTGTAGATCTCGTCGCTGCGGACGCGATGAAGCGCCGAGAAACTTTCCGGCGTGATCAAGAAATAGATCGACGTGTAGAGGCTCCGCGGCCCCTCGTAGCGGTTCGCGGGGTTGATCGTCTCGCGGTCCTTGTGCGTCTCGCGAAAGTAGCCGCCTTCCTCGGACAGCGGGCGGAGTTCGAGCCGGTGGATGATCGCCCGGGCCTCGGATTCGGGCGCTTTAGTCCCTGAGGGAAAATATTCTGCGTAAAAAGCGAAGGATATTCAGGTGGCGGCAGCGGGTTCGAGGAAAGCCGGGAGGACGATGTGTTCTTTGATTTTGAGGGCGGCGATGACCGCCTTCTGCCCGAGCTTGGTCACGTAGTATTTGTAGGTGTGCCCGATCTTTTTGATGATGCCATGCAGTCGCAGGCGTTTGAGGATACGCCCGATTTGGCCG
>JBBQFQ010000077.1:0-21156 GCA_038322235.1 Chthoniobacterales bacterium
CCGGATGCCGTCGCGCGCCAGCACCACTTCGAGCGCTCCAGGATGGCAGACATCGAGCAGATTCCCGCTGATCACCACCCGGTCCAAACACCCCAACTCGCCACTCACCTGCCGCGCGTATCGCTTGATCAATTCGTGCTCTGACGACCACTCTCCGATTCCCGCTTCCGCTTGCGCTTTCATCCCCCCAGCCTGCCAAAATCTCTTGGTTCTGGCTATGCCAGGTTAGGTTCATCGGCTCTTGCAGGCGCGAGACATCCCACGACCCCGAGGACGAGCGCGAGTCTCCGCGTCAACGGGCGGGTGAGCGAGCTTCCCAGGCTCCGTACGGGCTGCATGGACCGATTCTCGCGACGTCCGGGCCGGCGGCAACGCGAAAACCGTTCGCGTGGGTTAAAACGTCGCGTGCATCTCCACCGACACGAAGGGGGAAGGCGCGACGTCGCGTTCGAAAATCTTGCCGCCGAAGCGATCATCCAACCGGATCGTCCGCCCGACCTCGACTCCGCCCGTGACGGAGACGCGCCAGTTCTTCGCCGGGGCGAAGCCGACCCCGCCGCCGAGCTCCAGTCCACTTTCCCGCCAGACGCCCCGCTGGCCCTGCGATCCAGAGGCGAGGCGGTATTCGCGCTCGTCGAGCCGGCCGCCGACGAGCAGGAGGATCGAATCCGTGAGGCGATACGTGAGCTGGCCCCCGTTGTGCCGCGTCTCGAAGCCGAAGCGACTCCCGAGAATGTCCGAATTCCGCCCGGAGTCGAGCTGGAGGAAGGGGAGCACCTGCGTCCCGCCGCCGAGGCGCGATCCGAAGCTGCCGCCCAGGGTGAGGATGATCGCGCCGTTGAAAAAGCTGTGCCGGACGGCCAGGATTCCCGCGACCGTCACGGAATCGCGGAGCGATGCACCCGATGCCGCTCCGATCTCCAGCCGTCCGCCGCCGAGGATCGACCACCCCCGGTTCAGCTCGTAGCCAATGAGCGGGACGATGTCGACCAGGACCGCGTCCTTTAGCACGCGAGAGCGCCCGGGCACGAGGCTCGTGAATTTGTGCAACTGGTAGCTGGAATAGTCCCCCTCCAGCTGGATCTCGGCGAACCATCGTCCGCCGAGTCGAAAGTCGTACTCGACTTCGAGCGCGACGCGGGTGGTCGCGACGCTCGCGGAAGTCCGATCCAGCCCGCTATCGAACAAATGGGTGACCGCGACGAGCGCAGTGAACTCCGTTTCGGGCGCAGTCGGCGTCGCCGCTTTAGCGGGGGTTGGCTCCGGGGCGGTAGGTCCGGCGAGAGCGGGCGCCTGGAGGGCGAACAAAGCGGCCGCGAGTGCGCTGCACGAGGACAGTCGAAGTTTAGACATAGTGGTGCTCGCCCGGGCGGTGACTTCGGGCAACGTGAACGAACGGGCCGTTACAGGACCCGCTCCACAAAATCTCCCCGATCGAACACCGCGAACTCGTCTGCCTTCTCTCCGGTGCCGATGAAGCGGGTGGGAATACCCAACTCGCTCTGGATCGCGACGAGGACGCCGCCCTTGCCGCTGCCATCGAGCTTCGTCACGATCAAGCCCGTCAGGTTTGCGGCTGCCTTGAACTCGCGCGCCTGGACCAGCGCATTCGAACCGGTGGTGGCATCGACGACGAGGAAGGACTCGTGCGGAGCCTTCGGATCGCGCTTGGCGAGCGTGCGGGAGATCTTTGAAAGCTCCTGCATCAGGTTATGCCGCGTGTGCAACCGGCCGGCGGTGTCGCAGATGAGGAACTCGATGTTCTGCTTCTCGGCGCGCTCGAGGGCGTCGTAGCAAACCGAGGCCGGGTCCGCGTTGTACTGACCCTTCACGACCTCGATGCCCAAGCGCTCGCCCCAGGTGCCAAGCTGTTCGATGGCGGCCGCGCGAAACGTATCGGCCGCCGCGAGCATGACGCTGTGCCGCCGGGCTTTCAGATAGTGGGCCAGTTTGGCGGTGGAGGTCGTTTTCCCCGTGCCGTTCACACCGGTGATGAGAATGACTTTCGGGCTCGCCGGCAGCGGCCGGAGTTGCGGTAAATGCAGCGGGAGAAGCCGGAGGATCTCGGCCTTGGTCACGTCGATGACGTCCCGGGCCGTGACCTTGGGCAGCGCCTGAAGGTCCTTCAGGACCTTCACCGTCAGCGGCACCCCGAGATCCGCCCGGATCAGGGCCTCCTCGAGTTCGTCCCAATCCACCGGCTTTCCGGCGAACTTTTCCTTGAGCGATTGAAAAAATCCCATGGGTCGATCCCCGTCTTAAAAGAGGTCATCTACGACGAGCGACTGCTCTGCCGGCTTCTCGCGGGCGGGAATGGTCCGGGGTTCCGGATCGGCCGCTTTTTCGGACTCGACCGCCGTCCGCCACGGGCGGGTGACTTCCTCTTTCACGTGGTCGAGAATGCCGTTCACAAAACGCCCCGAGTCATCGGTCCCAAAGCGCTTGGCGATCTCGATCGCCTCGTGAAGCGCCACGACCGGCGGGACGTCGAGGCAGTGGAACATCTCAAACACCGCGAGGCGCAGAACGTTCCGGTCGACCGAATTCATCCGGTGCATCTGGTAATGGTGGCAGTGCCGCTGGATCCGTTCATCGAGCTCCGAGCGGTGCGCGAGCACCCCTCGCGTGAGTTCCGTCGCCATCGCGCGGACCTTTCGGATCGTGGGTCGCATTTCCCAGATGCCGGTGTGTTCCTCGGCCGTGACGTCGTCAGGCGCCATCTTCCCATTCATCTCGCAATGCATCAGGAACTGGATCGTCGCCTCGCGGGCGTCGTGGCGCTGGTTGAATGCCATAGGGGTGCGGAAGATAGCGGAGCGGGGCGTCTCGGCAAAGAAAACGGCGGTCATGGGAAATGAATAGACAGTCGGGGGCCGCGTCGGATACGACACCCAAGATGAAAATCTCCCTCCTCCCAATCGTGGCGCTCTGCGCCCTCGCCTCCTCCGTCTTTGCCGCGGACTACCAGGTCACCGGTGTCGTGAAGGAACTCACGGACGCCAAGATCACGGTCACCAAGGGCAAGGAGAACTTCGAGATGGCCCGGACCGGCGTGACGCTTCCCGCGGACGTGAAGGTCGGCTCGAAAGTCACCGTTTACTACTCGATCACCGCCACCAAGGTGGAATCGAAGGAAGCGGCAAAGCCAGCCCCGGCCGCAAAGGCAGGCATGGCGGAGAAGCCCGCGAAGGCCGAAAAGCCCGCTGCCGCCGCGAAGTAAGCTGTCACCGTCAAATTCCACCGGGCCGGGCGTCACTGCCCGGCCCTTTTCGTTTCGAACGGGCCGAGGGTCAGAGGATTTCCTCGAAGACCGCGATGAGCCGTTCGATCTCTTCGACGCTGTTGTAGTGCACGAGGCTGACGCGGGTGACGCCGTCTTCGAGGTCGACACCGAGTGCCCGGAGGAGGCGGACGGAATAGAAATTGCCGTGTTTGATCCCGCTCCCGCGCTGGTTCACGAACTCCGCGATCGCGGCGGAACTTCGGGTCGCGTGGGTGAAACTGAGGGTGCCAACCGCGTCCGGCCCGAAAGCCCCGGGTCCAACGATCCGCACCCCCGGTTTGCTGGCAAGGTAAGCGTAGAGCCGCTCATGCGGTTCATGTTCAAGGTCGGCGATCGTCGCGAAGGCGCGTTCGACCGTCCGGCGGCCGGCGTAGGTCTCGCCGGCCAGCACCGCGAGATAGTCGCGGAGACCGAGCAACCCCGCGCACCCTTCGTGCGAGACGCTGCCGGGTTCCCACTTGGTCGGGAAGTAGTCTTTCGGGATGAAGCCGTGGTTTGGTCCGGTGAGAGGCGCCCACGCCGCGTGCCGACCAAACATCGCTCCGAGGTGCGGCCCGAAGACTTTGTACGTGCTGTAAAAGTAGAAGTCGCACCCGAGAGCCTGGACATCGATGGCCCGATGCGGGGCGAACGCGACGCCGTCCACCACGCTCACGGCACCCGCGGCCCGCACGAGATCGCAGATGGCCGCCACATCGACGATTTTTCCCAGGATATTTGAAACGTGGGGAAACGTCACGACGCGGGTGCGCGGGCTGAGGAGGCCGCGGAGCGTCTCGAGTTCGCATTCGAGCGACTCCGGATTCACGGGCCAGGGGATGATCCGGAGCCGACGGCATTCCTGCCGATCCCACGGGGTCGCATTGCCCTCGTGATTCGTCGCCGCGACGATGATCTCATCCCCGGGTGGCAGCGCGTCACCGAAGGCATTGGCCAGCGCGTGCACGAGAGCCGTGCTGGAGGCCCCGAGCACGACACCACCGAGGGCCCCGGCGTTCATCAATTCGGCGACGAGGGCGTGGGCGCCGTCGATGGTCTGCTTCGTCCCGAGCGAGGCGGGATAGCTCGCACCGGTCTGGGCGTAGGAGGTGCGAAAATAGTGGGACGTCGCTTCGATCACCGTGGCCGGCACCTGCGACCCGCCGGCGTTGTCGAGGAATGCGAAACCGGAGGCGAGCGATGGGAAGCACGCGCGGACCCGGGTGCGATCGATGAGGAAGGGAGGCATGCTGCGAGTTAGCGAGCGGAACGGCCTTGGCAAATTCTGCGGTGGGCTGACCCTCCCAGCGATGACCCGACACTTTTCGTTTGCCGGGCGGAACCGCCCCGATAGCCTTTCCCTCCCGTCGCTCCCCCCGCGCCGGAACTTCCCTGAGGCTGCGCCTGCTGTCTGTCGTCGCCACGTCTGAACCTTCTGCCGACCGCCAATCCGACCCCGCCGATGGAGCAGCCGCTATTGATCGAACGTCACGTCGGCGCCCGCACGGTCACGCTCACGCTGAACCGGCCCGCGAAGCGCAACGCCCTCAATCTGCCGCTGCTGCACGATCTGGCCACGGCGATCCGTCGCGAGTCGAGCGACGGTTCCGCCCGCGCCCTGATCCTGCGCGGTGCAGGGCCCGCCTTTTGCTCGGGGATGGATCTCGCGGAGACCGGGGACAAGCCGCAGGAAACGGCGAATGTCGTCCGTGCCGTGCTGCTCGAGATCGCGCAGTCGCCGCTCGTGACGATCGCCGCAGTGGAAGGTCATGCCGTGGCGGGCGGCGCCGGAATCGTGGCAGCGTGTGACTACGCGATCATGGCGTCCGAAGCGAAGCTCGGCTACCCCGAGGTCCGCCGTGGCCTCGTCGCGGCGCTGGTGACCGTGTTCCTGCGCCGCCAGATGCGGGAGCGCGATCTGCGCGAGCTGCTCCTCGGAGCGGAATTGCTCTCGGCCGAGCGCGCAAAAGTCATGGGCTTGGTGAACCGGGTGGTGCCCACTCCCGCTGACGTCCTGCCGGAAGTCGCACGAATCGCCCAGCTCGTCGCGCTCGGCGGTCCCGAGGCGATCAAGGGCACGAAGCATCTGCTGCTGGCTCTCCACCCCCGCACCCTCGAGGAGGACACCCAGATCGCGCTGGATCTCCACCGGAGCGCGCGGGATTCCGCCGAGGCCCGCGAGGGCGCCGCGGCTTTTCTCGAGAAACGTCCCCCCGCCTGGACCCTGCCATCCCTGCCATGACCGCGACCTCTTCCGCCTCCACCCCACCGCCGGAAACGCTCCTCAACCCCGGGCAGCAGCGTCAGCTCCTTGAGTTGATGCTGGAGAGCCGCCACGGCGATCTGCGCCAGGAAAGTCTGAACCGCCAGGGGAAGGGGCATTTTCACGTCTCGGGGATGGGACATGAAGCGATGGTCGTGCTGGGCGCGATGATGGGCACCGACGACATGGGTTGTCTCTACTATCGGGATCGAGCCTTCCTCATCGGCCGCGGCGTGACGACGAGGGAAATGGCGCTCGATTATTTCGCGAAGCGCGATTCGAGCACGGGAGGCCGCCAGATGCCCGCCCACGGCACCTACAAACGCCTCGGGCTTTGGAGCATTTCCACGCCGACCGGCGCGCAGCTGCTCCCGGCCTGCGGCATGGCGTGGGGGATGCAGATGGACGGGAAGGATTCCTTCTGCGTCACGACAATCGGGGATGCGGCCACGCGGCAGGGCGATTTCTACGAGGCGATCTGTTTTGCGCGCGAGCGGAAGCTGCCGGTGCTGTTCGTGGTCGAGGACAATGGCTATGGCATCTCGAGCCCAACGCGAAGCATCAACCCTCTCGCCATCGGCGTCTTGAAGCCGGAGGACTGGCGCATCGTCGATGGCACCGATGTGAATGACATGCTGGTCGCCTGCTCGCAGGCCATCAACGATCTGCGCGACCGCCGGGGACCGGCGTTTCTCTGGGTAAAAATGGAGCGGCTCTCGAGCCACACGAGCTCGGATGACCAAAAATTGTACCGGTCGGCGGACGAGATGGCCCTGCTCGAGACCGGCGATCCCCTGCGCCGTCTCCGAGATGAGATGATCGGTCTCGGCCGGCTGACGGCCGCGGAATACGAGACGCTCGATGGCGACGTGAAGGAACGCGTCCGCGCCGCCTACGCCGAGGCGGAGCGGGCGGCGGATCCGCTGCCGTCCGAGCTCGACACGGAGGTCTTCGGCCCGGCCCCCGAGCCGGATGCCACTTCGGTCCTTCCCGCGGGAAAGTACCGCATGGGCGACTCGATCAATCTGACCCTGCGGGCCGCGCTCGATCGCGAGCCCGGCACGGTCCTGTTCGGCCAGGACATCGAGGACCCAAAGGGTGGCGTCTTCCGCCTGACGAAGGGCCTGAGCAAGGATTTCCCGGGACGCGTGAACAACTCACCGCTGGCGGAGTCGACGATCCTCGGCGTTGCCGCCGGGCTCGCGAGCTACGGGAAGCGCCCCGTCTTCGAGCTGCAATTCATCGACTTCATCTCGCCCGGCTGGAATCAGCTCGTCACGAACTGGTCCACGCTCCGCTGGCGGTCGAACGGCGAGTGGAAATGCGGGGCGGTGGTCTACGCGCCCTGCGGTGCTTATCTGCCGGGTGGTTCGCTCTGGCACAGTCAGACGAACGAATCACAACTCGCCCACCATCCCGGGATTCGCGTGGCCATGCCGAGCACCGCCGAGGATGCCGCCGGCCTGATGTGGAGTGGTCTCCGGGCGGAGGATCCGACCATCATCCTGCTTCCCAAGCACCTCTTGTGGGTCGAGCAGCAATGCGACCTTCCGGTGAAGGCGGTTCCGTTCGGCAAGGCCCGGCACATCGCTGACGGGACGGACGTCACGCTCGTCGGCTGGGGAAATACCGTCGAGGTCTGCGCCGATGCCATCAAACTCCTCGGCGAAGGCGTGAGTGCGGATTTCTTCGATCTTCGCTGCATCGTACCCTGGGATCGCGCGGCCCTCGCGGAATCGGTCCGACGCACGGGCCGGCTGGTGGTCGTGCAGGAGGACACGGAGAATTGCAGCGTGGGACAGATGATCATCACGTCGCTCGTCAGCGATCCGGCCATCTTCGAGCGCCTCAAGGCGCCGCCGGCCCTCGTGAGCAAGGGAAACGTCATGATCGGGTACAATCCGATCATCGAATTCGCCGCGCTCCCCGATGCGAAACGCACCGCCGCGACGATCCGCGCTGCCCTCGCTTCGGAGAATGCCGTCCACCGCGAGGCCCCGGCTTCGCTCCCGGCCTCCGACCCGGGGTCGCTGCAGCGGCAGATGGAGATCGCCCGCGAGGAGGCTCCGGCCCCGGTGGCAGCCCCCGCGCCCGCGAAATCTGAAAGCTCGCATCTGAAATCGGAGATCACCCTCCGCGTTCCGATTCTCGGCGAAGGCATCCGCTCGGCCCGGATCGTCGCGCTACACAAGCGGGCGGGGGACCCCATCAAGCCAGACGATCAACTCGTCGAACTGGAGACGGACAAAGCCGTGTATCCCGTCGAAGCGAGCGGGGTGGGCATCATGACGGAATGGCTCGTGGCCCTCGGCGACAGCGTGCAAATCGGCGATCCCCTCGGAACGATCGCCGTCCCGGACGCCACCGCTTGGGGCCACAACGTCGCTGCCTCCGGGGAAGTGACCGAAGGTGAGGCGCAGGCTTTGAAGCCGAAAGCGCCCGAAGGACCCCAACCGGCCCTCTCGCCGGCGATTACGAAACGCCTCGGCAAGGTCATCCCGGTCTCGTGTTCGGTGAACGCCAAGTTTGAGAATGTCCGGCTCGCCCGCCGCCAGGCGAAGGCGCGCGGCGAGTCGATCACTCCCTCCCTGATCGCGGCGTGGTGCATCGTCCAGTCGATCAAGGACAACCCGGTTTTCAGCCGGCAGGTGCTGGACGATGATTCCATCAAGCAGTGGGATCTCTTCGACTTCGGTCTTGCGGTCGCGCTCGATGGCGACCGACTCGTCACCGCGGTGATTCCCGATGCGGGAAAGTTCGCGTGGTCGGATTTCGTCCGCGAGTACAACCAGGCCGTGGCAGAGTCCCGCGCCGGGCGCTTGCACGAGAGGATCTGTGCGCCGGTCATCCTCACGAGCCTGGGTGGCTTCGGCGTGCGGAGCGGCAATCCGATCATCGTTCCACCGGCCGTCGGGACGTTGTTCATCGGCGAGGCCCACTACGAGATGCAGGGCGATACGGACGGCGGCTGGCCGAATCCCGTCGAGGTCGTTACGCTCTCGCTCTCCTTCGATCATCGCGTCGTGAATGGCGCCGGAGCGGCAGCGTTCATTCAGGATGTCCGCCGCCGGCTTGAATCGTTTCAGACGCCGTAACGCCCCGTTTTCATGTCTGCCTCCCCGAAAAAATCCACCCTTCGCGACATCTGCACCGGCATTGCCGCCGAGGAGGCGAAGATCCGCGCCGTCTCGCCGGCAGCGACCGAACGTGCTCACAAGCTCAACCGCCTGACGGCCCGCGAGCGGATCGAGCGCCTGCTCGATGACCCGAACGACTTTTTCGAGCTCGGGCTCTGGGCCGCGCACAAGATGTATCCGGAGTGGGGCGAGACGCCCGCGGCTGGCTTCATCGCGGGGATCGGACGCGTCTCCGGCCAGCTCGTGATGATCGCGGCGAATGATGCCAGCGTGAAGGCCGGGGCGTTTTTCCCGCAGACGGCGAAGAAGGTGATCCGGTCGCAGCGCATCGCGTTCGAATGCAATCTGCCGATCCTCTATCTCGTCGACTCCGCCGGCGTCTTCCTGCCGATGCAGGACGAGATCTTTCCCGATGAGGACGACTTCGGGCGGGTCTTCCGGAATAACGCGCTCCTCTCCGCGGCCGGCGTGCCGCAATACGCGGCGATCATGGGCAATTGCGTGGCGGGCGGGGCCTACCTGCCGGTGCTTTGCGACAAGATCCTCATGACCGAGGGGAGCGGACTGTATCTCGCCGGCCCTTCGCTGGTGAAGGCCGCGATCGGCCAGGAAGTCGACAGCGAGGAACTCGGCGGGGCGAAGATGCACGCGGAGATCAGCGGGACCGTGGATTTCCGCGAGAAGGACGATGCCGCCTGCCTCGAACGCCTCCGCTCGCTCGTCGATCTGCTTCCCAACAAGACCCCGCCTCCGCCGCCCGATGACAACACGGAGCGGGATCCGCAGTTCCTCTATGATCTGGTGAGTGCCGACGGCGCGAAGCCGTACGACATGCATGAAGTCCTCAAGTGCGTGGTGGACGCGGGGTCGCTGATTGAATCGAAAGCCGAGTACGGCCAGACCCTCATCACGGCCTACGCCAAGATCGGCGGCCGCCCGGTGGGAATCGTCGCCAACCAGAAGACGGCGGTCCGCACGAAGAAGGAAGGCATCCAGATGGGAGGCGTCATTTACGCCGACAGCGCCGACAAGGCCGCGCGCTTCGTCATGGACTGCAACCAAACCGGGCTGCCGATTATCTTCGTCCAGGACGTGCAGGGCTTCATGGTCGGCAAGGACGCCGAGCAGAGCGGAATTATTCGGAGCGGGGCGAAGCTTGTGAACGCCGTGAGCAATTCTGTCGTCCCGAAGATCACCGTCGTGATCGGCGGCAGCTTCGGCGCGGGCAACTACGCGCTTTGCGGCAAGGCGTATGATCCGCGGTTCCTCCTCGCCTGGCCGCATGCGCGCTATGCCGTCATGGGTGCAGCCCAGGCTTCCGGCGTGGTGTACTCGCTGCTGAAGCGGAATTCCTCCGGCACACCCGAAGAGGATGCCGCGCTCAAGGAACGCGTCCATCGCACCTATCAGGAGCAAACCGACATCCGCTACGGTGCCGCCCGCGGGTGGATCGATGCCATCATCCAGCCCCACGAGACGCGTCCTGCGCTGATCAAACTGCTCGAGTTCGTCAGTCGCCCGACCCCCAAGGCGCGCTTCCACTCCGGGGTCATGCAGGTCTGACGCGGCGGCGATGGGCGAGGGCGTCAGGGCGCTAATCGTCATCCACGAAGGACCGGAACCACAGCTCCAGGCTGAGCAGGAGCCAGAGCTTGGCTCCGTGACGGGGCCAGAGCGAATCCTCGCCCGCCATCCACGCCCGGATGGGTTCGGGACGGAACAGGCCACGCGAGCGCGCCCGCGCGCCCAGCAGCAGATCATCCGCCATGCGCGAGAGTGGTCCGTCCAGCCAGTGCTGCACCGGGACCCGCATGCCGCTCTTGGGCCGGTGGACGATGGTCGATGGCAGGAGATCGTCGGTGGCCCGTTTGAGGATCCATTTTTCGGACGTCCCGTGGAGTTTCAGTTCCGGTGGAATGGCGAAGGCGAAGTCGACCACCGCGCGGTCGAAGAGTGGCGCGCGGCCTTCCACGCCGCACGACGCCGTGAGCCGCTCGACTTTGGTGAGAATGTGATGCGCGCCCTTCGTGCGCGTGTTCGTGTAGAGCAGCCGGTTCAGGTAGGAGGACATGCGCGGGCTTTCGAGAAACGGCGTCACCGCCTGCTCGAGCGATGCGGTCGAACCGAGTGCGGCCCACGCCTCCGGCGTGAGCAGGTGCGGCAGGTCCTCGTAGCATTTTCGGTACGAGCGCAGATAAGCCTGCGCGCGGGTCGACGGGCTGCGGTCCTGGCGGGCGAGTTCGAAGAGAACCATCGGGAGGTTCTTCGGCCCGCCGAAAACCGGATCGCCGCCTTCGCCGTTGAGAATGACGCGCAGGCCGTCCGCGGCGGCGGCGCGCGCGAGCAAGAGATTCGGCACGGTGAGCGGATCGCCCACGAGGCAGTCGAGGTGCGCGATCGCTTCAGGCAGATGCCGCGCGATTTCCTCGCCGGAGAAGGTGAGCACACGATGCCGCGTGCCGCAGTGCGCGGCGACGAGTCCGGAGTAGGCGAGTTCGTTCGGCAGGTCAGCGCCAAAATTGATCGCGTAGCTGCCCACCGACCTATCGTGCAAACGACTCGCCAGGGCGGTGACGGCGCTGCTGTCCAGTCCGCCGGACAGAAACACGCCCACGTCCTCGCCGGCGGGCAGGCGCGATGCGACGGCTTGTTCGAGCAGTTCACGCAGGCGACCAGCGTGATCATTCCCCCCGCCCGAACCCTCGCTCGGTTCCCAATACGAATGAGTCTGTCGCGACCCGTCGCCCCCGAGATGAACCGTCGTGCCGGGCAGCACTTCGCGCACGCCTTCGAGCAGCGTCTGCTCGCCCGGCAGATAGGCGAAAGTAAGGAACGCAGCGACGCCCGCGATGTCGATTCGTACCGGGAGGCGCGGCCAGCGGCGGAGGACGCGGAGCGACGAGGCGGCGCCCCACGCGCCATCGACCTGCGCGTAGAAGAGCGTGCGCGCGCCGAGTGGATCGCGCGCCAGCGTCAGCGCGCTGCCGTCGAAGATCGCCAGCGCAAACATGCCGCGCACGCGCGCCAGGACGGCCGGCCCCGAGCGCGCGTAGAGCTGGAGCAGAATCTCGCCATCAGGGAGTTTCGGATCGGCGGCGTGAGCGAGTTCGGCCCGATTGTACAGCGTCACCTCTCCGATGCCCTCGATCATCCGACCGGAGGAGTCGGGCGCGCGCCAGGGCCCGGCAGCGCGGCCGGGTTGATCCGCGGCGAGCGTCAGCTGCGCGGTCGGGCCGACCGCGGGATCGAAGACGGCGGAGAAACGGGGCATCGCGAAAGATAGACGAAACGATCCGGGGCATCGGGCGCTCAGCCGAAGTCGTCCTCGCCCTCGTCGTCCTTATCCTCGCCCCAGCCGTCGAAGTCGATGTCGCCGCCTTCGACCGAACCCGCATCCGCGCGGCGACGCCGGAGCGCCTCCTCCTCCCCGGCGGTGAGCGAGAGAGGCGGCGCGAGGAATGCCGCGGTGACGGCCACCGCCGCGAGGCCGGCGCCCGTGCCACCGGCGACCGGAGTGCGATTGATGGTGACGGTCTCGTTCGCCCACGCCGTGCGGCCGAATCCCTGATCGCGGGCATACTCGACCCGCCCATCCCCGTGCGTGCGCTTGATCACGCCGTCGCCGAGCAACTCGTCCGTTCCGGTGGCGCCGCTCGCGTCGCGCCAGCCCACGCGTTCGTCCGGCAGGCGCGTGCGCCATTCGGTGCGCCGTTCGTCGAAGCGGCGGCACACGGTGCCGTCCGCCATGCGTTCGTCCTGGTAACCGATCTCTTTCATGGCCATGTCATGTATCCCGCCGCGGGGCGCGCGAGCTCCGGGGCGGATGGGGGAATGGTGCCGCGCACGATGCGACGGAGCGAGCGGAGGAGGCGGACCGGATGGATCGCGGCGACTTCCGCCGACCAACCTGCGGCGAGCCAGGCGCGCTCCGCGGCCGTCAGTGCTTCTGGCAGCGTGAGCTCGACCGGCGTCATCCGCACGGCGGGGAGCCGGAGGCGCATCGCTTGAGCCGGTCGCAGCCCAACCGGGCGGAAGATGGCGCCACGCGGAAGGTGGGAGAGGCGGGCGCATTCCGCCGTCCAGCGTAGCCCGGCGATACTCGCATCATGCAGCGCAAAGACCGTGGCCCGGCGGGCGAGCTTCACCATTCCGCGCAAGGGCGAGGGGAGTGGCACCGGCTGCGGGAATGCCAGCACCGCGCAAGCGACCTCCAGGTGAAAGCCATTGGCCTGCAACATGGCCGCGATGGCGGCGTCCTGGCAGAGAAGCACGCGCGGCACGCCGTACGCCGTCAGATCGGGCTCCCGACCTGCCAGCGGCAGCGGCGCGCGCGTGTCCTCCGGCAGCAGTCCGGGCGGGTATCCGAATTCCGCCAACGCCGCGCGAAAATCTGCCGGGGCGACCTCCGCCGGAGATGTCTCCGCTGGTGCGGCGGGCGACGACGGCGGACGCAGGCCGCGGCAGACCTCGTAGTAGAGCTGCCGCTCGTTGAACACGACCCGGCCGGGACTGCGCACGCGCGGCGCCGCGGACGAAATCTCAGCCTCGAGATCGACGGTCGTCATGCCGGCCAGGTGAGGAAACCGACGCCGGCCAGTCCATCGACGGGCGGGCGGGCCGCCGCACCGCGGGGCGGCAGTTTCGTGAGGGCAAATTTCAAGCGCTTCACCAGCGCACCCGGGGGCACGGCGAGAATCGGACTGCAGCTGCCGACCTTGAGCCAGGCCAGCTCCTCGGGCGTGACCTGCGCGCGACCACGGCGAAGCGGCCGCGTGGCCTCCACATCGGCGCCGACCGGTTCCGCGTCGAGCCGGTTGCGCATCGCCTCAGTCACCGGCTGCACGACCACCGTCCGTTTCTTCGCGATCGATTTCTTTGCGTTCAACCCGAGATCGAAGATGCGGTGGGAGGGACTGAGCCCGAGGCTCGCGGGGAGATCGCGAGCGAGGAAGACCCCCTCGGCGCTGGCATCGTGCAGCAGCAACACGGGCAACTGCGGATCCTGCCTCAGCAATTCAAGGAGATCGGTCTCCCATGGATCGAACGGCGGCGTCAGGCCCATCAGACCGATCCGGAGCTCGCGCGGTACGCGATTTGCGAGGAGGGAAATGAGGACATCACGCTCGGGGCAGACCAGCACACCGACGAGATTCTCCCGCGGCCGATCCTCGCTGGTCAGATCCGGGAGGGTGGGGTCCGTGATCAGGCCGGCCGGCAACTGCTGGTAGAGGCGACGCCAGCGCTCGAGGAACTCATCGCGAAAGGACTCATCCGTCACGGTTTTCGAAGCGCTGAAAAGACCGATCAACGTGAAAAGGATCCCGGCGACCAGCATCGCGATTCCGAACGGCATGGCCGGCGACATCTTCGTGGAGGTCGAACCGAATCCCGCCAGCAGGACCGCCCCCACGACGAGAAGCACCACGCCTACCCAGACGGGATTCAACGTCGAAGTCGTCGGACGAGTGAGCGCGACGCGCAGTTGCCTCGCGGTGAATTTCATTCCTTCCAGCCCCATCCGCTCGGCCACCTTCCGGAATCGCAAGTCATGGAGCCCCAGCGCGTTTCCCTTTGGGTCGAAGGCGAACTCCTTGTTGCAGAGCGAGCAGACGAGGTTCGACCGCTGCTTGCGCGTGATCGAGGCCTGGCAATGCGGGCAGGTCATGACGCGAGGGTGTGAAGCCTGCTGAGGTTGGCGGCCGAGGTGCCGTTAACGATGGTGCGGTTGATCATCGGATGCGCTTCGTGGGTCGGTCCGAAATCGCTATCGGGGTGATAAGCGATCACCACCATGGCCTCGCGATCGGTGCGGAAGCGGTGGGGAGCGCCGGCCGGGATGACGAAGGGTAGGCCCGGGTGCAGCACGTGACTCCGCTCGGCGGTCAGGCAGGTGCCGTGTCCGCTGACCACCAGCCCGACGCGGGCCGTGGGGTGCGTGTGCTCCGTCTGATCGACCCCGGGCGGGAAAAAGAGCGCATTGAGGCAGGCATCGCCGCGCAACACAGGTGGCAAGAGGAGACTGTCGGTGCACCCATTGATGTAACGGAGCCGCCCGGCAGATTCGACCGGACCGCCGAGGGAAAAAATCCCGCGATAGCCCACGCGCGTGACGATCACGCCCGTGCCTTCGCCCTCGATCGTCGCAGCGCCCGGCACCGCGAAGTACATTCCGGGGCGGAGCTCGAACTCGCCCGCCTCGCAGGTCAGCTTCGCGGTCGCCTGCCAGACGTAGCCGAAATGGGTGCCGCTGGAGTCGAGTTCCAGCCGAGCGCCGTTCCAAGAGAAGAGCACGCTGCCCAAATCAGGCGGCCCGATGTCGGCCAGGCGGCCGTGGGCCAGATCGAAGGGAAGGAAGCCGGGTGCCATGTTCGCCGAGAATGAGAACTTCGGCCGCCGGAGTCAATGCGGGGGCCGTGACGGCGGTGGCACGAACCAATCGAATGTCCGCGCCCGACGGCGGCGGTTGAGTTCGATGGTCAGACGTCGATTGGCGGGGCGGTGCGAGCGGACGAGACCGCCGGATGAATGGATCGTCTGGATCAGGCCGCGCTCTCCACCGCGAGGTTCACCTGCGCCAGCGTATATCCGAGCGCACTCACGAGGTCTCCCGGATCGATCGCGGGCTCGAAAACGAACTGAACCTGGTTTTGCTGCGCGACCCGCCGGAGATGGGCGGTGGCGTTCTGGCAGAGAAAAATCGCCCGGACGCCCGGCTCCGAGAAGCGCGCTCGGAGGAAGAAATCGAGGAGGTCCGGTGAATCGACTTCGATCACCATTGCGCGCACTTGGTACTTCACCATCAGCCGCTCCGCTTCGACGCTGTTGTCGGCGACCATGATGTCGGTTGCAGGGAAAGCCGTCTGCAATTCCACGGCGAGCGAAAGGGCGGTCTCCTCATTCGGACCCATGACGAGGACAGGCTGTAGAGACTCCATGGACGAAAATAAGCCGAAACAAGCCTGGCGATTACCTTCGTTTCGACGGCCGGGCCACCGGTGGCCGGGTGAGGGTGCAGATTTTCCCCGCTCACGCGGGCCTGCTGAGGATATTGCCGGTATGAATTTGCTGGACGGCACGGGCGGGTCCGCGCTTGGCCTCCGTCGCCGAACTGGGGCTCTGCATGTCTATTTGCTTTCCAGCACCCACACGCCGTCCCAATCGTCGCCCGGGGGGTCCGCCTCCAGATGTTCGCAGCGCTTCGTATAGATCTGCGAGAGCTTGTCCTGGGGGTTCAGACCGAGCGATTCGCCGAAGCAGCGCTTCGCCTCGTCCCAGCGCTGGCGCCGGTAGTGTCCGACGCCGCTCTTAAAATAGTTCACCGCCTCGAGCAGGTTGGGGAAGGTCTCCTCAGTGTGGTAATCCAGCACCTCGTAGACGCCCACGGGCTGGCTTTTGCCTTTGACGACGACCCAGTCGACCTCCCGGATGCGATAGGTGCCGCGGAGACGGCGAAACGTGTTTTCGCTGATCAGGATTCGGGCCGCGTACTGCTTGCAGGCGCTCTCGAGGCGCGACGCGAGATTTACGCCATCGCCGATGATCGTGTAGTCCATCCGCTTCGGGGAGCCGATGTTTCCAGAGACAACGCTGTCGGTGTTGAGCCCGATCCCCATGTCCACTGGCTTCTTCCCGGCGCGGGTGCGCTCGACATTCCAACGCCAGAGTTCGGTGATCATCGAAATGCAGGCCCGGACGGCGCGGTCCTCGTCGTCCTCGTGGGGCACCGGGAGCCCGAACGCGGCCATGATCGCATCGCCGATGAATTTATCGAGCATTCCACCCTGCTTCTGGATGCAGTCCACCATGATGGTGAAGTACTCGTTCAGCAGGCTGACGGTGCCGTGGGCACCGAGATCCTCCGTGATGGAAGTGAAGCCCCGGACATCGGAGAACAGCACCGTCGCGTTCACGCTCTTGCCGCCGAGCGGGTTTTCGCCCGCCCCGAGCAATTGATCGGCGATGCTCGGGTCCATGTAGCGCGACATCGTCGCTTTCATCCGCTTCTCGCTGCTGATGTCTTCGATCATCAAAAGCGTGCCGAGCCGATTCCGCCGACCCTTTTCCTCCGGGCTCATCAAAGGAAGGACGGTCAGGTTCACCGAAACTTTTTCGCCGCCGATCGCGAGCACGGCATCGACCATCGTGTCGGACGCGAGCGTCTCGGTCACGACCTTGATCCGCTCCAGCACCCACGCGTTCGCGCCGGAGAAATACGCCTGCGCGGGTCGACCCACGAGATCTGCGGTCGCGGCGTGGAGGATGCGCAGCCCGGCCGTGTTGCACGTCACGATCAAGCCTTCCTCGCTCAGCGTGATGACGCCGTTCGACATGCTCTGGAGCATGCTCTCATTGTAGTTTTTGATGTTCTGGACGTCGTCAAAGAGCTTCGCGTTCTCGAGGCTGATGGCGAGCTGGGCCGTGAAGGCGCGGAGACGTCCCTCGTCCTCGCTGTTGAAGGGCCCGCCGCGCTTGTTCAAGACCTGCGTCACCCCGATCACCTTTCCCGCTTTGTTGATGATGGGGACGCAGAGGATCGAGCGCGTGAAGTAGTTCGTCCGATGGTCGAAGGCAGGATTGAAGCGCAGGTCCGCGTAAGCATGCGGGATGTTGATCGCCTGTCCCGACTGGAACACGGCGCCGGCGATACCGACGTGGTGCGGGAGCCTGATCTCGCCGAGGGAATCGCCCATCGCGACGCGCGAAAACAGTTCTCCCGTCTTCGCATCGTGGAGGAAGAGGGTGGCGCGATCCGCCTCCAGCAGCTTCGCCGCCTCGTTGACGACCTTCACCAGCATGGCGCCCAGGTCGATGTCCGACGTCACGTCCGCGACGAGATCGAGGAACTTCATTTCCTGTTCCCGCGCCTCCCTCATCCGCTGCATGAATTGGGTGCTTCGGAGCGTGATCGCCGTCTGCGTCGTCATGGCCTCCAGCACATCGAGGTCCTCCTGGGTGAACGTCCCTTCGCGACGGTTCAGCATCTGCAAGATGCCGATGACCTCGCCGCGGGCGGTCCGGATCGGCGCGCAAACGAGGTTCTTCGTCACGTAGCCCGTCTCCTCATCGATCTCGCGGTTGAAGCGTTCGTCGGCGTAGGGATCATCGACGATCAGGCCCTTGCCGCTGGTGAAGACGTGGCCTCCGACGCCGCTGTCGTCCTGCATTCGGATCTCGCGGAAGCCCGTTCCCTGGGCGACGCGGGTATAAAGCTCGCCGGTCGCGTCGTCGTGGAGGAAAAGCGTCCCGCGGTCCGCCTTCGTTTCCTCGGCGGCGAAGGCGACGATCGCGCCGAGGATTTCGTCGAGGCTGTCGAGGCTCGCCACCTGGCGGGCGATATGGAGGAGCAGCTCCATGCGCCGGTGTTCGTGCAGCAGGGAGCGTCCGCCGGCGCCGCGCTTCCGGCGGACTTTGGGTTCAGGAGTGACCATGGGATGTCTCGAGTTGGTGCCGGAGGGCGAGGATCATTTCGTGGAGTTGGTGTTGCTCGTCGCGCGCGGAGCGGCGCTGATCCTGCTGTTCCTCGCGGTGGCCTTCGTGCTGCTTTTCCAGCTCGTCGCGGAGCGCATTTACCAGGCCCTTGAGCTGAACGATTTCGTCGTGCTTGGCGGCCGCGATTCGCTCCACGGCGGCGTGACCCTCGGCCCGCAGGTGCTCGAGTTCGGCCCGCATCGCGCTGATCGTGCCCTGGAGTTGGAGTGCCTCCGCTCGCCCGTCGCCCACCGCATCGTCGATGGCGCGCTGCCGTTCCTCGCGGGCGTTTTCGAGTTCCTCACGCATCGCGGCGATGGTGCTCTGAAGTTGATGGGCTTCCGCGCGTCCGTCCGCAACCGCTTGATCGACGGCGTGAATCTTCTCCGCCCGGGCATGCTCCAGCTGGTCCCGCATGGCGCCGATGGTGCCCTTCAACTGGGAGATCTCGTCCCGGCTCTGCGCGGCGACCTGTTCCACGGCGCACTGCTTTTCGGCGGCCGATGCGATCAATTTCGCCCGCAGGCAGAGCACCGCCTTTTTGAGCTGGGATATTTCGTCGCCCGCCAGGGTCAGCGCGTGTTGCACGGTGGCGTGTTTTTCCCTCTCGCGGCGTTCCAACTCCGCCCGCAACGCGAGCACCGTCTCGTGGAGGCGCTCGCTCGTCGCGAGGTCGGGGTGGAGGGCATTCATGCGCGGTTCGCGACGCCGTCCCAGTTGGCCCCGGGACGAGCAAGTCGCGGCATAACAGAAACGGGCGAAGGCCGTAAAGCGAATCATATCCGCGGACCGCGGCGGGGCCCGGAAGACATACAATCGTCTCGCCCAGCCCGCATGGCTGCCGAATCATTCAGGATGGCATCGCCCGTGGCTCTCGCGTCGACCCTCCATCGGCATGGTCATGCGCTTCTCCCGGCGGCCCTTCCGGCCGTGATGCTGGCCGCGCTGCGCGTGGCGCTGACGGCCCAGTTCGCGTCCCGACCCGGGGTGCGCGGCTTGGTGGAAATTTACGCTGTTCGCGCCGCGGCGGTCACCTTGCGCGACCGTCTGATCGGAGAGGGAGTTTTCTCGGACCGCGCTTGTCCCATTCAGGCGATCGCCTTCAACAAGACGGCGGCGACGAATTGGAAAGTTCCGTGGCATCAGGATCTCCAATTTCCCTTTCGAGGCCGCGTTGCCGCGGTCGGTTTCGAGGATTGGTGCCGGAAAGGCGAAGTGGACTACGCGCAGCCGCCGCGAGATATTCTGGAGTCAATGCTGGCGGTCCGGGTACACCTCGATCCGTGCGGGTCGGAGAACGGTCCGCTTCGGGTCGCGCCTCGATCGCACCGCGCCGGCGTGCTCTCCCGCGCGGCCATGGACGAGCTCGCTTCGAAGACGCTCCCCATGGTTTGCGAGGCAGACGAGGGCGACGCCGTCCTGATGCGGCCGCTGCTTCTGCATGCCTCGTCGCCGGCGCGCACTCCAACGCATCGTCGGGTGCTGCACTTCGTCTTCGCCGACTGCGCGCTTCCGCCGGGACTGGCGTGGGCCGTTTCCTGAGGTCGATCGGCGGGGAGGGGAGGCCCCTCGCCGGCGCACGGACGCCGTGCGGATCGGGACCTCTCCTAACTAACCACGCGTGATCGGGATCTGCACGCGGAGCTCGAAGTACTCCGTCCCGTGAGCGAAGGGGCGGCCGATCCACGCTTCGAAGGAGGGCTGCCCGGTCGGAACGAAACCGCTCGTCGGCAGCCAAGTTCCGAAGAGCCAGTCCAGCGCCCGCATCTCGAGATCGATCCCGCCGCGCAGCGCGAGCTCTGCCACCTGCATCGCCGGAAACTCATGCCGGCCGACCTCGCCGCCCGGGGTCACGGTCGGGACGACCACGCCCACGTCGTAGCGGCAGAATTGCGGCGAAGTGATCTCCGGATCGTCCCACATGTAACCAAGCCACTGCCCGTCCGCCAGACCGCGGGCTTCGGCCCACTCGAGCAGACGGCCCACGGCGCTGGCAGCGGCGCCTTCCCGAAACGAATCCAGCACTCGAAGGTACGCGACACACCGGGGTCGAAGTTGCCGGAGACGGACTTCGAAGCCATCCGGGTTGGCACCGGGCCGGAGCCGGTCGAGGAGATGGCGGCGCTCCGGCTCGATCGCGGAATTCTGCCACTCATCGCGGCGGGTCTCCCGGAACGCGCCGATATCGAATCGGCTGGGGGCGACCCCGTAACGTTTCTTGAAGCAGCGGGAGAAGTCCGAGGACGAATCGAATCCGCAGGCAAAGGCGATCTCCGTCAGCGAGCGCTGCCGGCGCGTCGCCCAGCCTTTTCGGGACATGAGGGCGAGGGCGCGCTCCAGCCGCACGCGCTGCACAAATTCATGGAGCGATTCCCCGACCAACAGGCGAAAGATCCGGTGGAAATGGAACGGCGAAAAGCAGGCCACCTTCGCCAGGACCACGAGCGGAAGCGGCTGGTCGAGATGGCGGAGGATATGGTCGATCGCCCGGTTGAGCCGATCCACGTAGGCGAGCGACTTGTCCGCGCGATTTTCCGGTTCCTTTCGCAAGATCTGTAAAGCTTTGGGGCCTGATTCCGATGAGAAAAGACCGGAACCCCCACCAAAGAAAACCAAAAAATGCACCTCGGAGCCTTCTCCCTCAGTCTCGCCGTCAAAGACCTCACGGCCTCCCGCGCCTTTTACGAAAAGCTGGGGTTCGCGCGAGTGATGGGGAACGGTCAAAACTGGCTGATCCTCCGCAGCGGGGAAACGACCATCGGGCTGTTTCAGGGCATGTTTGAGCGAAACAGCCTGACCTTCAACCCAGGCTGGTCTTCCCAAGCTGAGCCACCCGGGGAATTTGAAGACGTTCGCCAAATCCAGCGGCAGCTCAAGGCCCAGGGCCGAATGGCACTAAGATAAGGGCGGTTTAGGATGATTTTCTCGCGGTGGTGGACTTTGGGCGCTTGCGGCGGGAAACGTTGCCCATTTTGTGGCGCGGCTTGGTGAGGAGGCTGAAAGCCTTTGGTCGACGTTTGACCGCC
>JBBQFQ010000078.1:0-20242 GCA_038322235.1 Chthoniobacterales bacterium
GGGGGTGCCGTTAGCCATGCATTAAACAGAGCATAACACATTCCCTCCCATCCGCTTGCCTATCGTTTTATCACAAATTTTACCAACCCAGCTTTCACCACCAGAATTCGTCCCAAAACCCGCTTATCTTAGTGCCATTCGCCTCTGTGGTCCACTCCGGCGCAGCGCGACCGCGAGTCCCAGTCCGGCCGCAAGCAGGAGCGCGAGGGAGCCCGGTTCGGGCACGGCCTGAAACTGGAAGTCGTCCGCGACCCAGTTCGCGCCGGTGGGATTCACGGGATTCGGATTTCGTCGATCGATCTGGTATCCGGTGATGCCGTTGAGACTGAGAAAGGCGCTCGTGTCCACGAAGCTTAGCGGATCGGGCTGGCCCGGAATCACGTCGGGCAGATTGAACGTGACCGATCCGAGGATCGTGGCGCCATTGAGCGCGAAGATCGTGATCTGGTCCGCCCCGCCGCCGAACCCGTAATATTCATTCTGGCCAAACCAGGCGCCCGTGAGGACGAGATTGGTCGAGAGCATGACGTGATCGCCGTTCGTCGCGTCCGAAGCGTTGTTGGAGAGGAAAAAACTGCCGCTGTGCGGAATGCCAAAAGTAGGACCGCTGACGGGATCGACCCGATAGGCTGATCCCACGACGCTGACGCCCGTGAGAAACGTCACGCCGCCGTAGCTCATGCTGCCGCCATTGGCGGAAAACAGGTCCACCGACCCATCGGTGGCGGGGAGATTGGGCAGATTGTCGAACGTCAGGGTGACGCCCGACGCCGCTGCGACCAGCACCGAAGCGCTGAGGGTCAGGACGGAGAGACGGAAACCCCGGAGGATCGTGCTCATGGACCCGTTGTAGCGAACGGGCGGGTGATTGGAAAGCCAGAAGCGCGGCAGCGCTCGCGGGCTGGCTCGAGGATCCGACCCGCTATTTGGCGCGGGTCGCTCCCCGGACAGCTTCGTTCGACCGCAGGAGGGCGCGGCTGCCTTCCTTGCGCTGACGTCGGAAGAGTTTCTTCGCCTCGGCGAGCGAGACGCCTTCGACGAAATATGCGATCGCCGTGCGGCCGAGGGCATAGGTGCCACCGGCGGCCACGACTCCACTGATCGCATTCCCCCACCCGGGGAAAACTTTCACGAGCGAGCGGGCCAGCTCGCGGAGGGCGAAGCCCGCCCCAAAACTCAGGCCGAGCGAACCGAGAAATTCCGCGCCCAGCTTCATGCTCGTTTCCCGGCCGCTGATGTAGAGGATCCCGCTGACCATCATCACCTGCAGCGCGAGCAGAAAAGGCAGGTCAGCCAGCGGAATTGGCTGGGCGCCGATCGCACCCGACGCGGCGGTGACGGATTTCACCAGGATCCGCGCAATCTCGCCCTGACCGTGCTTCGCGCCGGTGCTTCGGGCCATGTCAAGTTTCGCCTCGTTCGGCAACTCGGTGACGAGGAGGTCGGCCAGCTCATTCACGCCGACCCGCCGGTCGGTTCCTTCGTCGATGGTACCATCCGGCCGGAAGCGCACCGCTGTGGCGATGGCCAGCGTGGGCGCGAGATGGCCCCCGACATCGGGCCGGCCAGCGAGCCGCAATTCCAGCCCGCGCCGCGCGGCATCGAGCTCCACCGGGGCCGGGTTCTCCGCGGTTCCCGAGACGACGAGACCCACGAGCGTGGGTCGTTTTCCGTGCCGGTCCTCGATGCATTGGGCGATGACACCCACTGCATCGATCTCCGCGGCACTCGCGGTCGCGGCACCTTGAAGAAAAATGATCACGTCCGGGGCCTCCGCGGAGAGCGCGACCTGCGCGTCGTCTCCGAGGCCCGGCTCTTGACCGGGAGGACGCGCGTCCAGCACGCGAACTGAACCCCGTCCGGCGCGGGAAATCTCGTGCCAGCCCCGCGGGGCAGCCGCATCCGAGTCCAGGGGCGCATTGAAGAGCGCGGCGAAGAGCGCCGTGGCGTCCACGGCCGGATCGCCCGCCAGGACCAGGCGCGGAGCGCGCTGGCGCAGGAAGAGTTCCTTGAGCGGAACGATCTCGTGCAGGATGGGCTTCTGCAGGCCTTCGGGCAGGCGCTCGATCAGGCGCTCCAGACGTTCGAATTGCTCAAGCAGGGTCTTCGATTTCATGGCTGGTTGGACAAGTCGGAGCGGCAGCGTTCAATCCTGAGCGGCGATCAAGCCAGGGCCTGAAGGAGCAGATCGGCGTGTTCCTCAGGCTTCACCTTCCGAAGGATCGCGCTCAAGCGGCCTTGGCCGTCGATCACGAAGGTCGATCGCTCGGTTCCCATGTAGGCCTTGCCGTACATGCTCTTTTCCACCCAGACCTGATAGGCTTCGACGATCCTTTTTTCGGCATCGACGAGCAGCGGAAAGGGCAGCTCAAACTTGTCGATGAACTTCAGATGGCTTTTGGCGGGATCGACGCTCACGCCGAGGACGGCTGCCTTCCGGCCCAGCTCTCCCCAGCTGTCGCGCAAGCCGCACGCCTGCTTCGTGCAGCCGGGCGTATCGTCCTTCGGGTAAAAGTAGAGGACGACATTTCTGCCGGCGAGATCCGCGAGCGAAACCTGTTTCCCCTCCCGCCCGTATTCTCCCCCGACCGCCAGAGCGGAAAACTCCGGAGCCGGATCGCCCACCGTCAGCTCTTTTGTACTCATCCCAACACTGTCCACCGGCCGCGGGGCGTGTCGAGCCGCCGCTCGAGAACCCACGTCATACCCTGCGCGTTCCGGCGCCAATGATCTGGCGCAGACGCGCGACGACTTGGGCGGTTCCGTCGATCTTCGTCCCGGGTATCCTCGGGCGGAAGTCGTTGAGCCGGGATTCGAATCCTGCAAGCACCACGGCGCCGGGGGCCGGCTCCGTGGTGAAGTCACCGTAGCCGAGAGTCCGCACGTGGTGGGCGTTCAGCCACTGCTCGAAGAGCATCGGGACGGGGCGGCAGAGGATGGGCTTGCCATAATAAAGGGCCTCACAGAGCAGGTTGTGCCCGCCGTTGATGACGGCGTACGCGCACCCACTGAGATCCTCGAGGATCCGGCGGTCGTCGAAGGCCCGGAAGGTGACATTGCCATCCCGCTCCTCCCGGTCATGACCGAATCCGTAAGCGATGACCGGCCTGGGCTGCGCGCGCAGCGCGTCGAGCAAGCGTCGCGAGGTCGCACTCGTCTGGTAACACAGGATGGCGTCTCCCTCACGGGAAGAGAACTCGCCCACGACGGGACGGAGCACCGGGGGCAGCATCTCATCGTTCCGACCTGGCCGGAGCGGCGGATGGTAAAACGAGACGATCAAGCTGCGCGGAACCCGATCAAAGAGCGCGCGATCCGTCGCATAAGCGAGAAGGTGCGAGACCCGCTGCACGGCCGGCACCTCGTAGCGACAGGCCACGAGCAGGTGGGAATGGTCGATGGAGACCGCGGACAGTCCCGCACGGGCGCAGGCGAAGGGGGTGAAGAACTCGCGGTCGATCAGGGCGAGCTCCGGCTGCCAGCGTTCGATGAGGTCGCGAATCTGCCGCGTGACGGCGGGGATTTCGAGCCCGCGCGCGCCGATCTGGCCGGCCGCCCGCAGGATAGAGACCCGGCCCTTGTGATGCGCGGCGGTGCGGAGCACGGGAATCTCGAGGCAGGGAAAGCGCCCGGCCAGGTCCTCCGGGACCCGGCCGCCGCCCACGAAATGGAACTCGTGCTCCGGGGCGAGGCGGGTGGCGAGCGCGAGCGCCCGCATGATATGCCCGTGCGTGTTTCCCATCACGGCGTAGAGAATCCGGGCCATCGCGGCTATGAATACCCGCGATCCCCCGCCCGCACCGTGAAAAAATTCCGCCAATTGCAGACCCGGCTCGCCGTGCTCCTCGGCGCGGTGTTCGCCCTCGGCCTGGTGAGTGGGGCGCAACGCGCGGAAATCTTTCCCTTCGCGTCATGGTTCCTCTTTTCCCTCGTCCCGCAGGACGTCACCGCCTACGAGTTGCGCGTCTCGGCGTGGGGGGACCGGAAATTCGATCCTCCCCGCTCGATCATCGACATCGACGGCGCGGTGCAAAGCCCCCGCTCCACGACCGTGCGGGACCTGATCCAACGCATCGGACGCGCGCACGAAAGCCCCACCGGCTTCGCGGACCGGGAGACCGCGTGGAAATTGCTCGAGCAGCGCCTGACCCTGCCCCCCTCGTTCGCGCTGGAATGCGTCCGCCTGCGCTACGATCCGCTGGAACGCTGGAAGCGCGGCGATGCCGCGCTCGAACGGGAGGTCGTGATGTCGATCCGTCAGGAAATCGCGACCCCGCCACCCGCTCCGGGCCGATGACGATTCTCCGCCGACTGCGCCGAATGCTCGCGGGAACCGGTTCGCCCGGGTCTCCCAAGGGGTCGACCGCGCAATTTATTCGAACCCAGACGCTGATCCGGGGGTTCTACGCGTTCTTGCTTTATCTCGCCGCCCTCAACGTACCGGATTTCGCGGGACTCTCCCGTTCGCGCGAGCTGGAACTTCTCTGGCCGGTCGCGTGGGTCGACGGCGTCGGACAGGAGGTGGGTCTGAAGTTGATTCTCGCCTGGTTCCTCGCGTCGGCGGTCGCCGGGGCCTTCGCCCCGGCTTCCCGGGCCGTCCGTCTGGCCGTCTTTCTGGGTCTGCTTGAGTTCGTCGCGCTTAGAAACTCCGAAGGCAAGATCGGTCACAGCCTGCATCTCGCGGTCCTCGCCGCGCTCGCGCTCGTCTTCCTGCCGGCGGGCTGGCTTCGGCCAGAGGCCTCCCGGGTCACCCGCACCTCGACGCTGGTCGTCTTCAGTGCGACCCAGGCGCTGCTGCTCCTCACGTACACCATGTCGGGCCTCGCCAAACTCGGGGGCGGAATGTACGAGCTTTTCAGCGGCCAGGCGAACCCCTGGCAGCCGGATGGATTCGCCCGGGTGATCGCGGAACGCCTGCTCGAAACCGGCTCGACCAGCCTCGTCGGGGGCTGGATGATCGACCATCCCTGGCTGAGCGGGCCGCTCCTTCCCGCCGTCATCTACCTCCAGACGATGGCCTTCGTCGCTGCGTTCCGGCCGGCGCTCCACCGCGGGTGGGGTCTCAGCCTGATTCTCTTCCACCTCGGGAACTCGTTCATCCTGACGATCCACTTCCCGCAGAGCATGGCGCTCCTGGCGCTTTTTTTCCTGGCCTCGCCCTTCGCTCCAGATCGCTTGGACGGGCGGGCGATCCTCCTCGATCTTCCGCTGGTCGGCCTCCTGCGCCGCATCATCCCCGGTCTTCGGAACGTGCCGCCAGTCCCGCAAAACTTCGTGCGCGGCTCGGGAAGCGCTTCATGATTGCCGCCGCGCCCCCCGATTCCTCCCTTTTCCTGCCCATGCGCGTCCTCATCCTCACCTCCAGCACCGGCGGCGGGCACAACATGCGGGCGCGCTCGTTCATCGAATGGTCTCAGGTCGAGGAACCCCGCCGGCTGGAGATGCGCATGCACAAGGCGCTCGAGAGCACGAACGATCTCCTCGCCTTCGGCGTGCGGGCGTACAATTGGATCCAGCGCGTCTATCCGGCGTTGCATAACGTCTACTTCAACGTCCTCGAGATCGCAGCGCCCTGCCGGCATCCGGTCCAGATCTTCGGCAAAGAACGCTTCCGCCGCGTGCTCGATGAGCATCCGCCCGATGTAATCCTTTCGGTGCATGGCTTCACGAATCACGCCTTTTTCGAAATCGCCCGTGAGCATCTTCCCGGCGTCCGTTGCGTGACTTATTGCGGTGAGCTCTTCGGAAAGTTCGGGTTCAGCCGGCATTGGGTCAACCCGCAGGCCGACCTCTTCATCGGGGCGGTCGAGGAGACCCGGCAGCGCGCGCTCGAACTCGGGATGCCACCCGATCGCGCGGTCGTGGGTGGATTCATGCTGCATCCGGCGTTCTTCGCCGAGCCCATGAGCCCGGCGTCGATCGACCATTTCCTCTCGGCGAATCTGGCGCTCGATCCAGGGAAGTTCACGCTGCTGCTCTCGACCGGAGAACACGGCGCCAACAATCACCTCGCCTTCCTGACCGCCCTCCGGAACGGGCTCGGCGCGTCACTGCAATCCCGCCTGCAGGTCATCGCGTTGTGCGGCCGGCGGACCGAAACATTCGACGAGGTAAAGGACTGGGCGCGGGCAAACCCCGGCTTCACGGTGCGGCCGCTCCCCTACGCCGACAGCGCCCACATGGCGCGGTTCCTCCAGTGCGCTGATGCGATCGTCGTCCGCCCAGGCACGGGCAGCACCAGCGAGGCGGTTCAGAGCGGCTGCCCGATCATTTTCAACGGCCTCGGCGGCTTCATGCCGCAGGAGCGGATCACCCTGCGTTTCGCGGCGCGGCGGGGATTTTCGACCCGCGTGCAGACCGCGGGGGAACTTCCGCGCGTCCTCGCCGGCTGGCTCGATGGGAGCGAGCGCGAAGAATACGACCGGAAGCGGAAGGCGATGCTGGCCGCGCGACCGGCGCAGCATCCGAATGGCGTGCTGGATGCCGTCGCGCGAATTGCGAGTCGCGGCGTTGCACCTGTTCCGGTCGGGGCGGACGTACACTCGGCCGCGGTCTGAAAGATGGAGCGCGCCGAACTCCTGGCCACGCTGCATCTGCGTGCCGTGCTGCCGGCGTTGACCGACCTGATCGCGGAGCGCGATCCCGGAGCGTGCGCCATTGTGGAGTCGGATTTCGCCCTCGAACTGCGCGTGCGCGATGACCTGCGCGCGACTGTCCGGGCCCGTGCGGGCGCCGTCGAAGTCACGGAAACGCCCGGCCCGGGAGCGGCCCGGCTGCAATTCCGGAATGCGGCGGCGCTCAACGCGCTCTTTCAGGAGCGACCCGGCGTGCCGCCGCTGCCGACGAGCGGATTCTGGCGGATCGGCGCGATCATCCGGTTTGCCCGGATGGCGAAGCGGATGTCCGCGGTGCTGCAGCCGGCCGCGGCGAGCGATGTCCCACGCGAGCGGCACGCGCGCCTCGCCTTTGGCGTGGCGATGCGGGCGCTCCCACTCGTGACCGCGCACGACGAGATCGCCCGGCGGATCCTCCGCTCCACGCCGTCCGGGCTCGTGCTCCTTTCGGTCCCGCCCGCCGGATTCGAGGCGTGGGTGCGGGTGACCGCGGAAGGAGTCGTCACCGGTCCGGGAGCGCCGACCGATCCGCCCTCGGCGCGCATCAGCGTCCGGGATCTCGGCAGCGCGCTGGCCTCGCTGGCCGGCGAGGCGGACTCCCAGGCCGAAGTCGGCCTTGGCCGGGTGGTGGTCGAGGGCTTGCTGCCACTCGCGGACGGCTTCGATGCCTTGCTCCAGCGGGTGGACGCGTATCTTGGCCGCGCCGCGCGTACCCGCTCATGAACGAAACCACCTACCGCCAATCCGCCACGCTCTTCGCGCGGGCGACCGAGGTGATTCCAGGCGGCATCTACGGCCACGTGAGCCCCGCGCTGACCATGCCCGGCGCTTCACCTTACTTCGCGGAGAGCGCGTCCGGCTGCCGCTATCGGGATGTCGACGGAAACGAGTTCATCGACTTTCTCTGCGCCTACGGCGTCAATCTTCTCGGCGGCAATCATCCCGAAGTGGAGGAGGCGGCCGCCCGGCAGGCGCGGGATGGAAACGCGTTCAACCACCCCACCGCCCGCATGGTCGAACTCGCGGAGCGGCTCGTGGCGCTCGTGGATTTTGCCTCCTG
Source organism: Chthoniobacterales bacterium (assembly GCA_038322235.1). Taxonomy (GTDB): domain Bacteria; phylum Verrucomicrobiota; class Verrucomicrobiia; order Chthoniobacterales; family SZAS-18; genus SZAS-18. The sequence goes on from JBBQFQ010000078.1 coordinate 7,675, forward strand.
GTGTGTCTTCGCGAAAAATGGGGCGGACGTCACCACGTGGGCGGTGCAGGTCGCGCGCGAGCACACGGGCCGCCCAAAGGTCCTGAAGATCGCGGGGGCCTATCACGGCACCCATCCGTGGTGCTCGCCCAGCCATGGCGGCTGGATCGAGGAGGATCGCACGCACGTGCACAGCTTCCCGTGGAATGACCTCAACGCGTTCCACGATCTGCTCCGTTCCCACCGGGGCCGGATCGCGGCGCTCATCACCACCGCCTTCCATCACCCGAGCTTCGGCGACTCGGTCATGCCCGCGCCGGGGTTCTTCGCCGAGATCGAGGCCGCGTGCCGCCGGGAGGGGATTGTCTTCATTCTCGATGACGTCAGGTCGGGATTCCGGCTCCACCACGGCGGCTCGCACCGTCTGCTCGGTTTCACCCCCGATCTCACCTGCTTCTGCAAAGCGCTCGGAAACGGCCACCCCATTTCAGCGGCGCTCGGAAGCGCCGCCTTGAAGCGCTCCGCGGCCCGGGTCTTTCTGACGGGCAGCTACTGGAGCTCCGCCGTCCCCATGGCCGCTTCATTGAAGGTGCTGGAGATCGCCGCCCGGGATGATGTCGTCGGACATATCGCGCGGATCGGCGCCCGTTTCCGGGAGGGCTTCATCGCGCGCGCCGCGAAGCACGGTCTGCCGGTTCGCTACACGGGTCACGATTCCATGCCCTTTGCGACCTTCGCGGCCGAGTCGGATTTTTTTCTCAGCCAGCGCTTCGCCCGGGAAGCCTGCGCCCGCGGCGTGTTCCTTCATCCCCACCACAACTGGTTCCTGTGTGGGGCGCATCGGGAGGCCGACATCGACGAGGCCCTCGCCGCGATCGACGACGCGCTGGCGGCGACGGCGGCGGGTCGCTGAGTCAGTGCCCCGGAAGGGCGTTTGCCCGGGCCCATTCCTCGGCGAGTAGCACGCGGCCCTCGGGTTGGGAGGTGGCCGGCGGACGGCCCATCGAACGCTGAAGGGCGTCGAGTCGCGCGAACAGAAACGAGGCGAACGTGAGAGCCGCGAGAGCCAGCAGGGACAGGGCGGCGTTGCGGAGGAAGGCGATCATGCCCGGAGCATCCCGCGCTTGCTCCCGTCGACGATATTGATATTCGTCCGTCAGACATCGGTTCCATCAATCCGCCATGAATGTTCATCACCTCGAGCTCTTTTACTATGTCGCCCGCCACGGCGGGATCAGCGAGGCGGTCCGGCGCATGCCCTACGGGATCCAGCAGCCCGCCGTAAGCGGCCAGATTCTGAAGCTCGAGGAATCGATCGGCGGAAAGCTTTTTCACCGGCGCCCGTTTCAGCTCACGCCGCATGGCGAAAAGCTTTTCTCGTTCATCGCCCCGTTTTTTTCGAATCTCCACGAGGTGGGGGGCGAGTTGCGCGGAAAGACCAGCAACCGCCTCCGCCTCGCCGCGAGTGCGGAGGTGTTGCGCGATCACGTGCCGCCGCTGCTGCGGCTCCTGCGGGAGGCCTTCCCGGGCCTCGTGCTCTCGCTCCGGGAAGCGAATCAGGCGCTCGCGGAGCCGCTGCTCCAGCGCGGTGAAATCGATCTCGCCATCACGGAAGCAGAGGGGGCGCCGGCCGCCGGACTCGAGACGCTCGTGCTCGCCCGCCTGCCGCTGGTGCTGCTTGCCCGCGAGGATTCCCCGGTGAAGTCGCTCAAATCACTGCTCGCGCGGGGCGAACGCATCGCCCAGCCGCTCGTCTCGCTTCCGGCCCACGAGGCCCTCGTGCGCATCTTCCGCGAGGGTCTGCGCCAGCTCGGCTGGACCTGGGAGGCATCGATCGAAGTGACGGCCGCGGATCTCGTGGAGACGTACGTGGCCGAGGGCTTTGGGCTCGGTCTGGCGGTGGCCGTGCCGGGAGCGCCACCCCGCCGCGGTCTGCGCCACATTCCGCTTCCGGGGTTCAGCCCGCTCGTCGTCGCGGCGTTTTGGGCCGGCCGCCTGCCCGCCGTTCCCGCGGCCTTTCTCGAGCTTGTGCGAAAGCGCGCGGGGGAATTCCGCGCCGCGAAGTAGGCGCTATTTCGACCCGACGGCGTCGAGCGCGAGCGTCGCGGCACCGATGAGGCCGGCATCGCTGCCGAGCAACGCCGGGACGATGGCCAGATTCTCCCAGAGAACGTCGCTGCAGCGACGCTGGATCTCCGCCTTGATCGGACCGAAAACGAGATCGCCCGCCTTGGCCACGCCGCCACCGATCACGATCGCATCCGGATTCAGGAGCCACACGATGTTCGCGAGTTGAAAGCCGATCTGCCCGCCGATCTCCTGCCAGAGCGCGAGGGCGATTTCATCACCCGCGTGCGCTGCCTTCTGCAGCGCGAGCGGAGACATCTCGCCCGCTGGCGCGGGTTTCCCGGCGGCCGCGTAGAGCTCGATCGCCCGTTCGCCGATCTGCCGATTCCCGGCGTATTTTTCGAGCGCCCCGAGGTTGCCGAAATTCCCGGGCCGGCCGTGGGCGTCGATGCCCATCTGGCCGATCTCCCCCGCTCCGCCCTGCGTGCCGCGGTAGAGCCGGCCATCCAGAATCAGTCCGCCACCCACGCCGGTGCCGAGCGTTACGCAGACCACGTTGCGCCGACCCTTCGCCGCGCCGTGACGCCATTCCGCGTACGTCATGGCCTTCGCATCGTTCTCCAATTCGGCCGGCAGCTGCGTGCGCTGGGTCAGCAGATCGCGCAGGGGAATGTCGGTCCAGCCACGCACGTTCGTAAGTCCGTGAACGATGCCACCCTCCCGGTCGACGAGACCAGGCATGCCGACCCCGACGGCCACCAGCGGAGTTTGCGGATGGGAGTTTCGCAGAGCCTCGACGTCCTGAACCATCGCGTCGATGAGCGGAGCGGCGCCACTGAACGACTGCGTGGGGAGCGGCGGCCGGCGGTCGACGATCTTCCCGTCCGTGACCAGTCCGATCTTCACGGTGGTGCCGCCGAAATCGATGCCAATGGCGGAGCGAGCGGAATTCACGGGAGCATTCATGGTCGGACAAAGACTACAGGTCTGAAGCGTTCGGTGAGGTTAATTTCCTGCCACAATCCGGGCTGCGAGGGTCTGGCGCGCCGCGGCCACGGCCAGCGCAAGATCGAGCGACGGCGCGGAAATGGCCAGCTCAAGACTGCGCTGACCGAGATTTCTTCGGCCTTCCCGGGCGGCGAGGAGACGGGCGCCAATGCCGTAGTCGGCTCCCCGCGGCGCGGCTCCCGGAACCGCGCCATCCTCGTCGAGACAGCGAAAGACGAAAAGCGGCCGGTCGGCGACCGCGAAAAGGTAGACCGCAAACGGCAGCGTCCGGCCGAGTTGCGGGGCGTCGATCTGCACGATTCCCCGCGCGCCGGCGAACTCGTGACCGTTTGCGGTGTAGCAGACCTGCGGGTTGTGGTTGTGCGCCAGTTGGGCCGCCGCGCGGCTCGCCTCCCAGCGAACGAAAAAGGCCGTCAGGCGGGCGCCGTCCGGTTCCCGCCAGCGGGCGACGCGTTGCTCGTCCGCTCGGAGGACGATCCGCTCGTCTTCCGGGATCTTGATTTCCTCGTAATCCATCGCGCCCACCGGCCAGTCGAATTTCCACGGGGCAATCGAGCGCAGTCCGCGCTCGCGCTCATGCCACGAGTACCACGCGGCATTTGAGCCTTCCACGAAGACGACCCAGAGGGCGAGGGCCACGCCCCAGCGGGCGGGAGCGAAACGCCAGGGAACGCGTGACGGCACGGCGTCTGGTCCACGCCACCGCGACCCGATGCCCCACATCACCGCAAAGCAGACTCCGAGCACCATGAAGCCGGCGGGATCATGCCACCGCTCGATCTTCCCCGTGCCGGCGGCGACGGCGGCTAGGAAGAGCGTCCGGGCGAGGTTTGTGACGGAGGCCACGCAGAGCCCGACCGGAAAGAGCAGGAGCCGGTGGGCGAGCCGCAAGCGGAGAAACTGACCTAGGAAACCGGCGAGCATGAGCGTCGCCTGCAACGACCGAATACCGCTGCACGCTTCGTCGACCCCCACGAGGCCGGAAGGCACCTCGATGACGTTCCCACGTTGCACGGCGGGAATCCCGCCGAAATTAAGGAGCTCGACCGTCGCATTCGTCAGGACTCGCGTGAGCCGCTGAATGACGAGGTATTCCGTCTGTTGCGTCCAGGGGATCGCGAGGAGGACAAGGCCGGCGATCGGCAGAAATGCCCGGGTCCAAGGCCAGCCGCCCGCACGATGGACGAAGACGAGGGTGACACCGGCAACGATGACCCCGAGGGTGATCGGGAGCAGGCGCCAGTCGGGGTTCGCCTCGAGCAGGAGCCGGAGCGGCAGCAGGCCCGCGGCGAGGAGCAGCCCGATCACGCCAGCGCCCGGTCCGGCGCGCGACGGCGCGGGCAGAAACTCGGATTCGCGCCAGGCCAAATACGCGATCAATGGCGGGACCGTCCAGCCGTAAGAGTACAGCGGATTGAAATTCCATTCGATCCGCCACTGCCAGATCGCGGCGCCCCAGAGGAACGCGAGTCCGAGCAGCGCAACGCTTGGCGACACTCCCGGGATGGATGGTCGATCAGATTCCACGCGACGCCCGGAGATATCGCTGCCAGCATTCCCAAGCGCGGTCGAATTCACCCTGCTTCGTGCGGGCGGCGGCTTCGACGTAGTGCAGGAAGGCCGGCACACGGGGCTGACTCGTGACGCGCGCGAGCGTGGTGGCCGCCTCCGCCGTGCGTCCCGCCTTCATCAGTGCGTGCGCAAGTTCATAAGCCTTCACCAGATCGTCGGGGTGGCGCATCAGATCGCGCTCGAGCGTGATGATGGACTCCTCGCTCGACGTCTGGGGCAGCGCGGGCGGCGGGGCAAACCGCAGCGCCAGCTGGCAGGCGCGTTCCGGGCTGCCTGCGCGGGCGGTGGCGAGAGCCCACGCGTCCCAAGCCACGCCCTGCCATTCCGGATGTTGTTCGAAGGCGGTCGCGAGGGCGGCGGCGTCTCCGCTCGCGGCCCACGCGAGAAGCAGCCGCGGGAGTTGGGACGCCGAGGCCGTCCGCAGCGCGGGATCGCGGGCGACAAGGTCGTCGATCTCCGCCCGCGCCTCCTCCGGTCGGGCCGACCGGAGATACGGGACCAGCCGGGTCAGATCGTTCCGAGCCCACGCGCGCAATTCCTGTCGGAAGATCGGATCATCCGTCTCGATCGCATAGCCCATGAATTGGGTGATGAAGAGTTCCGTCTCCGCGGGGGAACGTCGGCACGCTTCGTCGAGCGCCCCCACCGCCCGCTCGGGCCGCCATTTCAACCAACGGAGCGCCTCCCGGGTGGGCGGAATCGTCGACTGCCGCTCGAGACCGCGGGCCCGGGCGAAATCGTCCGCCACGGCGACCACGTCCGCCCGCACCGCCGCGCCGATCTCGGCGCGCAACTGATAGGCGTGATAGTCCAGCGGAGCCCACCGCAGCGCCCGCGTGACCTGCTGCAAGGCGGCGGTCACGTCGCCTTGCTGCACCGCTTCATACGCCCGCGCCTTGCCGTTGCTGGCGCCGAGATTCCCGGGGAAGTCGGCCTGCTGCCACGCGGCCGCCATCCAGACGAACCCGATCACCGCGAAGGCCGCGCCGGCGAGGCGGAATGGAAAGTGCCAAGGTGCGACCGACCGAGCGACGCGGGGAACGGCCAGCGAGACGATGGCGATGGCCCAGAGCGCGGTGCCGAGCCGGTGTCCCGAGACATCGATGAATCCATGAACGACGAAGCCGGCCAGGACGATCAAACCCGCGAGTCGCACGGGCTCCACCCCACCGCGCCGGAGCGGGAGGATGCGCCAGACGAGGAAGGCGATTCCGGCCGCCGCGAGCGCCACCGCGGCCCAACCCATTTCCACCCGCATCCAAACCCAATCGCTTTCCGGATGGATCGCCCGGGAGGGGAGCCGGGTGCGGGTGCGGGTCTGGGAAAGCAGATCCCCCACGTTCCCCAACCCAATTCCCGGCCAGGCGGAGGCAGAACCGAGGTCGAGTGCATCGGCCTGAAGTTGCAGACGAAAGCCCAGACCGTCGTCGACGGCGCCGCGCGGATCCTTCGTGGCGCGGAACCGTTCGAGCGTCCCGCCACCAAAGGAGAGAAAGGCGGCCGCGAGCAGCAGCATGAGCGAGGCGCCAAAGGCGAGCGTGCGGACCGTGCGCTCGCGCGTCGCCGCCGCTTCGAGATCCGGCGCAACCGCGGGTTCATCCTCGGCCACGTCCGCTTCATCATCTTCGTCGGACTCGAGATGCCGCGACTGTTTCACGCCCAGCCACGCGACTCCGCCGAGATAGGCCGCCGCCCCGCCGAAAAGTAGCAGCACCCCCGCCCGGGAGTAGCTCGTGAACACCGCGGCCGCCACGATCGTCCAGCCGCCCAGCCAGGCGAGCCCCATCCATGGATCGGGCCGTCGGCGAAAATCGAGATGCGCCCGGGCGAGCAGCAGGAGCGAGCCGAGTGCAAAGAAATTCGCGGTCTGGTTGCGGTTCGCGAAGGGGCCAAAGCGCCGCTCGGCCTCCCACATCTCGGGGGCGAATCCGGCGATCCGGAAGATCAGGCAGACCAGGGCAAGCAACGCGACGCCGAGCGCCATCCAGCGTGCGAGCCGCGCCCGCTCCACGCCCGTCCAGCGAATCGCGAGGAGCCACCAGGTCCAGGCGAGCCCGGCGAGGAGGAGGATCCAGGCGTCCAACGTGAGCCACGGCTGCGGCGTCAGCTTGAGCGACAGGATGAGCCCAAGCTCGTTTTGAAGGTAGTCGCGCCATCCGATCGGACCGAACCAATCCGCCGGCAGGAAGGTGAGCGCCGGCAGCAGCGCGAGCCCGCCCAGAACGAAACTGAGCCGCCTTCCCAGCGCCCCGCTTGGCGGCGCGAAAAGCAGCAGTTCGCCGAGCACGAGCAGCACCGCGCCCGCCGCCCAAGGAGCCTGCCCTCCCCCGAGCGTGACCGCCAGCAGCGGCAGGCACGCGGCGGCGGCCACCAAGCCACCGCGGTGGCGCGCCCGCCGGCGGACGGTCGCGGCGCCGGGACCGGCTGCATCATGGGAGGTCGGGAGAGGCACGAAAAGATGCACTCAAGAGGGAACCGCCCGGCCGCGCCATCGCTTTTTCATACGGACGCCAGCGGCGGGCGGACGAACTCGACGACCATGCTCTTCCACAGGCTCCGGATCCGCCCGGCGCCCAAAAACGTTTTCTCAACGAAGCCTTCCTCGCGCATCAACGCTCCGAGCGTGGCGCGGGAGAAAAACCGGACGTGACCGGCGTCCCACAGGGTCGTGTGATGGAAGTCCCACTTGCCAGCGATGCAGATGGCCAGGTTTTTGAGATAACCGTGGTAGGGCGTCGTGACGACGAGCGACCCTCCCGGCGCAAGCAGTTGGTGGGCAAACCGCGGGATCGCGCGGGGCAGCGCGAGGTGCTCGATGACTTCGCAGCTGACCACGGCATCGAACTGACGTCCCCCGAGAGCGCCGGCGGGATCCTCTCCGGCGCCGAGCACATGGTATTCACCCGCCGGATCCGCCTCGCGGGCGATGCGAATGCCGGATTCGCTCAGGTCACACCCGACGACCGCGAAGCCCGCCTTCGTCAGCCCGCGGACGAGGGCTCCATTTCCGCAACCGAGGTCAAAGACGGTGCGCGCCCCGGCGGCGCGGAGAACCCGGAGCACGAGCGGCTCGAGATACGCATGATTGCAGCACGGATCAGCCTCGATGTAACGGTAGTCGGAGACGGGGGCAGGCACGATCAAGGAGGAATCATTCGCGTTAGCACGCCTTCCGCGGTTGGTCAGGACGGAATTGCGAAATTGGCGGCGCCGTTGACGTTGGGGAGCCGCGATGCAACGTCGATCCGTCCCGCCGATCCGGCGGCCCGGACGATGTACCTCTCTTCATGATCTCCCAGCGCGCGAGCGGTTTCAATGCGCTGATGACGATCGGGCAGGTCGTCTGCGTGAGCGGTTTGTTCTGGCTGCTCGTCGTCGTGATCGGCGCCTACTACTCGGGCGGCCTCGTCTCCGGCGAGAGGTACCTTTTATACTGGCTCCTCGTGCTCGCTGGCCTCGTGGTGGAAGCGCTTCTCCGGGGCAATCGCGAAGATCCGTTCCGCGATCAATTCGTGCGTCTCCATCTTCGCAGCCTCCGCCAGATGAGCTACGCGGCGCTTCCCATCCTCATCTTCCTCGTCTTCGCAAAGGATCGGGGGCTGTCCCGCTTCTTCCTCCTCACGTTTCTGCCGCTCCTCTACGCCACGCTCGTGGCCTCCGGCGCCGGGCTGCCCGGCGTCCTCGCCGGGCGTCTCTTCGGCGGACGGCGGCGCGATCGCACGTTGCTCGTCGGACGGGTTCCCCGCGCGGAAATGCTGCGCGGCTGGCTCGATCGCAAAGCGTTCTTTGGCGTTGAGGTGGTCGGTCTCGCCCTCGACGGCGCCGCGGAGCCAACCGCGCAGCCGGCGATCCGGCCGACCGACACGGTTTTCCAGGAGCCCATCGGCGAGGGCGTTCACTATCCCGTCCTCGGAATGATCGAGGATCTCGAGCGGCTTGCCACCGAACATGGCATCACGCAGGTCATCCGGACGGGTTTGCCGGATGGCGAGGGCGGACTGGCGCGGCACCTCGCGTTGATGGGGACCTGCGAGCGCCTCGGGCTGCGCCTGCTCACGGTGAGCGATGTGGAACAGGTCTGGGGGAGACCGCTGGCGTTCATCGACGATGGCGGAGTCCGCCTCATCGCGATGCGGGAGGAGCCGCTCGAAAACCCAGTGAACCTCTTCGTCAAACGCGCGATCGACATCGCCTTTTCGCTCCCCGTCATCCTTTTCATCCTGCCGCCTGCCGCCGTCGTCGTCTGGATCTTCCAGCGATTGCAGTCGCCTGGACCGCTTTTCCACCGCCAGGTCCGCGCCGGTTATCAGAACCGCCAGTTCAGCATTTTGAAGTTTCGCACGATGCGGCTGGACCACGGTGAGACGGCTAAGCAGGCGACCTCTAACGACGACCGGGTTTATCCCGCCGCCCGCTTTTTCCGGAAGTGGAGCATCGATGAGCTGCCGCAGTTTTGGAACGTGCTCCGGGGGGATATGAGTCTCGTCGGGCCCCGGCCCCATTTGATCGAGCACAACCAGCAGTTCGCGCAGCAGCTCGCGCACTATCAAGTCCGCACTTTCGTGAAGCCAGGCATCACCGGTCTCGCCCAGGTCCGCGGCTTCCGCGGCGAGGCGCGCGACACCCGCGACATCGCGAATCGCGTGATGTCGGACATCGAGTACCTCGAGAACTGGCGGCTTTCGCTGGAGATCGCGATCATCCTGCGAACGGTCATCCACCTGATCAAGCCGCCGAAGTCCGCCTACTGACGGAGAGCGCCCGCGGCGGGTTTCGCCGGAGGCGTTTTTCGGCATGCTTTCGTTTCATCGTCGTCATCGTGAGCACTCCCATCCCCATCGCCCGTCACATCCAGGCCATTCCCCGTTCAGGCATCCGTGATTTTTTTGAGGTGGTCCAAACGATGCGCGACGTCATCTCACTCGGCATCGGCGAACCGGATTTCGTGACGCCGTGGCACATCCGGGAAGCGGCGATCTACTCCCTCGAGCGAGGCCGCACCGGCTACACTTCGAACTTTGGCCTGCCGCGCCTGCGGGACGCGATCGCCGAATACGTCGCGACCCATTTCGATGTCGCCTACGCCGCGCAGAGCGAGGTCCTCGTGACGGTGGGGGTCTCGGAAGCGATCGATCTCGCGCTGCGGGCCCTGCTCAATCCCGGGGATGAAGTGCTCTATCATGAGCCGTGCTACGTCTCCTACGCTCCGAGCATCTCGCTGGCGTTCGGCGTCCCCGTTCCGGTCCGGACCAGCGCCGCCGACGGCTTCGCGCTGCAGGCGGCGGCGCTCAAGGAGAAGATTACCCCGCGGACGCGCGCGCTGATGCTGAATTTCCCGACCAATCCGACCGGGGCAACGCTCTCGCGCGCGGAGTTGATCGCGATCGCGGATCTCTGCGTCCAGCACAATCTCGTCGTTTTGAGCGACGAGATCTACAGCGAGCTGACATATGACGGGCAGGAACACGTTTCAATCGCGTCTCTCCCGGGCATGCGCGAGCGGACCGTCTTCCTCCACGGTTTTTCGAAAGCTTTTGCGATGACCGGATTCCGGATTGGCTACGCCTGCGCGCCGGGCGAGATCATCGAGGCGATGATGAAGATCCATCAATACGGCATTCTCTGCGCTCCGATCACCAGTCAGGAGGCGGCGCTCGAAGCGCTCCGGCACGGCGCGGCGGATGTCGAGCACATGCGCCGGGAGTACGAACTCCGGCGCAACTTCATCGCCCAGGCGTTCGATGAGTTGGGGCTGCCCTGCCTGCGGCCGCGCGGTTCGTTTTACGTTTTCCCGGACATCCGGCCGACCGGCCTCACGAGCCGGGAGTTTGCCCTGGGTCTCCTGAGGGAGAAGCAGGTCGCTGCGGTCCCCGGCGATGCGTTCGGCCCGAGTGGAGAAGGCTACCTTCGCTGCAGCTACGCCACGGCGCTGCCGCAGATCAAGGAGGCGATGAAACGCATCGGGGAATTCACGCGCACGCACACCCGCCTCGCCAGCGCCGCGTGAACGAAGCAAGCCCCGGATGCGATCAGGTCAGAACGTGACGAGCCTCCGCGCAGTCACGTTCGATTTGCGCCTTCAGCTCATCGAGCGACGCGAAGCGCTGCTCCGGACGGAGGAACTGCCGGAAGGCGACCTCGATGTCGAGGCCGTAAAGATCACCGTCGAAGTCGAACACGTGCAGTTCCAGCACGCGGTCACCCGCGGCTCCAGGGATCGTGGGCCGGACTCCGAGGTTGAGGATGCCATCGTGCTGTTCCCCGTGGATCCACGCCGCCGCGGCGTACACGCCGTTGGGCGGAAACTGCTCGTTGTGGGCGGCGAGATTGGCCGTCGGAAAACCGAGCGTGCGCGCGAGCCGGCGGCCGGGAACGACCGTGCCGAGAAGCGTAAACTCGTGGCCGAAACGTTCCGCCGCCGCGCCGAACTCTCCGCGCTCGATCAGCGCCCGCAGCAGGGTGCTGCTGATCTGCTGGCCCGCCGCATCGAGCACCGGCGGCAGGCCGACACAGGCAAATCCGAGCTTCCGCCCGAGGCTCGTGAGCGAATCGACGTTTCCAGCCCGCCCCTTACCGAACGACCAGTCGTAGCCGACGCAGATCTCGCGCAGCGGACTGCAAGCCCGGGCGAGGGCGGTGATGAATTCCTCCGGCGTCTGCCGGGCGAAGTCCAGGTCGAAGGGAATGATGAGCGTGTGCTCGACCCCGAGCCGCTCGAGCTTGCGCAGCTTGTGCGCAGTCGAGGTGAGCAGGCGCGGCGCCGGCCCGGGCCGCAGCACCTTCATCGGGTGCGGGTCGAACGTCACCACCACCGCATGCCCGCCGGGTTCGCGCCGCGCATCGTCCCGCGCTCGGGTGATCACGGCCTGGTGGCCGAGATGCACACCATCGAAGACCCCCACCGCCAGATAGGCCGGACCGGGGACCGAGGATAGTTCAGCGAGGGAGCGGCAGACGTTCATGCGACGGGCGCGCAAGATCGCTGGTTCTCCTTCCTCGACCACGAGATTTCGCGTGCTTCGGCCGATTGGCCCGAAAAACAGAACGGCGTCCCCGCGAACGGGGACGCCGGAAAAAGCTAGCGTGGTTAACCGCCGCCGGGACTCAGGCGAGCCCGGCCGGCCAGTGGCCGCCCGTGCTGGCGAGTGCGCCCATGAGCGCCTGGCGAAGAGCCTCGTTGCCGTCGGCAGTCCCGGCCGTTCCGGCGTCGAGCCCGAGGGCCGTCATGAACCCGCGGCGCGCACTGACGCTGCTCTCTTTGCCCATGAGCTTGAGGAGATCGACCACGGACGTGTCCCAGGCGAGTGATTCGCCCGCGGCATCCGCCTTCGCGCTCAGCACTTCGTTGATATCAACGCTGGCCGCCGCGCCGACGCCAGCTTGGGCTGCCGCCGCGACGCTGGCGAGGTCACCGGCCGGGGCGCCCCCACCGGAATGCGCCGACGCGCCGTGCGCCGACGCCGCGACATTGGCGGCCGAAGGAGCGAGCCCGAAGCGCTCAGCGACGGTGGCAATCGCGTTCGTGAGTTCCGCGTTGCCGGGGTTCGCTGCGAGGGACTGCTCAAGGTCGGACTGCACGCGCCCGCCATAGGTGGCGGCGTCGAGGGTCTCCCCCGGCACTTGCCCGAGGAATTTCTTGGAGTTCCACTCAAGATTCGTCGCGGCCGCGCCGGCGGGGAGCGAGGGGACGACCTTCTGGAGGACAAAGTTCGCAAATATTTGCTGGGGATTGAGGGACATAGTCGGGGAAGGTAGCGGCAGGCCGGGAAGTGGCGAAGTGAAATATCGGAGACAAGACCCGATCGGGTGCGATTAAAAATGGGTGAGGCGGTTTGGTTCAGTTCCAGAGGTGAGTCCAGAGTTGATTGGCGCGAAGGACGCGGAGCTGGGCGATGGATTCAGCGGTCTGGGGAAGCCAGGAAGTGCCGGCCTTTTTCAGGCG
>JBBQFQ010000079.1:0-19950 GCA_038322235.1 Chthoniobacterales bacterium
CAATGAGGGTGGCTTCTGCGGCGGAGAGTGGGTTGGAAAGAGGCGAGGGTTTTTTGCGCATCTCAACCTTAAATGAGAGACGGTCTCAAAAGTACAGCTCTTTCTCTTACTCATTTACCGCACCCACTTCCAATCGCACCCGACCCGATCCGGAAGGCGAGCGCCCGGCTCACAACACCGTGAACGTGAACTCCGTCGGCACGCCCTTTCCGCCGGTCGATTTTAGCACCGCGGGCGGCACGGCGGGAAACTTCAAACCTTGCACCATCTCGCGCGTGAGGCGGGCGAGGTTCGACGCGCCCGGGGGGTTCGCGGTGACGCGGAGGTCACGGGCGCTGCCGTCGGGCGCGATCGTGAAAAGGATCCGGACGTTCCCGGGCTCGAGAACGTTTTCGTAGCGGGCGGACGTTTCATCCCAGCGCTTGGAAATCAAGGTCCGCACCTGCGCATCGTAGGCGGCGCGCGCGGGATCGCTCTTCTGGGCGCTGACCGACGGAGCGAGGCAGCCGGCGATAGCCGCCACGAGCAGGGCGAGGAGCAGGGAACCAAAACGCGGGACTGGCATGCGCAACGCATAGCGTCCGAGTGCTTCCGTGGCGAGCGCGGAGACGACCCGCGCTTGCCTGGCACCGGAATTGCGTTTGCCTCTGCGTCGCGTCCGGGAACAGGATGCACCTTCGCCTTGGACCGCATGCCCGTACCATTTCCCCGCTCCACCTTGGTGGCGCTCCTGCTTCTCCCCTTCCTCTGGGTGGCGGCGGATCGGACCCGTTACCGGTCGAAGATCGAACTCGAGTCGGGCGAGGCCGGAGTGCGGCTGACGGTGAACGGACGTTCCATCACCGAGCCCACCCGGGTGGGCGCCTTGAAGACGATTGCCGTCCGCCCGCGCGCCTCCTTTTTCCAGACGGGATGCGAATCCTTCACGTTGACGCCCGACCGGGGGCCGGCGCGAACGCTGGCGGTCCCGCACCGCTTCGATTTCTCCGCGGTGAAAAAGCAGCTCACCGGGGACTGGTGGGTGGATGGTCGCGGTCAGCCCGTCGAGGTTTTTCGCGAGAAGGTCGAATTGTCCGCCGGGTTCCGAGTGGACGCGGTCTTCACCGGCCGCGCGCTCGAAGCGTTCGAGATCCTGCTCGAAGGGGATAACACCATCAGCGCCCTCTTCCGGGGCGGCAGCCTGAATAACGACATCGCGCTCCGGCAACCGGACGGCCCGATCACCGCCGCCCCGCTAAACGCCGACCTCCGGCTGGATTTACTCCATTTCCTCGAGCCGATCGCGGCGGGACTGGCGGCCGCCGCCGCGCTGGTGGTGGTGTTTGGGATGGCCGGCTGGTTGTTTCGCAACCGGCAGACCGCGTTCTCCGTCCGGCTGCCGTGGGGTTTGCTGGCGAGTCTCACCCTGCTCGCCGGGACGGGGCTCGCGCTCTGGTTCGCCCGTTCGGTGCTCGATGCCCGCCCGCATTTTCAGGATGACCTGGGATATCTGCTGCGGGCCCGCTGGCTGCTCGCGGGGCGGCTGACGCTCGACATCCCGCCGCACGCCGAGCATTTCACGATCCCGTGGACTTTCTTCGTGAACGGCCGCTGGATGAGCCAGTACACGATCGGCTGGCCCGCGCTCCTCGCGCTCGGCGAGGCGTTTCGCGCGGCGTGGGTCGTCGGACCGCTCTGCGGACTGGGTCTGGGATTCGCGACGTGGCGGCTCGGCTCCGAATGCGGAGGGAAGGCGGTCGGCTTCGCCGCGGCCACGCTCGGCATGATCTCGCCCCTCGGTCAGATCCTCGCCGGCAGTTTGATGTCGCACACGGCGGCGGCGATGTGGCTCGCGCTCTTCGCCTGGCTTTTCGTCCGCGGCTGGCGGCAGGAAACCGGGGGCTGGCGGACTCTCGCCCTCGCCGGACTCGCGCTCGGCGCCGCCTTCATGACGCGTCCGCTCGCCGCGTTCTCCGTCGCGCTCGCGGCGGGCCTTTATGGCCTGGCCGAAATACACCGCCTACGCTTCCGGGCGCGAGCGTGGAGCGGACTCGCCGGCGTCATCGGCGGCGGCCTGCTCGGTTCCCTCCCGCAGTTCATCGACAACTGGCTCGTCACCGGCAAGCCGCTGCTCTTCGCCTACAGCCTCTGCAAGAGCGAGGGCTGGTCTCTCATCACGTATCCGCTCGGTTTGAACTGGGCCGATCCCACCCTCGCCCTGGTGCCGGAAATGGCCTTCGGCTGGGCGTGGCCGTTCGCCGCGGCTTCGCCGGTCGTGCTCGGGCTCGCCTTCGGCCTCGCGGCGGTGCCGTTCCTTGCGGGTCGCGCCACGCGCCCGGACTGGCTCATGCTCGGCATCTGCGTCGCGCTGCCGCTCGCCTACATGGGGTATAACGGCGGCACGTCCCTGCACGGCTACGGTCCGCGCTATTACGCCGATGTCTTCTTCGCCCTGTTCGTGCTCACCGCCCGCGGCTTTCAGGTGCTCGGCTCGCTCGGAGGAGGTGGCGCCGTTCCCCGGGCGCTCGCGGCGGCGCTCTTTGTCGTCCTCGCCGGGAGCACCGCGTTCTCGCTTCCGCGCCGCCTCGCGCTCTATCGAGGCTACAACGATGTTGACGACTCCGTGGACCGGATCCTGCGCCGGCAGGAGATCACGCGGGGCCTCGTTCTCCTCCCGGAACCAGCCTACATCATGTGGGTGCGCGCGGGTCCGTTTCTGCCGGTGGATGTTCGCGCCCCCCTCGTATTTGCCCAGCTGCTCCCGAACAACGCCGCGCTAATGAAGGCCTATGCGGACCGGCCCGTCTACGTCCTCGACGATCTCGAGGCCCGCCCTTACGCCGGGCCGTAATCCTGCCCTCCTCCGCGCGCTCCATGGACCTCGAGCTTTCCATCGTCATCCCGTGTCTCAATGAGGCCGACACGGTGGCGGTCTGCGTGGGAAAGGCCGTGCGCTGGCTGGCGGAGAATCCGGATGTCGCCGGGGAGGTGATCGTCGCGGACAACGGCAGCACCGACGGCTCGCAGGAACTCGCGACGACGGCTGGGGCGCGCGTCGTCCCCGTCCTGGAGCGCGGCTACGGTAGCGCACTGATGGGCGGAATCGCGGCGGCGCGGGGTCGGTTCATCATCATGGGCGATGGCGACGACAGCTATGACTTCAGCCAGCTCACGCCTTTCCTGGCGAAGCTGCGGGAAGGTTGCGATCTGGTGCAGGGCTGCCGATTGCCGGGCGGCGGCGGCACCGTTCTGCCCGGCGCGATGCCCATGCTGCACCGCTGGTGGGGAAACCCCATGTTTTCCTTTCTCGCGCGCTGGTGGTTCCGCGCGCCGCTGCACGATATTTACTGCGGCCTCCGCGGCTTCCGCCGGGACTTTCAGCTCCAGCTGGATCAACGCTGCACCGGCATGGAGTTCGCCACCGAGATGGTGATCAAGGCGTGCCACCACGGCGCGCGTTTCGCGGAGGTCCCGATCACCCTCCATCCCGACGGCCGGAAGGTGCACGGGCCGCATCTGCGCACTTTTCGCGACGGCTGGCGGACGCTCCGCTTCTTCCTGATCTACAGCCCAAAGTGGCTCTTTCTCGCCCCGGCGGCGCTGCTGATCCTGATCGGTCTCGCCGGCTACGCGATCGCCCTGCCGGGCACCGTCATTGGGGGCGTGCGCTTCGACGCGCACACGCTGCTCTGCGCGAGCCTCGCACTGATCTGCGGCTGTCAGGCCGCGGCGTTCTACGTTCTCGCGAAGGTCTTTGCCGTCACCGAGGGGCTCGCGCCACCGAGTCCGCGCTTTCTCCGGGCCTTCCGCTGGATCACGCTCGAAACCGGTCTGTTTGCCGGCGTCGTGGGGCTGATCCTCGGCCTGGGCCTGCTCACCTGGGCCGTTCTGATCTGGCGCGCGACCGGCTTCTCGTCGCTCGACTACGCGAGCACGATGCGCATCGTCGTTCCCGGAGCGACCCTCACCGCGATTGGCGTGCAGACCATCCTCTCGAGCTTTCTCGTCAGCATGCTCGGCTTAAAACGGAAGTACTCGCCATGACGCCGCTCGAGCGCCTCCACGGCGGCTACGTCCACGTGCGCCGGGTCCGCGTGCTGGTGGATCGGATCGCCCCCCTCCTGCCGGCGAATGCCACCGTGCTCGACGTGGGGTGCGGCGACGGCCGCCTCGCTGAGCTTCTGCTTCGGCAGCGGCCTGACGTCACCGTCACCGGGACCGACGTCCTCGTCCGGCCGGATGCGAGGATTCCCGTCGCGGCCTTTGATGGTCACACGCTGCCGCACGCCGATCAGAGCGTGGACGTCGTGATGTTCGTCGACGTCCTGCACCACACGGACGATCCCACCGTCCTGCTCCGCGAGGCGGCGCGAGTGGCTCGTTGCGCGATAGTGATCAAGGATCACGTGCGGGACGGATGGCTCGCCGGACCGTTCCTCCGCTTCATGGACCGCGTGGGGAACGCCCGTCACGGCGTTGCGCTCCCGCACAACTACTGGACTCGCGCGCAGTGGGACGCGGCGAAGGCAACCCTCCGGCTTCGCGCCGCCGTGTACGAGACCGGCCTGAAATTGTACCCGCCGCCCGTGGACTGGCTCTTCGGCCGCTCCCTCCATTTCCTCGCGCGGCTCGAGCCCATCCCTACTCCCGCTTCGGCGGGATGAGCCGGATGCTCCGGAGCTGGTTCGACACCCCCGGCACGGCCGAGAGTTCGATGCGGACGTGATCCACCAGCCCGCCGCGCAGCGCGGCCCGCATCGAGCGATCGCCCGGCTCTCCGATGCTCCGGAAGGGCGTTTCCTTGGCCCGCGAGCCCCAGACCGAAACCCGCGCCGGGGCCGCGGCGTCCGCCTCCACTTCGACCGCGTCGAGCGCGATCGGGCCATCGAAGGAGATTTCGATGTTCAACGCATTTCCCGGAACGCTCATCACTTCCGGCCCTCCCTCGCGAAAGAGCGTGCCCGTTTGCCCGCGGCCGATCCCACCCCCGGTGACCGAAAGCGGAATCCCCTCGACGATGAGTCGCTCGGCGCCGGGCCGCACGGGGATCGTCGGATCGGCCCGCCGGGCCGCGACGAACCTGGGCTCAAGAAAGAGGTGGCCGAGGAAAAACCCCGGGCGGCCATCGGGCCAGGCGACTTGCTCGCGGATCTCGAAGCGGAAGACTTCGGGCCGGGCAGGCAAACTCGCGAATTCCTCCGCGCCGAGGAGCACGAGGTCCTTCGGTTCCGGCAGCGTGTCGCCGGCGCAGATCTGGTCGAGGCTCGCGAAGGTCACCCGGAGATCGTTCATCCACCCGAAAAACTTCGGGAACACCTCCGGCGAATTGAACGTCATGTGCGTAACGATGAGGTTAGCTCCGGGGTCGGATTTCAGGTAGCGCGGGAGCAACTCGCGGAAGACCGCCTGCGCGCCCCATTGCTGTCCGTTCAGGCCGTATTTGTTCCAGTGCAGCGGCGTGACGGTGATGGCCTCGGCCCACAACCCGAGCGCCGCCAAAGCGAGCAGCGCGGCCGCGAACCAGCGCGCGGTGAGCCAGATGGAACCGGTCGGGATCGCGCGCAGGAGCCAGTCGAATCCGAGCGCGGCCGAGAGCGCGAACGGGATGACGAAGGAAAGCACGCGCGTGATTCCCGGTTCCACCAGCGCCGCGCTAAAGGGCGCCGCGGCGAACGCGATGAGAATGACGCGGTGCGGCGCGCTCCTCCAGCCGCGGAGACAGAGGAAGATTCCGCCCAGCGCGAAAGGGGCGAGCGGCAACGGCAAATGGCCACGGAACGGCACGAGATGCCGGATGCCATCGCCCGCAGCGGCCACTCCCTCGATCGTGAACCAGTAGCGGGGCGAGAGCCCGGCAAAGTACTGCGCGCCGAACGTGAGGAGCTTCGTGCCCAGCGGCAGCGGCTGCGTCCAGTAGCTGTGCAGTTCGGCGAGATGCTCCCGCACGGCGTCGGCATGCTGCAACCGGAAGCGGACGTAGGGAGCGAAGAGGAGAAGACCGAGGACGACCGCCGCGGCAAACCAGCGCCGATTCGCCAAAAAATGCCGGCCATCCGAAACGAGCAAGAGCACTCCGGTCGCCAGCATCACTCCCTGCCCTGGCGAGTACGCGTAGAAGGTCGCGGCGCCGGCCGCGACCGCCGCCAGGACCCAGGCGGGATGCCCCTCCCGGCCGCGGAGGTAAAAGTAGAGAAACCAGGCGTAGCTCGAGACCATCAAGACCGTCTCGAAGCCGGTGCGGCTGTGCAGAAACCAGCACGGAATGATCGTCAGAAACGCGACGACACTCCACGCCTCCCGCACGCGAAAGACCCGTCGCAGCAGCAGCGCCAGCGCCCACGCGGCGCTCAGACTGGCGAGGGCCGACGTCGTCCGGACGGTCGCGACGGACGTCCCGGCCAGCAGGCTCGCCGCTCCCTGCACGTAGACGCTCAGGGAGAGGTTGAACATCCGGCTGTTCAGGAAATAGGCGGGAAGGAATTCCTCCGGTTCCTCGAGCGCCTTCCAGTCATGATCGAGAAGCGCTTGGAACTGCACCGTGTGCATCGCTTCGTCGCAGAAGAAATAGATCGGGAATTTTTCAATCGCAGCGAGTCGCGTCATCGCGTACACAACGAGCGCCAGGAGCAGAAGCAGTCCCGCGGTGCGGTCTCGCCCGGGAGGCAAGGGAGGGTCGGCCGGCGGCGGGGACATGCGATCGGGGTCGGCGAGGCGCATCGATAGCCCGGCCCGGCCGCGGCGCGAGCGGGACTTCCGCGGTCCTGGACGGGGCCGAGAAATTCCGTAACCCCGGACCGGCGGAAGGTAAGGGAAGAAAGGAATCCCCCTCCCTTCCCCGCCATGGCTCCCCGAGCGCTCTTCCTCGTTCTCGTTCCCGCCCTCCTGCTCATCAGCCCCTCACCGGCCGGCGCGCAGCAAGCGAAGTCGGAGGCCTTTGGCGGCACGCTCGACACGGCCGCTGCCGCGACGCCCGTCGCGCGAAGCAAGGCGGAGCCGAAGGCGCAGGTGAAGCCGCGGTCGACCGGGACCGCGAAACCCGCTCGCGCGGCCGCGCCGCCGTTCGGCGGAGCCGGCGGCCCGGAATCCGGGACAGCGCGCGGGGCCGACGGAAGCATTCGCGAAACCGTCGCAAAGAGTCCCGATGGACGAAGCGCGACGCGACGCGACGCCCGTAGCGCCATCGTCGGAAGTTCGTTCGAGAACCGCGATACTGGGACGACCACATACCGCGACTCGAGCGGGCGCATCACCGGGAACGTGCAAAAAAACCCATCCGGGGATCGGAGCACGGCACGCGATTCCCGCGGCCGCATCGCCTACACCACGAGCACGAGTGGGAGCACCACGACTTATCGCGATTCGTCCGGTCAGATCATCGGCTCCCGCGAAAACACGCCCGCGGGAAATGTGGTCTATCGCAAGGCGAACGGGACGATCTGTGGGCCCGATTTCAAGTGAGGCGGGCCGGGCGTCATGGTTCGAGAACGACGACGGACCGCGCGGGCGGCGGGGGGCGCGGCGCGACACTCGCGGCCGATTCCCAGGCCAGGCCCGGCGGAAGCAATTGCCGCGCTCGCGTCAGGTTCCACTCGCAAAGGCTCGATCCCTCGAGCACGAAGAGGGATTCGGCATCCGGACTGAAGCGCAGCGCGTCAGCGCGAGCCGAGGGGAGGACGGCGAGAATCTCGCGGGTGGCGACGCGAATGAGCATGACGCCACCGCCTTCGAGGGCTCCGGCGAGCAGAGCGCCATCCGGCGAGAGCGCCACGCGACGCATCCGGGCCGGGACGACGCCGAGCTCGGAGCACTCGGGCCAGCGGAGGAAGTGCACGGTGCCCGCGTCGCAAAGGACGAGCAGGTCCGTCTCGGGACCAAAGGCGGCCGCCTCCGTGGCCGAAAAGGCGAGGCGTCGGACGCCCGGACCCTCGACAGCCCGCCAGAGCCGCACCGGCGCATCGCGCGAGGTCGTGAGCAAAAGGTCACCCGCCGGGCTGAGGACGAGGTCGGTGGTTCCATCGCCCGCATCCACCTCGAGGGGAGGAGCGTCGCCGCCGGGACGGAGTAGGAGCAGCTGGCCGTCGCGGTCACCCGTGAACACCATCGTACGCGCGGTCGCATGGCGGACAAAGAATCCCACCGGGGCCACCAGGCGCTCGGACCGGCGCAGTTCATACGCTCCCGGCTCCGTCTGACGGAGGCTCCATCGCAACGTTCCCGCGCTGCTTGAGGCGAGCAGCGTATCGCCTTCGGCGGTGAAGACGACGCTGCCGGCCGCCGCATCCAAAGCGCTTCCCGCCGGACCCGGCAGCTTCGCCAGCATCCGCCCATTCGCGGCATCGAGCAGAACGACATTGCCGGACTCCGACAGCGCCAGGAGCGCTCCATCGCGGCTCAAGTCGAAGCGTCCCGCCGGATCCGCGGCGCCACCCGGAGTACTGACGTGGAGTTCGCGCCGAACCTCGCTTTCGAGCAGCCTCCACTCGTCATTCCCGGCGACCAGCGCGGAGCCATCCGGCGCGAATCGGAGCGGTCCAGCGAGGCCCGTTTCAGGAAAGGTGAGCCGCACCGTCGGGACGGACTCGCGCCAGATTCTGACCCCATCCTCCGCGCGCGAGACGAGGAGCGTGCCATCCGTCGAAAAAGCGAGCCGCCGCGGCGCGGCGCGATGACCAGGCCATGATCCCAGCCGGATTCCCGTGTGGGGACTCCAACGTTGGATCGACCCCTCCGCGGTGCCGATGGCGAGGACGCTTCCGTCCGGCGACCAGGCAAGCGACTCGACGCCGGTTTGGGAGAAGCGACGCACTTCGGTCTGATCGGCCCAAGTATAAATTCGCACTTCGCCTTCCCGGCGAGAGCCCGCGGCGATCTGCGTGCCGTCGGGCGAGAAGGCGATTCGTCCGACCGCGAAATCCGACGCGAGGCGGGCGAGTTCCCGACCGCTGGTGAACTCGCGGATGACGATTCCTCCCTCGACGGGCGGCGAGGCGATTCTGGTGCCGTCCGGGGAAACCGCGATTGCCTCCCGGCCCCGGGAAGGCGCCTCCCAGAGCGGCGCCTCCTGCATAGCGTCCCATGCCCGCAGGATGCCGTCGGTGCCGCGGGCAGCGAACCGGAGCGCGCCCGGAGCGAATTCGCTGATGCTCTCCACGCGCACGCCCTCGGGGAGATGCGCGAAGCGACGAATGATCGCACCATCGTTTCGCCGGGCCAGGACGATGAGGCCGGGTGATTCCTCCAGCGCGACGTGCGTCAGATCGGCGGAGATTGCCGCCGGTCCGGTCGCCGCTGCACCCGGCGGTCTCACCTCCCGCACCCGCTCGGCGTCCGGCTGCGCCAGCGCCGCGAGCATCGCATCGCGGAGAGCCGGATCCGGCCGCCCCGCAGCCGCTTCGGCGAGCTCGCGGACCGAGACGATCCGCTGGCCCACGGCGCCGCTGCGCAGACGGAGCTGCGCGACGGCCAGGAGCGCCTCGCGGCGGAGTTCCGCCGAGCCCGCTTTCGCCGCCGCGATTTCCGCCGTCGCCTGGTTTCGCGCGTGGATGATCCAGCCGAGGAGCAGGGCCAGCGCGAGCAGCGCCGCGGTTCCCACCACGAGCGGACTCAGGATCGGCCGGGGCAGGATCGGATCCGCCCGCCGGCCTTCGTGAAACGCGATCAGCTCCTCGGCGAAGCTCTGGGCCGAGGCGGGCCGGTCGACCGGCTCCTTCGCGAGCGCGCGCAGGCAGAGGGTCGCGAGCTGCGGTGGCACGCTCGCAGGCAACGGGGGCGGGCTCTCGGTGACGACCCGATTGAGCAGCTCGCGGGTGTTGCGACCGCCGAAGGGCGGGTTCCCGGAGACCATCTCGTAGAGCACGCTGCCGAGGGAATAGACATCTGATGCCGCCGTGGCCGCGCGGCCGAGCACCTGCTCCGGCGACATGTACGACGGCGTGCCGACGCGCGTCGCGGAGGCGCCCGCCGAGGCATCGGGATCAAAGAGACGCGCGACGCCAAAGTCCGCCATGTACGGTGAGTCGCTCGAATCGAGTAGGATGTTCCCGGGCTTGATGTCGCGGTGCAGGATGCCGTGCTGATGCGCGAAATGAACCGCTTGGGCGATCTTCGCGAGCAATTCGGCGGCGGCCCGCGGCTCCATCGGACCCGCGCGCAACCGGTCCTGTAGCGTCCCGCCCCGCGCGAGCTTCATCGTGTAGAACGGCTGCCCGTCGTGATCGCCGATGTCGTGCACCGGCAGGATGTGCGGATGCTCCAGAGCGGCCGTGACGCGGATCTCATCCTCGAAGCGCTGCCGCGCCCGCGCGTCGAGCAGATGGAGCGGATGCAGCATCTTCAACGCGACCTCGCGATTCGCGCCGCGCTGGCGGGCCCGATAGACCACGCCCGCGCCGCCGCGCCCGATCTCTTCGAGCATCTCGCAGCCGCCGGGCGAGCGCCAAGCGCCCCCCGCGGCCTCCTCGGATTCCTCTTCGTCGGTCCAGGCCAGACCGAGCAGACAGATGCGGCAGCTTCCTTCGGCGCGCAGCTCGGCCCCGCAGGTCGGGCACGCGGGCGCGCTCATGCGGCGAGGGCGCGGCGAAGGTGGCGCAGCTCGTCATCCACCTCGGCGGCGCCATTCACGGTCACAGCCACGGCCTGCCGCAGCATCTTGCGAAATTCCCCCCGCAGCCGATGGACCCTCACCTTCAACGTCTCACGGCTGATCCCGAGCGCTTCCGCCGCCTCGCTCCGCGACGCATCGGCTCCGTCCTGGGCCAGAAACTTCCGCAGGATCTCGAAGTCGCGCCGTTCGCTCTCCGTCTGCCGGGCCTCGGCCAGCTGCCGCTCCGCGTGCGCTAGCAGGGCCTCGGCCCATTCGCGATCGAAGCTCTCCTCGGCGGCCTGCGCCGACTCATTCAGGCGGGAATCTACCTCGGCGCAAATCGTCTCGTCGAACGACACCGCGATGGTGCCGCCGCCGCGCTTCATGGTCGTGGACTTGCGGTACTCCTTTGCCAGAAAATTCCCGAACGTGGTAAGCAGAAAACTGCGGAATCGTCCCCGCGCCGGATCGGCCCGGCGGATGACCTTCTCCTCGATCACCATCGCGATGAACGACTGCACCCCGTCCTGGGCATCGTGATGGTTCATGTGCCGGAACCGGGCGTGCTGGTAGAGCGGACGCCAGTAGGTTTGCAGCAGTTCCGCCAGCGCATCATCCGCGCCCGGCATCTGCGAATCGGCGGCATCCAGGACGACAGTCCAGCGGGTGGTGTGAAATTCCATCGATCGGTCAGGGAAGCAGAAAGATCGGATCTGATAGCAGGCTGGCCCGCGGAGGGAATCCATTTTTTGCCCCGCAACCGGACGCAGAAGATTTCCGTGCGACCACAAGGAAGCAGGGTACGCGCCGGAAACCACGGGCCGACCGGCCATCCCCCCTGCGCCCCACCCTATTCGGAGCGCAGCGCCTGCATCGGTTCGAGCTTCGTGACCCGCCACGCCGGGAGCAGCGCCGCCAGGGCGACGAGCGCGGCGAGCAGCAGTCCGGTCGCGCCGAAGATCAGCGGGTCGGGCTCCACCCCGCCAAAGATCGAATCACTCAGCCTCGTCAGTCCGAACGCGACGGCCAGCCCCAGCACCGTGGCAATCGCGGCCAGACGCAGACTCCCGGAAAGCGCCAGCGTCAGCAGCCCGCGCGGAGTCGCTCCGAGCGCCAGCCGCACGCTGAACTCGCGGGTCCGCGTCGTCGTCCAGAAAAGCGTGACGCCATAAACTCCCATCGCCGCGAGCAGCAGGGCGAGCGCTCCGGCTCCCAGAGCGGCGCCGGCCGCGAGCCGTTGCGGCATGAGCCCCGCGGCGGTGGCGTCGGTCAGACTCTGCGTGAAGAAGATCGGCAGGGTCGGCTGCAAACGCATGAGGAGCGCGCGGAGCTGCGGAATCGCCGAGGCCTCGCCGCGGGATTTCACGATCAGACTCGGCTGATGAAAATACTCCTGGGTGATCGGCGCGTAAAAATGGCTGGCGGGCGCTTCGCCGGCTGCGCGATATTTGGCGTCGCGCGCGACCCCGACGATCTCCACCGGCTCGTCCTTCTCGTTGAGGAGGATTTTCCCGAGCGCGCTTTCGTTCGGCCAGAAACGCGCCGCCATCGTGGCATTCACGATTCCCACGCGCGGCGATCCGGCGACATCCGTCGGCAAAAACGCGCGACCCTGCAGAATGGGAATCCCGAGCGTCGCGAAGTAATCCGGACTGATCAGATTCCAGTCGAGCCACGGACTGGGTTCGTCCTTCGGAGTCGTCGGCTTCCGCAGGTCGCCGTAGCTGTGGCCGCCGCCCTCCATTGGAATCGCGACCGTGAGTGCCGCGTGATCCAGCCCCGGCAGGGCGCGCGCCTCGGTGAGGAGTTGCTCGAGAAAGAGCGGGCCCGTTTCCTTCGTGAATCCGGCTGTATTGAGGTCGAACTGGATGAACTCGACGCGTCGGCTGTCGAATCCCGGGTCGTGCTCCGCCATCCGCCAGAGCGAGTGAGCCAGCGAGGCGGCCGTGGTCAGGAGAGCGAGCGAGAGCGTGAGCTGGATGATGAGGAAGAGACTGCGCAGACTGAACAAGCGCGAGCCGCCGGCGGGCTGTTCCCCGCGACGGAGCACCGCGAGGAGATCGAAGCGCGAACTGTTGAGCGCCGGGCCCAGGCTGAAGAGAAGGCCGACGAGGAGCGACAGTCCTGTGATGAAGACGAAGGCGGCCGGACTCATGCTGACGTTCAGATCGAGGGAGACCGGCAGTGCGGGGACGAGGCTGCGCAGGGTGTGCACGAGCCAGTGGCAGACCAGCGCGCCCGCCGCTCCGCCGACGACGAAGAGCACCAGATGTTCCGCGAGCAGTTCGCGAAGGAGCCGGGCGCGGTCCGCACCGAGCGCTGACCGGACGGCGAACTCGCGTTGCCGGGTCGCGCCGCGGGCCAGCATCAAGCCCGCGATGTTCGCACTCGCGACGAGCAGGGTGAGCAGCGCGAGCAAGCCGAGAATCCCGAGGAACGCTCCGGCGATCAGCCGCATCTCTCCTGGAACGCGACTGGAGGGCAGAACCGCGATGCCGCGGGTTCGATGCGAGTCGGGAAAGGCCGCGGCGATCCGCTGGGCGATGATCCCGAGATCGGCCTGCGCCTGCTCGAGCGTAACTCCGGGCTTGAGCCGGCCGATCCCCATGAGGATGGAGTTTTTGCGGGCACTGATCAGTTTACTTCCGGGATCCAGCACCTCGTGAAAGGTGAATGAGGCCCACAGATCGGCGGCGACGATGGTGGAGCCGCGGAAGCCCGGCTCGGCCACGCCGGCGATGGTGACCGCCTTGTCGTTCAGGAGAACGGTGCGGCCGATCGCCGCGGGGTCGCCTCGGAAGCGCCGCTGCCAGTAGTCGTGACTGAGCACCACGGCGGCTTCGGCGTGCGCGTCCGGCGTGAGCCCGCGACCGGCGACAAAGCGGGTCCCCGTCACGGAGAAGAAGTTGGCCGAGACCCACTGCATACTCGCATGCTCGGCCTGGCCATCGACCGTCACTCCGGCGGGGGTCGGCGTGAAATTTCCGGCCGCGATGTCGGTGAACGTGGAATTCTGGGCGCGGTAATCTTCGAAGTCGGGGTAGGAGAAATTGTCGAAGCCGCTCCCCTTGCTGGTGCGGCCGAGATCGACGAGCCGCGCTTCGTCCACGAGCCCGGCTCGGGGGCGAAAGACCACCGAGTCGAGCAGACTGAACACGGCCGTGCAGGCTCCGGTGCTCAGCGCGATGATCGCCACCGCGAGCAGCGAGAAGCGGGGCGAACGCAGCAGCGGGCGGAGCGGATCGAGGGAGCGGGGCATGGGAAAGAGAAGGGATTCATCCGGCAGAATCCGCGCCGGTGCGACCGGGCCATTTGCAGGTGGCGTGCCAGAGCTCGCGGGATCGATCGAGTGGCGCTACCGTGCCCGGGAAAATAATCGGCGCACGGGCTTAAGGTGCGTTCAGCGAGCGGGCCCCGGCCCTGCCTTGGGACCGGTTTGTCCCGAAAGTGGGACAGACCGCGGCGAAGAAAAGAATTTGTGCAACTTCTGGCGTTCGGCGTGCTTAAACGAGGAACGTTCGCGTGGCCCCTCGCCGCCGTCCTCCATCCCCACCTGCCCGACGATGCACCTCCGCCTGCGCTCCCTTTCCCTTCTCGCCGCGCTCCTGCTCGCGCCCTTCGGCGCCCGCGCTGCCGGCACCGCGAATCTCGTCAACATCGCCACCCGCGTGAAGGTTGAGACGGTCGATAACGTCGGCATCGCCGGGTTCGTCATTCAGGGAACCGGGACGAAGCAGGTGCTCATCCGCGCGCTCGGGCCTTCGCTGACCGCCCGCGGGGTGAGCGGCGTGCTCGCGAATCCGCAGATGAATCTCTTCGACGGCGCGACCGGCGCGCTCATCGCGAGCAACGACGACTGGGATCAAAACGCCGATATCCAGGCGCGCCACGCCAGCCTCGGCATCACCCTCCCGCTCGCGAATGAATCGGTGCTTTCCGTCGCGCTGCGCCCGGGAGCTTACACCGCCGTTGTCACCGGAGTCGGCGGCGGCACCGGCATCGCCCTCGTGGAGGTCTATGATGCCGATCTCTCCGCGCCCTGCTCGCTCATCAACATCGCCACGCGCGGTCCCGTTCGCACCAGCGACGGCGTGATGATTGGCGGCTTCGTCATTCAGGGGACGGTCCCGAAAAAGGTGCTCATTCGCGGGATCGGGCCGTCCCTCAGCGCGGCCGGCGTCCCGAACGTGCTCGCGAATCCCACCATCGATGTCGTGAACTCCGCCGGGACAAAGATCGGCTCGAACGACGACTGGCAGACTCAACCGGCGCAGGGCGTGGCGGATGTCACCGCAACGAACCGGCCGCCGACCGACCCGCGGGAATCCGCGCTCGTCATGTCGCTCAATCCCGGCGCCTACACCGTGATCGTGAGCGGCGTGAGCGCGGGGGTGGGAAATGCGCTCGTGGAAGTGTACGACCTCGAACCGACCACCGCCGCGCCCGGTCAGACGAACGGATCGCTCTACCTCGGAAATCTCCGCCCAGTCCCGGGCGTGACGACCAGTGGTTCCGGCACCGCGGCCCTGAGCGTGAGTCAGGACGGTCTCACAGCCGTGGTCAGCGTCGATTATTCCAACCTAACCAGCGCCATCACTAACGCGCATCTCGAGGGTCCCGGCGGCTTGAATTTCTTCGACCTGAGTCCATTCACCGTCCGCGCGGATGGCACCTGGCTCTGGGATTTCTCCACCACGAACAGCAACTACACCGCCGCCCAGATTCTCGATCTGATCCGCACGGGCCAGGTCTCGATCCGGGTCTACACTTCGACCAATCCCGGCGGCGAGCTCGTCGGAGCCTTCTCCTCCGCGAGCGGCAGCCAGACCTTCACCGCGCCAGCGGCGCCCCCCGGGCTGCCCGGTGGCTCGGTGACCGATGCCGACGCCGCGCGCCTGCTGACGCAGTCGACCTTCGGCGCGAAAGCCGCCGATATCACGAGCGTCAAGAGCCTCGGCCTCAACGGCTGGCTCACCGCGGAATTCGCCAAGCCGGTCTCGCCCACGCTGCCCTACATCGACGCCAACTGGGTGAATGACGGCACGATGCAGAATCCCCGCTGGGCCTACGCCTCGTGGTGGAAGAATGCCGTCCAGGCGGATGATCAGCTCCGTCAGCGCGTGGCCTATGCGATGAGCCAGATCCTCGTCGTCTCCACCAACTCGAGCGGCCTCACGAACACCCCCGTCCCGATCGGCGCCTATTACGACACGCTCCTGAACGGGGTCTTCGGGAATTTCCGGAAGCTGCTCGAGGACATCACTCTCAATCCCGGCATGGGAGAGTTCCTCGACATGGTGAAAAATCCGAAGGGTAATGTGGCCGCCGGGACCAACCCGAACGAAAACTACGCCCGAGAGATCAATCAGCTCTTCTCCATCGGCCTCTACCAGCTCTATCCGGATGGGACGCTGCAGCTCGACTCTCGCGGCCTGCCGATCCCCACCTACACGCAGGACACCATCAAGGGCTTTGCCCGCGTCTTCACCGGCTGGACCTGGTACACGACGGGAACGCCCAGCTTTAATACGCCGCGAGAGATGCGGACTCCGATGCTGCCCGTTCCGACCCAGCATGAGCCGGGTTCGAAGGCCTTGCTCAATGGCCTCACGATTCCGGCCGTGGCCACCGCGACGACCGCGAATCAGAATAAGGATTTGAAGGACGCGCTCGATAACATTTTTTACCATTCGAACGTCGGGCCCTTCATCTCGCGCCAGCTCATCCAGCGCCTCGTGACGAGCAATCCGAGCCCTGGCTATGTCTACCGGGTCTCGCAGATCTTCGCGAACAACGGCTCCGGCGTCCGGGGCGATTTGAAGGCGGTGATCAAGGCGATCCTGACCGACTACGAAGCGCGCACCACGGACAACCTCGCGTTCCAGGGCACCGGCAAGGAAATGGAGCCCATCCTCCGGGTCACCCGGCTCATGCGGGCCTTTAACGCGAGCGCCGCGAGCGGTCGGTTCTGGTTCTACTTGCTCGACTCAAACTTCGGCCAGACCCCGCTGGTCGCGCCCACGGTGTTTAATTTCTACACGCCCGACTACACCGCTCCCGGGGATCTCGCGAATGCCGGACTCTCCAGCCCGGAGTTCGAGATCACGACGGACACGACCGCCATCGCCACGGCTAATTCCATTCGCGCGATGATCTACGGGGTGGGCTACAGCGGCCTGCCCTCCGGGACCGATACCGTGAAGCTGGATGTCTCCGCCTACACCGCGCTCGCCTCCACGAACGTGGCGGGGCTGATCGACAGCCTCAACGCGCTCCTCATGAACGGGCAGATGAGCCCCGCGATGCGCACGGAATTGATCAACACCGTCGGCAGCATCTCGACCGCCGGGACTTCGGCCGATGTCGCGACCGAACGAGCGCGCACCGCGGTGCTGCTTATCTCCACTTCCCCGCAGTTCGCGGCCCAGCGCTGAAGCTCCCTCCCGATTCCCCGCCATGAATACGCCTAATCTCGTTTCCCGCCGTTCCTTCCTACGCCAGGCGGCCTGCGCCGCCCTCGGCACCGCGGGCCTGACCAATGCGCTCTTCGACCTCCGGCGGATCGCGGCGGCGAGCCTCGGAAATTCCGATGTGCTGAGCGGCGACTACAAGGCGCTCGTCTGTCTCTTCCTCTACGGCGGGAACGACGCGAACAACATGCTCGTGCCGCGAGACACGACGGATTACGACGCTTACGCCGCTTCCCGCGGAGTGCTCGCGCTGCCCAACGTCGGCCAGATCGGCGGCATCCTACCGTTGAATGTCATCGCCGGCCGCGGCAGCGTAGATGGTCGCGATTTCGGCCTCCACCCGAATCTCGTCGGTCTGCAGAGCCTCTTCAACGGCGGCCAGGGCGCGCTCCTCGGCAATGTCGGTACGCTCGTCGCGCCGATCACGCAGACTGACTACCGCAACAATCGCAACCTCCCGCCGCAGCTCTTTTCCCACAGCGACCAGCAGGTCCAGTGGCAGACGAGCGTACCGGATGCCATCAGCCGCTCCGGCTGGGGTGGGCGCACCGCGGAGCTGCTGAATGCCTTAAATGGGAACGCCCAGATCTCGATCTGCATCTCGCTCGCCGGCACGAATACCTTCCAGGTTGGCAATACCGTCGTGCCTTACAATGTGTCGTCCGCGGGCGCGATCGGGATGAACAACTACGTCGCTCCCGGCGCTTCTGGCTCGGCGAATGACGTCATTCGCTCGCGCTCGATCGACCGGCTCCTTGCGCTCAGTCACACGAATCTCTTCGAGAAGGGTCTCTCCACCATCACGAAGCGCGCGCTCGATAACAACGCGCTGCTGCTGAACGCGCTCGCCCTCTCGGATTCCAACCAGGGCGGGACGAATCTTACGACCGTCTTCGCGAACACGAGCCTGAACAATCAGCTGAAGATGGTCGCGCGGCTGATCAAGGCCCGCGATCTCCTTGGTCTGCGACGTCAGGTCTTCTTCGTCTCCGTGGGCGGATACGACACCCACGGCGACGAATTGAACGCGCACAACAATCTCTACAGCGAGCTCGGCGGCGCGGTGAAATCGTTCTACGACGCCACGACGGAACTGGGCGTGCAAAACAACGTCACCCTGTTCTCGTCGTCGGACTTCGGCCGCACTTTTCAGACGAACGGCGCCGGTTCCGATCACGGCTGGGGCAGTCATCATTTCGTGGTGGGCGGCGCGGTCAAGGGCGGCGGGATTTACGGGAAGGTTCCCGTTCTCCGGGCCGGCGGTCCCGACGACGCCACGACCGGCACCACCGGCCAGGGTCGCTGGATTCCCACGACCTCGGTCGATCAATACGCCGCCACCCTCGCGAGCTGGTTCGGCGTCAGCCCCACGGATCTCCCCGTGGCGTTGCCAAACATCGGCCGCTTCGCGCAGCAGAACCTCGGATTTATTTGATTCGGGGGGCGGGTGCCGCTCGCGGGTCGCAGGCCCGGGAGCGGCTGCGTCCTCGCTGCCGTCGATCGCCTTCGCGCAGCGACAAGATTCAGTTCGGGTTCTCGAGGTTCCGGCAGCTCGCCAGGGAAATGCGCGAGCGCGGCGTTGCGATCCCCATGCTCCCGCTCCGAGGACGCGACTTCCGCACCGGCGTCGATCGTCGCGCTGCCCCCCTCGGCCCGGAGGAATTCGCGCAGGCTGCCGAAGGCCTCGCCGGTCAGGCTGAGGAGCCGATCCGTCACCACGAGCGCCCCGGCATTGATGAACGGATTCCGCGGAATGCCGCGCTCGTACTCGAGCTGCACGAGCGAGTTGAAGGGATTGCCCGAGGGTTCACGACCCACGCGCTTCCACAGGACGTCGCCCTCGGCCGCCAGCACGAGCGCGAGCGTGAAGACCTTCGTGACACTCTGGGCGGAAAACGGCGTCTGCCAGTCGCCCGACCCAAACAGCTCCCCGTCCACCGTCGCCAGCGCGAGACCAAAGTGCCCCGGATTCACCCGGGCGAGCGCGGGAATGTAATCCGCCACCTTCCCCGTCCCGATGTACGGCCGCACTTCCTCCGTGATTTCGTCGAGCAACTTCTGGTAATTCATCCGGGGCCTCCAGTTGAATCACAGTCGCCCGCGCCTGAACACCGCGAATCCGGAGGTGGCCGGAATCCGACCCGACTCCGCTCCTCCCGCGTTCACTCCCCAGCTCGCGGCCGGGCGGGCCCGGCGCTTCCGGCAGGAGGGGAGGCGAGAGTGCGGTCGTCCGGCGGCGGGTCAGTCGAGCTGGTAGATGTATTCCACGATTTCGGCCTGCCTCGCGTTGGCAAAGCCCTGGTCGGTTCCTCTTTTGCGAAAGCCGCATTTCTCCAAAACTCTTTGCGAGGCCAGGTTATCGAAGGCGACCCGACCAACGACGGGTCTCGTCTTCTCGGTCTGCAAAAAGCGCCGGAGGGCCCACGAGGCCACGCCTTGGCCCCAGAATTTCCGGTCGATCCAGTAGGTGATTCCCGCCTCCCCTCCCATCAGAAACTTCGAGACGCTTCCCACGATTCGACCATCCACGAGGATCGTTTGCATTGGTCGGGTCTTCCAGGAATTTGGTGTAGCGGGTCATGTAAGTGACCCGATCGGTCGGGTCTTTCGCCGTGAAGGCGGCCATCTGAATGCCTTCCTCGTCCAACTGGAATTGAAAGAACTGTTCCAAGTCCGGCGCGAGCGAGCGCCGCAGGCTCAATCCAAGGGGATCGTTCATGGGCGGAACTACGGGACGGAAAAATGAGGAGGCAAACCGCGACCCGCCGTTGCCCCCTGGCCGGGTGCGATTAAAAATGGGTGAGGCGGTTTGGTTCAGTTCCAGAGGTGAGTCCAGAGTTGATTGGCGCGAAGGACGCGGAGCTGGGCGATGGATTCAGCGGTCTGGGGAAGCCAGGAAGTGCCGGCCTTTTTCAGGCG
>JBBQFQ010000080.1:0-19764 GCA_038322235.1 Chthoniobacterales bacterium
GGAGGCGAGCGAGGGCCGTTGAGGACAGGAGCCCTCGATTTACGCTGTGTACGAGCATTTTGGTTTGTGCGTCGCGCGTAGCGCGACAACCAAGGGCGGTTGTTGATCGGCCGGCTTCGTTCCCGTTTTCGCCGCGGGGTAAGGATCGAGTGCGGCGAGTTCGTCGAGCACCCGGCGCGACCACCCGTCGAGTGTGATCTTGATTTGTGGCGCGGATTTGCCTTCCAGGACCGCGGCGAGTTCGGCTCCGACGGGCGCGACGCGGGCAGACACCGCGGCGCCGATCCGAGAAAATGCTTCCGCGACGACTTCCTTCGCTTCGACGGTGCCTTTCTCCCGGGCGATCTTCGCGGCGAGTAGATCACACTGGAGTATTTCCCGGCGTTCTTTCGACGTCTGGGGTCGGGGGGCTTCGCCGGGGGCGGTCGGGGGCGCGTTCCCGAACGACCCGGGCGCCCGGTGCTGCGCTGCGACGGATGCCCGGAGTGCGGCGTCGGTGAATACGTCGTACCCCCGTGCCTTCCAACGTCCGATCGTGGACGGGGACACGCGATAGCGCAGCGCGAGTTCGGAGATTGTCGGTCGGTCGGGTTTCGGCTTCACCCGTTGGGGGCGATTGCTGGCCCACTCACCCGGTTCGATTTTTCGTCTTCTCACAAAAGTTCGTGTGCGGTGGACACCATACCCCAGGCAAAAGCACCGAACGGAAGCCTGTCTAACGGGGGGTGGTGGTTGGCCCTCCGTCGTCGCAGTGGTCGCGCCAGGATGCCCCGCGGCGCGCGCTCACTCGTCGCTGTAGCCTCTGCCGAGCATCTCCGCGGCTTCGTCGGGGTAGAGCGCGGCGAAGGCTTCCGGGTCACTCTCGGCGAGGTCTTCGGGGTCCATATCTTCGGGTGCGATTTCGGGGTCGTGGTTCGTCATGGGTCTGGGTCTGGGTCTGGGTCTGGGTCTGGGTCTGGGTCTGGGTCTGGGCGACCCCGGGTTGCGCCGCGGGCGTGAGATGGCGTGAGATGGCGTGAGATGGCGTGAGATGGCGTGAGATGAGAAAAGCGCGATTACACTGGAAAGTGAGATCGTGAGATGTTTTGGCGTTTCTTCCTTTTGACGCTCCGCACAGAGGCGGAGCCAGGCGGCGGGGCGGTGTTTTTACTTTTTGGCCGTAGAATTGAAAAACATCTCACTTATCTCACTTTTTCCGCGCCGCCGCGGGCGCCCTCCGGGCGATCCGCCACCACGCTTTGCCGTCCACGATCGTCTTTTCGATCGGGCTCCCGCTCTTAGACGCCAGCTTAGATAGCGCCCGCCCGAACGCCTGCGTACTGCTCCCCACGGTCATACGGAGCGTTTCCGCAAGCTGGCGTGCCGAGAGATCGGCCATCAGCGCGATTGTCGTACCCTCCCAGGCGTCGCCGCTTCCCGCATCCTTGAACCATTCGTCAGCGAACACGTCGACAAGCTCCCCAACCGCCGTGGAGTTCTCGCCGCTTCTCGCCGCGGCGAGCAGGTCGGGGTGGTGGTATTCCTTCACGCCGTACCGCGACGTCCCGACGACATGCCCCCCCGGGACGTGTTCGATCAACCAGCGGCAGAGGAACGGAAGTTCTTGGTCCGCCCGGCCTGCGTTGCCAGACAGCGAGAGAAACGCGGGCGCCCCGGGGGAACACTTGAGCAGCGTTATCTTGTCCATAATCGACTGTTCCGTGTTCGGGATGACTCGAAGTGCTTCCGGGTCCTCGTTCAGCGTTACGACGATGCGACCATGCCAAGGGAGCGAAACCCGCTTTTCGTAAAAGCGCCGACCCACAAGCCCCGTGCCGGAAGTCAGCTTCTTTACCTTTTCGCCGAAGGTCAGCTTTTTGCCTTCACTTCCCCCGCTGACATTGTCGTCGACACACCACAGGGCTTGTCCGTCGATGTCGTCCGTGAAGATATTCGAATCGTTCAAATAGTCGGATGGATCGCCGAACCCACCGACCATCTTGGCGATAACGCATCGAGAAAGGTACGTCTTCCCGCGGCCCGTCGCCCCCGAGATGAAAAGCGTCTGTCCGTCCTCCAACCGGTTCTCCCAACAGCCGACGTAAAACCGTTTCAGCCAAGCTAGGAAAATCTCTCGTTGGGTGGGGTCGAACAGTTCGTCGATGAACTGGGCTGTCCACCGGAACCCCTCGCCCCAGGCGAGCCCGATTTTTTTCGCCGGCGCGAGTACCTTGCATCGGGCCGTGTTCAGGATCCGGCTTTGGTTGTGCCACACGACCCCCTCCCCTTGGAACACGCAGGGTGCCGCCGAGTCGACGCGGCAAGTCGTTTGCGCGCTCAAAAGGGCTTCTTCGACTTCGGAAAGGCGCACGTCGGTCTTCTTCGTCGAAAGCCCCAGGCTGCGAAGGTACAAGACCGTGTCGTCCTTCTTCGAACACTCCCATGTCTCGCCCGGCTTCCGCCAGTACTTGGCTCCGTCGTAGTAGAGTCCGGCCGCGGCGACGGCGGCGTGCGCACGCGACAATTTGCCGGTTTCGGGAAGGTCCTCCGCGGTCACGAGCTTTGACTTCTTCGGCGCGCCCGCGGTCATAAGGGCCGTACTCATGCGCCCCCCTTTTTGATCGAGTCGGCGACCGCGCGCGCGATCACGCTACGGCTGAGGAACAGCACCCGCTGGCGACCTTCTTCCGCTCCAGTCTTTCGGTTGTACCGCGTCCCTCCGGGCAGGCGAACTTGTTGCGAGACGGAGAACGCGGAGCGGTCGGCACCGCATCGGCGTACCTCCGTATAGAATGTGTAAATCTCTTCCTCCGAACGTCCGGCCGTTGCGAAGAACGCGTGAAGCGACTTCCCCCCGGAATGGACCACGAGCGCAAGCGGCATCCGATGCAGCGGGTTCGGTGAAAGTCCGCATGCGAAGTACGCGATCAACGCTGCTTGTTCGTCCAGCGGCACCTTGCAGGCTTTGTCCGCCGGCATGTTGTCCCACTCGACGCCGACGAACCGACGCCCGGGCGCGTACATCGATTTGCAACGCCCCGACCGGCGCCCGTCCAGCGTGACCCCGAACGCGGTCGCCGCGGGGGTCGGGATGAAAAACGACTTCCGATTAATCGGCCTCGGGTAGTCTGTGAGCTTCTTCGCCCCTGGGGTGTCGGTGACTTTGCGTGCAATCAGGACGAGTTCGTCGGGCAGGAACATCAGCGGCAGAATCGTCGCCGTCTGTTCGTCAATCGGTGGGATGTCATCCGACTCCGATTCAAACGCCGCGAGGTTCCAACCCGCGGCGGCACCCGCGGCGGCGGCGGCGTTCATCGCGCTTGCGTTCGGTTCCGGCAGTGACCGCGAGGCATTCCGAACGTCGGGCATCGCGCCGCCAGCCGCCGCGCGATACACTTTTTTCAGCACCTTTTGAATCTCACTGTTCGGAACACCCCGGGTGGTGGCGACCGCGTGCTCGTTTCCAGCGCGGCGAAGCAGGCGAAACGCTTCCTCGACGGTGAACTTTCCGCGTCGGAGGTCCCCCGCCGTCGCCAGGAGGTTCGGGTTGTACTCGCCCACGAGCAGGGCGAGGGCAGTTTCAATTTGCGGAGTAATCCGCGGGTCACCATCAATCTCGCCACTTTGCGCGGCGTTCGTTTTGGTCTTCGGCATTTTTTCGAGTTCTTTGCCGGGGATCAAGACAAGGGCGCCGCGCACGAGGTGAACACCCCGTCGCGAACCCCGTCCGGATTGGTCCCCGGGCGGGGTTTCGTTTAGGCTGCGCGGCCGGTGAATCGAGCGCGAGGATCGCGGGTCGCAGCGTCGACCTCTGCGAGGTTGAAGCGCACGCATCGATGCGAGAGCTTGCGGTGCGGCAGCTTGCCGGCCGTCGTCCAGTTCTGGACGGTGCGAAGCGTCACCCCGAGGAAGGCGGCAACTTCGGGCATGGTGACCAGGGGTGTTGGTGTAGGCGGAAGGGTATTAATCACCCTTGGGGGGAATTGATGATGACGCGGCGGGTATTTTTTCCGCGGTGGCGTCTCTTCCAGAGTAAAACGACCGTTTGCGGTGTCTCAAAAATGCCGGTAGAATGATGGGTGGCACGACCCCGCGCTCCCCTTGGCACTGCCGCGGACCTCGAAAAGTTCAGACTCGAAGCCGAGAGGCGCGGGCGTGAAGAGGACGCTCCGCGGATCCGGGTCGTCGGCCTAGCGTTCGACGGATCGATGCCGCTCCACGAAGTCGCCGAAACGGCCGGCGTCAGCCGGTCGACCGTACAGGAATTCGTCGATGCATACCGACGCGGCGGCGTCGCTGCCTTGCTGTCTCGCGCGCCCCGCGGGCGACCCGCGGTTGTCGTGGGGATGACCACGAAGGCTGCCGCCTCTTCGCATGGGGCATGGAGGATTCGCGATGCCCAGCACTTTGCTGCCGCTGAAGGCGCCCCGCTCTCTCGGGCCTCCGCCTATCGCCTGCTTCGTCGGATGAAAGAGCGCCGCGGCTCTTGGTTCGGGTGGACCCCGCCCGGCGAGCGACAGGGCGACTTCTGGCTTGGATGGACGGCGCCCGTCCCGAATCTGGAAGGACAGCGGGCGGAGTTGATCGCCCGGTTCAACGCGGAAGAGGATGCGCGATTGGAAGCAGAAACGGAAGAGGAAGCGGAGCGAAGCCTCGACCACGCACTTGCCTACGCGCTGGACGACTTCGACACCCGGGCAGAGTTGATCGCCCGGCTGGACGTCGACTTGGAAGCGGGGCGAATCGCTGACCACGTGCGCGTCGCCGCCCTTGGAGTGTTTGACGCACGGGCGGAGTTGATCGCCCACCTGAGAGCGGAAGAGGACACGCGACGGATCACGCGATCGCAGCGACGCGCCGCCGTCGAAGTGTTCGACCGGATCACGCCGCCGTACTGATCGACACGCCGTTTTAAACGCCCCCGGGGCGAATGTTCCAGTACGTCGCGGCGTCGGCGGCGTCGACAATCTCGTGATAGTGATCGAGAACGACCTTCGGCGAGTTCCCCATTTCGAGAGACACTTGCCCCGCATTTTTCGTCGACTCCATCCGATAGCTGCCGAACGAATGCCGGAGGGCGTTTCGCTTCCACGCAACGCCCGCGGCCTTCGACGTCTTAGCGATTCGGAAGTCGGGATCTTGCGGGTAGATCGCGCCCGTACTTCCGCGATACGGCGCCAGCCATTCTTGAAGGTTCGGCGCCAACTCGACCTTCCGTTTCCGGCCCGTCTTCGCAATCTCCGCCGGGACAATCAGAATCCCTTTTTCGAGGTTCACGCTCTCCCACGCGAACCCCTTCGAAAGTTCTTCGTGCCGCAGTCCACCGAAAGCGATCAAAGCGAGCCAGGGCAGAAAATCGCGGTCCGCGTTTGAGAGTAGATTTGCGACTTCCGCCGGCGTGTAAATCGTCACGTCCTTTTCGATGACGTTGTACGCGGAAAGCGTTTCGGCTGCCGTGTTCTCGTTCTGCGCGAGCCATCGTGCTTTCTTCGCGTGGTTGAAGAACGCGACGATGACGCGACGATGATTGTTCTTCGCCACGGGACCGCATTTCATCCCCGCGAGATACCCCCGGAGGTCGTCCGGCGTCACACCCGTAAGACGGCAGCGGAAGGCGGTCGCGAGACCGTTCACGAGCATCAGGCGGAGGTCTTTCGAGTATTTCGCACTGATGCCCTCCTCCGCTTTCGCCGCGACGTACTTCGCGACCGCTTCCGCGACGGTGAGGTCGGGGAGCGTCTCAGCGCGCGCCTTGAAAAACCGGGCTGCTTCGACAACCCCGTCGTGCCCGAGGATGCGGAATGCTTCCGCAAAGTGGTTCGCCGCGGTTACGAGGGAGACGCCGGTCGGGCGTACGGCTTCTTCCGCCGCGACAAATGACGCGCGGTCCGGGTCGCTCATTTTCGAAACCTCCCGTTCGCCGTGGGCGAGAAGTTCGGCGGTATCGTTCGCGGCTTTGGACGCTGCCCCCGGGTCGGAGAACTGGCGCAGCTTGCGCCGCAGCTTTCCAAGTTCTCCCGGTTCCAGGTGCGCGACGACGTACGAATAGCCGTCCCGGTTCTTCGTTCGGTAGATCGTCACCGTTACGTTGCCGCACTTTACCCGCTGGGGGTACTCGGTCGCTTTTTTCGCCATCCTCGACGTTCCTGTACTGCAAACGTACTGCAAGCCCGAATATTCGGGCGTTTACTCTGGAAACAACGCGGACTGTAAATCCGCTGGCTTTGCCTTCGATGGTTCGAATCCATCTCTGCCCACTCCCCTCTAGCCGAGGGGGTTAGGGAGGGGGCCGCGGAAGCGTTCACCCTCTGGATCCACTAGCCCGTGGCGCGATCCCCGGCTTCAGGCAAAGCGACTCTCAGGGTTGGGCCGCGGAGCGTTGACGCCGCGCGCGGCGTGCGCGGAGCGTGCCAAGAGCAAAAAGTGAGACAGCCGTGAAAGGTATGTCAAAGAACAAAAGGGCTGATACCTCGGATCGCGCAGGACCACCGCTTGTGCCCTCAGGCGGATGGACATCCCAGGATGTGAAGAATACCTGCGGCAAAAGCAGAAGATCCAAAATGATGTCGCCGCGCGGGTTGTGTTCGTGGACATATATCGGCGGATTCGATCCGGGCAGTTGCTTGCGACCGCCGGAAAGAAGAAACGCGAAGGCCACCAGCCCCCAAACGATTGCGAACGCTGCCAAAAGCGAAAGGAATGCTCGGCCGAGAATTTTCACGAAAAGTGGGACGCGGCCTAACGACAAGATCAGACACGGCCGTTTCCTGCGTCCGCAGGAAGCATGACTGAGCGAAGCGAAGGCATTAATGTCGTTGACTGGAGCGCTTGGTTCAGCCTATGCGGACTCAACGAAACTGGGACTCATGGGACCGACTGGCCCGACGGCGGTCGAAAAAACTTCCGATCCAATACCACCACGCACTACCGATTAGAATTAGTATGAAAATGAAGACGTTCGTGGAGGTCGGCGAAATGACGGGGTCGAGAAAGGCGTCCAATAAACCTGAGATCGGAAAATCGACGACTACGAGGACGAGAGGAAGCATCCCGTTCTCGGCCGAGTTCGATAAGGTGACGGCCCAAATTACAGCCCCTAGACAGAGGTGTGATAGTCCCAGTGCGGTTGAAATTTTCATTTCTTGGACTGCGCGTCGCGAAACCGCTGCCTCACGGATATTCGACGAGCAGTTGCATGTCACGGCGGCCAGTCTCACTAATCGAGATCAAGACAGATTGGGCGTTATGGTCAAGTCGCGAGATGCGGCGACCACATCCACTAGCGAAAACTCCGCCACCCTTTCTAGCAGCCTGTCGGACTTAGAAAAGTCCGTTGGAATGATCTTTGAGCGTGCGCTGGGGCGGAAAGTGGTGATGGGAAGTGATGAGCGCGCGCTTGGTCAACGTGGATCACGACACCCCGTTATTGTTGCCGGTGGATGTGCGGGAGTGGGTGCCAAAGGATCATCTGGTGCACTTCGTCATGGACGCGGTCAACGAGCTGGATCTGAGCGTGGTCAGGCTCAACGAGCGAGGCACGGGCAGCGCGCAGTATCCGCCGAGACTGCTGCTGAGTTTGTTGGTCTACAGCTATGCGACGGGGGTGTTTTCGAGTCGGCAAATCGAGCGCTCGACGTATGAAAACGTGGCGGTGAGGATGCTGTGTGCGGACACGCACCCGGATCACGACACGCTGTGCGCGTTTCGGCGCGGGAACGAGAAGTTGTTCAAGCGGGCGTTCGCCCAGGTGCTGGAGCTGGCGCTGGGCTGCGGGGTGCTGCGGTTGGGCAAAATCTGCGTGGCGGTAGACGGGACGAAGGTGCTGGCCAATGCGAGCAAACACGCGGCGGTCAGCTACGGGTGGGCGGGTGAGCGGATGGAGGAGCTGGCGCTGGAAATCGAGCAGTTGGTGGCCAAGGCGGAGGGAGCCGACAGCACGCCGCTGGAAGAAGGGTTGAGTCTGCCCGAGGAGATCGTGCGGCGGCAGGAGCGCAAGGCGCAGCTGGCCCAGGCGCGGGCCCAGATGGAGGCGCGGGCCTTCGCGAGGGCGGACGTCGAACGCGCGGAACACGCCGCGAAAGTGGCGGCGCGCGAAGCGGTGCGAGCGGCGGGGAAAAAGCCGCGGGGCAAGGAGCCGCAAGCGCCCACGGGCAAACCGGGCGACACGGAGCAGGTGAATTTTACGGACTCCGAAAGCCGGATCATGCCGGAGAGCGGAGGCGGCTTTGAGCAGTGCTACAACGCGCAGGCGGGAGTGGAGGTGGAAAGCCGGCTGATCGTGGGAATGGCGGTCACGCAGGCGAGCAACGACAAGCAGCAACTGGAGCCCGGAGTGGCGATGATCACCGAGGCGCTCGGAGTGACGCCGGCGCAGGTGCTGGTGGACAACGGCTACGTGAGCGAAGCGGCGGTCAAAGCGGTGGAGCGCGATGCGCAGGGAGAGCCGACGGGAATCGAGGTGCTGGCCGCGATGGGCCGACAGCCGCACGGGCGCAGCGTGGCGGAGTTGGAGCGACGGGACGATCCGCCGGCACCGGTAGCTGAGGCGCCCTTTCGCGAGCGGATGAAACACCGAGTGAGCACGAAGGCCGGCAAGGCGAAGTATGCCCTGCGGATGCAAACGATCGAAC
Source organism: Chthoniobacterales bacterium (assembly GCA_038322235.1). Taxonomy (GTDB): domain Bacteria; phylum Verrucomicrobiota; class Verrucomicrobiia; order Chthoniobacterales; family SZAS-18; genus SZAS-18. Next base: position 8,610 of record JBBQFQ010000080.1, read on the forward strand.
CCGTGTTTGGCATCATCAAAGAGGCGATGGGTTTTCGTCGCTTCTCGCTGCGAGGTCTGGCGAAGGTGAGCTTGGAATGGACGCTGGTGACGCTGGCCTACAACCTGCGTCGGCTGCATCGGTTGGGCGCGGTGCTGCGTCACCCGGCGGGCGTCGCGGTCGCGGTCTGAAAGGCGAAAGAGGGGAAATCGGGGTCAAAGCAGCGCCTCCGGCAGCTCGCCAAGGCGTCCCAGAGACGAAAGAACGTCCAAGCGAACGGTTCCCGCAGGCGCCGCGCAAAATTGCTGCGGCCCGCCGGAAAATCACCCACCGCTCCGATTGCGAAAAATGTGCTCAAGTCCGACAGGCTGCTAGCGCGGCGGGCTGAGCGGGTCTCGGGCGTTCGCACTACTTCGGCGAGAAAATCGAAAGGTCGCGGGCGACGTCCGCGACGTAGTCTTACAAGACTTTTTCGGCGGCGAGGTCGGCCGCGACGCAGGTCGCGCCGCAAGCGTCGAAGCACGTCCGAGAGGGGATCACGACGCCAACCCAGATCGCACAAGGAAACGCGCCTTCCTGCCGCCGATCGGAGGCAAGTATCTACGCCCTCCGTCAGTGCCCGAGATACTTCACCACCGCCTCGGTGCGCGAGGTGACGTGGAGCTTCGCGTAAATGTTACGGAGATGCGTGCGAACGGTTTCTTCGCCGATGCTGAGTTGATCGGCGATTTCCTTGTAGCGAAACCCCTTCGCCAGCGGCTCCAGCACGCTCAACTCGCGCGGCGTGAGGGCGAGCAGATCGGGGCGCGCACGCAGGTGCGGCTGGGCGAAGAAACGGACTACCCGACGCGCGATGGCCGGCGACATGGGTGACCCTCCCGCGGCGGCCAGACGAACCGCCCCGACGATGCCGTCCGCGTTCCAGGTCTTTACGAGATACCCGACCGCACCGGCCCGGAGGGCGTCGAACACGCTCTGGTCGTGATCGAATGAGCTCAGCACCACGAAGGATGCATTGACTAGGCGGGGCGCGAGTCGGGCGATCGCCTCGATCCCGCTCAGGCCGGGCAGTTGCACGTCCATCAAAACGACCGTCGGTGGGCGCTGAGGTAACGCCTCCAGCGCGTCTTCCGCGGACGAGAAGTGATCGAACCTCGCGATCCCGGGAGCCGCCTCCAGCGCGCGGGTCAGTTCGGCGGCGAACTCCGAATTATCCTCAACGATCGAAACGGAGATCATGTCCAGCTATCGTGGTCGGGACCCCGGCACCTGTCCATCGGTTCGAAGCCGAATGGGAGGGATGCCGGAGACGATCATCGGAGAACCGTTCCAAGGGGAAGCTGGAGAGTCACGGTAGTGCCCTGCCCGGGTTGGCTCTCGATGCGCCCACTGCCGCCGAGCGCGGTGAGGCGCGCGCCGATACTGGCAGTCCCGTGACCGGACCCCCGCACTTCCCCGGCGGTAAAGCCACGGCCGTTGTCGCGCAAGGTGATCGTGAGCACTCCGCGGGAATCGAGCGTGGCCGCGAACCGCACCTCGGTGGCTTCAGCGTATTTCACCAGATTGTTCGTGGCTTCTTTCAACGCCAGCAGCAGCGCGTGCCGGCGCTGCGACCCAACCGTCCGGGCGGGGATGTCCGCGGGCAGTTCGACGAAGCAGCGTAAGCCCGCATCGGCCGCGGTGCCCTCCACCCAGTTCGACACATGGTCGAGCGTGCCCGCGAGCGTGTCGTTCTGCGGGTTCACCGCCCAGATGATGTCTCGCGTGGCAGCGGAAAGGGATTGGGCCGTCTCCCGGATGCGCCGGAACGCGTCCTCCGACGCCGTGCGATCATCGGCGTGCTCCAGACCGCGTTCGCTGAGCAAGGCGACCCGGCCGAGCGACGAGCCGAGATCATCGTGCATGTCGCGAGCGATGCGCAGCCGTTCCCGCTCGATGCCCGCCTGGGCCTCGAGGCGGGCCACGCGCGCGCGGAGTGCGCGCTGCGAAATCTCGCGGGTGATCAGCACGATCCCGCCCAGCGCGAGTAAAATTCCGCCGGCGAGGATCCACCAGGCGCGCCACCACGGAGGCGGCAGGTTGAAGACGTATTGGTCGATCGCGCCGGGTTCGCCCCACGCCATTGCCTGCGTCTGAAAGACGTAGTCGCCCGGCGGCAGGTTCGTGTAATCCCGCCGCGTTTCCGCGCTCCACGGTGACCAATCACCATCGAAGCTCAGCAAGCGCGAGCGCCAGCGCAGCGGCGAGGCACCGCGCTGGTCGGCCGGATACCACGGCGCGGCGAATTCGAATCGAAGCGACGATTCTGCCGTCGCGAGCCGGATGGACTCGCCCGGCTGACGGGTGCGTCCGCCGTAGATCTCGCGGTCACGCGTCGAGACGCGGCGGAGAATCGCCGCCGGTGCGCGCCGTTCCTGGCCGTTTCGTCCGGTCAGATCGAGCCGCACGAGCCCGCCAAATCCTCCCACCCAAAGCCGCTGGGCCGGAGCGTCGAGCCACAGGCTTTGGGTGTTGAAGGCGGTCACCGCCGGGGAGCCAAACTCGAGGGCAGTGATTTGCCCGTCGACCCACGCGAGACGGAGGAGCGACAGGCGCGTTTCCGCCTCGCCCCCGGCACGGCGCACCAACCAGAGCGCGCCGTCCGCAAGCGCGCGCGCGTGGCCGTAGCCGGAACGACGCCAGGGCTCCGGCACTTCCGGCGGTTCGATGAAACGGCTCGCCGCCGGGTCCCAGCGCAGCAGCCCGTGCGCGCCGGCGAGCCAGATCGATCCCGCCCAGCTCAACACCCGGGTTCGCCCCAATAAGGCGGGATCCGCGCCCGCCTCTCGGCCCACCACTTCGGCCTGCGCTTGCAGCAGTCCCGCATCGATCCGGACCCGGAGGACCTCGCGACTTCCCCGCACGATCCACAGCCAGCCGTCGCCGGAGACGGCGAGAGAGTAGATCGAGCCCGCCGTGCCGGCGAGGGTCACACGGCGCGACCAGCCATGCTCGCCGCGCTGGTAGAGCCCCACCGAAAAGACCTCCGGAACGACAGCCGCCTGCCCATCCAAAACGAGCACGGGGTCACCGGTGGCGGTCGTGCTGCGGTCGATCTGCGTAGGCAGAGCCAGGGCGTCCCGGCCCGTGACGACCCCGCGGCCCGTCACCAGCATTTCCCTCTCTGCCCCGATCGCGAGGCCGTGCACATCCGTGGGAAAATCCTCCAGCAGTTGAAAACGGGCGGCGCCTTTCTCCCGGAGCAAAATGCCTTGCGACCCGCCCGCCCAGAGGCGCCCGGCGGCGTCGCCGGTCAGGGCCTGCAGACTTTGCTCCAGCCCGCGTCCGCCGGTGGCCACCCGGACCGGCGAGTCCACCTGCAGCCGGGCGATACCGTTATTCGTGGCCAGCCAGAGCCCGCCCTGCTGATCCAGCGCGAGCGCCCGAATGCTGCTATCCGGCAGCCCATCGGCCCGCGTCCAGCGCGCGATCGCCTGGCCCTCCCGGTCGACGACCAGCACCCCGCCGCGCAGCGTCGCGAGCGCATAGCGGTTGCCGCCGTCGAGTGCGACGACGGCACGGACGGTGTCGTTTTCGGCCACGGCCGCGAGTCGCTTCCGCTCGCTCAACTTTCCCGCGCGCCAGCGGGCAATGTCCGTCAGCCCGAAGACCATCATCCCGCCCTCGCCATCCGGCGCGCATTGGGCCATGGCCCCGAGTGGCAGCAGCCCCGGTGCGTCCTCGTAGCGCCCGTCCCGCACGAGCCCCCACTGCCAGCCCACGGTGCTGTTGCCGAAGCGAATGGCCGGCACGCCACCTTCCCAAAGGTAGCCCCGGGCCGGTGTCGGGCCGGTCGCCACGATGGACGGCTTGCCATCCGAGCCGATCCGCACGGCCAGTTTCTCGGCCACGAAGATCAGCGCCCGACCGCCGTCTTCCGGGATCGCCCAAAAGAAAGTTCCCAGCGCTTCGCCGCCCGGACGAAGGTTCTCCGTGACTGAGCGCGCCACCAACGCGCCGGTCGCGTTGGGTTCCAGCACGCAAATGGTATCGCCCGCGCCCACCCAGATCCGTCCCTGCGCATCGCTGATGACGCTGCGGGCACCGGTTCCGCCCGGGAGCTCGATCAAGCGCCAGGCGACGCCATCGAATTCCAGCAGCCCGCGATTGTTGGCCACGTAGATGAGACCGTTCGGCGCGGCGTGTACGGCCCAGTTCTGACTGTGTCCGCCGTAATCCGCGGGGGACCAGACGCGAACCAGCGGCGAGCCGTTGTACTCGGGCTCGATCGGCGCCTGCCCCAAGGCTGACCCGCCGAACGCCGCCGCGATGCAAAGGCTGAGGGCGAGTCGTCGATCCATCGTGACGCCCTCCCCTACCATCGGACGGGCACCTCCGGCATCCCCAATTGGGGGGAAGGCCCACATTGCGCCCCTCGCCAGCGACGGACGTCCGTTCGGAGCGGATCATTCCCGCGAGAGCCCCGCGAATCATCGCCCGGAAACGGAAGTGCAACCACTTCCCCGACGGCGCGAATCCATCGAAGGCCATGCCACCACGGCGGCAATCTCCGGATCTACCCTCCGTTTCCCGTTGATTTGAGGCGGGCAGTCGAGATAGCTTTCTGCCACGGGGCGTCGACAGCAGGATCAGGTAGTTCAAGTCATTTCTCGGGTTTCGACCGGAATCGGCGGGCCAGCGAACGATCATTCCTTCTCATTCCATGAACTCTCTGAAACCTCGGGTCACCCATCCCTGCGCCTTAACTCGAGCAGCGAGAATGCTGGCGCGCGCCATCGTCATCTTGTTGCTGGCGACCGGCTTCGCCCGCGCGGCCGAGGACATCAGCGATGCCACTCGGACCCAGATCGATTCCCTGCTGGCGGAGAAGGACGCCCGCACACCCGCGCAGCAGAAGCTGGATTCCCAGTTGGTCTACTTCACGAAGCAGAAACGCGGAGAAGCGATCACCGCTGCGGTCCCGACGCTTGAGCTCCACATCAAGGCTGGGGCCGACGGACGGGTCCTCGTGGACATCAAGGCCAATGTTTCTCCGGACCTGCTCGGTTGGATCACCTCGTCAGGCGGCGCCGTCATCAGCCATTTCGCCCAGTTCCAGGCAATTCGGGCCCTCGTTCCCATAGGGTTTCTCGAGGCCCTCGCGGGGCACCCGCAGGTTCGTTTCGTTTCCCCGGCAGCCATGGCCACGACCAATCTCGGATCAGTTACGTCCGAGGGCGATCGGACCCATCGGGCGAACACTGCCCGCACGACCTTCGCGGTAAACGGGACTGGCCTGAAGGTGGGGGTCCTCTCGGACGGCGTGAACTCGCTTGCCGCCTCCAAGGCCAACGGGAATTTGAACGCAAATGCCACCGTGATTTCGGGGCAGGCGGGCTCTGGCGATGAGGGAACGGCGATGATGGAAATCGTGCAGGACGTGGTGCCTGGCGCGCAGGTCTACTTCGCCACTGCTTTCAATGGGCCCGCCAGCATGGCGAGCAACATCCTTGCGCTCCAGGCGGCCGGCTGCAAAGTGATCGTGGACGACGTCAGCTATTTCTACGAGTCACCGTTTCAGGATCAGGTCATCTCGCAAGCCGTCAGCACGGTCTCGTCGCTCGGGGTGCTCTACTTCTCCTCCGCGCGGAATTCGGGCAGCAAAGACAAGAACACTTCGGGGACCTGGGAGGGCGATTTCGTCGATGGCGGCGCCGCCACGGTCGGCTCGAAGCCGGCTCGCGTGCACAGCTTCAGTGGAACCATTTTCAATTCGGTCACCTCGGCCGCGTCCACCGATCGCGTCGACCTCTTCTGGGCCGATCCCCTGGGCGCCTCCACGAATGACTACGATCTCTTCGTGACGAACGCGGCCGGGACAGTGCTGCGGAGCTCCACCAACATTCAAAATGGCACCCAGGATCCGTATGAGTCCGTCAGCCCGCTAAACACCGGCGAGCGGATCGTCATCGTGAAAACCACCGCGGCGACCAGCCGCTTTCTCCATCTGGACACGGGACGGGCCCAGATCTCCATCAACACGCAGGGCAACGTCCGCGGACACAATGCGGCCGGCGCCGCGAACGCCTTCAGCGTGGCGGCGACAGACGTCAATAATTCGCCGAGTCCGAATTTCTTTGTCGGCGGTGCCACTAATCCGGTGGAAACTTTTAGCTCGGACGGCCCGCGCCGCATGTTTTTCAACCCCGATGGGACGGCCATCACCCCGGGCAATTTTTCCGCCACCGGCGGTGCCGTGCTCCAAAAGCCGGACTTCACCGCTGCGGACGGCGGAGTTACGAGCGTGTCCGGCTTCAGTCCGTTTTATGGGACCTCAGCGGCAGCGCCGCACGCAGCCGGCATTGCCGCCCTCCTTTGGTCTTACAATCCGGCACTGACCCCGGCGCAAGTGCGGAGCCTGCTTTCCACGACCGCGCTGGATATCGGAGGCGCCGGTTTCGACCGGACCACCGGCAGCGGCATCATCATGGCCCTCCAAGCCATGCAGGCAGCCCCCTTTCCTCCGGCGAACAACTTCAACCTCAAGCCCACCACCCCGGGCGGTTGGTCGGACAACATCGTCGTCTCCACCGTCGCGGGAACGAACACAGACGCCGCGAATTACCTCAGCACTGACACCCTCTTTCTCGACTGGGCGGTGACGAACAGCGGGACCAGCGCGATCAACGCGGCCTTCGATGTGCAACTCTTCGTGGACGGCGGGTTGAAGAACACCTGGAACCTGGCAGCGCCGACCGCCAGCGGAGCGATTCGCGCCACGCTCGATTTCAGCCTCGGCTCGCTCCCGCCCGGAACCCACACGCTCCGGATCGTGGCGGACGCCGGCAACGTGATTGCCGAAAGCAACGAGATCGACAATGACTACACCAAGACGATTTTCGTTCGCCCGGCGAACGACAACTTCGTCAATGCGCAGACCCTGGCAGGAAATTTCGGCACGGTCCTCGGGACAAATGTCACCTGCACGAAGGAAACGGGGGAGCCGAATCATGCCGGGAACGCCGGTGGCGCTTCGGCGTGGTATCAGTGGACACCGACGGCCAGCGGAACCGCCACGATCGATACGTTTGGCAGCGATTTCGATACGATCGTTGGCGTCTATACCGGCACCGCCGTCGGGGCCTTGACGACGATCGCCAGCAATGACGACGCCAACGCCGGCACGACGCAAAGTCAGGTGACATTCGCGGCCGTAGCCGGGACGAACTACCACATCGCCGTCGACGGATTCAGCACGAGCGGCGTGATCGCGACCGGCAACATCACGCTGCACTACTCAGGGCCTGGCCCGACCGCGACGCCGACGACGACGCAGACGCCCACCACGACGCCGACCCCGACGAGCACGCCGACGGTCACCCAAACTCCGACCAGGACACCGACTCCAACGAGCACGCCCACGGTCACCCCGACTCCCACGAATACACCGACCAGGACGCCGACGCCGACGAACACGCCCACGGTCACCCCGACCCCGACGAATGCTCCGACCAGAACGCCAACGCCGTCTAACACGCCCACGGTCACCCCGACCCCGACGAATACTCCGACCAGGACGCCGACGCCGACGAGCACGCCCACGGTCACACCGACCCCGACGAATACTCCGACCAGCACGCCAACGCCGTCTAACACGCCCACGGTCACTCCGACCCCGACGAATACTCCGACCAGCACGCCGACACCGACGCCGTCTAACACGCCCACGGTCACCCCGACCCCGACGAATACTCCGACCGCGACGCCCACTCCGACGCACACGCCGACGGTAACGCCGACTGCGACGAGCACGCCCACGGCAACGCCGACCGCCACGAGCACGCCAACCAATACACCGACGGCGACTAACACGCCGACGCCGACGAGCACGCCCACGGTCACCCCGTCGCCGACGAGTACTCCGACCAGCACGCCGACACCGACCACCACGCCCACGGTCACCCCGACTGCGACCGTCACGCCGACGCCGACGCCAACGCCCTTCGCAGGCACGCTCTCGGCCAACGCCTCGCAAGGCCGCCCCATCACCATCGCGAAGAGCACGATTCTCTCGGTGTGCAGCGACCCGGGGAATCTCGCCCTTACAGTCATCTCTGTCGGACCGACTAGCGCCCAGGGCGGCACTGTCTCGATGACGACCTCCACCGTCTCTTACTCACCCCCGAATCCGCCGTTCATCGGCGCAGATTCCTTCAGTTACACCATTCAAAACAGCTCCGGCGCCGTCGCTTCCGGGACGGTCAATGTGACGGTCAATCCGCCGGCCTATCCGCCAAATGCGATCACCGTCGTGCGCAGCGGCAGCAGCTTCACCGCCTCATTCAATGGCGTTCCCGGGTTGAGCTACTCGATTGAATTTAGTGACGACTTGACCTCGGCCTGGCTTTCCCTCACGCCTCCCGGCACCGTCACCGCCGACAGCGACGGCCTCTTCCAATTCAGCGACACTTCCGGCAATCCAAAACGATTCTATCGCGCTCGCGCTCTGCCTTGACGCCTGCCCAAGCGGTCAAAACTTTGCTCGGCCGGATCATCTTCTTCCTCGCGTTCAGCGCGCGGGCCTTGAGCGCGGAGTTGCCACCCCTCGCCGATACCCTCCGGGGCAGCCACTGGTGAATCGCACTCCCTGAATCGGGCGATCACCGGTCCGGTAAGGTACGATCCGGCAGAGCTCCTGCTCGGCCCGCTCTCGGCGCGAAAGCACCCGGGCCGGGTGAAAGCGGCGTCTTCGAAAGTCCGCGGGCAGACTTTCGAGGTGCGCCGTTCCACTTTGAGAGTCTGCGCGTCTACTCCCGCCAACCTGCTCCGAGCAGGTGAACGCCAAGCCTGTTCGAATTCCTCAAGGATCACTTCCGGCTGTGACCGGCGGATCGGGACTGGGGATTCCGTGTAACCTCACGATCGGCGTCGCGTAGGTTCTTCTGTTAGCCCACCCCGCCGATTCTATACCGCTGCTGAAATCGCTTCCGCTTCCGCTCCAGCCTCGCCACTCAGCGTGGCCAGGGCGAATCAGAAGACGCTTCGTCATCGAGCCAATCGCTCTCCCTCCAAGCAGATGAACCTCCGTTTTCCCCTCGCGGCGCTCGCCGCCATGCTCGCTCTTACCGCCTCCCCGCTGCTGGCGCAGGTGCCGCAATTGATCAGCTACCAGGGCCGCGTCGCGGTCGGCGGTGCAAATTTCACCGGCCCCGCTCCCTTCCGCTTCGCGCTCGTAAATGCGCCAGGCACCACGACATACTGGAGCAACGATGGAACTTCCAGTGGTGGCGCGCAGCCAGTGGCAGCTGTCTCCCTGCCCGTGGCGAACGGGCTCTATTCCGTCCTTCTCGGCGATGCCACTCTGGCCAACATGATGACGATCCCCGCCGCGGTTTTCGACAATTCCGACGTGCGGCTGCGCGTTTGGTTTGACGACGGCATCCACGGCATCCAGCAACTGGCGCCCGATCAGCGCATCGCTGCCGTCGGCTACGCCGTGATCGCGGGAAACGTTCCGGATGGCGCCATCACCGCCGCGAAGCTCGCCCCCGGCGCGGTCACCTCGGCAAGCATCGCCGCCGGTGCGATCACCGGCTCTCAGCTCGCCGCGGGCGCCGCGGCGGCGAATCTCTCCGCCAGCGGCCAATCGGGCGTCGCCAGCGGCGGAACGATCCTCGGCAACACCTCGAATAACGCCGCGCTCGCCGCCGCCGGCTACGTCTATCTCGGCAGCGTGAATCTTCCTGACTCGTGGACCGGTCGGAGCAGCGTCGGCGCACCCTTCGCGCGCTACCGGCATTCCACCGTCTGGACCGGATCGGAGATGCTCATCTGGGGCGGCATCCTGGGCGGCACCGGCGTGACTCCAACGTATCTCTCGGACGGCGCCCGCTACAATCCCGCCACCGACAGCTGGACCACGATATCCTCCGTCGGAACGCCCGCAGCCCGCGCCCTCCACAGCGCGGTCTGGACCGGCACGGAGATGATCGTCTGGGGCGGCGCCAACGGCTCGAGCGCCGGACTGGCCACCGGCGGGCGATTCAATCTCGCAAACAATCTGTGGGTCGCCACCTCGACCGGTGGCACTCCCATCGGCCGACGCTACCACACGGCCGTCTGGACCGGCAGCGAGATGATCGTCTGGGGCGGCGAGTCGGCCGCGAGCGTCCTGCAGGGAGACGGGTCCCGCTACACGCCCGCCAGCGACTCTTGGAGTCCGCTGACGAATGTGGGCGGACCCAGCACCCGCGCCTATCACACCGCCGTCTGGACCGGCACCGAGATGATCGTCTACGGCGGCACGACGAACATTTCGTCGCTGCCTTTCCCGGCCGCGAGCGACGGTGCGCGCTACACCCGCGCGTCCAACTCATGGACGACGCTCCCCATCCTCTTCGCCCCGACCGGTCGCTTTCTGCACAGCGTCGCCTGGACCGGAACCGAAATGTACGTCTGGGGCGGGGTGAACGGGTCCGGGCAGGACTTGAATGACGGCAGTCGCTACACCCCCGGCACCAACTCGTGGAATGGCCTCACCACGACCAATGCTCCCAGCAAACGGGACAGCGCCCCCGCGGTCTGGACCGGCAGCCATTTCATCGTCTGGGGCGGCCAGGGCGGCAGCGGCGTTCCGCCCACGGATGGCGGACAGTTCAACGCCGCGACGAACACCTGGACGGCCACCTCGGCCGTCTCGCCTCCCCCCGCGCGCGTGCACCACTCCCTCGTTTGGACCGGGAGCGAGATGCTAACCTTCGGTGGGATCACCGATCCGCTCTCGAACACCCCGGCCGCCTTCAACGACGTGTGGGCGTACTCCCCCACCAGAACGATGTATCTCTACAGCAAACCGTAGTCCGCAATCGCATCCTCTCTCACCTCGGCCGTCTCGATCTGCGCTTCCCGGTCAACACCTCAGCCTAACCTAACTTCCGACGTTTTTGAGCCTCGCCAGAGTAAATGTGCATAAAGGTAGCAAGTAATATATGCGTATGCGGCCGTTTATCCCTTGTTTTCGCTCCTACACCCATTTATTGAGTAGCAAGTGTTCGTCCAAGCCACCACCTCCAGACGCGGTTCCAAGGTCTACACCTCCCACCTCATCCGCGAGTCCTTCCGCACCCCCAAAGGCCCCCGCTCGCGCACCGTCTGCAACATCTCCGCTCTGCCCGCCCCGCTGCGCGATCTCATCGCC
>JBBQFQ010000081.1:0-19712 GCA_038322235.1 Chthoniobacterales bacterium
CTGAGTTTGGTGGCAAAAGCGGTGTCGGCCTCGCTCAAGCCGCGTTGCTGGCAGAGGAGGACCTGGCGGAAGTTGGTGCTGTAGCGCAGGACGGCCTCGGGACTGTGATCGGTCTCGCGGCAGGTGACTTCGACGCTTTTGCCCTCGAAGAGCAGTTTGGCGATGATCTCGCGTTTATGGGTCAAGGTCGGGCCCATGTCGTGGATCGTGCCGCGACGCGGGAGTTGGGTGGCGTGAGCCTGTTCGTATTCCTTGAGGTATTTGCTGACGGTGCCGGGAGAGGTTTTCAAGAACAAGGCGACTTCGGCGTTGGTCAGCACGCCGTTCTGTTCAAAGGCCTGGGTGAAGAGCCGGGCCACGGCCTCGATCTTGAGGGGACGAAGTTTGGCCCCCTCCGCCCGGGCCTTGATCTCGCTGGGCGGCAGCAGATCGAGCACGACGGGAGTCAGCTGGCTTTGGGCGATGGATTTGCCGTAGGAAGCCTTCTCGTCCTTGTGGACGGCTGTCCAGACGATTTGCCCGGCGCCCAGATGAGAGGTCGAGGGGAAGAAGGCACGAACGATCTCGGTGATGCTTTGCACGAGGACCTGGCGGGTGCGCAGGCCGCCGATTTGCGGACATTCATGGCAAAAGAAGCTCTCCAGCGCGCCCTCGAAGCTCTTGTGGAGCTGGGGGGCGTAGGTGGCGTGGGCGTGTTCGAGTTGGGCACTCATGGCGGAAGGAGTTTTGGTGCTCAGGGCGGCGGCTAGTTCATCGACTTTACGGCGGCCAAAAGTGCCCCCCTTTTTTCGTCCCCCGCGGCGTAGGCGGCGGCTCCGATGGCCTTGAGTTCGCCCAGGCGCAGAGGGAAGCCGGGACTGTCCTTGTGCAGGGTGTAAAGCTCCAGGTAGGTCCGGGCCAGATGGGTGCTGATGCCCATGGTGAAGGCGATGTGCAGAAGCTCGAAGCCCTTGCCGGCGAGAAACACGACGCGGGCGAAGCTCTGGATATAGCGCTCCACGGCATGCAGGCTGTGGTGGATCGCGCGGGCCACCTCCTGGGGGTCCTTGCCCTCCAGCCAGCGGGCCAGGGCCACCCCTTTGTGGGTGACGCCCGGGCCGATGTCCTTCTGCTGCCCGCGGGTGGGCACGATGACCTTGGCTTCTTTTTGCAGCCGCTTGATGTCACGCCGCACCGTGCGCACGTCGGCGCAGAGCAACTGAGCCAGATCCTCCTGGGTGAGCAGCCCTTTTTGGGCGTAGGCCTCCTCGCTCAAGCGGCACAGCCGATGGCGGCGCAGGCCGTCGGCTCCGCTCTGGGCGGCCACCTTGTGATCGTCGGCCTCCAACAGCGTGAGCACGACGCTCACCAGCTGGCATTCGGCCAGCGCTTTGCCCGCTCCTTGATCTTGGCGGACGCATTCGTAGCGCAGCTGGCCGCTGCGCAGCGGGGCACTGCCGGGTTCGGCGAAGTAAACCTCGCGGATCGCTTCAATGAGCACCTTGGCCTCCCACGGGCTCATTCCGGTGCCTTCGATGGCTTCGGCCATCATCCGGCTCTCCTGGGTTTTGATCGTCAGTCGCGCCGCTTGTTCGGCGCCCAGCTCTTCGGTAGTTTTCTTCATGGTGTCGGCTTCGTTGGGGTGTGATGACCCGCAGATCGTATCGATCCGCATCGAAGCTGGCACCGCTCGCTTTTCAGCCCTTTCAGGCCTTACCGGACATCTGCCCTAATCGTAAATCCCGCAGAGATCAATCCTTCAGCCCTCCGCGCGAGAATCTACCTCCCCCTCCGCGCCTCTGCGCGAGAACCTGCCTTTCCGCGGGGAAAACCCACCGGTCGATCCTTCAGCCCTTTGCGCCTCCGCACCTCCGCGCGAGAATCTGCCTTCCCCCCTCCGCGCCTCTGCGCCTCTGCGCGAGAATCTGCCTCACCCCACCGCGTCTCAGCGGGAGACTCTGACTCGTCTCACACGCCGCGGATTTCCTCCAGCAACTGCACCATGTGCATCGCGGCGCGCGCGGCTTCGGCGCCGCGGTTGGTTTTCTCCTCGAGGCAGCGGACCCGCGCCTGCTCTTCGGTGTCGCAGTGCAGGACGCAATGCACCACCGGGATCCGCGCTTCGAGCGAGATTTGCATCAGGGCATCGGTCACCGTCCGGGCGACGAGCTCCGCATGAAAGGTCTGTCCCTGCAGGACCACGCCGAAGGCGATGATGGCGTGATTTCGGTCCTTGTCCTTCTCCGCCTTCGACAATTCCTGGACGGCGAGCGGAATCTCAAACGACCCGGGGACCTGGTGCAGCACGAGCGTGGCTGTCGGCATGTAGAGATTGATCTCGGCCGCGGCGGCATTGACCATCCCCTGCACGTAGCTCGCGTTGTACTGGCTCGCGACGAACGCGAACTGGTGCTTCGACCCGACAACGCTCGTCCGCGGCTTGGTGGGGAGAATGCGCAACATGTCGGGCGCTCCTTCGTGCGTCCGCGAATTTGAGCAAACAAAAAGCCGCCTCTCGCGAGGCGGCTTTCGAAAAAACGTGGTCGAACGATCAGTCGCGCCGACGGCGGAGAGCAATGAGGCCGGCGAGGCCGATGAAGCCGAGGGCTACAGTTGAAGGTTCGGGAACAGGCGTTGCTGCCGTCGCGAAATTCGACGCAACCACCAATTCACCCGCTGCAACTCCCGCTGCGGCGGCAGCTGTTCCTTGCCGAAACTGGAACCCAGTAAATTGCGTCAATTCGGCAGTAGCCCCAGCGTATGAACCAGTTACGTAAGGGGATGCCTGAGAAAGCCCGGCTGCCGTCGTGGCAACGTAGACGGAACCAGTGTCATTCAATGCCCCGGCGACGAAGTCGTACTGAAGAACCACCCGATAGTCAGTGTTGAGCAAGAGGGGGGTCGTCCCGTACACTGTTCCTGCAGCGGTCGAAAACGACAGCCCGAGGAAGAACCCGCCTGTCGTGTTCTGGATCGCGAGCCGACCGCTAAATTGGGTCGGGTTCGATGCCCCATTTGTGAAGTGGGCAAAATAATCCCCGGTTCCCGCGCTCGTAACGTTGATCGTCAGACCAAAAAATGCCGAAGTGCCCGATGTTGAGGGAATCGCGGATGAAAAATTCGTGAAAACGTCTTGTCCCGAGGTTGTCAAAACTGCACGTCCGCCGACAACCTGGATGGGGTTGGTCGCCGTTGAACCGTTTTGGACGAATCCATTCTGGCCTACTAGCGGGCCGTCGGTGAAAAACGCGGTCAAGATCTGCGCACCCGCAGCAAAAGGGCCTAGGATCGTTAGAGCCAGCGTTAAGAGCGTTTTTTTCATTTCTTCAACGTGATTTTTGAGTGGGCAAGAATGGTACCTGTTTCCCTATGAGCCGAGTTTTGCCCATTGAGAATTGAAGGCAATCCTTTTTTTCGTTAATCCACCGCCACAATCGACTTTCCACCAGATGTCAGCGGTAGATTTACTCGTCCGCGGAGGTTGGAATTGGCGACGCTCACACCGGCCGTCGGGGGACTCGGGTGGAGGGTGCCACGAGCAGCACGCGTCGGTGATTCTCGAGCGATGAATCGTCGCATTTTCGAGCCTGCAGCGGCCGAACTCGTTGCGACCAGCCTGAACCGCGTCAGCGGAACCCCGATCCAGGCTGACAAACCCCCGCATTGCGTCCCGGAATGACATGCGCGACCGGCCATCACCATCTGGCCCACGGAGTGTCTTCCAAGCTTGAATTCAGGCGTGCGGACGTCAGTTTACCTGATGATCGCGACCGCCCCGCGTCCAGCCGAAGCGGCCGTGCACCGTTTTACGGTCGACGAATACCAAATCCCCGGTCACGCCGGCGTCTCCGGGGCGAACCCCCCGGGGTCGAACTTACTGACGGCCAAAGCTTCGATCAGTCACTCGCCGTAGTAGTGCTCATCACTCGATAGACAAACACATGCATCCCCTCCGACTGACCCTTACGCTCTTCGGGTGGCTCGCGCTGCTGACAGTTGGAGTCGCTCACGCGGAAAAGGTGGATCTGCCTCCGGCGTCGCTGAGCGGCACCGCCACACACATCATTGTCGGCACGGTCGCCGCGATCTACGAGTCGAAGTCGGCCGATAAGCAATGGAGCACGACCTCCTACCTCGCGGAGGTGCGGATCAAGACGGTTGAAAAAGGCGAAGGCCTCAAGACTGGCGATCTGGTGTATGTCCGGTATTGGCATCGTGCCTGGATCGGCGCGGGCGATCCACCGCCCACCACAAATGGCCATCGGGGTCTGCCCAAGCAGGACGAATTCTTGCGCATTTACCTGGCTCGAAACTCCTACAACGGCTTTGGCGAGACAAAAGACGGCGGTTTCGATGTGGTCGGTGCAAATGGATTTGAGAAACTCAAAGAATAGCCGCCTGGATCGTCGACGTGAACGGGCCAACCGTTGCCCATCGCAATCCACTCGCCGACGGACTCTATGCCGACATTCGGACGGTGGCGGTCGACGAAACGTTCGCCCCGGCCTCGATAACCGTAGTGACCCGTTCTCCAGCCGACTTCGGCTGGTGAGGTTCGGCGAGGCGCGGTAACGCCCGGCCACGTAAAACGTCGCGTTTCCCCCTGGGACCAATGGTGTTACCCAACGCTTGGCGACCCGTCCCCCCACGCAATCGTTTCCCTTCCCCCACGCCTCGCGATCCGTTCCCCAACGCAATCGAATGCGTGGACCAACGCCTCGCGATCCGTTCCCCCACGCAATCGATTCCGTGACCCAACCCTCACGATCCGTTCCCCCACGCAATCGATTGCGTTCCCCAACGCCTCGCGATCTGTCTCCCAACACAATCGATTCCGTTCCCCCACGCCTCGCGACCCGTTCCCCAACGCAATCGAATGCGTGACCCATCGCCTCGCGATCCGTTCCCCCACGCCATCGATGGCGTGACCCTACGCCTCGCGACCCGTCCCCCCACGCCATCGAATGCGTGACCCAACGCCTCGCGATCCGTCTCCCAACGCAATCGATTCCGTTCTCCCACGCCTCGCGACCCGTTCCCCAACGCAATCGAATGCGTGACCCATCGCCTCGCGATTCGTTCCCCCACGCCATCGATGGCGTGACCCAACGCCTCGCGATCCGTCCCTCCACGCCATCGAATGCGTGACCCAGCGCCTCGCGCTCCGTTCCCGCTCGCAATCCATGGCGTGACGCAACGCCAACTGAGGCGTTTCCACCTCAACCTGTGAGGTTACCGCACGCGGCGGGGGCGGTTTCCCCTCGAGTCAGTGGCGTCAGTCCGGTCCAACCGAGGCGTTCTCCCCCGAATTTTCACGTGATGCCGCCCGCAGACCGAGGCGTGCTCCGTTCAGTCGGCCGCGTTACCCACGCCAGGGAGGCGTCAAACCACCGGATCGATGACGTTACTCTCACCAATCGAGGACTTCCTCCGCGGATTCCCGCAACGGCTAGCCGACCAGGATCGCCCGGATCCCAGTTCGCAAACCGCCAAACCCAGTGCCCGTTTGTCTTTGGGCGGTTTGTCTGCGACGGAACCGTGGGCCGTGAAACGCGCCGCTGCGGTCAAATCCTAGCCTGCGCTCCCTCCCCTCACCCCGATGAACGACACTCCGACTGCGGTCGACGTTAATGCAAGCGCCCAGCCCGCGGCTTGGGAGCTTCTTTTTTTCGAACTGAGTTCCAGCCTCCCGGGCGTCGGACCATTTCCCATGTCGGAGGTGTTCCCCCTCTCGCAGACGCACCCCAATGTGATCGGCCGCGTGCGGGACGCGACCATCGTCATCCCCGATCGGCGCATCGCCCGGAACCACTTTCGCCTCGTCTGGGACGTCTCGGCGCAGGCGTTTCTCCTCTCGAACGATCCCAACGTTCGCACGCCCACGTCGGTAAATGGACGCCTCCTTGGCCACGACGAGATCTGCCCAGTCCACGCCGGCGACGAAATCCTCGTCGGCCTCGCCCGCTTGCGCCTCCAGCATCGACCTGGAGCCGCCGCCGGATCATCAGCCTGACGCCTCGCTGGACCAGGGAGTTCGCCCTAAAACAAGTGCCCGAGTTTGAGCTGCTTAGTTCGCAGATAGTCGGCGTTATCGGCGTGGGGGGAAAAGTGAATCGGCACGCGCTCGATCATCTTGAGTCCGTAGCTCTCCAGACCCACGACCTTGCGGGGATTGTTCGTCAGGAAGCGGAACTCCTTGATCCCGAGATCGAGGAGAATCTGGGCGCCGAGACCGTAGTCCCGCAGATCGGGCGCAAAACCCAAGCGCGCATTCGCCTCCACCGTATCGAGGCCCTCTTCCTGGAGCTTGTAGGCGTGAATTTTCGCGGCGAGACCGATCCCCCGGCCTTCCTGGCGTAAATAGACGAGCGCGCCGCAGCCCGATTCCGCGATCTGACTCAGAGCGGCGTGGAGTTGGCTGCCGCAGTCGCAGCGCCGCGAGCCGAAGACATCGCCCGTGAGGCATTCGCTGTGCACGCGGACGAGCGCCGGTTTGTCCTGGCAGAGATCGCCCTTCACGAGGGCGAGATGGTGACCGCCATCCAGCACGGAGCGGTAAAGATGGAGCCGGAATTCGCCGTAGTCGGTCGGCAGCCGGACCACTTCCTCCCGCACCACGAGCTTCTCGCTCTGCCGCCGGTGCGCGATGAGGTCGGCGATCGATCCCATCTTGAGCCCGTGACGCTTCTTGAACTCGAGCAACTCGGGCACGCGCGCCATGGAGCCATCCTCGTTGACGATCTCGCAGAGGACGCCCGCGGGGCGCAGGCCGGCCAGCCGCGCCAGATCGACTGCTGCTTCGGTGTGACCCGCGCGGCGCAGCACTCCGCCGTCTCGGGCCCGGAGCGGAAAGACGTGACCCGGACGCGCCAGATCGCGCGGCGACGTGTCCGCATCCGCCAGCAAACGAATCGTCCGGGCGCGATCGGCGGCGGAGATGCCGGTGGAGACGCCCGTGGCGGCATCGACGGAAACCGTGAACGCGGTGCGCATCCGATCCGTGTTTTGCGCCGTCATGGGCGGCAGGTCGAGCCGGTCGAGATCGGCTCCGGTGAGCGAGGCGCAGATCACGCCCGAGGTATGCCGGACCATGAAAGCGAGGAGTTCGGGTGTGGCCTTCTCGGCGGCGAAGATCAGGTCGCCCTCGTTTTCGCGGTCTTCGTCGTCGGCGATGACGACCATGCGGCCGGCGCGGATTTCGGAAATGATTTCGTCGATTGGGTCGAAGCCGTCCATGAGGACGCCGAATGTCGCTGCGATTCGCGCTTCCACAACGACGGGTCACGCGCATAGCTTCCGCTGCCGCTCAATCCCCTTGCCTGCATGTCCTCCCCCGCCCCTTCCTTCACTGCGGCCGACGCCGCGCCGCTCCTCGCGGCCATCCGCGATGTGCCTGACTTCCCCAAGCCGGGGATCCTGTTCAAGGACATCATGCCCATCCTAGCCGATCCCGCGACGCTGCATCTCTCGATCGAGCTCTTTGAGCGCGCCTGCGCCGCGTTGCCGGAAAAGCCGGATAAGATCGTCGGCATCGATGCGCGGGGCTTCCTCTTCGGCGCGGCGCTCGCCTACAAGATGGGCCTCGGCTTTATCCCCGTGCGGAAGAAGGGGAAGCTCCCGGGTAAAACGGAAGCCGTGGCCTACACGCTCGAATACGGTGAATCGACCGTGGAGATGCTCTCCGACGCCCTCCGTCCCGGCGAGCGCGTCGTGCTCATCGATGACCTCCTCGCGACCGGCGGAACGGCCGCCGCCGCGATCAAGCTCATCGAAAAACTCGGAGCGAAGCCGATTGTCGCGCTCTTTCTCATCGAGCTCGAATTCCTCGGTGGCCGCGCTCACCTCGGCGAAGTCCCGATCGTGGCGCTGCTGAAGTATTGAGCTTCATGGCGCTCAGATAGGGTCGACGGCTGGCGGTGACTTCCTCGCGCCCTTCCGGGGCTCACGGCTTTCGAACCAGGTACCGGTGGCTGACGCCACCGGCTAAAATCTACTGGCCCTCCGGGCCGATTTACCTGCCGGCCCCGGCCCAACACGTGCGTTTCTTCGAAGTCACGAAGGCCCGCGTCGGGCCATCTCAAGCAAGGGACTGGCCCGCCAAGACGTCCTCCGCCACCTGGCGGAGCCGCTTCCGGAGGGGCTGGGCTCGCGCGGCGAATCCACGCTGCGCCGTCTCGTACTCATCGCGACCCGCGCGGTCCTCGATGGGCACGGGGGCGAAGCCGAGCGAGCGCAGATCGTAGGGGCTGGCGCGCATGTCGAGCTCCCGAATTTCCCGGGCGAGCGCGAAACAATCCGCCGCCAGTTCCGACGGGGTGAAGGGCTGGAGTTTCATCGCCCACTTGTAGAGATCCATGTTCGCGTGGAGACAGCCCGGTTGCTCCATTTCGCTTTGGGTCGTGCGCTCCGGCTGGAGGCGGTTGAGCGGACGAGCCTCGGGGGTGAAGAAACGGAAGGCGTCGAAGTGCGAGCACGTCAGCGGCTGGGATTCCACGAAGTCGGCCAGCTCCCCGGCGGGCAGTCGCAGCGGCCAGACGGAGTGGCGGACTTCGGACGCGCGATAGACCATCGCCCACTCGTGCAACCCGAAGCAGCCGAAGAACGCGGGCCGATCGAGCGTGCGGGCGAGCAAATCGTGCATCCAGCGCAGGCCCGGTCGGCGCGCCGCAGGCAAAGCGGCCGGATCGACCGTCACTCCCGCCGGCATTTCCCGATACATCGGCTGCAGGAGAAACTCGTGCGCGCCATCACCGGTCAACGCCGTGCCGATCCCCGGATGCCAGCGCAGCAAGTGGCTGGGCTGATGCGCGTAGTATTCAAAGAGAAAATCCTCGACCGGATGCGATTCGCCGCGGGACCTGCGCGCCAGCCGCGGCTCGATCCACGGGCGGACTCGACTTTCGTGCGCGGCGCGGCGCTCGCGCCACGCAACCTCGGAGAGAGACGGGAGTTCCATCAGGGCTTGCACGCGGCCCCATTCATCCGGCACGACCCGCTCCACGGCAATGGAGCGGACGGCATTTCTTGGCCCGGGCTCGTTTCGGGGCATACTCCGGCCCGCATGGAATCAGCCATCTCCGTCCAACAGCTCGTGAAGTGCTACGGAGCGCTGCGGGCGGTCGATGGGCTGAGTTTCGAAGTTCCGCGCGGTTGCATCTTCGGTCTGCTCGGCCCGAACGGGGCCGGAAAGAGCACCACGATCGAGATGATCGAGGGCCTCCGCGCCCCCGACAGCGGCTGCATCAAGGTGCTGGGGACGGACGTGCAGCGGGAGCCGGAACGGGTCAAACAGCGGATTGGTGTCCAGCTGCAGAGCACGCATTTCTTCCCGAGGCTTTCCGCCCGGCGAGTGCTCGAGCTTTTCGCCAGCTTCTTCGAGCGCAGCCTGCCGGTCGAGCAGCTCATCGCGGCCGTGAACCTCGAAGAAAAGGCCGATGTCCCCAACGGATCGCTCTCGGGCGGACAACGGCAGCGCCTGGCCGTCGCGGTCGCGCTGGTGAACGATCCCGACATCATTTTTCTCGACGAGCCGACCACCGGGCTCGATCCGCAGGCGCGGCGTTCGCTGTGGGAGGTGATCGCGCGGCAGCGGGCAGCGGGCAAGACGATCCTCCTCACGACGCACTACCTCGACGAGGCCGAGCGGCTCTGCGACCAGATCGCGATCGTGGACCAGGGCCGGATCATTGCCGAAGGAAGCCCGGCGGCCCTCATCGCGAGCAATTTTCAGCGCGCCGCCCTCGAGTTCGCGACCGACGCGCGGCTTCCCACCGCCGCGCTGGAGCAACTCCCGGGCGTGGCATCCGTCCAGGCGAACAGCGCGACGGTGACGCTCTACAGCGGAGAAATCGCCCGCACGACCGCCGCACTCTTCGCCTTCTCCGAGGAGCAGGGCGTGGCCCTCAGCGACCTTTCCATCCGAACCGCCACGCTCGAAGACGTGTTTCTGAAACTCACCGGCCGTCATCTGCGAGACTGATTCGAACCCGGCGAACATCGAACTTTGAACGTTGAACTTCGAACTTCGAAATTTGAACCTCTGCGAACCCGGCGAACCCGGCGAACATCGAACTCTGAACGTTGAACTTCGAACTTCGAAATTTGAACCTCTGCGAACGTCGAAGACTGGACTTTGAACCCCGAACTCTAGGCAGCCGGCCGGCTCATTGCCCGCGCGGGGACGGTCATTCGCATCCATTCTCATTTTCAATTCCTCGACGATGAACCAAGCGTCTTGAATCCCGAACTCCCGACGACGTTCCGCCGCCGTCACTTCGATGTTCAAAGTTCGAAGTTCGAAGTTCCGCCTTTGCCATGCCCGCTTTTTTCCAGCTCTACCGCGCGAACTGGTCCGAGTTTCTCGGCGACCGGCGGGCGATCTTTTTGACGGTCGCCTTCCCGATCATCCTCATCCTGCTCTTCGGCGTGCTTTTCGGCAGTCCCGAGCGGCAGGCGGCGAATATCGGGCTCTTCGTGCCGCAGCCGGACGACCGGCTCGCCAAGGAACTGGCGAAGGCGTTTGAGGATCTTCCGAAGGCGGATGACAAGAATCACGCACTCTCGGCGCTGAAGTTCCGGCGGGGTGCTCTGGAGGAGTTGAAGGCCGACGTTCGCCGCGGGGTGCTCGATGCGGTGATCACGATCCCGCCGGATGCCGAGGGCCGGGCGGGTCGGGAGGAAAAGGTGCAGCTCGTGCTCACGGCGGACGTCTCGCGCCAGACGCTCGTGCCGTTTCTCCAGGGTCTGATCAACGGCGTGCTGCACGAGTTCGACGCGCGCATCAGCGGACGCGAGCCGATCCTCAGCCTGCGCACCGACTCGATCCAAGGCCGCGAGTTGCGGGCGATCGATTACCTGCTGCCGGGCATCCTCGCGCTGTCGATGCTCCAGATCGGTCTGTTTGCGACGCCGCAGGGACTCATCGCCATGCGCGTGAGCGGCGTCTTAAAGCGACTCGGCGCGACGCCGCTGCGGCGATCCACGCTGCTCTCCGCCTATATTTCGATGCGCCTCACGATCGCGATCGCGCAGACGGCTCTGATCATGGTGGTGGGCCGCTGGGTCTTCGGCGTGGCGATGCTGGGAAGCTGGCCGGTTTTCGGCGGGCTCGTCCTGCTCGGGACCCTGACCTTCATCGCGCTCGGCTTCTTTACGGCCGCGATCGCGAAGAGCGAGGAGAGCGGGACGGCGATCGCGAATTTTTTGAATCTCCCGATGATCCTGCTCGGCGGAATCTTCTTCACCCTCGACAATCTCCCGCAGGTCCTGACGTGGATTGTGAGTGCCCTGCCCCTCCCCTATCTGGCCGATGCCTTCCGCCAGGTGATGGTCGACGCGCCGCCCGTCCACGATCTGCAGACCTCCGTGCTGGTGCTCAGTGGCTGGACACTCGTCAGCGCCGCCCTCGCCGTGCGTTTTTTCCAGTGGGAGCCGAAGTAGTCGGCCGAAGCGGCCCCGCCTTATCGCCCGAGCCGCACCCAGCGCGCAGCCCGCGCGGCGGCGGCGGTGAGCAGCTCCTGGCCTTGGGCGACTGATTCCTCAAAGCGAATCGGACCGGGCGCGATCGGGAGGACGGCGTCAAACACGGCGGCCAGCGCGGCCTCGGCGCCGTTTGCCTGCTCGATGCGGCCCGCAAACGCAGCGCAGGGTTTTCCCAGCCGGCGCGCCATCAAACCCACGCCCGCGGGGCCTTTGCCTTCCAGCGTCTGTCCGTCCATTCCGCCTTCGCCCGTCAGCACGAAATCGTGCGCGCCGATCGCCGCCTCCAAGCCAATCAAATCCGCCAGCAAATCAAAACCCGGACGCATCTCGGCCCCGCAGAAAGCCAGCAGGCCGAAGCCGAGGCCGCCTGCCGCGCCCGCGCCCTCCGCGTGCCGATGATCCACCCCGAGAAGCGTCTGGGTGACGTCCGCCAAGCGCGTCAGCGTCGCTTCGAGCCGGTCGTGCTCGCGCGCGGTCACGCCTTTTTGCGGCCCATAGATGGCCGTGGCCCCGCGCTCCCCGAGGAGCGGGTTGCGCACGTCGCAGGCGATGGTCACGGGCGGCATCGATTCGGCGGGCGCCTCGATTCGCACGACGGCTCCGAGGTTCCGCGGACGCGGCTCGACCTCGCGTCCGACCGCGTCGAGAAAGCAGAACCCGAGCGCGGCTGCCATCCCCGCGCCCCCATCGTTCGTCGCGCTGCCGCCGATCCCCACAATGAGCCGCTTCGCGCCCGAGACGCGCGCCGCGTGGGCCATGAGCTGACCGGTTCCAAACGTGGAGGCATCGAGCGGACGACGCTCCTCCGCCCGCACGAGCGTGAGACCGGACGCCGCGCTCATCTCGATCACCGCAGTCTGGTCATCCGCCGGCCCGACGAGCGCATAACGCGCGTCAACCGGCCGCCCGAGCGGATCCTGCACGGTCACGGTCACCCACGTGCCGTTCCGCGCGGCACACACGATCTCCGCCGTTCCCTCGCCGCCATCGGCGATCGGCAGCAGCGTGCAGGCATCGTCGGGAAAGATCGACGTCCAGCCCGCCGCGATCGCCTGCGCGGCCTCCAGCGCGGTTAGCGATCCCTTGAATTTGTCCGGACAAACGAGCACGCGCATGGCCGGAGATCCTGCGCGCGGGCGGCAAGAGCGGCAAGCGCGAAGGAAATTTGCGCACGCGGTCGGTTCCCGTATGGTTCCCCTCCCTATGGAAACTCCGACGCTCGCCGAAGCGCTCCTCAACGTCGTCAATGATTACATCGACGAGGAAGAGTTGAGTCTGGCCGAGGTGCTCGGCTCCCTCGAACTCGTGAAGGCCGACCTTCTCCGCCAGGCGGAGGAGGACGAATTCGAGGACGACGAGAAGGACGATCTCGACACCGGTCGGAACTGATCAGCCGACGGGCGATCGCGCGATCGCAGCCCGGATAAATTCCGCCACCTCGAGCGCCGCCGCCGGGCGCGAGATCCGGGCGATATTTTCCGCCCAGCGCCGCTGGACCGCGGCATCACCGGCAAATGCCTGCGCCACGGCGGCGCCGATCGCGTCCGGGGTGAGCGCCTTCACGCCCGCGTCGTTCTGGAGCACCACGATCGCATTCCCCTCCTCCTGTCCGGGAGCGACCTGGCTCATGATCAGCGGACATGCTGCGGCGATCGCCTCCTGGGTGGTCGCGCCACCGGCTTTGGTGACGACCACATGATGCGCGGCCAGCAGATTCGGAATCTCCTTCGTCCAGCCGAGCACCCGCACGAGCGTTCCGCCGCCCGACCGGGGTAAACGGCCGACGGCTTCGATCTGCTCCCGGAGTGATTCGTCACGTCCGGCTGTGACCGTCAGTCGCACCCCCGGAACGGCCAGAATGCGGCGCACGGTTTCCGGGGCTTCGCGCCGGCGGGAATTGACGATGAAAAGAACGCGCCGCCCCTCCGTTGGATCGGTCACGGCGGGACGCGGGGGAAAACCGTCCGCGAAGCACGGGTGGACCGGAAAGCCCGTGACGTGAAGCTTCTCCGGCGGAACTCCCCGCGCCCGCATCGCCTCGGCCGTTTCCTCGTTCGGGACCAGATAGCAGTCGTTGGCGTAGCGGAACCAGATGGAGTTGATCGAGATGGAATCGGTCACGACGACGATCCGCGGAAAATCCCGGCGGAAACCCCGCTGCTCCATCTCGTCGAGCAGACAGCCGTAGAACGGGAACGTCAGCACGACGGCCGCCGGCGGCTGAGCGCGGAAGGCCTCGAGCAGGGCGCGGCGGAGACGGGCGCGGAAGATCGGCGCGAGCTCCAGCCAGCGCGTGCTGTCCACGAGGTCGTAAATGCGGGCCCAGACCTTGGGCGCGCGGCTGAGCATCGTGAGATAGAGCCACCGCATCAGAGCATCGCGCCGCGGCTGGACCCGGGCGCTGAGGTCGAGGAATTCCACCCGCAGCTCGGGCTGAGGCTGGCGTCCCAGCGCCGCGACGACCGCCCGCGCGGCGGAATGGTGCCCCTCGCCAAATCCGGCGGAGCAGACATAAATGGTACGCATGAGAGGAAGACTGGCGCGGTGCGAACGACTGGCGCATTTTCCGCTCGAAAGCCAAGTCCGCATTGTTTCAATCCCGACACCTCATGCCGACCGACCCTGAGCCTGATGCCCTGCCCGCCGAAGCCCCGCGGCCGCGGAGCTGGGTGCGCTTGCTCGACCGCTGGCTGATCGGCGCGTACTGGGACAATGCCACCGGCCTCGCTGCCCAGCTCAGCTACGACTTTATCTTCCTGATCGCGCCCGGCCCGCTGCTGGTTTCGGCGCTCCTCGCGATGTTCGGCACCGACCCGACCACGCTGGCGAACATTACGGCACTGATCAAGAGCTTCCTCCCGGAGATCGCCCATCCGATCATCGACCGGCAGGTGGCGGCCATCGTCGTCTCCGGCATCAACACGAAGTTCGCCTTCGTGGGGATCGCGCTCGCGGTCTACCTCGGGCTGAATTTCATCAACACCTTCACCCGCTCGCTGAACCACACGCTCGGGGTCAAGGAGTTGAAGCGGGCCTGGTACTCGCGCTATTTCATCGCCCTGCTGCTGATGTTCTGGTTCTCGTTCACGATTCTTTTTTCATTCAACGTGCTCGTCTTCGGCGAGCAGGTCGCCGCGAACGTGGTGAATACTTTCAAGCTGGAAGTGCCGCTGGAGTTGATCGTGGCGTATTCGAAATACCCGATCATCATCTTCGCCCTCATCGGTCTCGCCCTCACGCTTTACCTTCTGACGCCCGAGATTTACCAGACCGTCCGGCAGGCTCTGCCCGGAGCGATTTTTTTCGCCCTCGGCTGGCTGGGCGTTACCTACCTGTTCCGCGTCTACGTCGAGCAATACGCCCGATACGGCGAAAACTACCTGCAATTTGGAAGCCTCGTGGTGCTGTTGACGTGGATCTACGTGACGTCGTTGCTGCTCTTGCTCGGGGGCCGACTGAACATCATCATCCGCCAGGAGTGGCGCGGCGAAGACATGCTGTCGCCCGTTCCGAAACCTGCTCCTGTCCCCGCCACCACGTGATCCGCCGCGCCGCGCCCCGCCTTCTCCTGTGGACGGTCGCCTGCGCGTTCCCGGTCCTCATCCGGGCCTCGCCGGAAGGGTCCGCCCGCGCGGTGGAGCAGGTCCGCATCCTGCCGCCGACCTCGGCCCCGCCCGTCGCGCCGCCCCCCACGCCGGCCCCGGAATCGCGGATCGAGATCGCTCAGGGGACGGGCACGCTCGGCGGCGCCAGGCGGCTGACGCCCGTGCCCGCGGATGACCGGGCACCCGTGATCATCGAGAAAAAGGGCGGCTCCGACGCGGACGATCCGGAGGAGAAGGAGGCGGCGCGCCCGTTCTGGTCCTTCGGCGGCGACAAATACGTCACCCGCGCCGTCCGAAGCGCGATCGACCTGCCCAGCGTGCGCAAAGGCCGCTGGCGCTACCTCGTGGTCCACAATAGCGGCACCCGCCAGGGGAACGCCCGCATCTTCGACTACTACCACCGCCGCGTGAGGCACATGCCCAATGGCATGGCGTATCAATTCGTCATCGGAAATGGGAACGGATCCGGCAACGGCAAGATCGAGATCGGTCCGCGCTGGACCGGCCAGCTGGCCGGCGGCCACTGCGCGAGTGACTACCTGAATAATATCGCGATCGGGATCTGTCTGGTCGGCGATTTCAACCGCCACGATCCCACCCGCGCCCAGCTCGCGGCGCTCGAGGAACTCGTGAACTATCTGCGGAAGCGGGTGGGTCGGATCGATCGCCAGCTCGCGATCGTCAAAGGCCACAAGGAGATCAATCCGAAGCCCACCGACTGTCCCGGCCGGCGGTTCCCGCTGCGCTGGCTCCACCGGAAGTTCGACTGACGCACGCGCGCGGCCCGCGACGTGCGATGCTGGGGTAGGATACCGGGACAGACGCCCATTCCCGGACGGCCTCGGATGCGTGGCATCGCATCGGCTGAAGTTGGGCTTGAAACCTGCACTCTGAACTCTGAATGATCATCGGCCTCACCGGCGCCACCGGCTTCATCGCCAGCCACCTCATCCCCGTTCTCCGCGAGCGCGGCCACACCTGCATCGCCTTTAGCCGCAATCCGGAGCGCGCGGTCGCGGGCTGCCGCGAGACGCGCGTCATCCACGAAGATCGCGCACCGGATCTCTCCGAGCTCGATGTCGTCGTGAACCTGGCGGGCGAATCGATCCAGGGAAAGTGGTCGGCGGCGAAGCGCCAGCGGATCCGGAACAGCCGCGTCATGATCACGCGCCAGCTGGTCTGGGCCCTCCGCGGCTCGCCCGTGCGGACCCTGATCAGCACGTCCGCCACGGGGTTCTATGGCGATCGCGCCGACGCCGAACTCGATGAGACCTCCAGCGCGGGCACGGGTTTTCTGGCCGACGTCTGTCGCGAGTGGGAGGCCGCCGCGCTCGCGGCTCAGGAACGGGGAGTGCGGGTCTGCGTCGCCCGCGTCGGGTTCGTCGTCGCGGCGCGCGGCGGGGCGATGGATAAGCTGCGACCCGTCTTCAAGGCGGGGCTCGGCGGCCGCCTCGGCAGCGGGCGGCAGTGGATGCCCTGGATCCACGTCGACGATGTCTGCGGCATCATGGCGCACCTGATCGCGACGGAAAGCGTCCAGGGGGTCTTTAATGCGACGGCCCCCACGCCCGTCACAAACGCCGACTTCACCCGCGCGCTGGGCCACGCGCTCCATCGGCCCGCGTTTTTCCATGTCCCCGAGTTCGCGCTCCGCTTGGCGCTCGGCGATTTGGCGTCGGTGGCGCTGGAATCCACTCGCGCGCTTCCCCACCGCACGGTGGAGAGCGGCTACGTCTTCACTCATTCCGAGCTCGCCTCCGCCCTGACCTGACCGGTCCGCCTCATGGCCACGGTCCTGATTCCCCTGCCCCGGCGCGACTTCGATCCGAGCGAAGCCGCGGTGAGCTGGCGACTATTGCGGGAGCGCGGGCATCGGATCACCTTCGCGACGCCGGACGGACAGCCCGCCAGCGCCGACGAACTGATGCTCACCGGACGCGGGCTTGATCCGTGGGGCTGGATCCCGTTTCTCAAGCGCTTTCCCCTCCTTGGCCTCATTCTCCGCGCCAACGCGGACGCGCGCGCCGCGCACGCAAAAATGGCCGCCGACGCGGCCTTTCGCGCGCCCCGGAAATGGGAGGAAATTCGGAGCGGGGATTTCGACGCGCTGCTGCTCCCGGGCGGGCACCGCGCCCGCGGGATGACGGAATATCTGGAGAGTCCCGCGCTGCAGTTGACCGTGGCGGACTTTTTCGACGCGGACCGGCCGGTCGCGGCGATATGTCACGGCGTGCTCCTCGCGGCCCGAAGCCGCTCCGCGCGGACGGGGAAATCCGCTCTGTGCGGTCGACGCACGACGGCGCTGACGTGGGCGCTGGAGCGCAGTGGCTGGCTTGCCGGACGAATCGGACGCTTCTGGGATCCAGGTTATTATCGCACATACCTCGAAACACCCTCGCAGCCCGCGGGCTACATGTCCGTGCAGGCGGAAGTCACGCGCGCGCTCCGGAGTCCGGAGGATTTCCTCGATGTGCCGCCGGATGCGCCGCATCGCCGGCTCATGACCTCCGGCACGCATCGCGACTCCGCGTCCGACGATCGGCCGGCCTTCGTCGTGCGGGATGGCTGCTACGTCTCGGCGCGCTGGCCGGGCGACGTGCACACGTTCGCTCAGGCCTTTGCCGATCTCCTGGCAGAGGGGTCCCGGGCGATCCCGTGACGCCGGGCTTTTCCCTGCTAGGCTCGCCG
The DNA here is from genome assembly GCA_038322235.1 of Chthoniobacterales bacterium. Classification (GTDB taxonomy): domain Bacteria; phylum Verrucomicrobiota; class Verrucomicrobiia; order Chthoniobacterales; family SZAS-18; genus SZAS-18. The sequence goes on from JBBQFQ010000081.1 coordinate 17,754, forward strand.
TCCCATGTTTTCCCAGCTCGGCGATAAGTTACAGGAGGTCTTCAAGGACCTCCGGGGCCACGGCAAGATCAACGAATCGAACGTCAACGACGCGATGCGCACCGTGCGCATGGCGCTGCTCGAAGCGGATGTTCACTTCCAGGTCGCCAAGGATTTCATCGCGCGGGTAAAGGAAAAGGCGCTCGGAGCCGACGTGATGCTCTCGATCACGCCGGGACAGCAGCTCGTCAAAATCTTCCACGACGAGCTGGTCGAGCTGCTCGGAGCGGACGCCTCGCCGCTGAACCTCGCGAAGCCCGCGCGCATCCTGATTGTCGGCCTCAACGGAGCCGGCAAGACGACCTCGTCGGCGAAGCTGGCCCGGTTTCTCAAGACGAAAGCCAGCCGCCAGCCCGCGCTCATCGCGTGCGATTTGATGCGGCCCGCGGCCGTCGATCAGCTCGCGACGCTCGCCGGACAGGTGGACGTGCCCGTTTACCAGCCGCCCCGGGGCGAGACGGACGTGCTCAAGTCGACGCGGGACGCGCTCACGTGGCTTGAGGGTCAGTCCGGAATCAACGTCGAGATCTACGACACCGCCGGTCGCCAGGAAATCGACGAGCCCCTCCTCGAGGAACTCAAACGCCTGCGCGATTTCCTCCAGCCGCAAGAGATTCTTCTCGTCTGCGACGCCGCGACCGGCCAGCAGGCCGTCAGCGTCGCGGAGCACTTCCATTCCGCGCTCGGCCTGACCGGCATCATCCTGACGAAGCTCGACGGCGATGCCCGCGGTGGCGCCGCGCTGTCGCTGCGGGCGGTGACCGGCCGGCCGATCAAGTTCGCCGGCGTGGGCGAAAAGCTGGATCAGTTTGAGATTTTTCATCCCGACCGACTGGCCCAGCGGATTCTCGGGATGGGCGACATCGTCACCCTCGTCGAGAAGGCCGCGGCCGAGATCGACGAAAAGGAGGCGATGCGTCTTCAGCAGAAGATGATGGACGCGAAGTTCGATCTCGAGGACTTCCTCCAGCAATTCAAGTTCATGAAGAAGCTGGGGCCGCTCGAAAGCATCCTCGGCATGCTGCCGGGAGGGGCGCAGCTGAAAGACCTGAAGGTCGATCAAAAGGAGATCAACCGGATCGAGGCCATCGTGCTCTCCATGACCCGCAAGGAACGGCGGAAGCCGGACATCCTGAATGCCAAGCGCCGCGTTCGCATTGCGAAGGGCAGCGGGACAACCGTGAGCCAGGTGAACGATTTGCTGCGTCGTTTCGAGGGGATGAAGAAGATGATGAAGCAGCTCCCAAAGATGAAAGGCCTCATGTCCAAAATGGGCGGCATGGGTGGCCTCGGCGGCGGAATGGGCGGAAAGATGCCGTCCTTCCCGGGCATGCCGCGGCGGTGAGAGCGATCAAGCGAACGGGTGCGATTAGAAGTGGGTGCGGTAAATGAGTAAGAGAAAGAGCTGTACTTTTGAGACCGTCTCTCATTTAAGGTTGAGATGCGCAAAAAACCCTCGCCTCTTTCCAACCCACTCTCCGCCGAAGAAGCCACCCTCATGGCGAGACTGCGAAAGCGTCCGGAGCTCAAGGAACGCTTGGAGGCGGTCTTACGGATTTGCGCTGCCGAGGAAGGCGAACTCAGGAGCGCGGACGAGATCGAGGCCCTGCTGATCGAGGAGATGCGCAAGCTCGGTCTGACCAGCATGCAGCAGTGGGCCAAGGCCGCGGAGGCGCGCGTGGGAGCGCAGTATCAGGAGCAGCATCCCGGCAGCTATTGCGGTAAAAAAAAACGCTGAGCTGGTGGTGCGTCTTCGGCCAGGTCCAGATCGTCGAGCGGATCTGGCGAAGCGCTCAGCGAAGTTTTCACCGAGTGCTTGGGACGCGCATCGGAGTGCAGCCGCGCGGACAAAGTCGGTGCCTCAAACGGGTCTTGAGCGACTTCGGCGTGGAGCATTCCTTTGCCCAAGCGGCCGCCCGA
>JBBQFQ010000082.1:0-19653 GCA_038322235.1 Chthoniobacterales bacterium
TGGTGTGGGGGGGGGGGGGGGGGCGCCTCGTTTGTGTGTTGGGGGGGGGTGGGGGGGGTCCCGGGTGGGTTGGGGGGCGGGGGCGGCGGGGGGATCGCCTCCGGCAGAAGTAACGCGTCCTACGGGGGTTTTGGCGGGGGCAACGGCGGATCGGATAGTTATCCGGGCACGGGTGGGGGCGGCGGCGGCGCGGGTTTCGGAGGGGCGATTTTCGTGGTGAACGGTGGCTTACTGACGCTTGCCAATTGCCACTTCTACACCAATGGCGTGGCCGGCGGCGGCGGCGGGCTTGGAGCAAATGCCTCGTTGTACCCCGCCGCGCCTAGCGGCTCGGCGCTGGGGATCGATCTTTTCCTGAACGGCGTGACTCCGACCATCCAGGTGGATGCGGGCCAGTTCACGTTGAACAATCTGGTCGGGGCCGGCAACAGTCTTGGCTCTGGCGCCTCGCTCGCGGACCCCTACTCTGGATTCACCAAGACCGGCGCGGGCACGCTGGTCCTGCCCGTCGCCAACCAAATCGGCGGGACCGTAACGATTGCCGCCGGCGTGGTGCTACCTCAGGTCGCGGGCGCCCTGGGCACCGGGCCGGTCAGCGTGACCGGCGGGACGTTGAAGCAAGGTGGAGCCGGTGCGCTCGGCCCCGGCCCGCTGACGCTCGGCTCCGGCGGCGCGGTGGATTTGAACGCGCTGAACGCCAGCCTGTCATCGCTCAACGGCCCCGGGGGCACGCTGCTGAACAATGGCGGCGGCGCTGTAACACTCACCTTCGCGAGCCCAGCTGCGACTTCGAGCTACAGCGGTGTGATCGCCGATCATCAGATCGGCACTGGCACGGTCTCCCTGGCCGTTTCGGCGGGCGCCGTCACTCTCACCGGAAATAGTTCCTTCACGGGCGGCACCGCGCTTTCGGGGACCGGTCTGCTGAAGGCCGCCTACTATTCCCTGGGGTCTGGCCCGCTGACGTTGAGCGGCAATGGCATCCTCCACGTCATCACCGCGGGCGGCAACCTGTCTGCCGACGGTGCCTCGCTCGCGGTCGGCTCGCTCAACGGTTCCGTCGGCGTCGTCACCGGCGATGCCTCGCTGGCCACCGCCTCCCTGAGCGTCGGCGCCGGCGGCCTGAGCGGCTCGTTTGGCGGCAGCATCCAGGACGCCGATCCGACCCACACGCTCATCCTCCGCAAGGACGGCTCAGGCACCCAGATCATTTCCGGCACCAATACCCACACCGGCTCCACGTCGGTGAATGGGGGGACGCTGCAAGCCCGCTACCCTTCCAGTCTGCCCGGTGTGGTCGGCGTGCACGCGGGAGCAACCCTCGCCCTCAACGTCGGCGGCGCGGCTGAATGGACCTCCCCGGCGATTACGGCGGTCGTCAGAAACGGCGACTACTTCTCTTTGGGCGCCGCGATTGCTCTCGATACGACCGACGGCCCGTTCACCTACGGCGACTCACTGAGCGGAAAGGAAGACTTCACCAAGCTCGGGATTAACACGCTGACGCTAACCGGCGCGAACACCTACACCGGCACGACGCTCGTGAGCGCCGGCACGCTCGAGGTGGGCGCCGGCGGAACCACCGGAACTCTCGGCACCGGTCCCGTCGTGACGAGTGCCGCGCTGGTCTTCAACCGGTCGGACGGGCTGGTGGAATCCGCCAACATCAGCGGTAGTGGCAGCGTGACGTTGACCGGCGGTGGCACTTTCACGCTCTCCGGCACAAATACCTACACCGGTGGCACCTTTCTCAATGCGGGCACGCTCACGGCGAGCCCGTCCAGCCTGCCCTCGACCGGAGGATTGATTGTTGCGTCGGGAGGAACCCTCGCGCTCAAGGTCGGCGGCGCAAACGATTGGACGGCCTCCGCCATCGACGGCCTCCGCTCGGGCGGCACCTTCGCCGCCGGGGCCGGCTTCGCGCTCGATACCTCCGACGGCGCGTTCACCTACGGGCTGAACCTGATCGGCGCGTCCGGCCTGACGAAGCTCGGTGCCAACACGCTCACCTTCACGGGCAGCAACACCTATTCCGGTCCGACGGTGATCGGTGCCGGAGCCTTGCAGATCGGCAACGGCGGGACGAGCGGCACACTGGGCACCAGTGCGGTGACCGACAACGCTTCGCTGGTCTTCAACCGCTCCGACAACGTCGTCGTGACCAACGCCATCTCCGGAACCGGCGGCCTGAGCCAGATCGGCTCCGGCGTGCTGACGCTCGCGGGCACGAACACCTACGGTGGACTGACTTCGGTGACCGCCGGCGCATTGATCGCGCGCTATCCTGCCAGCTTGCCTACGCCCCTGAGCATTTCCGCCGCCGCCGGCACGACGGTGGGCGTCGGCGTGGGCGGCGCGGGCGAGTGGACCAGCGCGCAGATCGACGCGCTGCGGGCGAGCTCGATTTTCGATTCTGGCGCCGCCCTTGGCATCGATACCACAGACGGCCCGTTCACCTACCAGAGCGATATCTCCGGCACGCTCTCGGCGACCAAGCTCGGGGCTAACACGCTGACCCTGACCGGCGCTTTTTACTCCTCCGGCACGTTCACCATCGCAGCCGGCACCCTGCAGGTCGGCAACGGAGGCACCAGCGGCTCGTTGAGCGCCCCCTCCATCGTGAACAACGCCACGCTCGTCTTCAATCGCTCTGACTCCGTCGGCACGGGCACTGTGATCAGCGGCGCCGGCAGCGTCGTCTTCGCCGGCGCCGGCCAGTTCACGCTCGCCAGCCCGAGCACCTATACCGGCGGCACCGTCGTCAACCCGGGCGTCAGCCTCTTCCTCCCCGTCATGACGACGGGCTCCGGCAACAACAACACCGCCCCCATCGTGGGCCCCGCGACGAACAACGGCAGCCTGACCTACTCCGTCGTTAATGACAGTCACGGTAACGGCATCACGTCGGTGCCGATCGCTGGCTCGGGCATGCTTCTAAAGGATGGTTCCGGCGATTTCTTCACGAGCGGCGCCTCGACCTACACGGGCGGTACGACACTGCTCGCAGGTAAGCTGTTTCCCGTCAGCTCGGTGCTTGGCAATGCGAGCGGCCCATTGACGGTCAACGGGGGGACCGTTTCCCTTAGCTCCTCTTCGCTGCAGATCGGAGCGCTCAATGGGAGCGGCGGGCTCCTTACGCCCAACACCTCCGGTTTCACCTCCGTATTCTCGATCACGGTTGGCAATGGGGACGCGAACGGCTCCTACGCCGGCGCGATCCAGGATAACGGCCCAGCCTTCAACCGATATGTGGTGGGCTTGACTAAGGTCGGCCTGGGTCTGCAAGTCCTCTCCGGCTCGAATGGCTATTCGCGCGGCACGCAGGTCAATGCCGGCACGCTCGAGGCGAAGTATTCCGGCAGCCTCCCGAACCTCAGCAACGTCAGCGTGGCCGCCGGAGCGACGTTGGCGGTGGCGGTCGGCGGATTTGGTGAGTGGAATGCCGGCGCCGTGGACGCTTTGCGCGGCAGCGCCTCCTTCAGTCCGGGCGCGATCCTGGGAGTGGATACGGCCGACGGGGATTTCACCTACGCCAGCGACATCGGCGGCTCGGTTGGCCTCACCAAGCTCGGTGCCAACACGCTGACGCTGACCGGAAGTTTCTTCTCGTCCGGGACAGTCACCATTGCCGCCGGCACGTTGCAGATCGGCAACGGCGGGACGACGGGATCTTTTGGCATCGGCTCTCTGGTGAACAACGCCACGCTCGTCTTCAATCGCTCCGACTCCTCTGGGATTCGGCAGCCCATCAGCGGCACCGGCAGCGTCGTCGTCGCTGGCACGGGTCAATTCGTGCTCGCGACCCCGACCACTTACACCGGGACCACGACGATCAGCGCGGGCCGGCTCGTTTTGCAATACAACACGCTTTCGTCCGGTTTCGCCATCGCCTCCGGCGCAACGCTCGAGATCGCGGTCGCCACCGGCACGCGCGACAACCCCGCCAACACCACTTTTTCCGGCTCGGGCACGCTTCTGAAGACGGGCGGTGGCGCCCTGGTCTGGGCCGGGGCCGCCGCCACATTCGCGTTCGACGCGGGCTCCTTGATCGACATTCAGCAGGGAGACTTTTACGGCGGTTCCTTCGCCAACGAGAACTGGATCGCCAACCGCTCGGGGCTGAACGTCGCTGCGGGCGCGCATTTTTACGGCGTGGAAGGCAACGTGCGCGTGGACGCGCTCACCGGCGCGGGCACCGTCACCTCAGGCTATAGCGGAGCGGGTTATCAAACCTTCACCTTCGGCGTGGCCGATGGCTCAGGCATCTTTTCTGGCGTGCTCGCCAACCAAGACTCCTACATCGGGAATTTCACGAAGACGGGGGCCGGCACGCAGATCCTCACCGGGACGAACACCTACACGGGCGGCACCACCATCACCGGCGGTACGCTGCAAATCGGGAACAACGGCACGAGCGGATCCATTCTCGGGAACGTGGCCAGCAGCGGGAGGCTGTCTTTCCGGCGCTCTGATGCAATGGCCTTCGCGGGCGTTGTTTCGGGGACGAGCGGCTTGAGCCAGGCGGGCGGCACGCTGACGCTCAGCGGTTTGAGTCCCGCGACCGGCACGCTGGCTGTCTCGTCCGGCGTCGTGCTCCTCACCGGCTCGTGGGCCGGTTCTTTCAATATCAGCGGTAATGCCCGGCTCTCGCTCAACGGCGGCAGCATCGGGAGCGCCAGTGCGAGCTCAGTCATCGACGCGAACGGCCTGCTCGATGGCTCCGGCACGGTCGTCGGCAGCGTCGCGAACAGCGGTACCATCTCCGTTTCGGGGGCCGGCAAGACGCTGACCTTCCGCGGCGGCGCGGTCACCAATCTCGCTGGCGGCACCCTGCGCGCGGTGCGCGGCGCCACGCTCGATTTCTCCGGCGCCACTTCCGTCACGAACAACGGCGTGATCGACCGCATCTCCGGCAGCATCGTCTTTCCCGCGAGCTTCACGAACAACGGCGTGTTGGTCGACTCCAGCGTGGTCAAAGTGAAGTCGGCCAGGCGGGTGGGGAACACGGTGACGGTTACGATCGACAGCTACGACGCCCACACTTACCAGCTGCAGGTCAGCAGCGATTTGGCCGGCACGAACTTCGGCGGCATGGGCGCCGTGCAGAGCGGCGTCACCGGACAAGTGCTTACCTTCACCGACAACAACGCGAGCGGCGCGAAGAGCTTCTACCGCGCGATTGTCGATCCGTAGCGGGGGACCGGGGAGCAACGGAACAGAACGGGTGTAAATAAACAAGCGACACTAAAGTCCCGCAGGATCAAGCAGCCTCTCAAGCACGCGCAGCTGACTTTCTGGTTTGATGCGGATAAACGGGGTCAGATCGAGCGTCTCGATGGATTCCTCCTGCTCATCGTTTGGCGGAGGGTCCTCCCGGACGCTTGATCCGATCGAGGTCTAGCCCGTATTCCGCAGTCCGGCGCTGACGCCGTTGATGGTCAGGTCGATGACTCGGCGCAGCGCGCTCACTTCGGGGCCTTCGGTGATCCCGCGCGCCACCAGCCCGCGCAGTCGCCGGATCATTTCGACCTGGATGTAGTTGAGCGGGTCGACGTACGGATTCCGCAGCCGGATCGACTTCTGCAGCGTGCGCTCGTTCTCCAGCAGCGAGGTCTGCCCCGCGATCTGCAGGATGAGCGCGCTGGTGCGGTCGAATTCCGCCTGGATGACCGCAAAGATGCGCTCCCGCAAGCCCTCGTCCTCGACCAGCGTGGCGTAAAGCGAGGCGATGCCGATGTCCGCCTTGGTCAGGCTCTGCTGGGCGTTGTCGAGGGTGGTCTGGAAGAACGGCCAGGCCCGGTACATTTCCTGCAGTCGTTCGAGCTCACCGGCCTCCACCTGCGCCTGCAGCGCCGAGCCGAGGCCATACCAGCCCGGCAGGACGAAGCGGCCCTGCATCCAGGAAAAGACCCACGGGATGGCGCGCAGATCGGCCACGCTGCGGGTCTGGCGGCGAAAGGCGGGGCGCGATCCGACCTTGAGCGTGCTGATCTCGGCGATCGGGGTGGCCCGTTCCCAGAACGGGAGGAATTCCGGATGGTCGTGCACCAGCGCGCGGTAGGCGGCGAAGCCGTCGGCGCTGATCTGCTCCATTGCCTCGAGCCATCTCGGCGGCACCGTCTTCGGACGCTGCGCCAAGTGCGCGGCCAGGAGCACTCCGTACGTCACCTGCTCGAGATGACGACGCGCCAGGTCGGGATCCTGATAGCGCGTCGAGAGCACTTCGCCCTGTTCAGTGATGCGCAGGCGGCCGCCGATCAGCCCCGCCGGTTGCGCCAGAATGCCCTTGGCCGCCGGTCCGCCGCCGCGCGCGACCGTGCCGCCGCGGCCGTGGAAGAGGGTGAAACGGATGGCAAACCGCCCGCAGACCGCCGCGATCGTCTCCTGCGCGAGATAGAGCTCCCAGTTCGCGGTGATGTAGCCACAGTCCTTGTTCGAGTCGCTGTAGCCGAGCATGATCATCTGCTCGTCGTCCCGGCCACGCAGGCGCTCGCGGTAGTCGGGATGTTGAAACATCGCCTTCAGTACCTCGGGCGCGCGGCGCAGGTCGTCGCGCGTTTCGAAGAGCGGCACGATCGGGAGGTCGGCTCCGGTCCAGGCCATCAACAGTGCCACCTCGAGCACGTCGCTGAGGTCGTTGGTCATGCTGATGACGTAGTTCGCGACCGGCTCCGGACCGAATCGGGCGGCCGTCTCGCGGACGAGTTGGAGCGGCTCGAGGATGCGCCGCGCCTCGGGCCCGACCTCGCCGACCCGCGTCAGCGCGCCTTCCGCCGATCCGAGCTGGGCGCTCAGGAGCGCGACCTTGGCGGGCTCGTCGAGTTGCGCATAGCGGCCCTCCACGCCGAGCTTGGAGAGCACCTCGCCAACCGCGGCTTCGTGCCAGGCCGAGTGCTGGCGCAGGTCGAGCCGCGCCAGATGAAAGCCGAAGACTTCGAGCTGGTGCCGCAGTTCGGCCAGCTCGCCCTCTGCCAGGCGGGCCGCCTTGCCGGCGCAGAGGCTCTTGCTCAGCAACGCCAGCGTGGCGCGGGCGTCGTCGACCGAAAGCGCCGGCGACGCCGCCGGGTCGTCGGTCCGGTGAAAGGCCTCCTCCAGCTGCGCCGCCAACCCGGCCAGAACGCGCCGGTAGGGCTCGTCCGGATAACGCTCCGCGATCATCTGCACGCGGCTCGTCGCATCGGGCCGCCGCTGGCCCAGCGCCTCGACTTCGGCCGTGACCGCGTCGCGGTTGCTCGAGACGCTCAACCGGCGCGAGAGCTCCCGCACGCCGGCGTGGGCCTTGTCGATTGCCACCTTGCGCAGGCGTTGGAGGGTGTCGGCCGTGACCGCGGCCGTGACGTTCGGATTGCCGTCGCGATCGCCGCCCATCCAGGAGCCGAAAGTCAGCCAGCGCGACGGCGCCCGGAGCCCGGGATAGTGCTGCGCCAGGGCGGTCTCGAGATCGTGCTGCAGCCGCGGCACGACCTGCCAGAGCGTGCTGTCGAAATACCAGATACCGGTCTTCACCTCGTCCACCACGCCGACCTGGACGGCCCGCGCGCGGTCGGTCAGCCAGAGCGAGACAATCTCCCTCAGCAAACCCGCCTCGAGCTCGGGCGAGCCAGCCGACGGGTCGCCCAGGCGCATCCATTCACCCAGCCGCCGCAGCTTGGAGAGGACCGTGCGGCGCTGGGACTCGGTCGGATGCGCCGTCATCACGAGCTCGATCGAGAGCCGGTCGAGCGTGCGCTGCAGCTCCTCGGCGCTCACGCCCATCTCCTTGAGTTGCATCACGGCCGCCTCGATCGACTCCCGGATCGGCTCGGCCCGCCGGCCCGCGGCGCGCTCGGTGCGGTAGCGGCGGAGCTTGGAGGTGCGGTGCAACTCCTCGCAGAGATTGACCAGTTCGAAGTAGGTCGTGAAGGCCATCGCCATCTCGTAGGCCTGCTCCGCGGTCAGGCCGTGCACGGTCGCGCGCAGCTGTTCGGCCGCGGCGCTGTCGCCGCTGCGGCTCTGCTTGGCCAGCTTCCGGATCGACTCCTCCAGGGCCAGAGTTTCGGCCCCGTTCTGCTCGGTGATAACCCGCCCGAGCAAACGCCCCATGGCGTGGATGAGGTCGGCGAGGGCGGATTCGTCGGAGTCTTTGATCATGGCCGTCGGGAGCGGCGACGGACCGTTGCAAACGCGATGCCGCCGCCGTCACGATGATGGCATCGGGCCTGCCGCGGAGAAGCTCTTTTGTCCGGCGGACTGATGGTCGCGAGCGCTCCGCGGAGCGAGCGAAGGGGAGTTGAGTGAAGGCAAAGGATTGGGGAAGCAATTGGGGTCGTGCTCTAGATATTTGGTATTCAGATGGATCTTCCGCGTCGCTGAATTCGAAGCGATCAATACTTGGTAGAACGCATTCCCGTCTCGGGACGTCGCCGGTTCCGGCACTGCTGCTCGCGCCATTTTTGAGGACTGGATAAATATCCTCGCGGTCAAGCCCCCGGCATTTCGATGGATTTCATCGCGTTCGAATCGACAAGGCGGATGCGCTCATGATCCCAAGCGCCATGCACGATGAGCATGCGACGTCCGTCGCGGGAAATCACAACCCTGTGCACGTACTCCAGTCCGTCGATGCTGCCGTCGACTTCCAGCTTTGGAAGCCGGACCCGAACGACAGAAAAGGCGGAGCGCGTCAGCTCGTTCGGCGGGGACCGGTCCAATTCGAGGAAAAGTGCGTCCGCCTTCGGCCCGAACTGGATCGAACCAACCCGATGTCCGAGATTTACCCGCGCCCGCCGCTCGCCGGTGATCGCGTCCTGGAGGGTGAGGAAACGGTCCGAGCCGACGGACGCGATCCAGCGCCCATCCGGGGAAACGCGCACCAGGGGCCCATTGACATCGTCGTGCTCTTCGATCGCAAAACGTTTTCGGAGGGACGGGAGTTGGAAAACCCCAGAGCCGAGCCTCCCTTTCGTCACCAGCAGCCGGGATGGGCGGGTGAGAAATTTCCCCACCACGCCATCCTGCCCCAGCAGCGATTTTCCCAGCGGGCGGGCCGTTTCCGCGTCCCAAAGCTGCAGGAGGTCCCGCGAGCCGTGTTCGCCTTCATCGTCGAACGTGGTCAGGAATTTCCCGTCATCGCTGACCGTGAAGCCGAAAGAATATTCTTCGCGGACGTGGCGGATCGCGCGTCCCGTCGTTCGCCAGGTCTTCGTGTTGTATCGAAGGATCGAGCTGTCTAAATCGGAGACAAAGCAGGCAGAGCCTTTCGCGGCAAACACCACCTCGCGATGACGTTCGTTGGCCTCCGAAGGTTGCGAAACCGTGCGCACGGGCGGAATGCGACGCTGCCCGTTTTGCGCGTCGAAAATGTGAACGGAGTGTTCGCGATCGACCACCACCACGGTCCGGAAGTCGGGCGAGAAGACCGCTTGCGCGAATTGGCCGGTGAGCGCCGCAACCTCGAACAGAGGAGAGGCGGGCTCACCGGTCGTGAGATCGAAAAGCTGTGCCTCGCCCGATCTGAATGCGACGAAAGCCACTTTGCGGTCGGAACGAGCCGCATAGAAATCGGTGGGCCTTCCTCGCCCGAGATCGGGGCAAACTGCGCTGCCCGTGGCGCAATCCCACAGGCCGATCCTGGCATCGCGGAGTTGCACCACCAGGCGCGAACCGTCCGAGTTGAAATCGGCCTGCTGGACCCCTCGCAGGTCCGCGAGAACTTCGTCTCCGATAGCCGCCGGCGGCAAAAGTGCGAGCCTACAAAATGCGAACCATGTCCCACGCGTAAAAAAACCAGCCACGGAGAGAAGGCTAGAACTTCCCGCCGCGCTCACAAATCCAATTGTGGGCCGGCCCTGTTTCCCGACCCCTTTTGCCGAGCGCGCTCGGACTTCAAAGGCTTACGGCCGGCTCGGTCCCCCGGCCGCGAGTTCCACGAGGAATGCCACCACGGCGGATGCTTCGGGTCCGCCCTTGCGGGCGTGGACGAGCAGCGGGATTCCGTGGGGCCCGGGAACGGCCGGCGTCTGTGGGAAGGCCGCACACGCCGCCTTCACCACGTCGAGTCTTCCGAGCATCGCCGCGGCGAAGACATCCAGACGCGAGCCGTGGGAAAGGAGAAACTCCGCGATATCCCGTCGACCCATGTGAGCGGCGCCGCCCAGAGCGGTTTCGAAGTCGCCCCCGCCCCAATCCCAGCACGCGTTCTTCAGCGACGGATGCGCCGCGAGCAGTTCCTGCGTTTTCGGCAGATCCGTGTGAGCGGCGACGACGAAGGCCTGAACGAGTTCCGCGGGGAGCGCGGGTGGGCGAACGGGGGTGGCAGCTGGCATGGCCGCGGGCGGAGCGGACTCACCGCGGAGGAGAGCGCCCGCGCCGGCACTCGCGGCGGCGAGGGCGAGGAAGCGGCGACGGGAGAGGGAGGATGCGTTCATGGGCGGTGTTCGTGGAGGAGACCGACAAAATTTCCCTCGGGATCGCGGACGCCCGCGAGCCAGAGCTCGTGATCCGGCATCTTCGCGATGAGGTGGGGTTCCTGAGCTGGCGAGGCCCCGCGCCCGATGATTTGTGCGTACGCTGCAGCGAGGTCGGCGACGCGGAAGTAGAGAATCGAGTTCTGCCCCGGTGTGCCCGCTCCATTGGGGGTCGAGAACATCAGGCGCACCTCGCCCGCGGCGAGGAAGGCAAGGTTGGGTCCCGCTTCGAAGAGAAAGCGGAGGCCGAGCACATCGCGGTAGAATGCGACCGCGCGGGGAACGTCGGCGAAGGTGACCGCGATCTGGGCGATCTCGGAGAGGGGGAGGAGGGGCGAATCGTTCATCGGCTTGAATGTGCCCCAACGGGCGTTCGGAAGTCTTCTCGGATCTTGCGAATCGGCGCGCGGATGCCGTAGCGCTCCCGCCAGGCTCGCGGCGAGAGCCCGGTGGCGCGGGAGAACCAGGTGGTGAAGGGAATAGCGCGAAGATAAGTGGGGAACCAGACGATGAACGTCTCGACGCGGGTGATGGACGCGATCTCGATCGAGTGGGGCTGGCCATCGTTCAGGACGAGCCAGCCACCATCGTCCACCGTGCATTCCCGACGGTCGAAGGTGTAGCGCGCCCGCCCGTTGAAGACGCTCTTCAGCGAGAGCGGCATCCCGTCCGTGACGGCGAGATAGCGATGCCCGCGCCCGAGGGTGAGGGTGCGTTCCGCGAGCGATTCACGAGCCGGCCGGTTCACGATGCACGGACTCTCCTGATGCGCTGATGGGATGTCGAGTGCTGTCTCCGCCGCGCGAGGGAGCGGGCCATCGCCGTGCGGCCCGCGCCGGTCGGGCCCATGCGAAGCAGCGAGGCGCTTCTTCTCCCCGTTCCCGATTGCGTCGCGCGGGGCGCGTGGGCAGTCTCTGCGCATCATGGCCTTCGAAACCGCCCCGTCCCGCTTCGGGCGCTTCGAGGTGCGGCGGCGGGCGGATGGCTCACCGGCAGAATTGGAGCGAAGCGAGACCGGCGTGACGTACCTCGCGTTCGACCCGAAGCGGCAGGCCGAGGTGATCGTGAAGGAAATCCGCGCGACGCTGCTCGCGGATCCGGGTCGCCGGGCAACGTTCGCTCGCGAGGCGGCGGCCGCCGCGAAACTCTGGCACGAGAACCTCGCCGCGGTGGTTGGGTTCGGGAGTGAGCCGTCGGCTTTCTACGCGCTTGAATCCATTGCCGGGCAGCCGCTCGAGGCGCTGTTGCGGGAGCGCACGAAGCTCCCCCTCGGCGAAGCGCTTGATCTCGCGGATCAGGTTTGTGCCGGCCTGCAGGCGCTCGCGGGAGTCGGCCTCTCCCACGGCCACGTTGCTCCCGAGAGCGTTCGCCTGCTCCCGGATCCGGCCCGCCCGTTCGGCCGGCTCGTGAAGCTCATCGAGCTCGATCTTTCCCGCGCGCTGACCGGCGAAGGAAGCCCGGCGGGGGATTTGGTCGCGGTCCGGCAGCTCCTCTCGCAGATGCTGACCGGCAGCCCGTCCGGCGCGGATGCTCCAGATGGGGCGGGCTCGGTGCCGGACATTCCTCCGCCGATCGCCCGCCTGCTCGCATCAAATCCGGCGCAGCCGTTCCCGACCGCGCGCGGCGTGCGCGACTCCTTTCGGGAAGCCATCGCGGCGCTCAGTGCCGCAGAGAGAGAAACCGGCGCGCTAAATGATGCGACGCTTCCGCCCCTGCCGCCCGCGGACCATGGAGCAGCGCTCGAAGCCGCGACGGGTCCGGCTTCGCGAGCCGATTGGTCGGAGGGATTACGAACCCGCGCGCGCGCACTGCTGGACAAGATGATCAGCGGCGTCCGACGATCCGGCCTCAAGGGATCGACTCTCCCGACCGTCCTCGTTGTCGCGTATGTCGCCTTCTGCACGCGAGACATCTGGTGGCCCGGCGCAACGCCTGATCCGCGGGTTTCCGCGACCACCCCGATCCGCGTCCCCCGGGGCGATCCGGCGATCCCGGCCGTGACCGCGATAAAGGATCGCCCCTACGTCAATTCGCTGGGCCTGCCGTTCGTTCCCGTGCCCGGGACCACGTCGCTATTTGCGATCTGGAAGACCCGGCGGGTCGACTACGCGAGCTTCTTCCGCGAGAAGTCGGCCCAGGTGGCCGGGCTCTATGTGGTCCGGGCGGAAAAGGATCTGAATGGAAAGGATGCCCTGCGATGGTGGTTTGATCCGAATGCCTACTGGGAGCGACCGGGCTTCGAGCAGGTCGAGTCGCATCCCGTCGTGGGCGTGAGCTGGGAGGAGGCGGTCGAATTCTGTGCCTGGCTGACGGCGAAGGAGCGGAGGGACGGCCGCCTGGGCGCAGGGCAGGCATACCGGCTGCCGACTGACGCGGAGTGGAGTCTGGCGGTGGGGAATTCCACGTTCCCCTGGGGCGGGGAGTGGCCGCCGCCCGCGGACGCCGGTAACTTCTTCGACGAAACGGCCGCGGCGAGTTTTCCGAGCGGCAAATTCTCCGGTCTGCCGGGGTCAGACGCCTACCCGGCGACCTCGCCCGTGGGTGTCTTTCGCGCGAGTGGCGATGGGCTTTTCGATCTGGCGGGAAACGCCTTCGAGTGGTGCGTGAACCCATACTCCGCCAGCCTGAACAGCGCGGACATTTTAAGCCTGGCGCCGGGGCTGAAGAAGGAGACTGGGTCCGGCCGCAAGCCGATGCGGGTGTTGCGCGGAAGTTCGTGGTATACGTACGGGCGCGTCTATCTGCTCGCGGCCACGCGGGGCAGCGCCCAGCAGGACTTGCGGTACAGCGACATCGGATTTCGCGTCGTCCTCGCGAGGGAGTGAACGCGAGACCGCGGCGCCGACCCAGCACTGCTGCCGCGCCAAATGCGAGCGCTGGAAACGACGCGGCAATGCCCGGCGTGACGGCACGGATCTCGTCACGAAGCCGCAGATCTCGTCACGAAGCTGGAGTTGCGGAAACGACGCCACAAATCTCGTCCCGAAGCCGTAAATCTCGAAGCGAAGCTATAATCTCGCCAGCAAAGCCGCCGCGCCAATCGCGACCGCAAAATCTCGTTCGCAAAGCCAAATGACCGCTCCGGACGCCAATCGGCTCTTCGGGAAGCCATGAAACCGTTCGCAAAGCCGTTTTTGTGTTCCCGAAGCCGCTGAGCCGATCGCGAAGCCGGAAAACCAATCACGAAGCCAGAAATCAGTTCGTGAAGGCGCCACGTCGATCGGGAACGCGCGGATGGCTTCGCTTTCGCATCCACGGCTTCGCTTTCGCATCTACGGCTTCGCATCGAGTTTTTCGGCTTCGCATTCGACTTTTCGGCTTCGTTCCCGCGTCTGGGGCTTCGCGACGAGATCCATGGCTTCGATTCTATCCGGGCGGCTTCCGTGCGGCGTCCGCGGCTTCCCTTCCGTCGCGGCGGCGTCGCTTCGAGCGGGACGGCTTCGCGACGAGATCGGCGGCTTCCCCGCGAGATATACGGCTCCGGCTCCAGCCCGGTGGCGTCCCGAGGGAATCCACGGCTTCACTTCCGCGTTCGTGCCTTCCCTTCCGCCCCGGCGCGGTCAGTTTCGTGGACACGGCTCCGGTTCCGCATCCGCGGCTTCCCGTCGGGCAGATTCGGTTCAGGCGGGACCGACTCGCAGCGACCAACGGTTTCGCGTGGCAAGCGAGGAGCAGGGGGCCGAAGGCCTTGGACTGCGCGCGGCTTGCCGCCGCTTTGCCCCAGCCGGCTTGCCGGCGTTGTTTGCTTCGTCAGCCAGCCGCTCCGTCGGCAGCAATCTGCCTCACAAAAAGCGGCGGCACGCCGCGCGCACTCCAAGGCCTTCGGCTGTCTCGCGACTCCCACCGCGGGCTCCATCTCCCCTGAACTCTCCCCCTGGGGTTCAGCCACTTTCCTCGCGGATCAGGATGTCTGAATCCGCGAGGGGCGCCGTGGCTCTACCCAGTGATTCGATAACCCCGACGGGGCGCCGCAGCGGGCGCATTTAGGCGCTGCGTTCCTTGGGCTTTGTCGTGAGAGACCGCAATCCGAAATAGCTCCGACTCGGAGTGCCGAAGGTGAAGCGATAGAACAGTAGAACAGATAATGGCCCAAGAACCACCGTGGATATGCGGTATTCAGTGGGTATGGGCCATGTCTCGTCTGTCAACGCAAAGTAGGCGCTCTGTAGTCCACGAATGGACGAAGACCCGAGACATGCCGCCGTGCCGCCGTGATATAGTAAGCCCAAGTGCGACGGCGCCCCACGAGCAGCGCAAGGAGAGCGAAAAAGCCGAGCCAATACATCGCTGCAAAAATAGGCGCGTCCCAAAGACTGGCACGAAGGCGACCAGCGAAGGCGTCGATGAGGGTGAACGTGAAGCCAAAAGTTGTGAGGGCGAAAATGCCGATAGCCCAACGATGCGACGCCGGACGTGCTGGAAGGTCTGGACTCATTGGTTTTCGTTCCCGCGAGACGGGTAGCGACGCCTGAAGCTGTTGGCAAGCGAGCGAATGAGCCTCAGAGGCGTTCGGTCCAGTGCATCGTTAGTAGACCGCAGGTTCCCCCGAATCCAGTTCGAAAACCAGCTCGCCGATTACTAATATTTCCCTGTCCGCATTTTCAACCCCCTTTCAGACGCCCCAAGCGATGTTCCACCCCCTTGGGGCTTGGACCGTTCCAAAGCTCGCGACCCAGGACGGCGCTTGTGCCTCGCATTCCCTGGGTTGGCTTGCGCCAGGCCGTTGGCCTGAGGCCTACCCGCTGATCTTACGACGGATTCAGCTCCGCGAGTCGAAGGCAGGTCGCGCGGCGACCGGGCCCATGTTCGACCCAGGCGGGCCGGGTCGTCCGGCAGGCCTCCACGACGCTCGGACAGCGCGGGTGAAAGGGACAGCCCGCGGGTGGATTCAGGGGCGAGGGCGGATCGCCCGTGAGAATGACCCGACGGCGCGTCTTCTCGCGTGCCGGATTCGGCACCGGCACCGCGCTCACGAGCGCCTTGGTGTAGGGATGGAGCGGACGCTCGAAGACCTCGACCGCTGGACCGATCTCCACCAGTCGGCCGAGATACATCACCGCGATGCGATCGCTGATGTGCTTCACCACCGAGAGGTCGTGGGAGATGAAGATCATCGTGAGCCCCATCTCGCGCACGAGCTTCGAGATGAGGTTGAGGATCTGCGCCTGGATTGAGACGTCGAGCGCGCTCACCGGTTCATCCGCGATGATGAGCTGGGGCTCCACGGCGAGAGCGCGCGCGATGGCGATGCGCTGCCGCTGGCCGCCGCTGAACTCGTGCGGGTATTTCCGCTGAAAGCGCGGTGCCAGGCCAACCTTCTCCAGCAATGCACCCACGCGGGCCGGGAGTTCGCGCGACGGGATGCGACGGTGCGTCGAGATCGCTTCCGCCAGCGTATCGTAGACCGTCATCCGCGGGTTCAGCGACGCATAGGGATCCTGAAAGATCATCTGGAAGTCCGTCCGCGCGACGCGCAGGGCTTCGCCCTTCAGGCTCGCCAGATCCCGGCCCGCGAGGAGCACCCGGCCCCCGGTCGGCGGGATCAATTGGAGGATCGTCCGCCCGAGCGTCGACTTGCCGCAGCCGGACTCGCCCACGAGGCCGACCACTTCGCCTTTCACGAGCGAGAGCGTGACGCCATCGACCGCCTTGACCGTTCCGACGGTCTTTTTGAAGAAGATGCCCTTCTCGACCGGGAAGTGCGTTTGAACGTCCTGCAGCTCGAGAAACGCGGCGCTCTCCGACGGTTCGTTGGCAGTCACGAGGTCGGAGAGGCGTCTCGGGCGAAGGCGCTCCGGAGGCGTTACTTCTTCTCGGTGCCTGTCTCGATGCTGAGGAGTTCCACCTCGAAGATCAGCGTGGCGTTCGGCCCGATGTCGGCGCCAGCACCGTTTTCGCGGTAGGCGAGATCGGACGGAATGAAGAGCTGATATTTCGCTCCCGTTTTCATGAGCTGAAGAGCCTCGGTCCAGCCGGGGATCACGCGATTGACCGGGAAGCTGGTCGGCTCATTCCGCTTGTAAGAGCTGTCGAATTCCTTGCCGCTGATGAGCGTGCCCTTGTAGTGGACCTTGACCGTGTCGGTCGCCTTGGGCATCGGACCGCTGCCTTCCTTGAGCACCTTGTACTGGAGGCCGCTCTTGGTGACTTGAATGCCTTCCTTCGATTTGTTGGCCGCGAGGAAAGTCTCGCCTTCCTTCTTGTTCCCCTCGCCGGCTTCCTGAGCCTTGGCCATCTGCTTCTTGCGCATTTCCTCCTGCACCGTCTTCAGCGCGTCCTCCATTTCCCGGTCGGTCATCTTCAGCGGCTGGCCGGCGAGCGCATCCTGGAGCGCGGCCACGACGGACGCGACGTCCACGTCGACGCCCTGCGACTTGAGCTGGCGGCCGATGTTGGCGCCGATCGAGTAGCCGACCTTCTCCTTCATCGGCTTGCTGGCGTAGGGACCAGCGGGCGCGGCCGCAGCAGGAGCGGGTGAGGCGGCGGCGGGCGCGGCCGGGGCGGGGGACTGCGCCGGCGCGGCGAGCACCAGGGCGAGCGAAAGGGGGATGGCGAGCGAGAAGCGGGAACGCATAGGGTCGGGAGTCTTAAGCGCGGAGGGCGAGGAATGCGAAAGGAATTTTGCCGGGAGCGTTTCGGGAGAATTCGATCCCGTTCGCCGGTTGTTGCCGGGCCGTTTCTTGCTTTACTTCGCCCCCCCCCGCGCGGTCGTGCGCGGCGGACGAATCAAACCGACTCCAACCCCAATCCCATCCATCCTTCATGGACCTCTGTATCATCGGCTCCGGCTACGTGGGCCTCGTCTCGGGCGCCTGTTTCGCGGAAGTTGGCCATCACGTGATTTGCGTCGACAATGATCCCCGGAAGATCGCCGCCCTCAAAAACGGCCAGATTCCCATCTACGAGCCCGGCCTCGAGGATCTCGTGAAGCGGAATGTCGCCGCGCATCGCCTCACCTTCACCGGCAGCATCGAGGAAGCGGTCGACCGTTCCGACGTCGTCTTCATCGCCGTGCCGACCCCCCCACAGCCGGACGGCAGCGTGGACTTGAGCTACATCGAGAAAGTCGCCCGCGAGATCGCCGCGGTCCTCAAGGCGGGGCAGTACCGCGTGGTCGTCGACAAGAGCACCGTCCCGGTCAAGACGGGCGACAATGTCACGGAGACGATCAATCGCTACGCGAAGCCGGGCGTCGAGTTCGATGTCGTTTCGAATCCGGAGTTCCTCCGCGAGGGCTGCGCCGTGGCCGATCTGATGAAGCCGGACCGCGTCGTGATCGGCTCCAACAGCGATCGCGCCATGAACCTGATGCGCAAGATCTACGAGCCCTTCATGGCGCCGATCCTGGTGACCGACGTGAACTCGGCCGAATTGATCAAGCACGCGGCCAATTCATTCCTCGCGCTGAAGATCTCGTACGCGAATGCGCTGAGCGCCATCTGTGAGGCGAGTGGGGCCGACGTTGAAAAGGTCATGGACGGCATCGGTACCGACAAGCGGATCGGCCGGCATTTCCTGAACACCGGGCTCGGTTACGGCGGCTCGTGCTTCCCGAAGGACATCGCTGCGTTCATCGCCATTTGCGATCAGCTCGGCATGCCGTTCACGCTCCTGAAGGAGGTCCAGAAGATCAATCGCGACCAGCGCGACCGGTTCATCCAGAAGATGCGCGACGCGCTCTGGATCCTGCGCGACAAAAAGGTCGCCGTCTGGGGTCTCACCTTCAAGCCCGACACCGACGACGTCCGTTCGTCGGTTGCGATCGAGATCGTGAATGAGCTCGTCAAGGAAGGCGCGCACGTCACCGCTTACGATCCGAAGGGGATGGAGAAGGCCCGCGAATTCAAGCTCATTCCGGACGGGGTGAAGCTGGCGGCGAGCGCCCTCGAGGCCGTGGAGGGCGCTGAGGCGCTCGTGCTCGCGACCGAGTGGAGGGAGTTCAAGGAGGTCGATCTGAATGCCGTGAAGGCGAAAATGCAGACCGCCCTCGTCTTCGACGGCCGGAATCTCTTCGACCCGACGACGATGAAGGAGCTCGGCTTCAAGTATCGTTGCATCGGCCGTCCGGCGATGGAAGTGAAGTAACGAGCAGACTTCCCGCTTCTCTCACCAGGGCGCCCCGCGAGGGGCGCCCTGTTTCCTTTCGCGGAGGCGACCAGATTTCGCGTCGACGTTCGCGCGATCCAGCCGCCTTCCTCGTTCGTGTCGGGTGGAGTGGATTGACTTTTGTCGCCGATTCAGGCGAGATCGTTCGGCATCAGATACTCCGCCGCACCCCGCGGCAGCCGTCCCTGCCGCGTTCTCTTCCCTGCCATGCGTCCGATCTTCTCGCTTCTCCTGCCCGCCTTGCTCGCGTCCTTCCTGGCCGGATGCGCCACCGGCCCCGGCCCGTCACCGGGTGGCCCGCTCGCGGGACTGGAATACCGGAAGTATTACGGCGTCCGCCGTCCGGTGGAGAACCGGATGGAAATGGAGGTCGTGCGCCGCGTCATTTCCACCAAGGCCCAGCGAACGGTGGGGACGAAGCGGGCGAAGGCTTTCCTCGCTACCCTGACTCCGGCGGACATGGAATACCTTCGGAGCCTTGGCGTGACGCACATTTGCATGGCCGTTCCGCCGGTAGGTCGGCACGAAGGTGCCGCGACCGTGATGATGTGGGACACCCAAGTGCAATCGTTCGTGGGGAACGAAGTCTTCGAGGTGAACAACCTCCCGCCCGACCGCGCCGTCCTCCAAATGCCCGACTACACCGCGATCTGCGTTCTGCGCTACGGAGCGTGAGGCGGGCCGGCGGGCCGGCGGGCCGGGCCGCCGGATTCGATCGCGAATCCCGAACCTCGCATCGCGAGCGGGTCGACGACGCAGGAGCGGCGTCCCGCGTCGAGGGGGATGGTGAAAAAGTGGTCAGAGCCGAATAGACTCCGTCTTACCCACTCAAAACAGCGAAGGGCCATCAAAACGCTCGACCGTTGCCGGGCCGTCATTGCCTCGAAACCCCAAAACCCGAAACTCGCCACGCCGGGCGCAGCCAGTCGGCCACCCAGGCCAGCGGCACGGCCGTTCGGCCCCCCCCTATAGGAATGCCCTGAGGTCTATTTCTGGCCGAGTCCTTTTCTTCTTCCGCCTCCTGCCCCTACCGATCCAACGGGCTCACCACGCCCAGCCCGGGTCGATTCATCACGTGGGTATAGATCTGAGTCGTGCGCAC
>JBBQFQ010000083.1:0-19431 GCA_038322235.1 Chthoniobacterales bacterium
GTTGTCCCCCGTCTGCACCCGCGCCCGCGTCGCCACGTTCACCGGCCTCGCTCCCGCCACGTTCGCCGTGTCCAGGTCATAGACCTCCACCAGGCCCACTCCCATCTCCCCGCCCACTCCCGACACGATCGCCGTATACGGACCCGGCGGCAGCGTCGCGATGATCGCACTCTCCCGGTCATCCACCGGCGCAAACGGCGTCGCCGCGATCTCCGCCGCCTGCGTGTCCTTCCAGTTGTCGTTCACCGCCAGCTGCCCACCCGGACCGAACAGACTGAGCGTCGGATTCGACAGCGCTCCCGCCACCCCGCGCCTCGTCAGATCCGGCCCAATCGCCCGCACCATCACCCGCTTGTTCCCCGTTCCGCCGATGACGAACCCCGCGATCATCACGTTATCCAGCGTCTCCACCCGCGCTCGCGTTGCAATGTTGATCAACGACGCCGCCGGAGGCGCGGCGGTGATCGTCAGCGTGACATTCCCACCGTTGATCGCAACGGTCCCCTGCACGCCGGCGGGAAGGGTCACGGTGCCGAACGAGCCGGTCACGCTACTCGCGCTCAGCACGGAATAGCTGTCGCCCACCCGGAACTTGAAGCCCGCTGCCGTGGTGATGGACAAAGTGCCGCCGAGCGTGGCGGCGCCGGTCGCGACGATGCGATGCTGCGTCGAAAGCCCTGTTTCGATCGCGAGCGTTCCCTGAGCCGATTGCGCGAAGGTTCCGGTGATGTTCAGCACCGCGTTTCTGCTGGAGGTGCCGCCGCCAAGTCCGATCGTGCCGCCATTGCTGAAGTTGTTGCCGATCGTGGCACTGGCGCCGTCGGCCATCCGCAGCGTTCCGGTGTTCACGCCGAGCGAGCTGATTGCATCGATGCCACCGCCGGTGGTGGTGAGCACAAGCGTACCCGCATTCGTCTTGCTCCCGGTCGGGAGATTGAGATTGATGCGACCGGTGCCGAAGGTCCGGTAGGTGCCGCTCAACGTGCCGGTTACCGCGTTATAGCTCGTAAAGGTGCTGTTGGCGGTCCGGTTGATCGTGCTGGCGTTCTGCGCCTCGAAGAGGCCGTTGTTTGTATAGGAGCTCGCCGTCGGGCCATCGCCGTCGAGCGTCAGCGTCGAACCGTTGACGGCGCGGAAGGTGCCGTTGTTGATGACGTCGCCAGAGCCGCCGTGCGCACGCAGATACAGACCGACCGAACCGTCCGCGGTGATCGACCCGTTGTTGGTCATCCGCAGACTGCCATCGCTGTTCCCGATCGTGCCGCCGCCGGCGATACCGCCGTCGTTCGCAATGGTCAGCCGGGCGGTGGTGCCAATGACCCCGATGCGGTTGTTGGGCTGGTTGCTCATCGTGATCGGATTGGGGCCGCTCAGGGAGGTGTCCGCGGAGAAGTTCACGTCGCTGAAGCCGGCGGTGGAGACGAGTTGCAGGGTGCCGCGATTGGCGAGCGAGCCAGCGAAGAAGACGCTGCTGTTTTGCACGCGGAAGTTCCCTGCATTGACCACGCTGGTGAGGGTGGCACTGCCCACCGTCTGGATCACGCCGGTGCCCGAAGAGGTCAGCATGCCGCCGGTGACCTTGGCGCCGTTGGCGAAGGTGAGCGTACTACCGTCCTGCACATCGAAGGTGCCGTTCGTATTGTCCACCACGCTGGTGTTGATGAATACGCCCGCAGCACCCGTCGCGCGAATAGTGCCGTTGTTCGTCAGCAGGCTGGCCTGGTTGTTATCCACAAACACAGGATTGGTGGCGCCGGTGGCGTTCACGAGGCCGTTGTTCACCACGGCGACCGAGAAATTGCCCAGACGGAAGGAGCCACGCAGTTCAGCATCAGCGGCGATCGTGAGCGTGGGTGGACTCGACAGATCGGAGGACACCCGATTCATCAGCGAATCGTTAAACATGATCGGATTCGGTCCGTTGATGGTCGCATCGGCGCGGACATTCAAATCGCCGAATCCGCCGGTGGTGCCGTTGAAGCTGACGGTGCCCGCATTCGTGAAAGTGCCCTTCACGCTGAGAGACTGAACCGGATCGATGACGAGCGTACCTTCATTCCGCACCCCGGTGAAGACCGGCGTATTGCTCACGCGATGCGTGCCGGTTCCGCTGGAAGTGAGGCGGCCGCCGTTGAGCGCCGCGGCGTTCGCGTAGGTCACCACGCCACCATTGGCGGCGTCGATCGCGCCGGCCGCGTTGTTTGTGACCCCGCCATTGATGACGACGCCCGCCGCCGAACTCCCGCGGATGATCCCATTGTTGGTGAGGGTGGCGTTGCTGTTCCCGCCGGTTTCGATAAAGACCGGATTGTTGGGGCTGTTGCCGTTGATCAGACCGTTGTTGACGATGTTTAGATAGGTGTTGCCGAGACGATGCGCGCCGCGCAGCTCTGCTCCCGAGGCGATGGTGAGCGTGGGCGCCGTACCGTTGACGTCCGTGGTGAAGCGATTCATCAACGTGTCGTTGAACACGATTGGGTTCGGGCCGTTGATCACGGTGTTGTTGCGCACGAGCAGGTCGTTGAAAGCACTGCTGGCGGGTCCGTTCACGGCGACGTTCCCGGCATTGGTGAAGGAGGTCTCGAAGACGAGCGCATTTCCGGAATCCACCACGATGTTTCCCTCGTTCCGCACCGCCACGAAGATGGGCTGGTTGAGCGGGCTGACGACCCCGGTCCCCGTGCTGGTGATCCTCCCGCCGCTGATGCGGACATTCGCCGGCCGGACGAAGGAACCGTCGGTCACGTCGATGGTGCCATTCGTGTTGTCGATCTGGGTGAGCGCGACCGAGGCGGCGATGAGCAAGGTACCGCCGGCGCTCGCGCGGAGCACCCCGGCATTCGTGAGCGACACCTGGACGTACATCGGTCCGCCGGGGTTGTTGGCATCGATCAAGCCGCGATTGAGGATGGAAGAGAAGCCCGGGCCGACCTGGCCGCCGCCGCGAATGGTGTGCGCCCCGTTCGTGACCGGCAGCGTGCCGTTCACCAAGGCGCCGCCCGCACTGGCGTAGATGCGGTTGTTGAGGCTCGCGCCGAGCGTGATGGAGCCAACTCCGCTCAGCGTCAGACCACCGGCATCGGCGCTCTGGATGTCAGTAAAACTCCCCGCGCCGGTCTGATTGAGGGTGATCTGGCCGTTGTTGAAGATCGTGTTCGCCCCCGCAAACGGGGCGAAGTTGTAAGGGGGTACGTTCGGATACGCCATCGCGGTGACGCGTAACGAGCCGCCCGTCAGAATGTCGAGTGATCCACCGACGCCGATGTTCAGACGGCCGATGGTCGCGCTCGTGCCAGCGCCAATGCGCGCGGCGGCCATTCCGGTGGTGCCGCGAATGGTCCGGGTCGGATCGATGAACGCCTCGCTCGAGCCGGAGTTGGGGAGGGACTCTTCGGGAGTCGTGCCGTCTAAGAGGAGCCAGTTGCCGTAGGCGCGGGTGGGATCGATCGAGCTCTGACTGAGCCAGTGATCGGCGGGGTTCACCGTCCCGATCCAGAGCCATTGCCACGCCGGCGTAGAAGGCTGAATGAACTGGGCTGTGCTACGGGAGGGAAATATCGCGACCAGAGCGAGCGCGAAGAAAGAAAGTCCGGCGACGACGGAGCGGGAGCGGAGAAGTTTCATGACTCCAATTCCTTGTCTGCGCCGGGTGGAGCATTACGAAAAATTTTCCGCGGAAGCCAAATTCGCGTTCGACTCCTGAAGCCGCCGCGCCTCGCCTACGCTTTAACGCCGATCGCGCGAATGCTCTCAATCGGCCCCGGCCCGCGCGACGAATTCCTCGATCTCCGCGATCATCTTTGTCTGCGAGGGGGCGAACTTGCGGGTGAGCTCGAGCAATTCCGTCAACAGCGGACGTGCCTCCGCGGTCCGGGCGGTCGTCACGAGAGTGAAGGCGAGCGGCCGGAGGGTGAAGACGAAGTCCCGCTGACCCGCCCCGAGTTTTTCGCGCTGGATGCCGAGCGCCTCCCGGGAGGCGGCCTCCGCCGCAGGGTAGTCCGCGCGCCGGAACTGCACTTGAGCCAGCCGACCCAGTGCGACCGCGGTCGGGGGTGTGCGGGGGCCGAAGACCTGCCGGCGAATTTCCACTGCCTCCGTCAAGCTGCGCTCCGCCTCGGAGGCGTCGCCCCGCTCATAGGCTGACTCGCCCCAATTCATCAGCATTGTCGCGAGATTCTGGCGTTCAGTCGGGATCTTTCGCATCCGCGCGATCACGTCCGCCATCATGGCCAGCGATTCCTCCTTCCGCCCGACGGTGTCGAGGGCATCCGCGAGATCTCCGCGCGAGCTGACGGCGTCCACCGACTCTGGTCCATCCGCCAGCTCGGCGCAGCGGATGGCTTCACGCAGCGGGCCGATTCGCTCCGCCGGCTGTCCCAGGCAGTTGTACGCGATGTTCAGATTGTGCCAGGCGTGGCCGAGTTCGCGGGCGGTCGCCGGCAGGCCCGGTTGCAGAATGGCGACCGCCTCGCGCAGAAGCGGGAGCGCTTCCTCGCACCGACTCGACCACGCGCAGAGCGAGCCCAGCGCGATCAGCGCGGTGGCCAGGGCGGGCGAATCCGCCCGATAGAGCCGCCGATGGTCGGCCAGGGCGGAGCGCAGCAGCGGCTCCGCCTCCCGGTATTCGCTGAGTTGGAGGTACGTGTTCCCGAGCGTCAGCCGAACCTCCGCCAGGACTTCAGGCTGCGCCGCGAAGTCTGTCTCGGCGTGCGTCCCCGCCTTGGCGAGCACATCCACCACCCGCACCTCGCGCCCCTCCACATCCGGAGCAGGCGCGGCGAGAATGCCCGTCAGAAAGGCTTTCACCCGCTCCGCCTGCGCGCGAGCCGCCTCGGCGCGGTCACGCTGCTGCCGGGCGACTCGCGCCTGAATGGTACTGAAGACGACGGCCGCCAGCAGCGTGACGACGACCAGCGTCGTCACGGCAAGGAAGAGTCGATGCCGACGCGCATACTTTCCCAGCCGGTAGCCGAGACGCGGGGGCATCGCGGCGACCGGCTCATCGCGCAAATGGCGGCGGATGTCCTCCGCCAGCGCGGCGACCGTCTCGTAGCGATCACCCGGCGACCGCGCCATCGCGCAAAGGCAGATGGCGTCGAGATCACCCCGCAGCTCCGCTGCTGGCAGCTGGGCGGCTGCTCCGATGCTCAGCTCGCTCGGTCTCGGCACCAGGGTTCCCTCCAGAACCCGCGCGATCGATTCGCGGGTTCGATCGCCAAAGGCCCCATCCTCGAAGGGAGGCCTTCCGGTCAGCAGCTCGCACAGCATCACGCCGAGCGAGTAAACATCCGTCCGGGTGTCGACTTCTCCCCCAGCCGCTTGCTCCGGGCTCATGTACACGGGTGTTCCCACGGCGTTTGGCTGCGAACGCCAGATCGCGTGATCTGCGCCCAACTCGCCCGAAGGGCGGGCGAGTCCGAAGTCGATCACCTTTACGCTCGGGCCCGCTTCGCCGGCGCAGGCGAGCACGTTGGAGGGTTTCAGATCGCGATGAATCACCCCGCGCTGGTGCGCATGTTGGATCGCCTCGCAGATTTGGAGGAACAAACCCAGCCGGGCGCGGAGCGGCGAGGCCTGCGCACGAACGAAAGCCGTCACCGGCTCGCCGGCCACCAGCTCCATGGCGAGGAACGGACGCCCCGCATCACTGATGCCAGCCTCGAAGACCCGGGCGATCCCAGGATGGGTGAGACGTGCCATGAGTTGGGCCTCGCGCTCGAAACGGTCGAGGAACTCCTCGTCGGCGAGCAACTCCAGCGGCAGAAATTTCAAGGCGACTTCCCGACCGAGCGGATCCTGCCGGGCACGGAAGACCATTCCCATCCCGCCACGTCCGAGCAGCGGCCCGAGGTGGTAGTTGCCGAAGTCGGCCATCGCCACCGCCTCGGCCGAAGGCGGAGCGAAGGCATGAGTGAGGAGGCAGCGCGGACAAACGCCCGCGGGCGCGCATGGTTTCCGAGGCGCGCCGCAGCGGGGGCATTGGTCGGTCGAGTCGATCATGGCGGCGCGAGTTGACGACCCTTCCTTGGCCGCAGACGGCCGGGCGTTACACCATGAACGCTCATTCGCTCACGATCAGCTGGATGAGATGGGCGATTTCGGCGTCGAGTTCCTCGCGCGTGGTCACGGTCTGGGCGACCTGCGCCTCCAGTTCCCGCCGGAAGGCAAGTCGCAGCCGGTGAACCGCCACCCGGGTGGCGCCGATGCTCAGTCCGAGTTCCCGCGCCGCGGTGGCGAACTCAGGCTCCGCCCGATCCCAGGAAAGAAACTCGCGCAGCCGGGCGAAGAGCACGCCTTTCCCCCGCCGGTGGCAATCGGCTTCGAGCGCTTGGAAAGCGTGCGTCACGGTGGCGCTGGCCCAGTCGCGGTCGAAGCGTTCCTCCGGAGGACTGGCGGCCGAGGGTTCCCGGCCAAACCAATCCTCCGCCTGCGCCTGATCGAGCGAGAAGACCACCTGACCGCCGCCGCGCCGGAGACGCCGATCGCGCCGGGCTTCCGTGGACATAAAGTTCTTAAACGTGCCGAGCAGGAACGAGCGAAGTCGGCCGCGCTCACGATCTGCCTTCTCCAGCAGTTGTCGCGAGAGCAGCAAGGCGAAGAATCCCTGCGTAAGGTCCTCGGCCTCGGGCGCGGCGTGTCCTGCCCGCCGGGCAAAGGCGTAGAGCGGAAACCAATACTGCCGGCAGAGTTCATCCAGCGCGCCTGCGACGCGCCCCTCCTCGTCCGCCCCCCGAGCTCGGAGCACGAGGCTCCAGCGTGTTTCTGGAAAAGCGGCGGGGGCTTCGGGCGGCATGAAAAGCCTTTCATCCTGCCGGGACTTTTCTGCTGCCTCAAGCGGAGTTCTTCGCGCGACTCCCGTCAGCGCCGCCGCGCCTTCTCCCGCTCCGCGACGGTCATCGGCAGCTCGTTCGAGCGGGACAGCGCGCGCGCGGGCGCAGAGCTCTCGCGCGACCGGCCGCTCTTCCGTTTCCCGTGCCCGTTCCCGCGCTTCCGGCCCGAGCCGCGCGAACTCGAGCCGCGCTTCGGCTTTCCCGACCGGTTTTTCTTCGCCGAACTCTTTCCCGAGCGCGACGAGCTCAGCCTCTTCCGCTCGCGTCCAAACGCCTCCGCCGGTGGCAGCACGATCAAGCCCGCCAACAGAACGCAGATCAGGCGGATCAGGACGGCGAATCTCATGGCCGGGGGCATACACGGAGGCACGGAACCTGGGAAACGAAATCGCTTCCCCGCCGCGGGGGGAATTGCGCGTACTTCGCGAGGTCCGGCGCGTTGACTTCACCCGCCGCCACCACCGCGGGATGCACCGGCTTTCGTCCCTTTGGCGGTGGCTCTTTTCCCCCTAGTTCGGCGTCCGGCCACGCCGCCCGTTCGCAAATGCCAATGCTCGAAAGAAACTTGCTGAACCGCGCGCGCGATTGCGGCAGCATGCCGCGTCGTGTCCGATTCCTCCGCTTCCCACGAGGTCACCGAGATCCTGCGCCAGTGGGGCGAGGGCGATGCCCACGCGTCGGACCGCCTGATGCCGCTCGTCTACGACGAACTGCGCCGCCTCGCGCGCAGTTACCTGCGGCAGGAACGCGGCGGACACACGCTCCAGCCAACGGCGCTGGTACACGAAGCGTACTTGCGGATGGTCGGGCAGAGGGAGGTCGACTGGAAGAGTCGGGCGCATTTTTTCTCCATCGCAGCGCGGCTGATGCGGCGCATCCTCGTGGACCACGCGCGCGCCCGGAATGCTGAGAAGCGCGGGGGCGGCGTCGAGCTGGTCTCGCTCGACGCGATGAACGAGCCGTCGGAGGAGCCCGCCTTCGAACTGGTGGCGCTGGATGGCGCGCTGGAGGAGCTCGCGAAGGAGTATCCCCGCCAGAGCCAGGTGGTGGAGCTGCGTTTCTTCGGCGGGCTGGAGGCGAGGGAGATCGCCGGGATGCTGCGGGTGTCCGAGAAGACGATTCTGCGCGATTGGAACTTCGCGAAGCTCTGGCTGCTGCGCGCGCTGAGCGCCAGCCCCACCCCGGGCCATGCCGGCTGACCGCAGCGAGCGGGTGATGGACGTCGTCGACGGCGCGCTCGCGCTGCCGGCGGGAGAGCGCGCCGCGTATCTGGATTCGGCCAGCGCAGGCGACGCGGTGCTGCGGGCGGAAGTGGAATCCCTGCTGCGCTTCGAAGCCGCGGCGGGCCGATTCATCGAGCAGCCCGCCGTCCAGCTCGATGCCGCGCATTGGGCCACCGCGGAGGCGGCTGGCCTCGCGCCCGGCGCGATGCTCGGCGAACACCGGATCATCGAGCGGCTCGGCGAGGGCGGAATGGGCGACGTCTATCTCGCGGAGGACACCTCACTCGGACGGAAGGTGGCGATCAAAGTGCTGAAGCGCGGACTCTCGGCCGATGGGTTCCGTCAGTTCCTGCGCGAGGAACGGATTCTCGCCGCGCTGAATGACCCCCATATCGCCCGACTCTACGGCGGGGCGATGACGCCGGACGGCCAGCCGTACTTCGTGATGGAGTACGTCGAGGGGAACGACCTCGACGAATACTGCGCGTTACACGGCCTCGATCTTCGCGGCCGGCTCGCGCTCTTCCGCCAGGTCTGCGCGGCGGTGAACTACGCTCACCAGCACCTCGTCATCCACCGCGACCTCAAACCCGCGAACATCCGCGTCACGCCGGAAGGCGAGCCGATGCTGCTCGATTTCGGCATCGCCAAGCTGCTCGATCCGGAAGGTTCCGGGGAACCAGCCCAGACCGTCACGATGGCTCCGGTGATGACGCCGGAATACGCCAGCCCCGAGCAGCTCCGGAACGAGCCTGTCACGACCGCGTCAGACATCTACAGCCTGGGGGTGGTTCTCTTCGAACTCCTGACGGGAAAGCGACCGTTCAGAGTGAAAAGCCAGCGGGTCGGGGATCTCGTGCGCGCGATCACGGAGACGGAGGCGCCGCGGCCCAGTGCGGTGGCGCCGGACCGGCGGCGGGAGCTCGCGGGCGATCTCGACAATATCGTCCGGATGGCGATGCGCCTCGAGCCGGAGCGGAGGTATCGGTCGGCGGCGGAGTTCGCGGACGACATTCGGCGGCACCTCGAAGGGCTGCCGGTCATCGCGCGCAAGGAAACCGCCGGCTACGTCGCGGCGAAATTCATCCAGCGGAACAAGGTGGGGGTCATCGCGGCGGCACTCGTCGCGCTGAGCCTGATCGGCGGAATGATCGCGACCTTCGCGCAGGCGCGTCGGGCCGAGCGGGAACGCGGGCGGGCGGAGCGCCGCTTCGACGAGGTCCGCCGGCTGGCGAACTCGCTGATGTTCGAGATCCACGATTCCGTGCAGAACCTCGCGGGATCCACGCCGACGCGGAAGCTGATCGTCGGCCGCTCCCTCGAGTACCTCGACATCCTCGCCGCCGAAGCCGCCGGAAACGAAGCGCTCCAGCGCGACTTGGCCACGGCCTACGAGAAGGTCGGTGACATCCAGGGCAACCCGTACAATCCCAACCTCGGCGACACCGACGGGGCGCTCGCGAGCTATCGGAAAGCGGAAGCCATCCGCGCGGGAGCGCCCGGCGCCGTGGCGACCCCGGACGCGAAATTTGCGCAGGGCCTGAGCGGCCGTTCGATGGGCGATATTCTCGAGGCCAAGGGAGATGTGGCCGCGATGGTGGACTACTACCGTCGCTCGCTCGCGATCTTCGAGGAACTCGCGCGCGCGAGCCCCGGGGACGAGAAAGTGCAGGACGAACGCGCGCGGGCGAATGAGACGCTGGGCGATGGCCTCAGCCGGCTGCCCGAGGCTACGAGCGAGCGGCGCCGCTGCTACGACCGCCTGCTCGAGCTGCGCCTGGAGTGGCTGGCGCGCTTCCCGGTGAATCCGCGCTACGAGCGAAGTCTCGCGCTCGCCTACCTGAAGGTGGGCCAGGCAGCGATGCCCGACGCCGACCGCGCAGTCGCCAGCATCCGGAAATCTCTCGGGATGCTGCGCTCCCTCGCCGAACGGAATCCGACGGACGAGCGCGCGCGGCGCGACTTTGGGCAGGCGCTTTTCTCACTGGGGAATGCCTTCATCGAGGCGAGGGAATTCGCGGCTGCGCTCGAAACGCGGCGCGAGCTCAAGCCGCTCCGGGAGACGATGGCGAAGGCGGATCCGACGAACCAGCAGGCGCAGTTCGATCTCGCCGCAACCGAAGCCGACCTCGCCGAGGCCCTGACGAAGACAGGGCAACCATCCCTCGCCCTCGAGCCCGGCCGTCGGGCCGTGGCCATGCTCGAGGCGATTTCAGCCGCCGATCCATCGAGCGCGCTCTTCACCCGCAATCTCGGCCTCGCGCAGGAAAAGATGGCCGAGGTCTTCGTCGCGTTCGGCGCCAACCCCGCGGCTTCGGTGAGCGAGCGCGTCGCGCACTGGGAGGAGGCGCGCTCCTGGTATGAGCGCGAACTGCACAGCTTCGCCGCGCTCCAGCAACGCGGGGCGCTTCGCCCCTCCGATGCAGACGTGCCCGCGACGCTGGCAGAGAAGCTCGCCCAATGCGGAAAAGCGATCGAGGCGTTGAGGAAGTAGGCAGATTTTGGCGGGTCCGATCCGTCGTCACGCTCGGAGCGTGAACCGCGCGCAAAGCGACGATGTCTTCAGACCATGGCGAGATTTCGCCCGCCCGTCGAAATGGCAAGACCGCCGACCCGGCAGCCGGCTCGCGATCTCCGGCGTCCCAAACGGCTCATTCCCTGCTATCATCTCATCTATGTCTCGACTCACCACCGCAATCGCGGCCTCGCTCATTGGGACCGCGCTCGCCCTCGGCGTTCCCGGTCCCGTCTCGGCCCAAACGGGCTCGAACAGCTTCCGCGGTCTCTACGAGGCCAATGTCGTTCCGAACGCGAAGGACATCGTCTTTCTCGTCACGCAAAACAACCGCGCGAGCTGCATTCTCGTCAGCTACTCCGCGCGCCGCAGCAGCTCGGCGCTGTTCGCGATCAACGCCGCGGGGCAGTTCTCCTTCGTCGTGGGCGGCGAAAGCGTGACGGGGACGTTCACCACCTCGGGCGTCACCGGAAACGATAACGGAACGGCCTTCTCGACCAGCCGCACCCCACTCGACAACCGGAACAACAACTTCGCCGGGGGCTACTCCGGTTGGGTCTGGGATACCAGCAATGGAAATCTCGGGATCATGAACTGGATCATCTCACCCACGGGGAAAAACTACGTGGAATTCGACCTCGGGGGCTCGAGCGATGGCGGCACGGGCACAACCACCGCGGCCGGAACCTTCAATTTCAAATCTGTGGTCGATGGCTTCATTTATGAGAATGCGGCTTCGAGTGGCGACGGACACCTGGTCCTCTCCAATGGCGTGCTCGGGGGGAGCTTTGTCGCGAGCCCCACCGCCTTCGGCCTTGTCTCCCTGACAAAGGAAAACGTCACGAACCACCTCATCAATATCGCCACGCGCGGCACCGTCGGAACCGGTGACGGCGTCCTCATCGCCGGCTTTGTGATCAGCGGAGGCGCGAAACGCGTGATCATTCGTGCCTTGGGCCCGTCCCTCACCGCGGCGGGCGTGACTGGCGCCCTCTCCGATCCGACCCTTGAGATCGTGAAAAACGGAACCCAACTCTTGTTCAACGACAACTGGGCCTCGGGAACCGCCGCCGCTGAGGTCCAGGCGGCAGGACTGGCGCCGACGAATGCCAAGGAAAGTGCGGTGGCGATCAGCCTCGAGCCCGGCTCGTACACCGCCATCGTCAGGGGAGCCGGCTCCGCGACGGGAATTGGGCTCGTGGAAGTTTACGAGCTCGATTGAACCACCGTCCGCCTGCCGAACGCCGGGAACCGGCAGGGGTTTGGCCCGCCGGCTGCTCTACCCATAGTGCTCCGGCGGCTGCACGATAAGAAAAACTTATCAAAATGTTGCACCAAGATTGAATGGGAAGCATGGGTGCGGGGTCAGATAGGCATGCCCCGCGGTGGGCGGAAGACGAACACCCGGAGCGCCAACTGAAATGTACTACCTCAAGACGAACGCCGCCGGCACCAGCACCCCGAAGAATCTCGGGGAACTGATCATGGCCATCAACGATAGCGCCAAGAACCAGAATGAAGCCGTCGCGACGGTGGTCAATCTGCTCGAGAGCGGCCGCGTGCGCGTGACGCGCAACGGCAAGAATCGCCGCGCCAAGGTCATCATGTAAGCCCAGAGGTCCGCCCCGCGCTCCCCACCCCGCCTGCCCCTTTTCCCCCGCCCGATGGATTCCTCCGTCGGGCGGTTTTCTTTTGGCCGGCACTCCGGCCGGCCCAGAAAACTTCCGATTCTTCTTGCGGAATCGAATTTTCAGATAATACTGAAAGTAGATGAACACGAGCCGACATCATCTGCTGCGCGCTCCGGCGGAGTCCGCGGTGCCGGCGCCGCTCCACGAAGTGCGGGATGAGTTCATCGCGCAATGGGGCGCGATCGGGAGTGCTTGGGGAATCAATCGGACGATGGCCCAGATTCACGCGCTCCTGATGGTCGCCCCACAACCCCTCACGACTGACGAGATCATGGATGATCTCAAGATCAGCCGCGGAAACGCCAATACCAACCTGCGGGACCTGGCCGGCTGGGGCCTGATCCGGAGCGTGGTGCGGAAGGGCGAACGGAAGGAATATTTCGAGGCCGAAAAGGATGTCTGGAAAATGTTCTGCATCATCGTCCGGGAACGGAAACGGCGGGAGATCACGCCCGCACTTCACGCGCTGGAGCAGTGCTCGGCCAAGAGCAAACGCCTGCGCGGACCGGAGGCCGTGGCCTTTCACGAGATGATCGATCGGCTTACGGAATTTGTCCGTCTGACCGATAACGTCATGGAGAAGGTCGCCCAGGCGGAACAGAACTCCGTCGTGCCATGGGCACTCCGCCTTCTCAAATAGTCCGCGCTTTCTCCCTTTTTTTGGACGGAAGTTTCATTTCTTCCTGAAAGTTCCAATACCAAGCTCGACCCGACAGCCTATCCTGAACCAAACCAAGCCATGCCCTACACCGTCTGGACCTATCTCCTCTATCTCGCCATCAGCGTCGCCCTCACCGCCTGGGTCGCCCAAACGCTGCACCGAAACGGGCGGGTTTTCCTGGTCGACGTCTTCGGCGGGAACACGGAGATCGCCGACAGCGTGAATCATCTGCTCGTGGTCGGGTTCTATCTGATCAACATCGGCTACGTCACCCTCTATCTGAAGACCGCGAATCCGCCCGCGACGCTCCAGGCGCTCATCGAGGAACTCAGCACGAAGGTGGGCTTCGTCCTCGTGGTGCTCGGAGTGATGCACTTCTTCAATCTGTTTGTCTTCAGTCGGATGCGGAGTCGCGCCCTGCTCGAAAACGCCGGCGCGCCGGTGGAACCAGATGGTCAGGTGAGCGTCGCGGGACGGTGAACGGCGCAACCGGCACCACCCCCACCTCTGCGCGTCGCAACGAGTTCCAACTCCCGCTGCCTTCCGCCATGAAACGCCTGACCGTGCTCTATGACGGCGAATGTCTCTTTTGCCGGAGCTGCCGCGATTGGCTCCGGGGGCAGCGACAATTCGTGCGGCTCGAGTTTATGCCGCTCCAGGCGGAAGAAGTGGCCGTCAGGTTTCCGGGGATCGGGCGATTTGAGCCCGACCGCCAGATCGTTGCCGTGAGCGATGAGGGCGCCGTTTATCGCGGGGACTCGGCCTGGATCATGTGTCTCTGGGCGCTCCGCGAGTATCGCTCGTGGGCGTTCCGCCTCGCCAGGCCCGCGCTCCGACCACTCGCGCGTCGGATCTGCGAGCTTGTCTCCGAAAACCGCCAGCGGATCAGCCGCTCCTTTGCCCGGCTTTTCCGGGTGAAGGCGGACGATGCGACCATTCTCCGGGCGGTCGGCCCCCTGCGCGTGACCTGCCCGGTCCCTCCCCCGCTTCCCCCGGCCGCCTGAGCGGCGGCCAACGAACTGACTCGCCATGAAACATCGCACCATCGTTCTCGCCGGCGGCACCGGCTATCTCGGAAAGGCTCTCGCCCCGCACCTGCGGGCGCGGGGCGATCGGGTGATCGTCCTCACGCGGCAGCCCCGCAAACGCCGGGATGGCGTGATCGAAAGCCGCTGGGATGGGCGGACTCTGGGAGCGTGGGTCGCCGACGTGGATGGCGCGGACGCCCTGATCAACCTGACCGGCCGCAGCGTGAACTGCCGCTACACGGCCGCAAATCGGGCCGAGATTCTGGAGTCGCGGGTCGCCAGCACGCGTGTGCTCGGGCTCGCGATCGCCCGCTGCGTCCGGCCACCGCGGAAGTGGCTGAACGCGAGTTCAGCGACGATCTATCGCGGATCTCTGGATCAGCCGATGGACGAGACCACGGGCGAGCTTGGGACGGGCTTTTCGGTCGACGTTTGCCGGGCCTGGGAAAATGAGTTAGCGAAGGCCAGGACGCCGTTCACCGAAAAAGTGGCTCTGCGCACAGCGATGGTCATGGGCCCTGGCGAGGGGGGTGTTTTTCAGGCGTTCCACCGGCTCGTCCGCTGGGGACTGGGCGGAACGCTCGGCCCCGGTTCGCAGTTCGTCTCTTGGCTGCACGACGAGGACTTCTGTCGGGCCGTGGAATGGATCCTCGCGACGCCGGACCTCACTGGCACCGTCAATCTCACCTCCCCTCACCCGCTCCCGATGCGCGAGTTCCTCCGCGAATTGCGCGACGCCTGCGGCGTTCGCCTCGGCCTGCCCGCTCCCGCCTGGTTGCTCGCGCTCGGCGCGATCGTCCTAGGCACGGAAACCGAGCTTCTCTTGAAGAGCCGGCGGGTGGTGCCGGCGAGGCTGCTCGAGAGCGGTTTTTGCTTCCGGCATCCCCACTGGGCGGGCGCGGTGCGAACCCTCATTCCCCCGGCGGTCGAGCCGTCGCCAGCGCCCGCGAATCCGCTCAAGGCGGACGTCACGCCGTAGCGGGCGCACCCGGCCGAGGTGGATCGCTCACGCGCCGTCCTCGCGCCGGTGGCCAAAATAGTCGCGGGCCCAGTTGGCCATCCGCGCGCCCCGGGCGGTCCATTCCCAGGCCCCCCTCTCTGGATCGCGAAGATCGAGCGCCGGATCGAAATCAAAGTCGGCGAGCTCCCGGTTCCGGACCACATAGCGCCGGTCCGCGATTTCCCCGTGCCAGAGGTGCCAGATCGTTCCCGGAGTGCAGCCGGTCCGCGCCCGGAGGGTCGGGTAGATGCGTTCACACCAGGCGGCGAAATAGCGTCGATGCGCGTTGGCGGAGCCGAGGATTCGACCGATGCAGCGTGAATCCCAATCGCCAATGAAAGCATGCGCCATCATGTGGTCGCCACTACCGGCGATGCACGCGTCGTAGAGCCCGAACTCATCCAGCCAGTCCCGCCGGGCGGCCCAGGCGAAGCCGGTGTGCCCGTGCGCATCGAAGTCCCCGCGCAAAAACTCGTTCGGACTCTGCGCGTAGATCGCCGCAAATCCCCGCCAGGCGTTGCCCTCGCCGGAAAACTCCCCGTGCCCGCGGGGCAGGCGGATCGCCGCGTCGAACGGCTGGACGACGGGCCATTCATCGAGCCGCGCCGCCGTCTCCCGCGCCCAGTCGTCCCGCGCGAAGAGCACGTCCGCATCGAGCCACGCGACCTTCGTGGCGGAGGCGGGCAGCGCACGCAGCCCGAGATTCAGCAGCCGCTCCTTCTGCCACATCACGGCCGTGGCTCGGATCTGCAGGACATCAGCCGCTGGCTCAAGTTCGAATGACTGGCCCGCGAAGGCGCACTCGACGGTCAGCAGCGGAACTCCCTGGCGCGCCAGCCGCTCCCGGAACGCCCGGTAGTTCGCCAGCTTCGTCCGGTAGCCGCCCGGATTGAACAGGCACGTGATTGCGTGGAGGGCCGACGTTTCCGGTGGGACGGGCATCAGGTGCCGAACGAAAGCGGCCGCGCGCCGGTAGGCGCGCCGCCGCGGGAAAGGCGGCGCCGGTCAGTTCCCGGCGAAGTCCTGCACCTCCGGAAACAGGAAATCCTTGGCGGATTGGGGTGCCTTGTCTTTCGGGATGCGACCCGTCCGCGCCATGTGGTTTGCGACCGCCATGGTGCCGTTGAGCTTGTTTTCGAACGTGATGCGGGGGTCGTCCATGATGGCGAGGGTTTCCTCGAGGTTCTCCTTGGGATTGAGCTTCACGAAAATCGCGGCGGCGCCCTTCTTGTCCTGATTGATGTAGGCCGTCGCGTCCCGGTAGGCCTTCACCACGGCGGCGAACGCCTTCGGATTTTCCGTTCGGAACTTCGACGTGCACCAGACGAGGTTGAACGTGGCCGGGCCGCCGAAGAGGGCGTACGAATCCGTGATCGCGTACACTCCCGGCGCCTTCGCCAGCTTGTACAGGAAGGGCGGGCTCGACCAGTAAGCGGTGACTTCGCTCTTGCCCGACATGAGGGCCGCCGTGGAATCCGGATGCGAGAGGCTGACGGTCAGCGCATTGAGCTTCTCATAGCCGGCTTCGCCGAATTCCTTCACCGCAAACATCTCCGTGAGGATGGCCTGGGTGGAGACTTTAACGGATGTCACCGCGATTCGCTCCTTTTCGGTGAAATCCTTCGCCGATTTGAGCGCGGGATTCGTCGTGTAAAAGACGTTCGGCATGTTGCCGAGGGCGCCGATGCTCCGGATCTCGAGGGGCGTCCCCTTGGTCTTAGAATAAAGGGTGGTCAGGGCCGGAACGCCCCCGGTCGCAAAGTCGAGACTGCCGGAGAGGAGCGCATCATTCATGGCGGAAGGTCCGGCCAGTTGCTGCCAGTCCACGACGACCTCGCCGAGGCCAGCTTCCTTGCAGTTTTTCTCGATGAGTTGCTGTTCGCGCATGATGTCGAGCGCGAGGTAGTTCAGGCCAAACTGGCGGGACATGCGGATGTTCTTCGTCTCGGCGGCGGCGCCGGACGAAAGCACCGCCGACGCGAGGAGCGCGAGGATCGGGAGGAGTTTTTTCATTCTGGGGTGGTTCTGGGGTTCTGCGTTTCTGGGAAAGAAAGTGGGGCGACGGAGCGGGCACGGCTGCTCTCCTACGTTTCGAGCAACGTGCGACCGCGACCGCGATCGATCCGGCCGATGACGGTCCCGCGGGTGCGCTCGAGTGCATCCGGGACATCCTTTGGCGCCACGACCAGCGCCATGCCAATGCCCATGTTGAACACCTGGTGCATTTCCGCCGTCGGGACCGCGCCGAGCCGCTGGAGGTGCGCAAAGAGCGGCGGAAGTTCCCACGAACCGGGCCGGATCACGGCATCGCACGTCGCGGGGAGAATGCGCGGAAGGTTGTCGATCAGCCCACCGCCCGTGATGTGGGCCGCGCCCTTCAGCATCTTCTCGGGGAGCGACGCGAGCAGCGGCTGGTAGTTCCGGTGGACCCGCAGAAGCTCGCGCCCGAGCGGCAGCTTCACGCCCGGAAGGCGCGCATCCAGCGCCAGGCATTCCTGCTCAAAGAGGATTTTCCGCGCGAGGGAATAGCCGTTCGTATGCAGGCCATCCGAGGCCAGGCCGATGACCACATCCCCGGGGCGAATGCGCGCGCCGTCGAGCATCTTCCGGCGGTCGACGACGCCGACGATCGTGCCCGCGAGATCGTATTCTCCCTCCGCGTACATCCCCGGCATCTGTGCGGTCTCTCCGCCGATGAGGGCGCAACCGGCCGCCTGACACGCCTTGGTGAATCCGGCGATGAGCTGGCGGAAGACGCGGGGGTCAAGTTTCCCGGCGCCGATGTAGTCGAGAAAGAAGAGCGGGCGCGCGCCGACGACCGCGATGTCGTTAACACAATGATTCACGAGGTCCGCACCGACAGTATCGTGCCGGTCCAGCGCGAACGCGACTTTCAACTTCGTTCCGACGCCATCCACGCTGCTGACAAGCACCGGATCCCGCATCCCGGGGAAATGGGCGCGGTATAGCCCGCCAAAGCCACCGACTTTGCCCAGCACGTTGGCCGAATGGGTGGAGGCGAGCTTCGCCTGCAAGCCACCCTTCAGGCGGTTGCCAAGATCCACGTCGACACCGGCGGCCGCGTAAGCCTTCTGTTTGCGGGCAATCATGGGGACGCTTCCACCGGGCGTGACGCGGATGCAACCTCCCGCCGCTATTCCGGACTAACCTTTGCGAACAGGTCGGCGAGGCGGTCCTCAAAGCGCCGGACAAAGCTGATGTTTTCGCGGGGGACGTAGCTGGGGACGGGAGCGAGCGCGTTCGATTTCAGGAGATCCGCGTACACCATGGCGGTGGTGATCGCGTAGCTCGTCAGGATGAAGTCCCGGGGCGTCGAGTTGGCGGCCTTGATGACCTCCCGCAGCTTTGGTTTCTCCTTCTCGATCGCCTCCGCCCACTTTTCGACGCCCTGCTCCTTCGCCTCATCCTGTTCCATCTCCTTCTGCAGCGCCTCGTCCGTTTTCGCCTGCTCGCCGAGCGTCTTCACCACCGCTTCGAACCGGAGCATCTTGTTTTCATCGAGGCGGTAGGTCATGAGGGTCTTCGCATCATCCGCGCTGAAGAGCGGCTTCTGCGCGGGAGTGAAATCAAGCTGAGCCCACAAGCCGGGCAGCCCCAGAAAGAGAGCGAAAACCGGCGCGACCACGCGGAAGAGAAAACGGGATTGAGCCATCGGGGCTGAACCTCACGCAAAGCCGGGCGGACGCAAAGGCGCAGGGAGAAAATTGCGTGGAACCCGCGCGCGGCCGAGGGACCCGGCGTTCCGGCTCTCCCTTGACGAACGCGATGCCTCTGGCGTGTTTGCGGTCGACATGGCGAGGGAACTCTTCGATTCAGCGCGGGTGATCCGCACCTGGACGACTCACGCGTCCTTCGCCGCCGCCGAGGAAGCGGAAAGGGCCGCGTATCGCGCGATGTCCCCCCGCCAGCGACTCCTCGCGCTGGAACTGATGCGCCAGCTGAATCACTCCGCTTATGATCCCGATTCCCGCGGACTTCCGCGAGTTTATTCGATTACTCAACGCCCGTCGGGTTAAGTATCTGGTCGTCGGCGGGTACGCGGTGGCGTTTCATGGGCATCCCCGTTACACCGGCGATATCGATTTCTTCGTGGCCGCGGAGCCCTCGAACGCGAGGGCTCTCACCCAGGTTTTCCGGGACTTTGGCTTCGCCTCCTCTCCGCCCGAGCCCGCCCAATTTCTTTCGCCCGGCGCCATTATTCGAATCGGCATCGAACCCCTTCGCCTCGAGATCCTGAACGAAATCGACGGCGTTTCGTTTGCGGCCTGCTACACCTGTCGGGTTCGCACGCGGATCGATGGAACGCGGATCGATTTCATCGACTTAGGGCTCGTCAGCAAATAAGTGTCTCGCCTTGTGCGGGTGTTTTTGGGCGGATCGTATAGTTCCACTCGCCATGGAAGGCAGCACGTTCGATTTGGATGGCTGCCATTTCTTCGTCCGTCACCTTGGTGCCTGGCGG
>JBBQFQ010000084.1:0-17697 GCA_038322235.1 Chthoniobacterales bacterium
GCCTGAAAAAGGCCGGCACTTCCTGGCTTCCCCAGACCGCTGAATCCATCGCCCAGCTCCGCGTCCTTCGCGCCAATCAACTCTGGACTCACCTCTGGAACTGAACCAAACCGCCTCACCCATTTTTAATCGCACCCTCCGCCCAGTCCACCAGCCATCTCCCCGAGCGCGGCCGCGAGCGCATTTTCCAGTGCCGGGTCGCCCTCCCGCCTGATCCCTTCAATCTGGCTCAAGGTCTGGATCCGGCTCGTCGAAATCCATGATGAGTTCCCGGATTTCATCGCCGCCACCCGGGGAAGTGGCGTCTCGAACCGGAGTCGGAGTCGGCGTCGGCCCGATCACGGGCCTGACGGCATTCGAGGCGTCCAACTGCTGCATGCGCCCGAGAAACAGGCAGGCGGCCGTCGGCCGGTGAATGACCGCAAAGAGAAACGGATGATCGACGACGAGAACGATCGGCGGAGGCGGGGTCGGAGTGGGGGGCGCGGGGAGCGGGCTTCGTTTGGTCCCGGGCGGCACCGTATTGCCCGCCGAGCCTTCGACGCCAAAACGGTCGACTTGAATTTCGGCCCGATGCCAGATCTCGAAGAGCGCGAGATATTCGTTCTCCTTCCGTGGAGCGAGGCGGGTGAGATCGGCGCTCTCCGTGGGCTCGTCGAACACCGACTTCAGCCCGAGCGCAGCCATGGGCCGTTTGAGGCGAAGAATGGGCGATTCGATCCGGAAAGAAGGCATCGACAAATCGACCTGGACGTCCGGGAGATCGCGACATTGCTCAAGGAGGTCTGCGCTCAGCGCGTCTTCGAATGCGGCCAGACCTTCGACCGTATCCGGCAGCAGGATGAGGAGGTCGAAGTCCGCGCGGAAGGGCAACTTCACCGCGCTGAAGGTCGCGAATTTTCTGTAGGGGTACGACGCTTTGCGACCCATCATCGGCACCAGCGCCGGATCGGCCTGCGGCCGGCGGAAAGGAAGTGGCGCGATGGTTTGAAAAATCACCTGCCACTTGCCCCGAAAAAAGAGCGCGTTGAGCAAGGCCAGCTTCGTGTCGTGCGGCAATCCTCCAGGCGGGACAAGCGTTTTGAGACGCCCCTCGGTGGCGCGGGACACCCAGTCGTTGAGCAACCGCGCCGTCGCCACGGGATCGCCGCGAAAATCCACGTGTTGCGGAGTCGTGCCGTAGTGACGGCCGACCAGCGTCAGCCAGTCGAGGTGCGGCACAAAACCCTGCTGGAAGAAAAGATTGCTGGCGCAGAGCAGCCGGCTCTGGTTGAACGCGTTCTCCGCTCCGGCCGCGTCGAGTTGGCCCCGCAATTGGAAAAAGGCGCGATGCAGCGCCGCCTCGTCCTTCGGATAGCGCAGCGCCTGCCGCATCTCCTCACGAGTGAAGCCGTCTGTTCCGGCATAGAGCGGAGCGAGGCCGAGTTGAAGCGCGAGCGGCGAAAGCAGCGCGTTGCGCGCCGGCGACGATTCCCGCAGCAGACGGACGCCGAGATCATTCGTCGCCCGCACCGCCAGCTCGACGCCCGCAACCGAAGCGACCGCTTCTTCGGCCCGCGTCGGCAGCGCGAGCCCGAGTAACGAAATCAGTCCGAGGAGAAAACCCGTCTGCATCCGAGGTCGAAGCCGTGACATGCCCATCCACGGAGCATGCGAATTCCGGGGACAGGAACAAGCCCGCACCGCCCGATGGCGACCGCCAGCACCCACTTTGGATCGCTCTCCCGGGTGGTGAGGCCAGCCCTGGCCGCAGAGACGTCGGCAATTCTACGAACTCGTGCGCGCCGGAACCCCTGGTACGATTCGGCGTGGACGTGCGCCCGGTCCGCGGGCGACACTCTACTGCACGACCACTCGATAGAAGCTCTCGCCGGCCGAGGCGCTCGGATCGGTGAAGCTCAGCGCGACGCCGGTGGTCGTGCCCGTCCCGCTCTGCGCGGGCACGCCGACGACATCGACGAAGTTATCGATGCTCAAACCGCTCGAGTGCTGCAGCGTGTAGGTGTGGGCAACGTAGCCGGCGATCGTGACGGTGACCGAATTGCCCGCCTTCACCGCGGATGTGACCTTCACCACGCTGGCCGTCAGGACGATGCCATTCACGCCGTTGCTGAAATTGGCCGGCAGGGTGGATGCGGCGCCCGCGGTGATTAGATCGAGGACGCCGTTGTTGACGAAGCTGCTCGCGCCGCCCGCGTTGAGGACCGCGCCGCCGGTGAAGCGCAAGGTCCCGTTGTTCGTGATCGGTCCGGTGATCGTGAGCGTGCCGCTGCTGCGCGAGGCCAGGCCGCCCGGATTGATGGTGAGTCCGCCGCCGAGCGTGCCGAGGCCCTGAAAGATCCCGCTGACATTGAGCGTGCCGAGAATGCTGCCGTTGTTGGTCAAGGTGCGGCCGGTGGCCAGAGTGAAGCCGCCGCTGCCGAAGGAAGTCAGGTCGAGCGTCGCGCCGCTGCTGATGTTGATGCTGCCGGTCGCGCCGGGCAAACCGCCGAGGCCAACGGCGAGGGTCCCGGCACCGATGAGCGTGCTGCCGCTGTAGGTGTTCGCCGCGGTGAGCGCGAGGGTGCCGGGCCCGACCTTGCTCAATCCGCTCGCGGCCGCGGCACCACTGGGAAGCCGGCCATCCTCGAGAACCGCCGAGATGGTCAGATCG
Source organism: Chthoniobacterales bacterium (assembly GCA_038322235.1). Taxonomy (GTDB): domain Bacteria; phylum Verrucomicrobiota; class Verrucomicrobiia; order Chthoniobacterales; family SZAS-18; genus SZAS-18. Next base: position 2,654 of record JBBQFQ010000084.1, read on the forward strand.
ACCGCGGCGCTGGCGGTGGCGTCGGCAACCGAGAAGGTGGTCAGCCCGCCGGCCGTGTTGTCGCCGAGTTGGATCGTGTTGAACGCGTTGAGGATGGTGGTCGCACTGATGAGCGATCCCGCCGAGCCGCCCGCGCTGACGGTCCCCTTGAGCTGAAAGGCGGGGAACTGCGCCGTGCTGCCGCCGTTGGCCCGGAGTTCGCCGCCATTGAGGGTGAGGTTGTTCAGGGTGGTGAAATTCGCGCTGCCATTCTCGACCCGGCCCCCGGCCCCGACGACGACCGTGGTCACGGGCACGGCGGTATGGCCGCCGAAGGTGTCCTGGCGCGCGAAGGAAAGGATCGCGCCGCCGCTCACGTTGATCGCCGATCCCGCCACCGTCCCACCATCGTAAACCGAGCCGCCGCCCGAGAGGCTCAGGGTGCCGCCCGTGATCGTCGTTGGTCCGGTGTAGGAATTGGAGGCCGTCAGAGCGAGCGTGCCCGCGCCCGTCTTGGTGAATCCGCTCGCGACCGGCCCGGCCGGACTGCGGCAATCCAAAAGGACCGCCGAGATCGTCAAATCGACGGCGGTGCTGGTGGTGACGTCCGGCACGGAGAAAACGGTCGTCCCGCCCGCAGTGTTGTTGCCGAGCATCATGCCCCCGAAAGCGTTGTAGAGCGTCGTCGAGGTGATCGAGGAAGCACTCGTACCGCCGATCGTGACGGTGCCCTTGAGCCCGAAGGCGAACAGCGCCGCGCTGGCCCCACCATTGCTCCGCAGTTCCGCGCCGTTCAGGCTGAGGTCTCTCAACTGCGTGAAGACGCCCGCCCCGTTTTCCACCCGGGAGCCCGCATTGGCCGTGACCGTGGTGACGGGCGTGGAGAGGAAGTCGCCCAGCGCCTCGTTCCGCTCGAACGAAAGCACGGCGCCGTTTTGCACCGCGATGTTGCTCCCGGCGAGATTCCCACCCGAATAAACCGAGCCAGCGCCCGCGAAGCTGAGTTTGCCGGCACTCACGTTGGTTTGGCCGGTGTAGACGTTGAGCCCGCTGAGCGTGAGCGTGCCGGCCCCCGCCTTGGTCAGAGCGACGCCTCCGGTGATGGCGGCCGAGATCAGCAGGGTCGCCCCGGTGTCCACGGTCATCGTTTGCGTCGTGTTTCCATTGTCGGGGCGCAGATCGATGCGGCCGGTGATCGATGAACTCGAGCCGCTCACATTCACGACCGTGGGCTGACCCGCCGGGCCGCCGAAGGTCCAGAGCGAGGTGGCGCCCGCACTACTCACGCCGCCATTCGCGGTCATGGTGGCGCCGTTCAGCGTGTAAGTAATGCCCCAGCCCTGGTCGGCCGGCGACGAGTTCAGGAGCGTCGCGTTGGTCAGCGTGATCGCGTCGACCTTCGTGCCGACGCTGTAGCCGAGCGCCGTCCCGGAGGCGAGTTCGACCGTGGCAGAATTGACGACCAGATTTCCCCGGATCACGCCCACCCCGGGCGCGACGGTTGCATTGAGCGTGAGACGTCCGCCGTTGACCGTGGTACCGCCGGTGTAGGTGGCCGGGGCGGTGAAGAGGAGCGTCCCAGCGCCGGTTTTGACCAGGCCGCTGGCGATGGGATTGAAGGAAGCGGTGAGATCGCGCCCGTCCTGTAGCACCGCGGAGATGGTCAGGTCGGCCGCCGCGCTGGCGGTCGCGTCCGCCACCGCAAACGTGGTCATTCCCGTGGCCGTGTTGTCGCCGAGCTGAATGCTGTTGAAGGCATTGATGCTCGCATTGGCGGTGATGAGCGATGGCGTGGTGCCGCCGACATTGACCAGACCCTTGAGCTGGTAGGCGGGGAAGATGCTGGAAGACCCACCGTTGGCGCGGAGTTCCGCCCCATTGAGCGTGAGGCTGGCGAAGGTGTTGAAGACCGACGCGCCATTTTGGAGCAGACAGCCGGCGTTCAAAGTGATGGCCGTGACCGGGACCGCCGGGTGGCTGCCGAACGTATTGTCGCGATCGAGGGAGATCACACTGCTCCCGTTCGCGGTCAGGGTGGTGCCCGCGATCGTCCCCTGATTGTAGAGTGAGCCGCCGCCGGTGAAGTTCAACTTGCCGGCGTTCACGACCGTGGCTCCGGTGTAAATGTTCGCGGTTGAGAGGGTCAGCGTACCCAGGCCATTTTTGATCAATCCGCCGACGCTGAGGTAGGTCGTGCCATCGAAGTTATAGCTGGTGAGTCGCGACGAGATCGCGAGCTGCTGTCCGGCGGCGACATCGAACGTCGGGATGGTCGCCGTGTTCAAAAGCTGGACGACCGGGGCTGAAATGGTGGAGGAGGTGGTGACCGATACGGCCGAGCCGACCAGAATGAAGTTGCCGAAGCGGGCATCCGGATTGACGCCGGCGATGTTCCCATTCGCGAGGGTCACGCTGCCCAGGTTGTGGGCGTTCTGGGAGGTGCCTTCCGCGCTGAGGGCGCCATTGCCGGTGATCGTCAGCGGCGACTGATTGATGGCGCCGTACGACGTCCCGATCGTCCGCAGGGTGGCGTTGTTGATCGTAATGGCAGACCCTGGCGGGATGACGGGTCCGCCGCTGAAGGCAGTGTTCAGCTCGAGCACCCCGCCGAGCACTTTGGTCGGACCGGTGTAGGTGTTGGCGTGGTCGAGCCGCTGCGTGCCGGCGCCGATCTTAGTCAACGCGAGGGTGCCGCCGGCGTCCCGCAGGAAGCCCTCGAAATCGGCGGACGTGTTGCCGTTGCCCACGGTGAGGGTCGAGGTCGTGCTGCCGGCAGTGTTGATGATCTGCCCGCCTCCGGTGCCATAGATCTGAGCGGCGGTTTGGTTGGTGCCGTTGAGATCGAGCGTACCGCTAAGGTAGGTGGCGATGAAGGCGGACGTTGATCCGAGTGTGGCGCCGCTGCTGAGCTTGAGCGTGCCGTAGTTCACGGTCGTGCCGCCGGTGTAGGTATTGGCGACGCCGAGCTCCACGAGGTTGCCGGCCGGCCCGTTCATGACCACGCCGCCGGGCCCCCCGATGCTGCTGCCGACGTTCGTGTAGGTCGTGCCGACGAGATTGAACTCGATGTTCCCATCGAGCGCGTAGATCCCGCTGCCCTCGCTCAGGCTGCCGGCTCCGCCCAAGGGCACCGCATTGCCGGAAATGGCACCGTCCCGGACCGTGAGCGTGGCCCCGGCGCGCAGGAAGATGGCCCCGCCATAGGACGAGCCGGAAAGGCCGATCGAGGAGGCGTTGCCCCCGTTTCCGCCGCCGAAGCCCGCCGTGCCGCCGCCCCCACCCCCACCGCCGCCGCCCCCGCCGAAGCCGCCATTGCCCCCGCGGCGGCTGACCGAGCCGCCGCCGCCACCGTAGTCGCCACCATTCCCGCCGGCTCCGGGCGTAGGGAAACCCGCGCCCCCGCCGCCGCCGCCCCCATAGGCGACGCCATTGCCGCCCACGCCGCCATTGTCCCCGCCCCCGCCCCCGCCACTTCCGCCGCCCCCGCCCCCCCCGCCGAAACCGTTCGCATTTGAGCCGGTGACATTGCCCGGAGGACGGTCGCCGCCTTGGCCGCCGCCGGCGCCGGGCGACCAGGTATCGGGCTGGCCCGCGGTGGTGCGACCTCCGCCGCCCCCGCCGTAGGAGAAGGCAGCCGCATTCCCACTCGTCACGATGCCCCCGCCGCCGCCGCCGGCCCCGCCGCTGTTGGGACCGAGACCACTCCCGCCGCTCCCGAGGTACCCCCCGCCCCCGCCACTGTTGACGCCACCGCCATTGACACCGCCACTGTTGGCCGAACCGCCATCCGCCCGCAGGCCGCCGCCGCCGCCGTAGCCCGTGCCGGTGCCTCCGCCCGAGCCGCCCAGCGCGGTGTTGCCGTTGAGCGAGACCGCTTGCAGAATCAGGTGCCCGGATTCGACGAAAATCGCCCCGCCCAGCCCGGCCCCGCCGCCCGCGGAGGGTCCGCCGATGCCACCCTGCGCGCGACCGTTGGTGAGTTGCAAGTTCTGAATGAGGATGTCCCAGCCCGGGGCGGCGAAGAAGAAGATGCGCGCCCCGTTGTTGCCGCTGATGACCTTAAAGATGCTCGCCTGGATGTTCAGCGTCGACGGTCCATTGGTCGGAATCCACGGGCGTAGGTCGCGGGTCAGCGTCGCGTTCGTCTGGAGGAAAATGACCGGGCTGGGCGCCGAGAGCGACTGGCCCCAGCACCAACGTAGATCGCCGGTGTTTCCACTACCATTGCCCGCGAAAAACTCGCCGGAATCGGTGGGATCGGTGACGTAGTAGTACTGCTGCGCCGCGAGCGGCAGCGGACTCGCCGCGAGAAGCAGGAGCGAAGAGAGCAGCGCGAAAGGACGGGAGCCGGGAATGGACATGGCGTTGGATCTGGGAGGATCGTCCCATTAGACCGACTTAGAGCCCAACACGCGAGGGTGTTGTGACGAACGCCCGGAATTTTGTGACAAGCGCCCCACCGCCGTGGATCGGAGGGCCGTCGTCGGTCTCCTGCGGCTGAAGATGCAACGGTGCAGGGCGCGTCTCTCGGGGATGGGTTCCGCCCCTTCAGGGCGGGGAATGATTCTTGGGATTGCACCCAGGGCGTTGCCCATGCGCGAAGCCAAGCCGGCGAATCCGCAATCGCACCGCGGAGTTTCTCATCTTCACCCGACACGCGGGTGAGGGCGGCTCGAGTAGGAGCCGCTGAAGAAAGGGGAGTTTCGGAGCAATGAGGGTGACGACATCCCTCACCTCGCGGCCGAACCGTCGAGCATTCCCGGCAGCTCCGCTTCCGTCACGACGCGGACGCCGAGTTCCTGCGCTTTGGTCAGCTTGCTGCCGGCCTCCTCGCCCGCGAGCAGATACGTGGTTTTTCGGCTGATGCTGCCGGAGACCTGAGCGCCCGCCGCGCGGATGCGCTCGGCAATCGCTTCCCGCGGCTGACTCAGCGTGCCGGTGATCACCCATTTCGTCCCGGCGAGGGGCAAAGCGCCCGCCGCCGGCGCGAACGGCGCCGGATCGCGCTCGCCAAAATTGACGCCACTGGCCCGCAACGCCTCCAGCGTGGCCACGGTCTCCGCGCGATCGAAAAATTGCCGCACGCTGCGGGCGGCCACTTCCCCAAAATCCGGCACGAGCGAAATCTGCTCCTCCGGAGCCTGTACGATGGCATCGAGCGTGCGGAACCGCTGGGCGAGCGCCCGGGCCGATCCCACCCCGATGTGCGGGATGCCGAGGCCACTCAGCAGCCGCCACAAGGGACGATCGCGGCTCGTCGCGATGGCCTGGATGAGGTTGGCCGCGCTCTTGCCGCCCTGCCGCTCCTGCTTCGCCACATCTTCGACGCGCAAAGTGAACAGATCCGGAAGAGATCCCACCAGCCCCGCTCCGACAAGCTGTTCCACCATCGCTTCACCGAGCCCCTCGATATCCATGGCGCCGCGAGACGCGAAATGCTCGAGGCGGCGTTTGAGGACGCCGGGACAGGATGAATTCGGACAACGCCAAAAAACGCCTCCGTCATCCCGGACGAGCGGGGTCTGGCAGACCGGGCACGCCTCCGGCATCGAGAAGACCTGCTCGGTGCCGGTCCGCTTTTCCGTGCGCACCGCGACGACCGCGGGAATGATCTCGCCGGCTTTTTCGATCACCACGAGATCCCCGATCCGGATGTCCTTCCGGGCGATCTCATCCGCGTTGTGGAGCGTGGCCCGGGCAACGGTCGTACCGCTGACGAACACAGGCTCGAGTTCCGCCACGGGCGTGAGCACGCCGGTGCGCCCGAGCTGGAGGCTGATTTTCAGGAGGCGCGTCTCGGCCTTTTCCGGCTCGTACTTGTAGGCCATCGCCCAGCGCGGAGCCTTCGAGGTCGCGCCGAGCCGCTGGCGCTGGGCAAAGCTGTCCACCTTCGCGACGGCGCCGTCGGTGTCGTAGGCAAGCGTACGCCGGAAGCCGTCGAGCTCATGGATCGCCTCGAGGATGCCAGCGGACGAATCCTTCACCCAGACGCGCTCGGAATGGGGGATCCCGAGGCGATCGAGCAACGCAAACATTTCCCGATGCGAGGTGACGTCGACGCCTTCAGCGAGCCCGAAGGAATGCGCCACGAACTCGAGGGGTCGGGAGGCGACGAGCTTGGAGTCGAGCTGTTTCAGCGACCCCGCGGCTGCATTGCGTGGATTGATGAAGCGCGCGTCGCCGGCCGCCTCACGCTCGCGATTCAACCCCTCAAAGGCCGCCCGCGGAAAGAAGACCTCGCCGCGCACTTCGAGGACGCCGCGAAAGGGTTCGCGCAGCACCTTCGGCAGATTGCGAATGGTCCGGACATTTTCCGTGATGTCATCGCCCGTGGTCCCGTCACCGCGCGTGAGACCGAGCGTCAGATGTCCATCCGTGTACGTGAGAGCCACCGCCACCCCGTCCACCTTTGGTTCGACCACCACGGGAATGGCCTGACCCGGCAGCAGCTTTTGCAGCCGCGTGAAGAATTCTCCGACTTCCGCCTCCGAGTAGGTGTTGTCGAGGCTCTGCATCGGCACCCGATGCCGGGCCTGCTGAAACTCCGCGAGCGGCTTGCCCCCCACCCGGCGCGTCGGTGAGTCGGGCGTCACCAGATCCGGAAACTCGCGCTCGAGATCGGCCAACTCGCGCAGCAACCGGTCGAATTCCTGATCACTGACAGTGGGCGCCGCCTGCTCGTAGTAACGCCGGTTGTGGGCCTCGATTTCCTCGCGCAACCGGGCGACGCGAAGCTGGAGCAATTCGGGGGCGGGCATCGCAGAGTGATGAATGATCGGGAATGCGTGGCAAGCGGACATTGCGGTCGCGCACCGACTTCGAGCTTTTCGCCGCCGGGCGCCGTCGCCAGACTGCCGGGAGAACTGATGAAAGCCGAGAGGCCCACCGCCAAGTCAAAACGAACCGAATGGGACGATCCGGGGGCGGTCGACGCCCTCCTGCGCAAGTCGAATCATCCGCTCAACCCGGTGGTCGAGTCGATCCGGGCGCTGATGCGGAAAGCCGACCCACGGATCACGGAGGGGGTGAAATGGAACTCCGCGAGTTTTTATCACGAAGGCTGGTTCGCGACCTGCAATCTGCGGGGGGTCGGTCCGGTGACGCTCGTGTTCCACCTCGGCGCGAAACCCCGGGACGAGGACGCGACCGGCCTGAAGATCGAGGATCCGGACGGCTTGTTGGCGTGGTTGGGACCGGATCGGGCCGCGACGAGATTTCGGACGGTCGCGGAGGTCGCCTCTCGCGCCCCCGCCCTGTCGGCCCTGATGCGTGGGTGGCTGAAGCTTCGAGCGGCCGTCTGAGGGGCGGCGAAGGCCGGCGCCGACAACGCTCGCGCTTTCTGCGAGGACCCTGGCACTTTTTGCGAGAACGCCGGCGCTTTTTGCGAGAACGCTGGCGCTCTTTGCAAGAACGTTCCCGCTTTTTGTGAGAACGCTGCCGCTTTTTGCGAGAACGCCGCCGCTTTTTGCGAGAACGCCGCCGCTTTTTGCGAGAACGCTGGCGCTTTTTGCGAGAACGTTCCCGCTTTTTGTGAGAACGCTGGCGCTTTTTGCGAGAACGTTCCCGCTTTTTGCGAGAGCGCCGCCGCTTTTTGCGGCGACGCGGCCGCGATCTGGACAACCGCCGCCCGCCCGAGTCGCGGATCCGCGACCTTCCCCCTCAGGCGGCGGTCGACGTCCCCGGGGCCCAGCCTTTCCGAAATCTCCCACTGCCTCCCGCCAAATTCAAAACATGATGGCTAATAATCGCCAGTCAGACCGCCGGAACTCGCTCCGGCCTCACCTCTTGGAATAAAAAACAGCATTTTATCCTCCTTTTCATGAGCTGTTTACGTGACTCATCTGGCTTCCACCAAAGGCTTGGCACCTCCGTTGCTAAGGCATGTTGAGTCCGGGAAACCGGACAGGGGAAAAAACAAGGGCTGCCCAGTTCGCAGGGAAGTTGAAAATCCGGGGGGAATCTTTCAACGGGCGCGAACTGGGCAGTGTTTTTCCCAACCGTGTCCAAGGCGAGCCACGGCCGGAACCATTCGAACGAGCGCTCGGGCGCACGGCCTCTGCGGGCTGGCGCGCTGGGTGCGGCTGCGCCCCGGTGCCGACTGCCGACGCAACGGCCAAACGAAAAGGCGCCGCTGCGCGGAGGTGAGCGACGGCAGCGAGGACGCAGCCGCTCCCAGGACCGTTTGCGAGCGCCGTCTCCGCGACCAAGCCCGTCGCCGCCGAGCCGTTGCGGCTAAGGCCGCCCGAGATAGTGGTCGTCCAGCCGGATGATGAGCGTATCGAGCGCCGAATCGAAGGCCTGCTTGAGCTGCGGGTAGGGCTCAGTCGGAGCGCCCGCGATCGCGGGCGGGGCGGAGGTGGCGGACGCGGTCGCCTTTTTTTCCTTCCATTCCTTGCTCAGTTCGCGGGCCCGCTCGAGCAACGCCTGCTTCCGGGCGTGGAGCCCATCCTTGATGAAGGCGGCGGGGTCCACCACCGGCCCGTGGTTCAGCGCGGCGAAATGTTCAGAGCCCACGATCAACTTCCACTCGTCCGCCGCGGAGAAGTAGCAAAGGAGCGCCCCGGTTTTCTCCCCCACCCCGGTCGCGGCCATCAGGGCCTTGAGATCCACGTCCTCCGGCTTCTCCTTCTCGAAGACGCGGACCGCGATCCGGATGCGGCGGAACTTCTCGTAGTTCGCGAGCTTGAAATTGAAGTTCTTGACCCGGAAGTCGGCGAGCGACTTCGTCCGATCCTCGAAATAGGTGAAGGCATCCCCGCGATCCGCCGGATTGGCAATGAGGGCGGCGCGCTTCTTGAAGATCTCAAACGCAATGACGCTGGCCTCGAATTTCTTCGCGGCCTCGCCCCGCCGGACAATGCGAACCTGCTCGATCTTGTCCCGCTCCTCGATTCGGTTCACGACGTCCAGCCCGCGGACCACCCGACCGAACACGGTGTGGAGATAGTTGAGGCGGTGTACATCGCGGTGGGTGATGAAAAACTGGCTGCCGTTCGTGTGAGGGCCCTCATTCGCCATCGAAAGCGCCCCTTCGGTATGGCGAAGCTGGGGCAGGAACTCATCGTCGAACTCGTAGCCGGGCCCACCGTCATTGCCGCCGGTGGGATCGTTCTGAGGATCACCGCCCTGGATCACGAAGCCGGGGACGACCCGATTGAAGGTCAGGCCGTCAAAAAAATGCTCCCCAGGCTTCCGCCCCTTCGCTGGGATCGTCCCCTCGGCGAGGCCCACGAAGTTGATCACCGTCAGGGGGACGTCCCGGTGGAACAGCTCGCACACGATCACGCCCTTCGGTGTGACGAACTCGGCGAACAGCCCATCGGGCTCCGCGGGCGCCGGGTCCGCCGCGGAGGCGAACGTGGGCAGGAGCGAGAAGAGAACGACCGGAAGCCAGCGGAGACGCATGGCGGCATTCAATCACAGCGCGCTCAGGCCGCCAAGGCCCGCCGCGGCTGACGGGTTAGTTCGAAGCCGGCGTGGCGGGGCTGGCCGTCGGCTTTCCCTCGACCGTCGGAGCGCCCGCCGGCGGAACCGGTGCGCCGGCGAGCTTCGGTTTCGCCTTCGTCCAGGCGGCCTCTTTGCCCCCGCAGACGAGAGCGATAATCAACTGACCCTCTCCAACTTGCGGACCGCGGATGTAGAGCGGGGTCGTCCGGCTCAATTTCACGTCGGTCTCAACCAGTTGTTTGGTCCCCTGCCAAAGCTGCAGATTGATCAGGTAACCCTCCGGAATCGGACGCTTCGCATCGACCTTCAAGTAAAATTGATTGCTGGGGACCAGCCAGTCCTCCTCACCGGTCTTGATCAGCCCCTGGGCCTGCCCGACGAGCTGGAAGTGCCGATATCCAAAAATCTTCTGAAGCTGCTTCTCCCGCCCGGTCAACGCCGCCGGCCAGCGATTGCCGACACGGACGGTGCCTTCTTTCGTCGAGTTATCCGCGATGACGAGACCGATCCAAAGCTTGTCCTCCGCCCGCAGCGTGGCGGCCACGCTCCCGCCCAGGCCGGCGAACGCGAGCGCAAACCAGACCCACCGGATGGCCGCGGAACGTCTCATCTAGAACCCCGTCTCCCCTTCCGCGTGTTCATCGGACACGGCGAGAGCATCCGGAAGATGCTCCACGCCATCCAGCCACAGAACGGTCGCTTGTTCGGCCTGATAATAAATCGGGGTCGCCGTGACGTCCGCGCCCGAGGTTTTGGCATCGAGCACTTCCGCGAGATACGCCGTCTCCGGCCGCTCTTCGAGCCCGGGTCGGATCCACGCCTTGAAACCAGCCAGTCCAACGAGGGCCGCGAATGCCCCCCCCAGCGCAAGTCGCGCCCCGAGAGTGCGGAACCAGGAGAGCGCGGGAGCGGCGGGCCGGGCCGCTTCTCCGCTCGCCTGGTCGACCCGGATTCGCTCCATCAACTGGTGATTGAAAAAGTCCGCGTGCGGGAGGGAAATACCCATCGCGTGCTGGCGAAGCGCTGTGGCGATCGCGTCTTGTTCCCGGCGTTCTGCGGCGGGGTCCAGCGCGTGCTGGGACACGAGTTCGCCTTCAAAGGCGGCGCGTTCGACGTCGGTCATTTGGCCGTCCAGCCAGGAAAAGTAGCGGGTTTCAAACGCGTTCATGGAGGTCGCGAAGCATGGATTGCAGTTTCTTGCGGGCGTAGAACAGGCGCGACATTACGGTGCCGATCGAACATCCCACGACGTCGGCGATCTCGTGATACTGCAGCCCGTCAATTTCTTTGAGGAGAATGACCTGCCGGTGATCCGGCGAAAGCTTCGCAATCGCGGCATCAATCCGCTCGCGCAGTTCCCCGCGCTCCATCTGCCGCTCCGGCGACGGCTCCCCTTTCGGAGTAATGTCCGCCGTCGGTTCGATATCCAGATTCCCGATCGTCTCGTCGAACTCCGATTCGGGCCGGATCTGCTTCTTCCGGAGCCAGTCGATCGAGACGTTCGTAGCGATCCGATAGAGCCACGTGAAGAACGAAGATTGGAAGCGGAACTTGTCGAGGGACTTCCACGCTTTGAAGAAGCTGTCCTGCGCCAGATCCCAGGCGTCCTGTTCGTTTCTGACCATCTGGTAAATCATTGCATAGACCCGAGTGCGGTATTTCGTGACGAGTTCGTCGAAGGCCCGCGAATCGCCCGACTGCGCGCGGCGAACGAGATCAAGATCATCGGTCTCCGCGCCTGCAGGCGTTGCGCTCGGCATCGTTGGTGGCTCTGACGCGGACATGAATCGGGATATTCAATCGGCGCGGCGGGCGGACGCAATGAGGAAGATCGCGGGGGACCCGGGGATCATCCGACCCGGAATTCGAGTTTCCGCACGACCCTGGCCCCGAAGTGAGCCTGGAGCTTCGCCATCAGGACCGCGCGAAACTGGCGCTCCAGTTCAAAGCGCAGGCTGGGCTGCGTGACGCGGATCACGAGGGTCCCGGCTTTCAGACTGGCAGGCATGGAATGCAGGGCGACGAAATCGCCGGCGATTTCGCGCCAAGCCGCGGCCACCTTCGCCTCGTCGACGAGGTCACGCAGGCCGAGGGCCCGCATCGCCTCTTGGAGGGAATCGCCCACCGGACGGGCGGTTTTCGCGGGAGCAGGTTCCCGGTAGCCGCGCCACTCAGAGAGGGCCTTGCGGCGGATCGCCGGGTTCATCGGTCCGGGGACGCTTTCAGCTCTCGCCGCCGTCGGAACCGATTGCCTCGACCGGGCAGCCTTCCATGGCCTCCTTGCACAGCGCTTCCTCTTCGGAACTCCGCGGCTGCAGTTTGACGAACGAGTGACCGCCTTCGTCGTTCCGGGTGAAATTCGCCGGCGCCGTCTCACGGCAAAGGTCGCAGTCGATGCATTGATCATCGACGTAGAATTTCCCAACAATATTTTCAGCGTAGCGGTTGGAGAGATCGGCCATAGATCGATTTGGTGAAACGGACGGGGAATCTAGGCTGAGCGCGCTCCGGTGCAACGGGATTCTCTGTCAACGAGCGTCGCCACCGTCCGACGCCCGGCGCTGGCGCGATATCCCTTCTTGCGATACACTGGCCGCCGTTCGTGAAAACATCCTCCGTCCGCCGCCGGCGTGTCCGCTTCCGCCGTCTCTTGCCCAAGCTCCTTGGCGCGCTCGCCCTCCTCGCGGTCGCCGTCCCGCTCGCGATCTTCGCCGTGTTCTGGGTTCGCTCGGCGGATTACAACCTCGAGGACGTCGAGGCGATGCCGCAGCGCGCCACGGTCTTCGACATGGACGGCAAGCCCTACGCCAGGCTCTACGGCGAGAATCGAATCGTCGTCCCGCTCAAGGAAATCTCGCCCAAGTTCATCGACGCCCTGCTCGCACGGGAGGATTCCAGGTTCTACTCGCACTTCGGAGTCGACCCCATCGGCGTGGTCCGGGCGATCTACCGCGGCATCACCCGCTCGAAGGTCGAGGGCGCCAGCACGCTGACCCAGCAACTCGCGCGCAACACGTTCCCGCTCGGAGGTCGAAACCTCACCCGAAAGCTCCTTGAGGCCTGCGTGACCCTCCGGATCGAGCGCCGTTACTCCAAGGACGAAATCCTCACGCACTACATCAACCGCATCTACTACGGCGCCGGCTTGCTGGGCATCGAATCCGCCTCGCTCGCCTATTTCGGGAAGCACGCCAAGGAGCTCGATCTCTCCGAGGCCGCCCTGATGGCCGGGCTGATCCGGAGCCCCAATCGGTTCTCGCCGCTCAAGAATCCGAAGGGCGCGGAGCTGAACCGAAACGACGTGCTGAACCGCATGGTGACGATCGGGAAAATCACGCAGACGGAGTCCGACATGGCGCGGGCGCAGACGATCACGACGAGCGGGAAACCGCGGACAAGCCTCGTCCAGGAAAACTACGCGATGGACGCGATCAAGCGCGACCTCGACACGATCCTCGAGCAGGAACAGCAGGACGACGGTGGCCTGCAAATCTACTCCACGATCGATCCTGAACTGCAGGCGGTCGCGACGAAGGCCCTCGAGGACACGCTGACGAAACTCGAGACCCAGCCCGGCTGGGAGCACCCGAAAAAGGCGCAGTGGAAGCAGGACGAGAACGGAGACGATCCCCCCACCGAGTACGTCCAGGGCGCCCTGATCATCATCGACAACCGCACGGGAGCCATCCGCGCGCTCGTGGGCGGGCGCGACTACGCCCAGAGCAAGTTCAACCGGGCCATCCTCGCGAAGCGCCAGATCGGCTCGTCCTTCAAGCCTTTCATCTACGCGGCGGCGTTTCAGCGGGGCGCGCTGCCCGGTCAGCTCGTCAATGACGGACCGATCGAACCGGGTGAACTGCACGATCTCAACGGCCTGCCGTCGAACTGGAGCCCCGGAAACTCCGACGACAAGTTCAACGGCTATCTTCCGATGGCCGATGGACTAATCCGCTCGCGCAATACGATGTCTGCCCGCGTCGGTGAACAGGTCACTTTCGGCGAGGTCTCGAAGCTCGTGACCGCCGCCGGACTCACCCGCGACGTGCCCAACTCCCCGACGATCTACCTCGGGGCTTTCGAAGCGACGTTGAAGGATCTGACGGCGGCCTACACGGCATTTCCAAGTCAAGGCATCCGGCGCCAGCCATATCTCATCGAACGCATCGACGACGACGATGGCGACACCGTCTACAAGGCCGCGCACCTCGAAAGGGAGATGTTCAAACCCGCGGCCGCCTGGCTGACGAGTGCGACGCTCGAAAAAGTGCTGATCAGCGGAAGCGCCGCGCGCGCGCGCAGCGATCTGAACTTCAAGCTTCCCGCCGCTGGCAAGACCGGCACGACGAATGATTTCAAGGACGCGTGGTTCATCGGTTATACGAGCACGCTGACCTGCGGGGTTTGGGTGGGACTGGACCGGCCGGCCACCATCATGCGCAAGGGATACGGCTCCGCCCTGGCGCTGCCGGTCTGGACGCAGGTGATGATGCGCGCCGCCTCGCAGCGCTATCCCGCGAACGCCTTCAAATCCCCGGAGCCGCTGCAAAAAGTACGCGTCTGCTCCCGCTCGAACAAGCTCGCCACCGCGGGCTGCGAAGCGAGCAACGCCGCCTACTTGGTGGAGATTCCCCAAAGCCTCGTGCCGACCGAAGCGTGCGGCATCCACATGGATGGAAATCAGATTGTCCGCTCCGCGATCCGCGTCGATCCGAATGCCCCGCCCGACCCAGCCGGCGTCAGGCCGCAGCCGGCGCCTTCGGGAAATCCGGTCGTCCGCACCTGGCGAAGATTCTTTGGCGGGAGGTAGTTCGCGGAGCCCCCTCCGTGTTGAGCCCGAAACAATGGCGCGATGGGTGCGACGCGCCACCAGCTACGACGAGTTTCTGGCCCAGCAACCTGAACCGTCGATCCCCATGGAAGCCCGCGCCGGGACCGCGCACCGCGCGAGCGACATCGCGCCTACGGCGTCCACTCGCCAGCCATCGCGAGCGCCTGCGCTTCGAGCCTGCGGTCCACGAAAAACCCGGCCTCCCGGCGCAACCTCTCAATCTCGGCGGAGAGAGACTGGACGCGGCCACCTTGCTTCGCCGCGATGAGCACGCCGTTGACTCCGATGGTTCGCAGACCGAGAAGCGTGGCACGCTCCCGGCCTTCTTTCTCGTCGATCAACACCGCATCGGCGGAGATGGCCATCGCCAGCCGGAGCGAAGGCATCCGCACGACTTCAAATTGTTCGCGCAACAGTCCAGCCTGCCGATGATCGCGAGATTGGCCATGACGTCGTCGGGAAGATCGAGAGTCAGGCTCATAAGGAAGAGTGCGATCCGGCTCAGTTCGCATCAATGTCCCGCCCTGTCCCGCCCTACCGCCCAAATTTCCGCCGACTTCTGACTCCCGCCGGCAATTCGCCGCATGGCGATGAATGCCCAACGCGTGCTCTTCCTGATTCTCGCCTCGCGACCGGCGTGATTCCGCAAAGCCGGACCGATTCAGTCGGGAAGGTTTTGGCTGCGCCGCAGATCTTTGCGAAATCTGAGGAGTGAGGAGGGAGCAGCTCTCAAATAGAGCTGTAACCGACGAACGACAAAGGAGTTCGCGAAGAGATCAAGCAGACAGGG
>JBBQFQ010000085.1:0-17049 GCA_038322235.1 Chthoniobacterales bacterium
TGGCAGTGGTCGGGGCGAGTGCGGCAACGGGTGCCGCGTTGAGGGTTTCCTGCTTGGTGTTGACTGGTTTAAGGACTCTTGCCCTGCGAATTGTGGGTTGTTTATCCTCCCGGAGCCGCAGAGCGCCCCGGTCGGTTGTCAGCATTGGGTGACGCGAGGAGTATTCCCCAGCCGGACCGGTCAAAAACGTGGTTCACCCCCCGTTATCTCTGTAAAAAAAGTTTATTTTCGTCGTAAGTGCCTGGAAATGGATTGCGAAAACAGGCTGAAACGCGTTCAAAATCACGCGGCCCACCCGATTTTCCGCCCCGGCCTCGGAAATCCCACCGGATGACTGGACGAGCGGTTGAAGCGATGATCCTCCCGCTCGGCCTTCGCTGTCGTATCCCAAATTTCATGGCAACCAACCACTTCCAGCGGGCGAGAGAGTTTTTCCGGCGGCATGCGAATGCCTGCAAGACGGCGCTACTCTTTCTCGCGCTCGCGTTGATCGGGCTGCTGGCGGCGTTCAACGAGCGCACGCCCAGCCTTTCGTCCCTGCGCGTGAAGATGCTCTCCGGCGGTCCGAGCGGGAACTATTTCACGGTGGTCGAGCGGCTGGGGGCCGAAGCGCGGCGACGGAAGGGAAGCATCGAGAATCTCCCTTCCGCCGGCTCGGTCGAAAACGTCGCCCGTCTGCACGGCGGCGGGGCGCAGTTTGCGCTCGTGCAGGATGGCATGGAATGGCCCGCCGGACATACGATTGAGCTGATCGGCCGGTTGGGTACGCCCGAATCCCTCGTGCTTCTCGGTCGCGAGGCCGACCAAATCCGGACGCTCGCGGACCTGAGGGGGAAACGGGTGGGCATCGGACCAAAGGGCAGCGGCACGGAACAGGTCGTACGACGGCTGCTGCCCGTGTTGGCGGAGTTGCAACTCGAGGTCTCGAATCATTCGGTCGAGGAACAACTCGCCCTTCTGCAGAGCGGTCAGCTGGACCTGGCGGCGCTCGTCATTCAGGAAAATTCATTACTCCTGAGCGAAGCGATCCGGGCCGGGCCGCTCCAGATCGCCAACTTCGACGCGGCGGAAGTGCTTGCGCGCCGCCTCGGCTACGGCCGGGCCGGCGTGATCCGCGCAGGGAACTACGATCCAGTGCGCAACCTGCCCCCGGTCGACAAGCACGTTATCCAGATCGACACCCTCGTGATCGGCAACGGAAGTGCCAGCTGGTCGGCCACGCAGGCGCTCATTACCACGCTGGCCGCACAGGTTCCGGATTTCGTGCGCTTCAATCGCGAGCGCGGCAATCCCAGCGGCCTGCCGCTGGCTCCGGCCGCGCGCAGCTACTTCGAGTCGGATGGCCCGGACGCCGTCGGGGTGCATGCGCCGTGGCTCGTCGATCTCATGCCCACCGCGCGCTGGATCCAGCTGATCTTCGGCTTCTCCGTGCTCTTCAACGTCATGGCCTTTTGGCACCGATTCCGGCTTTGGCGCATCGATGCCCGTCGGGTGGAACTCCAAGGTCAGGTGATGCGTCTCTTCCCGGCCGGTCTGACTTCCGCCGAAATCGCGACCCAAGTGCCGGGGGCCGCGCAGCCTGCGACGGAAACCCGGAACGAGGTGGACCGACTTCTCCGCGAGTTGGAAGAGCTCCTGACGATTTGTCGTGAACAGTCCCTGTCGTTGCTGGTCCCGATGGGACAGGAAATGAGCTATCGCTATCAGGAAACCCTCATCGTGGATCTGTTGCGCGACCTGCGCATCGCCCGGGTCGGTCTCGAGCGAGAGTAGTCGGCGAACGGCCCCATCGGGAGTAGAACCAAGTCGTGTCGGGAAAAATGCGGCCGCCGCGGAATCCCGGGCTGGATCGCAAATCTCCCCTGAGCGAAGAAGCCGCATGAAAACAAAGGTCACCCCGTTCTTGATGTTTGAGGGAAAAGCGGAGGAAGCGATGAGCTACTACATCTCGCTCATTCCGGATTCCCGCGTGACAGACATCGCTCGATACGGCGCAGGCGGACCCGGCAAAGAAGGAAGCGTGATCCGGGCCGACTTCGTCCTCGCCGGTCAGCCCGTCATTTGCATCGACAGTCCCGCGCCGCATGCCTTCACGTTCACGCCGTCATTTTCGATGTTCGTCGACAGCGCAGCTGAGGCGGAGCTCGACAGACTTTTCGCGAGTCTTTCAGATGGTGGGCAGGTGATGATGCCGCCCGGCGATTACGGCTTCAGCCGGAGATTTGCCTGGGTCTCGGATCGTTACGGCGTTTCATGGCAGTTGAACCTTCCGTTCGCGGGCTGAACCCGCGAGCGCCCGGTTGCCAACGCGGGTTGGGCGTCACGCGAGGAGCGGACGCAGGCAGCGGCAGCGAACTGAGGACCTTTTTGATCGTACCCACAGCCGAGTCGCTGCATGGCTGCGAAGCAGGAGAGCCACCCTCGAGTTTTCGACCCACGTTCATCTCCACCTTCCCCCATGTTTCATCTCATCTGGTACATCCTCATCGGCCTTCTTTCGGGCTTCATTGCGAAGTCGCTCATGCACACCCACCTCACGATGCTCTGGACCATCGTCCTGGGGATCATCGGTTCGGTGGTTGGCGGCTGCATCGTGCATCTGTTTTCCCGCCCGCGGGAAGGCACGCCGTTTCACCCGGCGGGTCTCATCTTCTCGATCCTCGGTGGCGTGCTCGTGCTCTTCGCCTGCCACAAGCTGAACGTGCGCCTGCCAGGGTAGGCCGGAGAGTCTTCGGCGATCCAGCCGCTCGAGCGACGCAGGGGAACGGCAGTGATGGTGGCGCGTCGACGTTCCGGCCTCTGCGGGACAGATCCGCGATGGTAAAACTCGCAGCGACCAGCGCGTCGGCCACGACGATTCTGCTCCCCGGTGTCGCCTTCTTTCTGGACGTCGCGGTGCTGCGCGAACCCGTCGGCTGAACTTCGGTCGGATCATTCGCCGACGGGGCTTTCCGAACTGTGTCCAACCTTCTTCGAGGGGAACGTCTGATCTGCGGAGCGGAGCAATCAAGACCCGGCGGGCGTTTCTCCCCCGCGGGCCCCCCTGCGGTGGAGCGCCCATGGGTTTCCGCCCGCTGCTCATCCGCGGCCGGACGACACAAAACGTCCGCTTTCGTTTGCTCAAGCGATACCAATGTGATATCATATGCATATCAATCAAATCCGCTTATGAGCACCTCCACTCCCTCCGCCAACATCATCAGCCGCGAGCGTTCCCTGCGGCTTTCAGCCGGTTTCCCCAGGTTGTTTGTGACCCTCGCGCTCTTCTTTGGCGGCGTCGGCGTCCTCATCCTTGGCGTGGTCTCGCGACAGCCACTCCTTTTCATCATCGCGCTTCCCAGTCTGATCGCGGCCCTCATTCTGCTCGGCGGTTTTTTCACTCTGCAGCCGAACGAAGCCGCCGTCGTCACGCTCTTCGGCAACTATCAGGGGACGATCCGCGAAAGCGGATTTCGGTTCGCGAATCCGTTCTCCAAGCGCCGGAAGATTTCTTTGCGCGCCCGCAATCTCCTCAGCGAAAAACTGAAGGTGAACGACAAGCAGGGTAACCCGATCGAGATTGCCGCCGTCGTTGTCTGGCACATCGAGGATACGGCGCAGGCCGTCTTCGACGTCGACTCGTACGAGAACTACATCCGCATCCAGAGCGAGTCAGCGCTCCGGCATCTCGCGAGCCGCTTTGCCTACGACAACGGCGAGGAGGCCGAGATCACGCTGCGCGCTGGCGGTGATGACGTCTCGCGCGAACTGCAGCTCGAACTGCAGGAACGCCTGGCGAAGGCCGGAATCTGCGTCACGGAGGCGCGGCTCACCCATCTCGCCTACGCGCCGGAGATCGCCCAGGCGATGCTCCGCCGCCAGCAGGCCGATGCCGTCATTGCCGCCCGCACGAAGATCGTGCACGGCGCCGTGAGCATGGTGGAAATGGCGCTGCGCGAGCTGGCCGAGAAAGGCGTTGTGAATCTGGACGAGGAGCGCAAAGCCTCGATGGTGAGCAATCTGCTCGTCGTGCTTTGCGGTGAGGCTGAGGTGCACCCGGTCGTGAACGCCGGTACGCTCTACAACTGACGATGTCCCCGGCTGGCCTTACCTATTTTGGAACCACGCAAGCCATTCTTGCTTCGCATCGACCCGGGCCTCTGGCGGGAGCTCGAGGCCTGGGCCCAAGCGGAGTTGCGCAGCGTCAACGGCCAGATCGAGTTCGTCCTCAAGCAGGCGGTCGGGCAGCGCAAAAAGGGTCGGGGCGCCGCCCGGCCTAAGTGAGCAGATGGCGGCGCCGCGCCGAGGATCGGCCGCTCCTCACCTTCGATTTACTGCACCTCTTTTCCGGCCCGCTCAAATGGGCTGCCACCCCACCCGCGTAGCCCGACAATTGTCGCCAAGCTTGTGTTTACGGCCCTCTTCGGGCGGTCGGAGCGGAAGTCAGGCTAAACGCGGGCGGACATGGTGCCTGCTGCAGCGCGGGTTTCGGCTACCAGCCGTCGCATGATATCCGCCGCGGGCTCTTCGCGGCTGAGCGCCACTGCCTGGCCGGCCCAGGCGGAGAGAAATTCCGCTCGGCCCTGTTTGGCCGCGGCGGCGCGGATTTCTGCCGTGAGGCCTAGCTGGACCGGGTAAGGCGGCAGGGTCTGGGCAAACGGCTCCAACCTCCGTCGCAGCTCGGAATCAAGGCCGCGCGCTGGTCGCCCGGTATAGATCCGACTGACCCGCGTGTCCGTCTCCTTCGCCCGTCCGAGTGCGTCCTTCCACGTCTGCGAGATGCCGCATTCGCTCGCGCGGAGAAAGGTCGTACCGATCTGGGCTGCTGTGGCCCCGAGCGCGAGCGCGGCGGCCACTCCGCGGCCATCGCCGATTCCCCCGGCACCTAGCACCGGGCAGCGAACTGCGTCGACCACTTGCGGCAGCAGCGCCATCAGGCCGATCAAGCCCAGACTAAAATCGTGCAGGAATGTGCTGCGATGCCCCCCAGCTTCGCTGCCCTGTGCGCAGACCGCATCTGCGCCGAGCCGCTCCCACGCCACGGCCTCTTCCACCGTGGTGGCGGTGCCGATCACGTAACTTCCGGCCCCATGCAGGGCATCCATCTGCCCGGGCGTCAGAATGCCGAAGGTAAAGCTGGCGATGGGCACGCGCAGCGCCACCAAGCGCTCGAACTGAGCGCGGAAGCTCTCGCCAAATTTCGCGGGGGGCGGCACATCTGGCAATCCGAGTTCAGCGCGAATCGGTCGGAGCACCTCCCACGCGGCCATCACCTGAGCGGGATCGGGAGTCGTCAGCTCGTCGAGAATGAATAGATTTACCGCAAAAGGCTTCGCCGTGAGCAGGCGGATCTCCGCCACATCGCGCTCCATCGCTTCGGGAGAGTGCATGGCACACCCCAGACAACCAAGTCCGCCTGCTTCGGAAACGGCGGCGACCAAGGCTGGAGTGGTGGCTCCGCTCGCCATGGGTGCGAGCACGATGGGATGGGTCAATTGCTCGATCATCCCCGACTTACGCAGAAGCGATCAGCCGCGTCATGCGAATATGGGCCGATCGATCCAGCTTGGTCCACCCGCCGCCGATTTGGCCAAACCAGGCCTCGGGCGGTCAGGCCGTGCTCACCCTTCCGTCCGCGGCGCGACGAGAAAATGGCGCACCGTGGGAGCGCAGTTCGCGGCGAGGAAGGTGCGCGCCTGCCTCTCGATCGCGGCGTCGTCGATCGTGGAGCGCTCCACCTGCCGCAGGTGGTCGCTCCAGGACTCCACGAGGAAGGATTCCCGGTAGTGTCCTGGCTGCCCGAGGTCGTCCAGCAGGAGCCAGCGCATGCCGCCGTCGCGTAGACGCACCGCGCGGAGGTCGCGCATCGCGGCGCGGAATTCACGGGCGAGCTTCGGGTCCACTTCGTAGTCGATCTGCACGAGCACCGGGCCGTCATCGGGCCGGAGCGTCGTGACGAGCTGGAACGCGGGCCAGTGGTGGGACGATGAAAGATTCATCGCCGCGAGCTGGGGCAGCGGAAGCAGCCAGCCCAGCGCCAGCGAGAGAATCGCTCCGCCGGCGGCGAGGAGAAGCGCGGTCGGGACACTGAAGTGGACGGCCAGCGTCCCCCAGGCGAGAGCCCCGACGGCAAACGTGCCCTGCACGACGAGAAGGTAGACCGACGACGCGCGACCACGGATCCAGTCGGGCACGGCGAGCTGGGCGCCGAGATTCAGCGAGGCCATCCCGGACATGACGGCGCCCCCCAGCGCGAACATGGCGAGGTTAAACTCCAGGGCGTCACGCACGAGAGCCATGGTGGCAGCGGCGGCGGCAAGTACGAGTGACGACACGGCGACGACGGTCCCCATCCGGTAGCGCGAGCAGATGCGGGGCAGAAGAAACACGGAGATCGCCATGCCCCCGAGTCCCATCACCGCCATGGCAAGGCCGAACTCGGGCCCGGTGAGTTGCAGGCGCTGACGGGCCACGATCGGCACGAGGGAGATCGGCGCCGTCGCACAGAAAGCGAAGGCGAAGTTTCGGACGAGGACGGACTCGATCGCGGGCGCGTGCCAGATGTAGCGCAGCGCGGCCTTCATCGCGCCGATGAGACGTTCGGTTGGGAGGACTTCCTTTTTCGCCGCGGGGACGTGAAGCACCAGCAGAACGAGAGAAATCCCCATCAGCAGAGCGTTCACGGTGAAAACGTGCGCGCCGCTGAGCGACCCGATGAGGACGCCCGCGAGGGCCGGACCGATTCCCCGGGCCAGGTTTCCGGCCATGCCAGCGAGGCGCATGGCGGCGGGCACCTCCTCGCGTCGGACCACGTCGGGATAGCTCGCCTGCCAGCCCGGCATCGTGAAACTCGCGCCGAGCGACATCGCAAAAGTCGCGCCGATCAGCCAGGCCGCCGTCAGGCCGCCCGTGAGCGCCACCGCGGCGAGCGCGGCCGCGACGAGAAATCGCCAGCCTTGGGCGATCAGCAGCAGCCGACGGCGGTCCACGACGTCGGCGAGCGCGCCCCCGGGAAGGGCGAAAAGAAAGAATGGAAGGCTGGCTCCAACCTGCAGCCAGGAGACGAGCATCGGCGATCCGCCGTCCATGGCGGCCACCGTCCAGGAGCTGGCCGTATCCTGCATCATGCCGGCCAGATTCGAGGCGAGGCCGGCGACCCAGAGCGACCGGAGCGCGGCATTTCCGAGGAGCAGGCTGGAGCTGCCGGGCGGCGGAGAAATCTCCGGCGCGGAGTGGGCAGAGGCGTTGGAATCCATGGTCGAAAACGAACCGGCTGACGCTCTTCGAATCGAGTGCCCGCGGTGCTACCTCGACGTACCCTTTCCGAAGAATTCCTCAAACCGCCCCGCCACGAGATCCGGACATTCCTCCGCGAGATAGTGTCCGGCGGGAAGAGCTTCGCCTTCGATGGAATCGGCGACCCGCTCCTGCCAGAGGGTGAGCGGGTGAAAGCACTTCGCCACGGTCCCCCGGGCGCCCCAGAGCACCAGGAGCGGGCAGCGAATCTTTCGTTCGAGGTCCGCCTCGTCGTGGGCGAGGTCGATCGTCGCCGCCGCGCGGTAGTCTTCGCAGGTCGCGGAGATCGTTTCCGGCCGGGCGAAGCACTCGGCGTATTCCGCGAGCGCGGCGGGCGCGAAGATCCCGGCGGACGAATGGCCGCCGCCGAGCGAGCCGAGCTTCTTCTGAAGAAAAAATGCGGGGTCAGCTCCGATCAGGCGTTCCGGAAATGGCGCCGACTGAATGAGGAAGAACCAGTGGTAGTAGGCCTCCGCGAATGTCCGGTCCGTGAGGAGGTACATGTCGCGGGTCGGTGCGATATCGAGGACGGCGAGTCGTTTCACCACGCCGGGGTGGTCGAGCGCGAGCCGGTGGGCGACCCGGCCCCCGCGATCGTGGCCGGCGAGGAAAAATTCCCGGAAGCCCAGAGCCTCCATCACATTGACCTGATCGAGCGCCATCGCGCGCTTGCTGTAGGTCGCGTGATCGGGGCTGCTCGCGGGCTTGCTGCTGAACCCGTAGCCGCGGAGATCGGTGGCGACGACGGTAAAATGCCGGGCGAGTCGTGGGGCGACCCGGTGCCAGATCGCGGCCGTTTGTGGGTAACCATGCAGCAACAGCAGCGGCGGTCCGCTGCCGCCGACGAACGCCCGGATTTCGACGCCGTCGGCGCCGGCCACCATGCGCTTCTGAAATCCAGGGAACAGCTCGCTCATGGCCCGAGAGTCGCCCGCCGCCGTCTGGAGGCAAGAGCCGTGGTTGTGCCTTGGAGGATGCCCTCCCGGTGCTACGCTCCGCGGCGATGTCGAACCCGCCCGGTCTCCTGCGGCGCCTCTGGCGTGGGTTTCGCCGCCTGCATCTCGCCCTTTACGTTATCTTCGCGCTGATGATGGGCCTCGGCGGGATCGTGGCGTCGATTTTCGAGCAGTACTCGATCATGGACTTCGATCGCGGTCTCGAAGCGATGCAGCGCCGGAGCGAGGCTGTGGCGAGAGGGGAGAAGCCGCTGGCGGATGGGAAGGTTCGCGAGGCCTTCAAGCCCCTCGACGAGAAGGCGCGCGACGCCGCGACGGCGAAAGGTGGCTCCAGCGAGGACGTCAACATCGAGCTCGGCGCGAGCGGGAGTCGCTGGCCTTATCTGATCATCGTCATCTGGCTGTGGCCCCTGTATAGGCACTATTTCTCCCGGGCGGCGCCCAACCTGGGGAGGGTGGAGCAGCGGATCGTCGATCTTCCCGTCTTCCTCTTCGCCCTGACGGCGCTGACGGCCGTCCTGCGGTATTTCGAGAAGGTGGGACTTTACCGGGATCTTTACGGCGAGCCGGATTTCCGGACGAAGCTGACCTTCGCGGCGGCCGCGCTGCTCCTGCTGGCCTTTGCGGGCTACCTCAATCTCGAGGTCACGCAGCTCTATATCCGCCGGGCGATCGCCCGCCCGTTCTTCGCGGAGTTCGATCCCTACGGCTTGAAAAAGGGACTTCGGGTCGGACTGACGTCGCGTTACGCGCTGATGATCTTTTCTCTCGCGATGGCACCCCTCGCGCTGGCAGTCTATCTGCCCGTCTACTTCAACTTCGATTTGCTCGGCCAACTGAGGGCCGCCAAGACCGGGGACACGCTCTTCTACGCGAACGCTCGCGTGCTCGTTCCGCTGCTGCTGACCGCCCTCGTGGCCGGCATCATGCTCTGCTTCCATCTGCTCTCGATCCTGCTTTTCCGCTGGAATGTGCAGCGCCCGCTCGCCGCGTTGATCGGGCGCATGCGCGGAGTGGCGAAGGGAGACTTTACGACGAAAACCTCGGTATTGGACTCCGACGAGATCGGACAGCTCAAGGGTCACTTCAATCTGATGCTCGACGGGCTGCAGGAGCGCGAACGGATCAAGGACACGTTCGGGCGGTACGTCTCGATCGAGATCGCGGCGAAGGTCATGCAGAGTGGCAAAGTGAACCTGGAGGGTGAGGAGATCGAAGCGTCGGTGCTCTTCTCGGACATCCGCAATTTCACGCCGCTCAGCGAGAGCCTGCCGCCGCGGGATCTGATCCAGTTTCTGAACGCGTATTTCGCCCACGTGACGAAGCCGATCATGGAGAACGGGGGCGTGATCAACAAATTCATCGGCGACGCCGTGATGGCGATTTTCTCGCCGGTCTTCGGTCGGGAGGATCACGCCGCCGCCGCGGTGCGCGCCGCGCGCGGAATGAGGGAAGCGCTGGCGGAGTTCAATCGGACAGGTGGCTATCCGCCCGTCTTCGCCGGGGTGGGGGTGCATAGCGGCCGGCTCGTGGCCGGGAGTCTCGGCACGGCGGAGCGAACCGAGTACACCGTGCTCGGTGACACCGTGAACGTTGCGGCGCGGATCGAGAGCGAGACGAAAACCCAGGGCACTGACATTCTCGTCAGCGATGCCGTTCTTTCGCGCCTGCGCGCCGAGGACGCGATCGATGTTCCCTTCGACTCGTGCGGCCTGATTCTCCTCAAAGGCAAATCGGTTCCGCTCGAGTTGTTTCGCGTTGGGTGAGTGAGCGGAGCGAAAATTTTCCGCTCCCCGACTCCTGGCGCCCTCGTGACATCACCCGGCGGACGCGCCTTTCATCTCGCCCGCCTCCGAAGCGTGAACGGGGCGAGGCGAATGGTCGCCCCGCGTTCGCGTTCAAGGCAGATCGTAGATCTCCACCGAGCCCACTCCGATCCCATCCGCGACGCCGCGAACGATCACGGTGTATGCGCCCGGGGTGAGCGTGGCGACGATCGCGCTTTCGAGCGGGTTCGTCGGGGCAAATCCCGTCGCCATGATCGCGTTCTGCTGATCGGAGGCCCAGTCGTCGTTCTGTCCGATCTGACTCGGCCCGGAAATCAGCTGCATGCTCGGATTCGCGAGAACTCCGGCCACGCCGCTGTTGGCGAGGGAGGGGCCGAGCGCACGAACGATCAAGCGTTTTGAACCGCTGCCTCCGATCACGAAGCCCCCGATCACGACATTGTCCCCGGTCTGCACCCGACCGCGGGTCGAGAGATTGACGAGCTTTCCGGCCGAACCGGCGGGATCGAGATCGTAGACCTCGAGCAGCGCCACTCCGCTGGTCTCGCCGACGCCCCGGACGATCGCCGTGTAGACGCCGGGCTGAAGCGTGAGCAGGACCGCGCTTTCGCGGTCGTCGACGGGTGGGAACCCGCTGGCCCGGATCTCGGTCTCCTGGGTATCCTTCCAGTTGTCGTTCCGCGCGAGTTGCACGCCGTTGCCCACGATTTCGAGCAGGGGATCAGCGAGCGCGCCCGCGACGCCTCGGTTCGCGAGATCCGGACCAATGGCGCGAATCAGCACGCGCTTGGGGCCACCTTGAATCACCAGCCCGGCGATTCCGACGTTGTCGCCCGTTTCGACGCGCAAGCGCGTGGCGATATTGATGAGCCGGGCCGATGGCGCCGTCAGGGAGTAGATGCCCCGGCCGAGCGCGGCGGCGCTCAGGAGATTGGCGGAGGGTTCATACCGCAGATCATAGATCAGCACCCGCTTCGGCAAACCAGCCGACTCCGAGGTCCACGTTCCGGTCGCGGATGGATTTGGCATCTTCCAGACGCCTCCGAGTCCGCCAGCGTAGAGGATGGAGTCCTGGACAAGCGCATCCGGGGTCGCCAGTTCGATCGTGCGGATATCGGTGCTGAAGGTCGGAAGGTTCCGGGTTACGTCCGCCCAAGTCACGCCCTCATCGGTGGTCGCGAAGATCTTCCCGGTGTTATCGAGCACATAGAGGCGCTTGTAATTGGCGGGATCCATCGCGAGCTCGCGCACCCGATCACCCGGATAGGCGGTCAGCTTGGTCAAGGGGTCACCCAGCTTCACGCGATGGAAGACCTGGTTGTCGCTGCCGGCGTAAAGAACGTCCGGGAAAGAGGCGCCGTTCAGTTTGCCGCCGTACGCCATGGCGGAACCGCCGCTGTTTACATCGTCGCCCACCACCGCGCCGGAGCCCGGATCCTCTGCTTCATCACCCAGCGGGCCGACGCTGGCGGGGGCGGCGATGAGCCCGTTGTCCACCGTGACCGAGCGGGCGAGCGTCGGTCGCACCGGTTTGGCCCGGCGGGCCGGTGTCGGCGGCACGATGCCCACCAGGCCCAGATTCGTCAGCGTGTCGCCCCGGTCCATCGACTCGTAGAGGTATTCCGTACCAATGAGCATGCGCTTCGGATCGATCCGATTCAGCACGAACGGCTGGAGGAAGAGCACCTTGTCGAAGGTCTTGAGCGTCATGCCGCTGCCGAGCCCGGACATGATCATCAGGCCCACGGTGACGTTGTCGCTTGCCACGTTGTTCGCATCGAAGGTCCGTCGCTTGAAGTTCCCGAAGTTCTGCGTGGAATCGTAGCGAATGGAAAAGCCCGGATGCGCGGTCTGGTCGCTGTCTACTTCCACGCGGCCACCGTCGCCGCTGAAGTCTTGGGCCCAAAGCAGATTGCCCGGGGTCCTCTGCGTGTTCACCCCGTTGTCCTGCGCTCCGCAGGTGAAGACCCTCGCGACGGGATCGTAGGCCGCATTGTGCGACTCCAGAATCCGCAGATCGCCATTTACTGAGACCCAGCGCCGCGTGCCGCTCATATCCGCTGGACTCGTACCGTTTGGATTGTTCAGCCGGAAAATGCCGCCGTCGCACGAGTGCAGGAGCGCGCCGTCGGCGTCGAAGACCATCGAGCGCGAATCCGCGTGGGGCGAGGTGCCGTTCGCCCCGTTGACGGCCACATTTTCCCACGTGCCGCCGACGTTTCGAAAGATGTTCGCGCTGTAGTTATTTGCGCCCAGGACATTCGGGAACTGGGAGGTGCCGTTGGAGCCATCCTCGGTTTGATCGGTCTGCCGATCGCCGGAAATCCAGACGGAGGTCGGATCGGCTGGATCCGCCACCAGCGCGCCGTGGATCTCGCCCTGTTTGCCCGGAAAGAGTGGCGGCGTGGGCACGTTCAGGGCCGTCCACGTGCCCCCTTGATTGACGGAGCGGTAGACGTTGGTCAGGGCGCCGGCGTTGATGACGGCCGCATACACAACGTCATTTCCCGCCCGGCTGTGGACCGCGAGAAGAATGCGCGCGCCCGCCGTCACGGTGAATCCGGTTCCCGTGGAAACCTCCGCCCAGGCGGCGCCCGCGTTTTCGCTCTTGAAAATCCGGCCCGCTCCGCCCGCGTAGACGCGGGCGGGGATGCCCGGATCGCGCGCGAGATCGGTCAGAACGGTCGTCCCCAGCGTGGGATCGCTCAACGCGGTGAAGGTCGCGCCCGCGTCGGCGCTGCGATAGATCCCGGTCGCCGCCAACACCAGCACCACGGGACCCGCGCCCGCGTCGGACGTGGCGAGCGGGACGATGCGGAGGACGTTGCCGCTGACGTTCGCCCCCGTGATTGTCCAGTTGACGCCGCCATCCGTCGAGCGAGCAACGCCGAAAAGCGAGCCGCCGTTATTGCCGAGGCTGCTCAGCCGGCCGGAACCTGCGAACACGAGATTGGGATCGACGGGACTGAGCGCGACGGCGGAAATCGACAGGCTGGGGAGCGCGTCATCCGTGATAGGCAGCCAGCTGGGGGAGTCGGTCTTCGCATTCACCGTCTTCCACACCCCGCCATTGACGCCGGCAACGAAGAGCACATTGGCGTCCGACGCGCTCGGCACGAAGGAATTGATCGCGCCCGTGATCGGGTTGTTTCCCTCGCGGCTGGTAATTCCCTCATCGCCTCCGTTCGTCGTGGTGGTCGGACCCTGGGACACCCAGTCCGCGCTGGCTGCGGAGGCGAGAACGAGCCCGGCGATGGCGACGGCGCGGGCGGAACGCCGGAGCAGGAGGGGAAAGGCGCGTTGCATAAGCATATCCATTCAAGTAGGAAAGACTGGCGATGTTGTCGATGAGATTCACTTCCATTTTCCGTCCCCTTATCGGGTCGCTGGCGCTCGCGGTTTGCATGGCTCCCGGCCTCCGCGCGGCGGACCCGATTCCGGCGGATGACCTTGGCATTTTCCGCCGTTACCTCGCGAAGCACGGCATGGCCGACCGCTGGGAGGGCGAACCGACCCCGCTTTCCTCGGCCGAGATCCGCCGCGCGTACGCGGGGCAGCGTTTCTATTTCACCTTTCGACGTCCGCCCTCTGCACCGGGAGCCCCACTTCCGCAGATCCTCGCCCGCCATCAACAGGAGATGGCCGCCTACCGTCGGCATTCCTTGCGGATCACCGTGGGGATCGATCAACAGCAAAACGCGCGGGCGTTTCGATCGCCGCCCGATTTTAACGCCGGCCTGATGCCGGTCGCGAGCGATGCTGATGCCGCCACCGCGGCGGCTGCGATCGCGTCGCTGCTCAACGACCAAGACTCCTCGCCCGTCGTGGTGGCCGCGAGCCAGATCCGCGTCACGCGCCTGGCGTCCGGGTGGAGCTGCCGTCTGGACGACGCGCAGAAGGCGGTCGTTGAGTTCGATCTGGGCGGAAAATGCCTTCGGGCAGAGAAGCGGCCGGCTCGCGCATGGATCCAGCCGCCTTGAGGAGACGCCGCTCAACTGCCGATGGCTTGACCTTCCCCGCGGTCCGGCGTCGTTTCGGGATGTCGACTCCGCTTCCAGCCGTCCGCCGGATCACCCTTGAGGAAATTCGGGCGGCGCGTCCGCGGGTCGCGGGTACGATTGTCCGCACTCCCCTCGTGCGACTGGAATTGGGGCCCGACTTTCCCGACATCCGGCTCAAGCTGGAGAACCTCCAGCCGATCAACGCCTACAAACTGCGCGGCGCGGCCAATGCCGTGGCGATGCTGCCGGAGTCGGAACGCGCGCGCGGAGTTTGGACGA
The DNA here is from genome assembly GCA_038322235.1 of Chthoniobacterales bacterium. Lineage (GTDB taxonomy): Bacteria > Verrucomicrobiota > Verrucomicrobiia > Chthoniobacterales > SZAS-18 > SZAS-18. The sequence continues at coordinate 14,299 of JBBQFQ010000085.1, forward strand.
TCAGCGCCGGGAATGCGGGTCAGGGCGTCGCCTACGCCGCGCGCAAGGCCGGGGTGCCGTGCACCGTCGTCGTGATCGAGACCGCCCCCGCCTCAAAGGTGGAGCGGATGCGGGCGCTTGGCGCGAAACTCATTCTGGTGCCTTATCACGTCGCGTGGAAGGCTCTCGACGAACGCGCGTTTCCCGGAGCGGACGGCGTCTTCATCCACCCTTTCGATGACGACAACTTTATCGCCGGTCACGGCACGATGGGGTTGGAGATTTTCGAGGATCTGCCGGAGGTCGCGGCGGTGGTCGGGAGCATCGGCGGCGGCGGTCTCATCGCTGGCGTCGGGAGTGCGCTCAAGGCCTTAAATCCGGCGATCCAAGTCTGGGGCGCGGAGCCGGAAACCGCGGCGCCCACGGCGCTTTCGATGGAAATGGGCTCGCCCCAGGCGTTCCCGCAGTGGCAGGCCTCATTCGTGGATGGCGCCGGTGGTCAGAGCGTCTTCCCGCGGATGTGGGAGCGCATGAAGCCATTGCTCGATGGGAACATCGTGGTCAGCCTCGAGGAGACGAAAGCGGCGATGCGGCTGATCGCCGAGAAGTCGCGGGTCATCGCCGAAGGCGCGGCCGCCGTGGCGGTCGCAGCGGCTCTCACCGGCAAGGCGGGTCGAGGTCCGGTCGTAGCCATCATTTCCGGCGGGAATATCGACCTGAAAAAGTTCTGCGAGCTCGTGGGCGGCTGTGCCGACGCTGCTCCAGCCTCGGCAGCAGGAGGTTAGCGCGGCTCGTCTTGAGCCCGGGTGAGCGGTGGCGGAAAATCCGTCCGACTCTCGCCGGCCGTGGGCGCGGCGTTTGCTCTCACATTGTGGAAACGATGCGTTCTCCTTTTCCCCGTTTCGGCTTGGCCCTTGCCGCGATGCTGCCCGCCACTCTGCCCGCGCAGCAGCCCAGCGTGACGATTACGGCGCACCCGGAGAACGCCCGCGCTATTTCGCCCTGGGTTTACGGGGTCAATTTTTATCAGGCCCTCACCGCGCCACCCCGGAATCTCACCCTCAATCGCCAGGGCGGAAACCGCTGGACCGCCTACAACTGGGAGAACAACGCTTCGAACGCCGGGAGCGACTACGGTCCGTATTCCAGCGACAGTTATCTCGGCGGCGGCGAGGTGCCGGGCGAGGCCGTCCGCAGTCTGATCGCGGGGGATCGCACGCGCGGAAACGCGAGCCTCATCACGCTGCAACTTCAGGGCTACGTCTCTGCGGACAAGAGCGGAAACGTCAACGTGAGTGACCCGAATCACCTCGCAAACCGCTTTAAGCCGGTGGTGTTTCGGAAGGGCAGCCCGTTCACCGGCACGCCGTCCCCGACCGACAATGCGGTCTACATGGATGAATTTCTCTGGGCGCTGCGGGCGCAGTTCGCCGCGGATATTTACGCCGACCCGACGACTCCCACGTTCGTGAATTTTGATAACGAGCCTGAGCTCTGGCCGAGCACCCATCTGGAAGTGCAGGGGTCGACTCCGATCGATCCAACCGTCTACAATCAGCGTACGATCGCGCTGGCGAAGGCGCTCAAGGACGTGGCGCCCGCCGTGAAGGTTTTTGGACCGGCGCACTACGGCTTCAATGGGATCGTGAACTGGCAGAACGCCGCGGGATTCACGAGCTCGTATTGGTTCACCGACAAATACCTCCAGGAGCTTCAGGCCGCTTCCACGACCGAAGGCCGCCGCCTGCTCGATGCGTATGATTTTCACTGGTACTCCGAGGCGACTGGCGGCGGAACGCGGGTAACCTCGCTCACCGGGACGTCGCTCACCGCGGCGCAGGTGCAGGCGATCGTGCAGAGCCCGCGCAGCCTGTGGGATCGCACTTACAGTGAGACATCCTGGGTCAGCAGCTACCTCGGGGGACCGATCTATCTGCTGGACCGATTGCAGACAAAGATCAACGCGGGCTACCCCGGGACGGGCATCTCGATCAGCGAATATGGGAACGGCGGCGACAACCATGTCGCGGGAACGATCGCGCAAGCCGACAATTTGGGGATCTTCGGGGTCCTCGGCGTCACGGCGGCGACGTATTGGCCCCTCTCGTCCGCGCCCTTTCCGCTCGCGGCCTTCAAGCTTTTTCGCGACTACGACGGTGCGCTCAGCGTCTTCGGGGATACCGCGATCCCGACGGTTTCGAGCGACGCCTCGAAGGTCGCGGCGTATGTCAGCCGGGACACCGCGCGCGCGGGGCGGGTCGTCATCGTGGCGCTGAATCGCTCGACCAGCGCGCAGGATGTGGCGATCACGGGATTCGCCGCCGCCGGGCGTCTGCGGGTGTTCCGCCTTTCGGGCACGCTGACCACGCCGGCGCTCGTGAGCAACACGACCGGCAATGGACTCGCGTCGGCGATCGTGAATTTGCCGGCGCTCAGTGCCTCCACGCTCGAATTGACGCAGGAGACGTACGCTGACTGGGCGGCGGCGAATTTCACGGTGGCGGAGCAGGGGAACGTCGCGATCTCCGGACCCGCGGCAGATCCCGACCACACGGGGACCTCGAACCAGCTCCGGTACGCGTTTGTCCTTCCCGCCCGTGGCGCGGTCGGCCCACCTGCGTCCACCGGCACGGTCACGAGCGGTGGGCAGACGTACGCGACGATTCGTTTTAACCGCACCGCGTTCTCGACGGATCAGCACTATGTCGTGGAGGGAACGTCCGATCTGAGCGGAACCTGGGCCACGATCAGCACGATCGCTCCCGGCCTCCC
>JBBQFQ010000086.1:0-16675 GCA_038322235.1 Chthoniobacterales bacterium
CGCCAGGCACCAAGGTGACGGACGAAGAAATGGCAGCCATCCAAATCGAACGTGCTGCCTTCCATGGCGAGTGGAACTATACGATCCGCCCAAAAACACCCGCACAAGGCGAGACACTTATTTGCTGACGAGCCCTTAGCGGCGACGCCTTGCTCACCCGACATCTCTTGACCGGTGCGCACGGGCAGCCTCAGACGGCGCCGAGAATCCTGGAAGGCGATCTGGAAGAAACGCGCCGGTCGCTCGCGCAGCTGGACCGAATCGGACGCGTGACGCTCCTGCCCGGTCATGGCCGGCCCTGGGAGGGCGACTTGGGGGCCGCCGCGCGCACCGCTCGGGAGCGGAGGGAATGGAAAGTCCGCCGGGACCACCCGGGAGAGATCGTGAAGTCGCATTCGCTCAATCGCTGTCTGAGAGGGTTTTGCGGTCCAAAAATAGTCCGTTTCAACGCTTGTCATCTCGCCGGCGACCCCACAGAGTCAGCGCGGCCGAAAAAAGTAGACGGCCGCGCTCCCCGCAACGTTCGCAATTCTCCCATGATCAACAATTCGTTTACCACCCGGCTTCGGTCGGGTGCCATCGCCCTCGGCTGCGCTGTCAGCATGCTGTGGTCTGCCCCGTCCGCCCGCGCGGATGCCTCGTTTGGCTCCATCTCGCTGATCGATTCAGCGGGAGGCAGCTATATCCTCAATTACATCACGAACACGAGCGCGCCGAACGTGTTCACGCTCATTTTGCCGAATTTCTCGATCGGCGATTTGAACGCAGGTTCACTGAACTTCGGGCTGACGATCAACCTGCCGTCTTATCAGACGATCCAGGGGCTCGACTACACGCTTTCGGGTGCGTTCTCCGGCGGTGGTACGGGCAATGGAACCCTCGACCTGCTTGATGCGGGCAACGCCGGCAACTTCTCAAACACGGGTAATGCGGTGTTCCCGCCGCCCTTTGCAACCGGCACGCTCACCCTGCCCGTCTCAGCGCAGTCGGCGCTGCTCAGCAGTGCGTTCAATCTCGACACCAACGGCGCGACGCCGGGCTCGGCGGGAATTTCGACCCTTACGTTCACAGTGCACGCGATTCCCGAGCCGGGCACCTATCTGGCGGGCGCGCTGGCGCTCGGATTGATCGGGTACGGACTCCGGCGCCGGGGCCGCCAGGCGAAGGCGGCGATCGTCGCGGTCGCCGTTATGTCGCTCCAAGTGACTCCGTCTGAGGCGCAGGTAGCGCGTCGAGTCGCGGAACGGATCAAGGAAGCACCGGTCTCGCAGAAGGGTGGCGCGCGGGTTGGCGCAGGTGTGGGGATGACGGACTTCGCGCGCATCGCCGCCGGGTTCGCTCAGCAGCGCGCGCTGGGCAAGGTAGCTCGTCAGATCGGCAACAAGATCGTTTGGGTTAAGGCCGAAGCGAAGTCGGTCACCGACGGTGGTCCGCAAACCGACCCGGGCGACGAGGATGAAACCCCCTTCGACCCGGACGCCGTCTTCGTCATTCCTGGTGGTCAGGCGGAATACTCCATGGCGGTGGACAGCACCGGTATGCACATCGTGGTCGGTTTCAACGACACCCGCGGATTCTCCACAACCCCGGTCAGTGTCTCGGGCTATTACTACTCGGATGACGGCGGCACTACCTTCGTGGACGGCGGCCAGCTTCCGGTGAACTTCGGCGGCACCACCGTGATCGGTACCACCACCTATCCGCAGATTTTTGGCGATACCGACGTAAAGTACGCGGGCGGCAACAATTTCGTCGTTTCGTCCATCCTGGTGAAGGCGATCAGCGCCACCGGCACTGCCCAAACGTTGTGCGTTCATCGTTCCACCGATTTCGGCCACACCTGGCAGGGGCCGTTCGAAGTCACGGCGGCGACGAATCCGAACGGATTCTTGAGCGGAGCCAATGGCGCTGACTCCGCGGACAAAGAGTTCATGGAGATCGATCCGTCGACGGGCCGAGTGGTCATCGCTTGGACCAACTTCAAGGGCGCGGCCGCCGGCGGGAACGCCGACAACCTCGCGACGACTTGCGCTAACATCTTCACGGCGACACCACCCACGTGGACGACGGGTAGCGTCATCTTTCCCTCAAGCTTGGCCGGTGGATTCCCGCAGGGCGTTCAGCCCCGGGTGAAGGGCGATGGCTTAACGATTTACGCCGCGACCAACCTGCGGAACAAGCCGAACATTCCCGCGATCGATCCGAGCGGATACACCGTGAACAACATCGGCTTCAGCCGTTCGACGGACAACGGCGCGACTTGGTCGGCGCCGCTTCAACTCGCGCCCACGGACTTCCAGAATCTGGATCAGATCCCGGGCAACGACCGCGTGCATTCCTTCCCCTTCATGGCCGTGGATCGCTCCGGCGGGCCGAACGCGGGGAATATCTACGTCGTCTGGGCGCAGAACACGGGCGACGGCGGCGATATCGCCTTCACCCGCAGCACGGATGGCGGCACGACATTCTCGACGCCGGTGCGGGTGAATTCCCGCCCGGGCAGTGATCGCAGCCAATGGTTCCCGACCCTCACGGTGGACCAGTCCACGGGCCGTCTCTTCATTACCTACCTCGATCAGGGAATCGCCACGAGCGGTGACATGACCGAGGTGACGGTGGTGAGTTCGGCGAACGGCGGTGTCTCCTTCACCAAGCCGGTCCCGCTCACCCCCGCTCCGTTCCGCGCGGGTTGGGGCAATGACACGGGCCAGCCGAATCTCGGCGACTACAACTACATCGTGGCCCAGAATGGCGAGCTCTTCAGCGCTCATGCCACGACGACGCTGCCCCGTTACGATGACGGCCAGCCGACCAGCGGCAGTCTAAATACCCCCGACTTGTTCTTCCGTCGTACGGCTCTGCCGGCCACTCCTTCGGTCCGTCTCGCGGGTCTGTCCGTCGTCGATACCGGCGGGAACGGCCTCATCGACGCGGGTGACCAGGTTCAGCTCACCATTCCGCTGGCCAATTACGTGACGAACGCGCTGAATGCTGCCTCGGTCACAGGGGTCAGTGCCACGCTCTCTTCCACCACGCCGGGCGTGACCATCGTCCGTGGGTCCTCCACGTATCCGGACATCGCAGCTGGCTCCACTTCGAGCAATGGCAGCAAGTTCGTGGCGAGAGTGGCCTCGAATTTCGTGCCCGGCACACCCATCGCCTACACCCTGAACGTCACGACCAGCCAGGGAAATACGTCCTTCACCGGGACGCTCCCGACCGGCACGCCGAAGGGCACGACGATCTTCTCGGAGAACTTCGACGCCACGGCGGCAGGGTCGCTTCCCACTGGCTGGACGGCGTCTCATGCGGGCGGCACACCGACGGTTCCCTGGACGACCAGCAGTTCGGCCTTTCGGGCCGCGGGCGCGCCGAACAACGGATTGTTCCACCAGAATGCGAATGACGGCACTACGCCGGCGGCGACCGCGATCCGTTTCGAGCGTGCCTTCAGCCCGCTCATCGCGATCCCGACCGGGTTTGACTACTACACGATCGAGATGGACATCGCCTACAACACGGAAGACGACCCGAGCTATAACGTGCTCGCCTACGACGGCTTCACTCTCCGCGTGACGGATCAGACCACAGGCCGCACCCTTCGCTCGGTGCTGCTGGAAGCCTTTGCCGATCAGATCACCACTGGCAATGCGTTCCACTTCCCGAAGCACCTCCCTCGCAACAACAGTGCGTCTTACTTCCAAGACATGTCCGTTTGGGGCGGGTTCTCGAATGGCTTCAAGCACGTTCGAGCAACCATTCCGGCAGCGGGCTTCGCCGGTTCGACCGTGCAGCTTCGCTTCGAGTTCACCCAGGATAGTGGCGGGACGGCCTTCGACGTCCGGCCGCAGGATGTGAACAACCCCGCGCTCGCCACCTCGGGCGTGGTGGTGGACAACGTCCTCATCCGCGGCGTGAAAAGCGTTTCCGTGGAACTGGCGTCGCTCAAGCTGACACCGGTTGCCGGTCAGACCGGCACGTTCACCGCGGTGGTGACCAGCCAAGCGGTCGCCGGTACCGGCGGCATCACCGCCACCCTCGCGGCACCGGGAACGGTGACGCTCCCGCCGAACGCCACCATTCCGGCAGGGGCGACCAGCTCCGCGCCGTTCATGGTGACCGTCGCACCCGCTGGCTACAACACGCCGGTGACGGTCAGCGCTACGGCGCCGACGACCGATTCGATCGCCGGAAACGTTCGGACGGCCACGGTGCTCGTTCGTCCATAATGCATTTCGCGATGCGGATGCTTCCGCTCGCCTGATTCCGAAGGCGCCGCTCCCGCGAGGGGGCGGCGCCTTTTTCGGATGCGACCTAGTAGGCTTTCGGCTAGCTTTGTCTGCCATGCGATCACTTCGTCTGCGCCATTTCGTCGGCGCGTTTCTCGCATGCAGCGTCGCCGCCGCGCTCCAGAGTCAGTCGCGGTCAGCTTCCGAGTCGTGGCGCGAGAGCGAAAGTTCTCCTTTGCCTGGCACGACGTCGGCGCAGCCAAGTCTGCCCGGAGGCCGGGTGTTGACTCTCCGGCGTCAAGTGATGGCCGACCTCCTCCAAAGGGCTCCCCGCGAATTCGTGGACGGCGGGCGCGGCCCCTGTGAGCTGCTGCTCCCTCTTCCCGGCGGAGGCTTTGGCCGGTTTCGGGTGTGGGATTCGCCGGTCATGGCCCCGGAGTTGGCCTCGCGGTTTCCGGATTTCCGCAGCTTTTCGATCGCCGGAGTCGACGACCCGGTCGCAACCGGCCGTCTCGACGTCACCCCGCGAGGATTGTCGGCGGTCGTGCTCGGCTCCCGCGGACAATTTTTCATTGATCCCGTACCAGGCGATTCCGACGATTCTCACGTCGTCTACTTCCGCCGTCATCATCAACGCAGCGGGCCCCCGCTGGCCTGCACGGTTCGCGAACCCACCCGCGTGGTGGCGGCGGGCGTGACTTCCGGCGTGGCGCCGTCCCCCGCCCGTCCATCCGGCGCCAGCCTCCGTATTTTCCGACTCGCGCTCGCCGCCACGGCGGAGTACACCGCGGCGGTTTCGGGATCCTCGCCGGGCAGCGTTTCGCAGGCGCTCGCGGCCATGGTGACCTCGGTTAATCGGATTAACGCCATCTTCGAGCGCGATCTCGCCATTCGCCTCGTGCTTGTGGCTGGTACCGATCAAGTCATCTACACGAATCCTGCGGCGCAGCCGTATTCCAACGCGACCCCGGTCTTGTTGCCCAGCCAGAACCAGTCGAACCTCGATGCCCGGATCGGCAGCGCGAATTACGACATCGGACATGTCGTCGGCACGACTGCGGGCGACTACGCCACGCTCGCCTCCGTCTGCCAGCCGGGCTCCAAGGGCGCGGGGGCGACCGGAATGACGTCGCCGACTGGTGACCCGTTCGATCTCGATGCCTTTGCCCATGCACTAGGGCACCAGTTCGGCGCTCACCATTCGTTCAACGGAAACGGCGGGCAGTGTGCGGGTGGGAACCGGAATGCGACCACGGCATTCGAAGTCGGCAGTGGCTCCACCATCATGAGTTACGCCGGCCAATGCAGCGATCCGTCCCCCGCGGTGTCCCAGGATCTCGCGGCGCATGTCGATACTTATTTTCACTCCGCAAGCTACGACGAGATCGATGCCTTCGTTGGCACGCTGAGTTGCCCGCAAACCAGTCCAACGGGAAATGCCCCGCCGGTGATCGCACCGCTCGCGAGCTACATGATTCCGGCTGGCACACCCTTCGCGCTGACGGCGTCAGCCTCGGATGCGAACGGCGACGCCCTCACGTATTGTTGGGAGGAAATGGATCTCGGCCCCGAGCAGAATCCCGTAACGGAGCCACGCGATAATGGGCTGTCGCCGATTTTTCGTTCGTTCCCACCAACGACCAACCCGACCAGGTGGTTTCCCTCTCGTGGTTACATCCTGAGTTCAGCCAACCAGCCCCCAGCTACGTCTGGCGGCTATGCGGTGGGAGAACTGCTCCCCATGACCGCGCGCACGATGAACTTCCGCGTCACTGTGCGGGACAATCGTCCGGGTGGCGGTGGTTCCGATTATCGGACCATGTCCGTGACGTCGGTCGGATCGGCCGGTCCGTTCGTGGTGGTCGCGCCCAACGGAGGTGAGTCGGTCACGGCGGGAGCAACTTTGCGGGTCGATTGGACGGTGGCAGGCACCAGTGCGGCGCCGGTTAACTGCGCCAACGTCCGCATCACCCTCTCGACCGATGGTGGGATCACCTTCCCGTACGAGTTGGCCGCGAGTGTCCCGAATAATGGAACCGCGTTTGTCACGGTGCCGGCGGGGGCGGCCGTTGCCACGCGGCAGGCGCGGATCCGGGTCGAGGGCGCGGGAAACATTTTCTTCGACGTGTCCGACGCCGATTTTTCCCTTAATGCTGCGAATCTGGCGCCAGTGCTCAGCGTGACGAGTGGGGTGAGCGTGCGGCGAGGCAGCCTCGCGCCAACGCTGGCTGTCGTCGGAACGGCGTCGGATGCGAATGGCGACGCCCTGAGCGTGACGGTCTCGGACGCGGCACCCGGGCTGACCGTGACAACGTCGCTGAACAACGGTGTGATCTCATGCGCCGTTGTCGCCTCATGCGACCTGGTCGCGCCGCCAGAGGGCCGAATCTACCCGCTCACGCTGACCGTGGCCGACAGCAACGGCGCCACCGTCAGCGGGACCGTCAATGTCACCGTGCTGCCGAACTTTGCGCCGAGTCTGGGCGCCTATTCGGACATCAGCGTGCCCACCACCGGCGCGACGGTGCAAAATGCGCCGACCTCTCCGCCGAGCGATCCGAACGGGAATCTGACTGGCTCACCCGGCAGCATCGCGCCCTCCGTGCTGGCCGGTGGCGGAACGGTTGCGATCGATCCGACCAGCGGTCTCGTCACGATCAGCTCGCCACCGGGCGCGGCCGTCACCACCACGCCCGTCCGCGTAACGGTGCGGGACACGTGCGGGGCGGTGGTCGTGCAGAGCTTCAATCTCCGCATCGTTCCTCCGGTTCCCGCGTTTCAGGCCGGCGCCAGCGCCCTTTTGGCGGAGAACTGCGTGCCGGCGAACGGAGCGATCGACCCCGGAGAAACGGTGACCGTGGGCTTCACGCTCCAAAACATCGGGGGTGCGCCCAGCGACAGTTTGACGGCGACTCTCCAGGGGACTGGCGGCATCACGCCACTGGGTTCAGCGGTGCGAAACTACGGGGCGATTCCGTTCAATGCCTCCGGGACGCAGAGCTTCAACTTCCTCGCCAACGGTTCATGCGGCGACACCGTCACCGCCACGCTCGTCCTTCAGGATGGAGCGAGTAGCCTCGGAACGTTCTCGTTCCCTCTGCGCTTGGGCGCCGCCCAACAAGCGGTGAGCAGTCTGGAGCATTTCGACGGCGTCACCGCCCCAGCCCTGCCCAGTGGCTGGAGCAGCATCGTTGTTTCCGGCCTGATCGACCCGTGGGTGACCAGGAGCGATGGTCCGGATTCAGCGCCAAACTCGGTGGCGGTGGTGCCGGTCAGTAGCAGCTCGGAAGTCTTACTCACTTCCCAGGCCTTTACGATCGGCGCGGGAAGCACCCAGCTGCGGTTTCGCCAGCGCTGGAACACCGAGTTGGGATTCGATGGTGGCGTGCTCGAACTTTCCGTCAACGGCGGGGCTTTCCTCGATGTCGTCGCCGCGGGCGGCAGTTTCGTCAGCGGCGAATACACCGGCACCCTCGGCGGTTCGAACGTTCTGGCAGGGCGTGACGCGTGGACGGGTTCGAGTGGCACCGGCTACGTCACCACGCTCATCACGTTGCCGGCGTCGGTGGCTGGACAAAGCATGCGGCTTCGGTTTCGTCTGACTTGTGACGACTCGGGTGCTCCCGCCGATCCGTCTTGGAGGATCGATACGCTCGACCTTATTGCGAGCACCTATCTCTGCGTTTCCTGCAGTGTTCCGCCAGCCATCACCAGTAGCGCGCCGGCGTCGCCCTTCACGGTGGGCACGCCGTATGTCCACACGTTCACCGCCACGGGGTCCCCGACGCCAGTCTTTGCCCTGACCGGCAGCACACTCCCGCCGGGGCTGACGCTTTCGGCCGACGGGTTGCTGGCAGGTACGCCCACTTCCGCCGGGACCGGAGTTTTTAGCGGACTGGGCGTTTCGGCGATGAACGGCGTCTCTCCCGCAGCGACGCAGAATTTCACGTTAAATGCGCGGACGCTCGCGGCGAACTACCTGACGAGTTTTGGACTTACGGGCGGAAATGCCGCGTTGACTGCGGATCCGAATGCCGATGGGGTGCCAAATCTACTCGCCTACGCGCTCGGGCTGAGCCCGACCACTATGGTCACGAACGCGCTGCCTCGCGTTGCGATCAAGAATTACGGCGGAGTCTTTTACGCGATGCTCACGTTCAATCGATCGAGCGTCGCGACGGATGTCACTTATCGAGTGGAGGCATCGGCCGATCTGAATTCCTGGAGCACGATCACGACAAGCGTCGCAGGCGCCGTTCCCAGTGGAGCTGGCTTCGTCGGCGAAACGGGCAGCACGCCGACCTTCTCGGTAGAAGTGCGCGACGTAGTGCCGGTGAATCCGGCGACCGGTGGCCACCGCTTTCTGCGGCTGCGAGTGACGACGCCGTAGGCAGAGCGGCTTGGTTCTGCCCGCAATGACGCGGTGGATGGGGACAGAGGATGGGCGGTTCTCGGGGCGACGAGTTTTGTGAGATCTGGCGGAAGATTGACGTTTCCGCGTAAATATCGGCCGCTTCTTCCCAGAGCCTTCCTCAGTAAATGCGATTTGAGCGCAATATTTCGTTGCGTAAATGACACCTTATCTCAATAGGTATCAGGAATCACTCGCAATATGTTTCCCATCTCACGCTCCTCACCGTCTCCGTCGCGCCGCTGCTGTTCTGAATTTGGCAAACGATTCTGCGTTTTGTCCGCCGTCCTTTCCGCCGCGGGATTCCTCGCGGCCCCCATCGTCCGGGCCGACCGGCACTTCACCTTCCCGTATGAGAGCTATACCGAAGCGCCGGGAGTCATTGAGTCGGAAAACCAGATTTTCGGCCGCTATCGCCGCGTCGACGGAAAGCGCGCCTTTGGCATCGATATCCGGAATGAAGTCGAATTCGGGGTGGCGAAGGATTTCCAGCTCGGGCTTTACGTCGCAAACTGGAACTGGCGGAATGGAAAAGGGGAGGAGCCGAAGGGATTTACCTATCAGGGCGGGGCTGTGGAGGGGAAATATCGCATCCTCAACGAGCACGACGGCAAGCCCTTTGGCCTCGCCGTCCTCGGGGAAATTGCGACCGGGCGCCGTTTCTTCGGGCTCGAGTCACGCCTCGTCGCCGACAAGCGCGTGGGACGCTGGCAGTTCGCCTATAACCTGGTGGTGGAGTCGGAATGGAGCGACCGGAATCTCCGCACCCGCGATATTACCCTGGGTCAAAATGTGGGGTTGCGCTACGACGCAACCGAGCACCTTTCGGTCGGGGTGGAGGGGCGCTACGAAGCCGTGTTCCCCAACCACAGCGATCCCGTGGAACATGTCCTGTTCATCGGGCCGGTGGCGACCTTCCACACGGAGCGCTTTTACGTGACGGCCTCCGCGCAGTTTCAGGCCACCAACGTCAACGGCGAACCGCGCTTTTTCCCCCGCATCATCGCGGGTTTCAAATTCTGATCGGTTCCGACGCGATCCCGGCCCGGACGCGGTCGTGGTGCCCCTGCTCGTCTGGCCCATCGTGGCGGGAAGAAGATCGTCGGGCTACGCCCGCCCCGAAATGACGAGGACGATCTCGCCTTTGGGCGGATGCGCCTGGTAGTGGGCCGCGACTTCACGGGCGGATCCGCGGCGATATTCCTCAAAATGTTTGGTCAGTTCGCGGGCGACGCAGAGCTCCCGCTCGGGCTCGAGAAGCGCGAGCAGGTCGAGCGTGCGGATTAACCGGTGTGGCGACTCGAAAAACAGCGTGATCTCCGCGCGCTCCAGCGCGCGGCGGACATCGCGCTCGCGGCCTCCAGACTTGTTCGGGAGGAAACCGGCAAAGAGCCAGCCCGGCTCAAGGTCGAAGCCGGAGCCGATCACGGCAAGCGGCGGGGCGGAGGCGCCGGGAAGGATCGTGTAGCGCACGCTTTCCCGCTGGCAGGCGCGGACGAGGCGCGCGCCGGGATCCGAGATTCCCGGCAAGCCGGCATCCGTGATCAACGCGACGTGCGTGCCCGTCTTCAGCCGCTCGATCAGTTCCGCCGTGCGCCGCGCCTCGTTGTGCTCGTGAAAGCTAACGAGTTCCCGCGCCTGAATCCCGTGGTGCCGCAGGAGGATGAGCGAGTGGCGCGTGTCCTCGGCGGCAACGACGTCGGCGGTGCGCAACGTCTCGAGCGCGCGAAGCGTGATGTCGGCGAGATTTCCGATGGGCGTGGCGACGACCGAGAGCACACGGGAGGTTCGCCGAGATTGGCGCGATCGAAACCCCAATCTCGTCGGGCAGGCGGCTCTGGATCGCCCGCTTCCTCAGAGTCCGGTTCGATAGACCTCGCGAAGTTGCCACGCCTCGGAGACATCCCGCGGCGTAATCATTTCGCGATCAAGCGGAACCGGCCCACCCTCGAGTTCTTCGATGAACGCGCGATACGGCTCCCAGTTCAGCTCGCGGACTTTCCGGACGCGTCCGAGCATTTCCCCGGTCGCGCTCTGAAAGGCTTTGAAGACCAGTTCCGAGCAGTAGATCTTTTCGTCATCGAATCGGAACCGGTGATCGTAGGGCCGGCCGAGAAAGGTTCGCGCACTCGCGATCATCGCCGGAATCCGCTCCTCATACTCCGCTCGCAGCCGAAAGGCGGCGAATGCCCCGTGGCCCTGCGCGATCCAGTCCGGCAGGGCGATCTCGCGAACCGGACCAATCGCCTCGATCACGAACCAGTCATCACCCTTCTTGAGCACGAGACCGCAGTGGGAGAAGCGCGAATCCGTCGAACCTTCGATCAGTTCGCCGAGCTTGCTCCGGCCGAGGGACTGAAACACGACGTCGCCCGCGGCGGGTGAGTAGCGATCCGAGGCCGCCCGCGAGAGCAGGAGAACGCTCGTCAGAGCGATCAGGATCAGGCCGGCGATCCGGCCCACTTGCGACCGGAAGAGAGTGCGCACGTTCATTCAAGCCTCGCGGGATGGGGAAGGTAGCATGGTCGGGGGCAAATGCTTCGAGAGGCGGGCGTGCGCCTTGCGAAGCGGCGCTTCCGACCGCCGGGTGAAATTAGAAGCCTTCGCTCAGCTGACTCACCAGCCGCGTGGCGGCCTGTTCAGCCGCGCGGGGGGTAGCTTGCCGCTGATCCTGCTGCAGATCTGTGCTGACGAAGAAACTCGCCTGGCCGGACACGCGCCCGCCATCGAGCACCCGTCCGCTTTTCCCGCCCTCGCGCAGCTCATAGCGCAGCTTCATCTCGAGGACGAATTCCGCGGGCTGGAGCACGTTGCCCCGCACCGTGCGGACGGGGATGCGCTGGAGTGATTCCACCGTGCAAAGGAGCGTCGCGTCACCCGCCCCCTCTGGCGCGATCTTATAGGTTCCGTCAAGCTGGAGCTGCTTGATGACCGTGCTCGTGACGAGCGTTTCCGTGCGCGGCTCGAGATCGTCGCTGCGGAAGGTCGGAACCGAGAGCGAGGAGATCTTCGCGAGATACGTCGGCTTAGCCGGGCCAAGAGTGTAGCCAGCGCAGCCCGACAGCCAGGCGCCAGCGATTGCAAGCAGGAGCAGCGGGATGATTCGCATCGCGCGCGATCTTACGGCGTGGGCGCAGGAGACGCTGCCGGAGCTGGATCGGGGGTTGCTGCAGGAGCGGCGCCGCCGGGAAGCATCGAAGTCGGCGACGAGAACGGATTCGAGGCGTCGAAGGACGGGTCGAGGCCAGGGCCGCCCGGCTCGTTGATTGGAGGCAGACCGGATTCGCCGCCGGGAAGGGGCGTGTCGAGACCCGGAGCATTTGGCGGAAGCGTGGAGACCGGAGCACCGCCCTGCTGACCCATGCCGCGCGCCTGCAACTCGGCAAGGCGCTTCGGATCCGGCTTGCCCGGCACGAGAATCGGATTCTTGAAGAACTCCTCGCCCAGCTGCTTGCGCAGCTGTTCCAGCCGCACCGTTGCCACCTTCGCATCTGGCGAGTCGGGCGTCGCGCGAACGACTTCGTTGTAGTACATGACGGCGGCCTTATACATCTTCTGCTTGTCGTAAAACTTGGCGGTCTTCAGTGACGTCTTCGTCTGGGCACTGCCCAGCGTGGCGAGATACGCCCGGGCCTGGCCGGCTTTCTCGTGCTTCGGGTAGGCGGCGAGGAAATCTTCGAAATACTCCCGGGCAAACTTGCTTGCGTTCCGGTCATATGAGCCGTTGCGCAGGATCGTTAGATAGACGTAGCCGATCTGGAACATCGCATCGTCCGCCACGTCGCTGGTGGGGTATTTGTCCACCACGGTCTGGTACGCCGAGATCGCGCCGCTGAAGTCACCCTGCTTTTCCTTGGCGCGGCCGATATTGAACTGCGCTTGGGGAGCGAAACGACTGTAGGGCGCGTTGCGAATGATCGCCCCGTACATGTCGATGGCCCGCCCCATGGACGGCAGCGTCGGGATCCCAAGAATCTTCTGGCGACGACCCTCGAGAAACTTACCGGCCACCCGCATCTGGCCTTCGAGGGACGCGGTGAAATCCTCGCTGCGCGGGTAATCCTTGTTGAGCTTCGTGTAGGCTTTATAGGCGCCCTCCGGGTCGCCTTGCTTCTCGAGCAACTGACCGACCTTGTACTGAGAATTTGACGCGTACGCGCTCTTCGGAAACCGCTTTACGACCTTCCGATAGCCGTCGACGGCGGCGCTGAAGTTACCCGCTTTTTCCTGGTCGGCGGCGTACTGGAATTGTCCTTCGGCGCTATTCCGATCCGGAGCCGCCTCGGCGCCGGGGGAAACGTAGGAAGTTCCATCCGGACGCACGACGATCGGTGCCGGGCTCCGGAAAGGGAAGGATGCAACGCCCAAAACGATCAGTGCGAGCGGGAAGCGAAAATTACTCATGGAGGAGACTGGCCAGTTCAGGCGTGCCGGGGGAGTTGCGGAAGGGCGAGGCTAGCGGAAGAAAATGGTCGGTCAAGATGACCACGCGCGACATAACAACGCTCAATTTCGGCCTATGCACCAGCCGCATTTCCGGGTGACCAGCCGGGAAGCGCCTCGCAGGCCGCGAGAAGGTCTTCCGCTTCGGAGCGAACATATTCGGACTCGTCGACTAACGCGGGGTCGATTACCAGGCGGACCGTCACTAAATCGAGGTGGCCTTGAGCCCGCAGAAGGTGGCCGAGCGCCTGAAGGGCGTTCCCGCGAACATTGTAATGCCAGTGCCGCGCGAGACGCACGCAAAACGCGTGGGCGAACGCGAAATCGCGCTCGTGCAGCCCCACGGCGATGACGCCTCGAATGAGCGCGGCGAGATCGTCGTCCTGCTCGGCTCGCTCGAGAAAGCCGCGATCCGTCTTGCGCGAGCGGGCCGTCATCGCCGCTATTTACGTTGCCGGGCGAGTTCAGCGGCGCGTTCGTACTGCGCCCGAAAATGTCCCCCGAGTTCTTGGGCGAGCCGCACCTCGTCCGTCTTGTTCGACGAACTGAGCAGCGCCCGGATGCGACCCGAGGCTTCCTCGTATTCCACCCGACTGACATCGAGCAGCGTCCGCGTGGCTTCCGGTGGCATCCCCGCGGCGATCACTTCGCGCCAGGCCGCTTTCAGCTCATCGTGAGGATCCTGGCACATCACCCGGATGATAAAGCTCATCGTACGGAAAAGCTGGGCGGTCCATTCGCCCCGGTAGGTGAACTGCTTCGCTTCATCGAAAGGCCGGACGCCCGGGTCGGCCACGTATTGGTCATGCTCCTGCGAATACAATTCAGGCCGGATCGGCAGACGTCGGAGGGAGAACTTTTGGGGGCCGCCGGGCGTTCCGCGGCGGTAGCTCCAGAGTTTCTGCGCCTCGAGGTCCAACACGTAGTCGATGAACTCTTTCGCCAGTTCGGTCTCCTTCGCTCCGCGGAGGATGGCGATCGGATCCACGCCGTAGGAGGTTCCGCTGCTCGGCGAGATGAAGATCACGCGAGGCTTTTCCGTCCGGCGGGCCGAGGCTTCGGCTTCCTGCCGCCCGTAGAAATCAATGCTCATCGCGGCCGCCGCATCCCCCGCGCCGACGTCGATCGCGGGCTTCTGGGACGTGTCGGAGAAATAGCGCGTGTTCGCCCCGAGCTTGATCAGCATTTTCATCGCCCGCCGCCAACCCTCGTCACGGGCGCGATTCGAGACACTCTGGCCGGCGCCTCCCGGTCCGGCGGTCGCTTCAAACTCGGAGAGGCACTCATTCATCTGCTGCTGGATCAGCATCTCGAACGCCTTCGCAGCCGAACTTGATTTGGTGGGATCGGCCAGCGCGAGCTGGCGGAAGAACACCGGCTTGGCGAGATCCGCCCATTGGGCTGGAGCGCTGCTTTCGCCGATCCGGGCGAGAGCTTCGAGATTCGAGCAGATGCCATAGCCGGAAAGCACGCAGCCGATCCAGCGACCCTCGGGGTCCCAGTAGCTCTCACCCCCGAGCTTCTGCGGGATGCAGCCGTCTCCAAACCATTCCGGATGCCGCTGCAGGATTCCACAATCGACCAGCCGACCGGCCCGGGCCTGGATGTCGAAATCGTAACTGCCCCCGCCGAAAAACAGGTCGATCCCGATCCCGACATTCGAACCAAGAAAGGCCCGCCGGGCGGCCTGCGGAGGCGTGTCGAGAGCGGGGTCGTCCGGCAGCTTGATCTTCGGATTGGCGTAGGCCGCGGCGACATCGGGCGTCCACGGTTTCCCGAGTTTGCCCTGCCAGTAATTGGAAAAGGGCGCTTCGTATTCGCTCGCGAGATAGCGTGCGATCTCGCTCGTGCCGCCGATGACGCGCCAGTCGATCCGCACGGTCTGGCCGTGCTTTTTCTGGTAGTAGTGGCGGAACCCCGTCGAAAACTCCGTGCGGATCGCTTCGTTGTGCGGCGTGATGACGATGAGCGTGCGATCAGCTGCGACGACGAGGTTCTCCCGCGGCTTCAACGCAAACGGCGCGCCGACGATGAGCGCGAGTCCGGCAAACAGAGCAAAGGTCTTCCACATGGCGCGATCGGGGCGTCAGGCACGCAGCACCACCACGTCGGACGCGTCCGCCCAGGCGACGAACTCGTCCGTCCGCGCCGCCGTCACTCCCAGCTGCGGATTCAGTTCGTAGATTTTCACGGGAGCGGTGTCTTTCGCCTCAGACTGGAAATCGTACTGCGCCAGCTCCCCGAGATAGACGCCGCGGCCGATTCGGCCGCGGATCGCGTTCACCGTCGCCGAGTATGCGTTCACCCGCTCGATCCGCCAGCTTTCGGGCCGGACCGAGACCACCACCTTGTCGCCGGCGCTCGGGTGGAAGGATGGATCCGTGAGGTAGCCGGCAAACTCGCCGTGCGCCGTTCGGACGTGGCATTCGCGGTCATCGACGGAGACGGCTTCGCCTTCGATGAAGTTCGTCTCCCCGATGAAGTCGGCCACCAGACGCGAGCGCGGCCGGCGATAGACATCCCGTGGGGCCCCGATCTGCACGAGTTTGCCGCCGTCGAGGATGGCCAGGCGGTCCGCGATGGAAAGAGCCTCCTTCTGGTCGTGTGTGACGTAGACCGCTGTCAGACCACTCTCCTTGCAGGCGCGGCGGATCTCCGTCCGCATCTCGAGCCGGAGTTTAGCGTCGAGGTTCGAGAGCGGCTCGTCGAGCAGCAGACAGCGCGGGCGAATGACGAGGGCGCGGGCGAGCGCCACGCGCTGCTGCTGGCCGCCGGAGAGTTGGCCGATTTTGCGCTCGGAGTAGGCGTCCATGTGGACGGAAGCGAGGGCCTCGCGGACGCGGCGGTCGGTTTCGGATTTGGCGACTTTGCGCTCTTGGAGACCGAACGCGACGTTTTGGGCGACGTTCAGGTGGGGCCAGAGCGCGTAGCTCTGAAACATCATGCCGGTGTTGCGCTTGTGCGGCGGGAGGTTGGTCACATCTTCATCGCCGAAGAGGATACGGCCGCCCTCGGGAATGTAGAATCCGGCGATATTGCGCAGCAGGGTGGTTTTTCCGCAGCCGCTGGGACCGAGCAGGAAAAACATCTCACCGGGTTCGATGCGAAGGGAAATGCCATTCAGCGCGGTCTGCGCGCCGAATTTTTTGACCAGGTTATCAATGGTGATGGAGATCATCAGGTTGCAGGCTTCGTCTTGGCTACTGGTTTGCCGCGGGTTGGGCAATGAAAAGACGGGCCTTTTTCCTCTCGCCATCCCTGTGAAGGAAAAGGCAACCTCACTCCCCTATGTCCGTTCTGATTGTTGGTTCCATTGCGCTTGATGACATCAAAACTCCCCTCGAGGAGCATAAAAATCTTCTCGGTGGCTCCGCTTCCTACGGCGCGGTGGCGGCGAGTTTTTTCAGTCCGGTCAGTCTCGTGGGCATCGTGGGCGAGGATTTCCCCAAGGAACACCTCGAGCTTTTCAAGAACCGCAGAATCGACCTGGGCGGTTTGCAGATTGTCCCCGGCGAGACCTTCCGCTGGTCCGGTGAATATATGTGGGACCTCAACACCCGCGAGACCCGGTCCGTCGCGCTTAACGTCTTCG
>JBBQFQ010000087.1:0-16306 GCA_038322235.1 Chthoniobacterales bacterium
CTCGCCTGAAAAAGGCCGGCACTTCCTGGCTTCCCCAGACCGCTGAATCCATCGCCCAGCTCCGCGTCCTTCGCGCCAATCAACTCTGGACTCACCTCTGGAACTGAACCAAACCGCCTCACCCATTTTTAATCGCACCCGTCGCCTCGCGTCCCCTTTTTGTGGGGTTTGGCAATCTCGCCTTCCCGTGTGAAAGGATCGGAGATGTCTATTGCCCGATGGGACCAGACGAAGGCGGTCCTCGGCGGCGCGCTCGCCTGCGCGGATCGGGCCGAGCAAAAAGCCTACCTCGACCGCGCCTGCGGGGAAGATCCGAGTTTGCGACGGGAAGTCGAGTCCCTGCTCTCGCAGACGACCTCTTCGCTGGAAGCCGGCGCACGGAGGGCGGCGCTCGATCCGGATGGGGCTGCCGAAAATTCCGCGAGTGGCCGACGCGTGGGTGCCTGGTCATTGGAACGCGAACTCGGCCGGGGCGGCATGGGCACGGTCTGGCTCGCCCGCCGCGCGGACGGGCGGTTCGAGCAGACCGCCGCAGTCAAGCTGCTCAAGCGCGGTACCGACACCGAAGAAGTTCTTCGCCGCTTCCGCGCGGAACGACAAATCCTCGCCCGGCTGGCGCATCCAAATATCGCCCGGCTTCTCGACGGCGGCGAGACCGACGACGGCCTGCCTTTTCTCGCGATGGAGTTCGTGGACGGGGTACGCGTCACCGAATTCGCCCCCGCCTTGAATCTGCCGCAGCGGCTCGAGCTCTTCATCCAGATTTGCGCTGGCGTTCAATACGCGCACCAGAACCTCGTGGTCCACCGCGACCTCAAGCCAGGCAACATCATCGTGACCAGGGAGGGCGTGCCAAAGCTGCTCGACTTCGGGATCGCCAAGCTGCTGGAGGACGACGCCGATGGCCACCACACGCTGGAGGGCCAGGGTCGGCTCACGCCCGGCTACGCCAGCCCGGAGCAAGTCCGCGGCGAAATCGTCACCACGGCGAGCGATGTCTACTCCCTCGGCGTCCTGCTCTACGAGTTGCTCGCCGGGCAACCACCATACCGTTTTTCTTCCTCACGCCCCTCTCCGCTGGAACTCGCGCGAGTCACCGACGAGCAAATCGTCGCCCGCCCCAGCACGGTCGCGACCGAGCCATCCGCCCGCCGCCGCCTGGGCGGTGATCTCGACAACATTATCCTCAAGGCCCTCGAAAAATCGCCGTCGCGACGCTACCCCACGGTCAGCACGCTTGCGGAAGACCTCTGCCGCCATCTGGACGGTCGGCCGGTGCGCGCGCGACCGGCGACGTGGGGGTACACGAGCGGGAAATTCTTCGAGCGAAACCGTCTCGGGGTGGCGATGGCCGGGCTGGTCGGCCTGGCGCTCGTGGGCGGCATCGCGGGCACGCTTTGGCAGGCGCGTCGAGCCGAGCGGCGCTTCGACGACGTGCGCGCGCTGGCCCACGCGTTCCTCTTTGAATTTCACGATTCGATTCGCGATCTGCCCGGCACGATCCCGGCGCGCCGACTGCTCGTTTCCCGGGCGCTGGAATACCTGGGCCGGCTCGCGAACGACGCGGACGGCGGTGATGCGAGCCTGCGAAGGGAACTGGCCTCGGCCTACATTCAGGTCGGCGATGTCCAGGGTCGACCGAATTATCCCAATCTCGGTGACACCGTTGGCGCGCTCGCTTCCTACCGCCGGGCGGCCGCCTTGGCCGAGGCTTTGCCCGACGGGGACGCCGACGACGACACGGCCGCGCTGCGCGCGACGGCGTGGGAAGCGCTGGGCAATCTGCTGGCTGGCTCGGGTCAGCCCGCTGAGGCGGCGGAGTTGGGACGCCGCGCCCTCGACTTCCGCGAACGCGCCGCGGCGCTCCGGCGATCCGACGGCGACCGCCAGCGCGCGCTCGCCTTGAGTCTGATTTCCCTGGCCGACATTATTCTCGCCAGCAGCATCGCGGCCTGGGATCAGCCGGCACCTTACGGACCCGCCGTGGAATTGTACCAGCGTGCGCTGACCATCCAGAAGAGGCGCCACGCGGCCGAACCGGCCGACCCCGAATCTGCCCGCGAGCTTTCGCGGGTGCACTACCGGTTGGGGAACATGTTCTTCATTCTCGGGTCTCGCGCGCCCGGCGATCGCGCCACGCTCGAGCGCGGACTCGAGCACCACCGCCTTTCCGTCGCGTTGCGGGAGGAAGTTTTTGCCGCTCGTCCAGCCAGCGGACAGGCGAGACGGAATCTAGCCGACGGCCTGGCGATGAAGTCCGAGCTGCAAACCAAGCTCGGGGATGCCGCGGGCGCTCTCGTAGACTGTCGTCGAGCGGTGACTTTGTCTGAGGGTTTGGTGGCAGCGGACCCGGAGAATGTTTGGGCGCGGCAGGATCTCGCGTATGCGTGGTATTGCATTTCGCTGCCGCAACGTGCCTTGGGAGATCAGTCGGGTGCCCTCGCCAGTCTCGACGCCGGAATCGCCATCTACGACGCGCTCTCTGCCGCGGACCCGGCAAGCCTCACGCTCGTCGCCCACCTCAATCACTGCCTGCGGGCGCGGACGGAAATCTGTGCCACGGCGGGCGATGTCGCGGGCCGGAAGGCGAGCGCCCAACGTTGGATCGCCACGGCGGAGCGGCTGATCGGGGCCAATCCAGCGGACCCGGCGCTCTCCGGCGATATTGAACGTGCGCGCGCGGCGTTGGTCGGCGTCGGAATGCGCGATGGAGGGTAGCGGGTGGGCGCCGCCGCCGGAGCGTTCCGGAAGCGGCTGGCGGGGACGGATTGGAGTCGGCGCTGCGACCTTCGCGGCGCGCGGACTGATCATCCGGGTCCCGCGGCGCGGTTGCCCGACGCGATTTTGCCTCCTTCTTTCCGCATGGATCAGGAGTTGCTCGTTCGAATCGGATTCATCGTCTTACCGATCACGGTGGCGCTCGCGATCGCGGCGGCGTCGCGGCGGAGAGCCGTCGCCGTTGGAGTCATTCTCTGGGTGGCGGCCGTTTCCGCAATCGCCGCGTCCGGTCTCCTGCGGAATTTCGACCGCTTACCGCCTCCGGTCGGTCTGCTTTTCGTGGCCGGCTTCGCGGCCACGATCTGGCTGGGTTGCTCCACTCTCGCACGCCCCTGGATTGCGCTTCCGTTCGCCTGGGTCGTCGGCTTTCAGTCGTTCCGCATCGTCGTCGAAGTTCTCATCCATGCGTCATCCGAGGTCGGGCTGGCGCCCCCGCAGATGACCTGGAGCGGTCTGAACCTGGACATCGTCACCGGCGTCACGGCGCTGTTCCTGGCGCCGTTCGCGGACCGCGTTCCACGGCTGGTGCTCTGGCTCTGGAATTTCCTCGGCCTCGCGCTCCTTGCGTGGGTCGTCGGGGTGGCGGTGGTGAGTTTCCCCACGCGCCTCCAGCTTCTCACCCCGAGCAATACCTGGGTCGCGGAATTCCCGTACGTCTGGCTGCCGACGGTCCTCGTCACCGCGGCTCTGCTCGGGCACGTCGTGCTCTTTCGGAAGCTCCGACAGACTGCTTCCTGAATGGGCCGTGAGCGGCCTGCCGCTGCTCAAGGAGGAAGACGCTGCGTCACGTCGCTCAACTCGAAGCGAGCGACCTCCATCGAGGCGAAAAGTTCTGTGCATTGGGCGTCGTCGAGCTCCACGAGCGGTGGGCGCACGAGCGCCCATTCCGGATCCCCAGTCGCGCGGGCGATCGCCATCTTCATCGCGGGGATCATCGGGTGTTGCGCAAAAACGTTCCTCACGAGATCGAGTGCGGTTTGTTGCGCGTCGGCATCCGGTTGCTGCCACGTACGTGCCAGCCGGGAGATCGCGCGAGGATTCACATTGCCCGTCGCCGTGATGCAACCCGCGCCGCCCCCTTGCAGGGTCGCGAGCAGAAAACTCTCGCTTCCGGCGAAAACGTCGAAGATCTCGGACTGGAATCGCTCGAGCATCGCCTGGGTGTTTTCCCAGTTCGCGGAACTGTCCTTGATCCCCGCGATGGTCCCGGGGAACTCCTTCAGCAGCCGCTCGATCAGCCCCAGACTGATGCCCACCTGGGCGACGGGCGGGATGTGGTAAAGGTAGATGCGGAGTCGATCGTCGCCGACCTGTTCGATAATCCGCGCGTAGTTTCGAAAAAGCCCCTCGTCCGAAACGTTTTTGTAGTAGAACGGCGGCAGCATGAGCGTTCCGGCACAACCCAGCCGCACGGCGTGGCGGGTCAGTTCGATGGAGTCTGGATACGCGCAGCAACCCGTGCCAGGCATCATCCGCGCGGGGGGAAGCCCGGCCTCGATGAGCGCGTCGAGCAGGATTCTCTTTTCCGCCACCGACATCGAATTGGCCTCGGAATTCGTCCCGAACACCGCGAGTCCCACTCCTTGAGCCACGAGCCAGCGGCAATGCTGGACGAGGCGATTCGCGTCGGGCCGCAGGGCGGAGTCGAAAGGAGTGACGACGGGCGCGAGAACGCCTCGCAAACGGGCAGTAGTCATAGGGGCAGCGGTGGCTCGATCGGTTCCAGAGCGAAGCTGGTTTCGAAGCCGCCACTCTAAGTTGCGTCGGGCGTTGGAAAAACCTTTTGTCGGGATGCAGGTCGCTTGCGTTCCGTGGGTCTGGCCGAAGTGCGGCGGCGTGCGCCGGAGGTCCGGCGCCATCCTTCCGTGCGCGCCGACCCCGAAATGTGCCACTCAATTCCAGCGCGGCAGCGATTCTGGAATGGAAAGGGCACCGGATTTGCTCGAATGTGCGCACGATTCATCTGCCCATGGGACGTGCGAGCGACGCAAATCTGATTCAACTCGGCCGGGCCGGGCCGCGGTTTGAAATTGCGGCGGCGTGCCCCGCGCCTTCCGAGCGATGACCGATCGCTTCCGACGCGGTTTTCGTTCCGGCGTTTTCCTGGCCATTTGGACACTCGGGGGAGCCGCCACGACGGCGGCCGAGCTGGCTTCGCCGGCCTCGGCCTCCCGCGCGGCGGACGTGGAAGCGCCTTTTCCCGCGCCGCCGCCTCTCCGGACGAAGGCGACGCCTTCTGCCGGTTTTCTCACGAAGTATCTGGCGGCGTCCGCGCGCTACCGGGTGCGGGATTTTGCCGGTGCGCGCGAGTTGCTTGATTCCGCCGATTCCATCCTTCCGAACCAGGCCGAGTCGTATCATCTGCGCGGTCTCATCGCCCTGGCAAATCGAGACATCAATGAGGCGGAAAAGGCCTTCCATCGCGCGATGATCGCCGATCCCGCGCTCTGGGTCGCCCGGTTGGATCACGCCGAGTTGCCATTTTTGTACCGAAACTTCGCCCTCGCTCGCGCCCGCTACGAAAGGCTGCTTTCGGAGCTGAATCCGCGCTCGCAGCAGCGCGAGGGTGAGCTGCTCCAGTTCAAGGTCTTTCTGACGTATCTCTTGGAGGGGCGGGAGGAGACCGCGCGCTCCTACCTCCTGCGGTTCCGCTCCCCGGCGATCACGCCGGCGCGCTTCTACGCTCTCGCGAGTCTCGCCTACTATGCGGGCGAGGTCCGCAAGGCGGCGCAATGGACGGCTCAGGCGCGCGCCAGCGCCGCCGCCGAAGTGGACGCGGTGTTCGCGAATGCGCTCGCGAGGGTCGGCTGGATCACCGACTCGCCGAATCGCGGGGTTTTCGTCGCCCCGGTGCCGCCAGACCTGGCGCTCACTTCATCGCCGAGTTTCCTCGTGCTTGCGCTCGCCAATCCCTCTAACCCCGCGCCCCTTCGCGCCCGCCCGGTGCCGCCGGTGCCCTCGCCGCGCGTGAGCCCCCCGCCGCCGCCCGCCGGGAGCGTTCCCGGTGGCGTGCGCAAGCCCGTCCGCGTCTCGCCCGCGGTGAAGCCAGCAACGGATCAGACCACCGAGCCGCGACCTTCCGGACTCCGCTAGGGATGCGGTCGCGCGTTGGACTAAAACGTCTGTCTTCCGCGCTGTCAGGCCGAGATCTGCGTCAGCTCTCGCTTCGTCCCGTCGCCTTCAGCGGGAGACAGATGCCCGCGTGGTTCAGGGCGCGGTGAACATTCACGCGCGCCGTGTGGTAGAATTCCGCCGCGGGCAGTCCCAGCAATTTGTAGCCAGGCAACGCCAGCGCGCGCGGGAAGATCGTGGCGTACGCGGCCGGCAGCGTCTCGAAGGAACCCGCGTGCGTCGTCACCGCGAAATCGCCTCCCGGGAGGTACTGATATGCGACCGCTCCGTCCGGGGCGAATGGTCCGGAGACGACGAGTGCGGCGTCGAAGCGGAGCTTGTCCGGTGCCGTCGTCCCGGGCGCATCGTGTCCCATTCCCAACCACACCCGTGCCCGGGCAGGAGTCGTCGGATCGCCCAGGCTTCCAACTCGTCAAAGAGACTCTCGGGAACATCCTCGTAGGGTCCCACGAGGCGGCGAAACGCGAGCTGCAGCGGGCGCAGGCGGATCACTCTCGTTGCCGAGAGCTCGCTGGCTGGGATGGGTTCCGCTTGGAGTGACGGCTCTGCTGCCCGTCCGCCCGCCGGATCCGCGCGCACCCACTCCCGATACTCCCGGGGCGCGCGCCCGAAGCGCCGTCGAAACGCGCGGCGTCGAGGCGGGAGTATTCCGGCACGGTCCCACTCTTCCCACCGACGTGACAGGCGAGGAATTTCGCGAGGTAGTTCAGCGGCAGGAACCACCACGGCAGGTGCGGATTGTCGCCGAGCAGCACGAGCGGGGCATCGAGAAGAAATTAGGCCCCGAAAACCCCCATCGCCGGTGAGCCACGCGCGGCCCGGTGAGCGTCGGCCAATCCAGCGACAGACGACGAAGAAGATGGGGACCCTTAAAATCAGGGAGACCCACGGCGCGGCCCGGAGGGGGTAATTTTGATAGAACGGGACCGCTTCGCCCGGATGGATCAGATGGCTGTAGATCGTGATCCACCCCACCGCGGCCGCGATCATCAGGACTTCCGCCCCAGTGCCCCAGCGACGGCAAATCCCCAGCGAACCCGGGCGAGCGAGTGGAGGACTTTCATCCCCGAACGATGGCAAATCGCCGCGCGGAGATCTTGACGTTTCTTGCGGCGTGGACCGAATTTCTGATCTCGCGCCGGGAAGGGAGCGCCGGGGTACCACCGGCGTCCTCCAGCTTTGGCGGTTCAAACGCCGCTGACCGCCGGCGGATGCTTTCGGAAGACGCAGAGGGCGCCTCGCGCGGCTCGTCCCGCTCAGTTCTTCGCTTCGGCTTCGATCTTCGGATTCTCGATGCCGAGCGCGCTGGCGAGATCCATGAGGTGTTCCTGCTCTTGCGCGATGATCTTCCGGAGCACTTCGCTAAGCGCAAACTCTCCCATGGCCTCCGCCTGCCGGATACGCTGGCGGTAGTGCACGATCGTTTCCCGTTCATTTTCGAGATCGAAGCGCAGCATTTCCTCCGGCTTCTCCGAAGACTTGACCGGCTTTGCCTGTGTGATCGGAGTACCGTTGAAGTAGTCGATTTGCCGGGCGATCTGGATGGCGTGGTCGAGCTCCTCGCTGGCGTGCTTTTCCAATTCTGCGGCAATGTCCATGTAGGCCGCGCCCTTGATCACCTGGCTGTAAGTGACGTACGCGATGATGGCCTGAAATTCCCGGGCGAGATCCTCGTTTAGGAGCTCGATCATCCGTTTGCGGTCGATTTTTGCTTCGTTGCTCATGCCCGTGGGTTCGAGGCCGGAGCGCTGGCTGGCCGTATGGCCCGCGGAACCGAGTCAAAAAAACGGGCGGGACCCGCCTTCGCGCGCCCGCCCGAGTGAGTCGTTTCTCCGCCTACTCCTCGGTGCTTTGCAGCTTCGCGAGGATGCTGAAGTCTTCGAGCGTGGTCGTGTCCCCGGTGACCGCCTGGCCGCTGGCGATCTGCTTCAGAAGACGCCGCATGATCTTCCCGCTGCGCGTCTTTGGAAGCATGTCGGCGAAACGGATCTGGTCCGGCTTCGCGATCGCGCCGATCAGCTCGCCCACGTGCTTCCGGATCGCTTCCTTCAATTTGTCCGTCGGCAGGATGCCATGCTTCAGCGTCACGAAGGCGGCCACCCCCTGGCCTTTGATCTCGTCGGGGCAACCCACGACCGCGGCCTCGGCGACCGCTTCATGCGAAACGAGGGCACTCTCGATTTCGGCCGTCCCAAGCCGGTGGCCGGCGACGTTGAGCACGTCATCAATGCGGCCGACGATCCAGAAATAGCCGTCCTTGTCGCGGCGGGCACCATCGCCCGTAAAGTAGAATCCCTGCTTCTTGAATTCACCCCAGTAGGCTTCCTTATAGCGGTTTTTGTCACCCCAGATGGATCGGAGCATCGAAGGCCACGGCTTGCGGATAACCAGCTTTCCGCCCTCGTTCGGCCCGACCTCGTTGCCGGCATCGTCGACGATGGCGGCATCGACGCCGAAGAACGGCAGGGTCGCGGTTCCGGGCTTCAGCGGGGTGGCGCCGGGAAGCGGCGTGATCATGATCGAGCCAGTTTCCGTCTGCCACCAGGTATCGACGATCGGGCAGCGGCCGCCGCCGATCTTTTCGTGGTACCACATCCAGGCCTCGGGGTTGATCGGCTCTCCGACCGTGCCGAGGAGGCGGAGAGAGGAGAGGTCGTGCTTCATCGGCCATTCGTCGCCCCACTTGATGAAGGCGCGGATCGCCGTCGGGGCGGTGTACAGAATGTTGATGCGGTGTTGCGCGATCATTTTCCAGAACCGGTCCTGCTCGGGCCAGTTCGGAGCTCCTTCGTACATGAAGATGGTCGCTCCATTCGCGAGCGGTCCGTAGACCATGTAGCTGTGGCCCGTGATCCAGCCGATGTCCGCGGTGCACCAGTAGATGTCATCGGGCTTCAGATCGAAGACGTACTTCGTCGTCACGTACGTCCCGAGCAGGTATCCGGCGGTCGAGTGGAGAATGCCCTTGGGTTTTCCGGTGGAGCCGGAGGTGTAGAGAATGAAGAGCGGATCCTCGGCATCCATCTCCTCCGCGGGGCATTCATCCCGGACGTACTCCATCTCCCGGTGCCACCAGACATCGCGTCCCTCCTCAATGTGAATGTCGTTGTTCGCGCGGCGGAAGACGATCACCCGCCTCACGTCCGTGGTGCAGTCCTTCAGGGCGGCGTCCACGTTGTGCTTGAGCGGAACGATCGAGCCGCGGCGGTAGCCGCCATCCGCGGTGATGATCAGGCAGGCGCCGGAATCGTTGGCGCGGTCCTTGATGCTCTCGGCGGAGAAACCGCCGAAGATGACCGAATGGATCGCGCCGATCCGGGCGCACGACAGCATGGCGATCGCGGCCTCCGGGACGAGGGGCATGTAGATGAGTACCCGATCGCCTTTCTGAACGCCATTCCGCTTGAGGACGTTCGCGAAACGGCAGACCTCCCGGTGGAGCTGTCCGTAGGTGAGCTGGCGAATCTCCCCTGGCTCACCCTCCCAGATGAAGGCCGCCTTGTTTCGGCTGGGGCTGGCCACGTGGCGGTCGACACAATTTTCTGTGACGTTGAGCTTGCCGCCCACAAACCACTTGGCGTAGGGCGCCTTCCAGTCGAGCACAGTCTCGTACTTTTTCCGCCAGGTCAGCTCCTTCGCTTGGGCCGCCCAGAATTTCTCGGGCTGTTTCACCGACTTCTTCCAACTCTCCTGATACTCCGCGAGCGAGCGAAACGCCGCGGTCTTAGAGAATGCCTTCGCGGGCTTGAAGACCCGGTTTTCGACGAGATGCGACTCGATTCCGGCGGCCGGAGCGGTCGCATTGGGAGCCGTTTTCTTGTTGGACTTGGACGACATGGGTGGGGACGGGGGGTTGGAGGGACGGGACGGCGGGGAAACCGGACGACGCGGGCCGGGATCGATTTCATCCGGCAGGCCAGCAAATCGTAACGACTCGGTTTTCCGCCTCAAGCAGAATTCTGCGAAAATTCGCCAGCCGTTTCCGGGAGTGGGAAATCCGCGATCCGTCGCCAGCCCGCTCGATCGCGGGCGCAAGGTCTGCCTGGGCATGCGACGGCGAATCACCTTGCGAGGCGTGCGGTGCCGCAAAGGTCTTGAGGGCGATCGCAGTTCCGAGTAGGGCTTGGCGGGTCCCCGCATTTCCGGCCATGGCTCCCGCTCCCGTTTTGCGGATCTTTGTTTGCTCTCCGGGAGATGTCGGGCGCGAGCGTGAGATGGCTCGCACCGTCTGCCGGAGGGTCGAGGGGCGGCTCGGAGGCCGGATGCGGATCGAGGCTTACTTTTGGGAGGAACAGCCGATGCGGGCGACGCGAGGCGACTTCCAGGCTCAGATCGCGGAGCCGGCGGAGTTCGATCTCGTGGTTTGCATCCTCTGGTCGCGCCTCGGTTCCCGGCTCCATCCGGGCAAGCATCGGCGGAACGATGGCTCGCCCTTTTCGTCTGGGACGGAATACGAGTTCGAGAGCGCCGCGCAGGCGTTTGCCCAGAGGGGCCGGCCAGATCTCCTCGTCTATCGCCGGACGGAGACGCCGTTTTTCCCGCCGGAGCCGTCCGGGGAGATGGAGGCTCGACTCTCGCAGTGGAAGGCGCTGGATGGCTTTTGCCGGCGCTGGTTTCTCGATGAAGAAACCGAGACCTTTCGGGCGGCCTTCAACCAATACCGCAACTTGGCGGAATTTGAGGACAAGCTCGAATCGCACCTGCTTTCGCTCGCGCGGGAGTTTTTTGCCCGCGCGGGAGGCGAAGCGGCGTCCGCCCCGCTCGGCGCGCAAATTCCAACCTGGACGCAGGGATCGCCCTATCGCGGCCTGCACTCCTTCGACTTCGAGCACGAGCCAATCTTCTTCGGGCGGACCAAGGCACGCGACGAAGTCCTCGGCGTGCTGCGCGCCCGGTGGGAGGAGGAGCGATGTGCGTTCGTGCTACTCTTCGGCGCCAGTGGGAGCGGGAAGAGTTCACTGCTGCGGGCTGGGGTCCTGCCGTGGCTCGTTCGGCCCGGCGTCATCGAAGGGGTGGGGCTTTGGCGCTGTCTGGTCTTCCGGCCTTCCGACACTCCGACGGGACGCGACCTGCTCGACGGTCTGTCGCGCGCGCTGCTCCTTCCCGCGGCGTTGCCGGAACTGGGGGCCGATGCCTCGGATGCGGATGCCCTGGCGGCCATGCTCCGGCAGCGCCCCGAAGACGCCGTGATTCTCCTGGAGACGGCTCTCGCACGGGGGGCCGCGGAGACTCAGCGGGCGGAGGACCTGCCGCGCCAGCCGGTGGCGCGCCTGGCGCTTGGCCTCGACCAACTGGAGGAGGTCTTTACCGCGGCGGAGCGATTCAGCGTCGAATCGCGCGCGCTCTTTTTCCGGGCCTTGGACGCTCTCGCGCGCTCCGGAATTGTCTGGATTCTGGCCGCGCTGCGCAGCGACTTCTACATGCGCTGCGAGGAAGTCCCGCTGTTGGTGGCGCTGAAGCAGGGGCGCGGTCAGTACCATCTGCTGGCTCCGGGCGCCGTCGAACTCGGGCAGATGATCCGACTTCCCGCGGAGGCGGCCGGCGTGGTCTTCGAGGAACACGCTGAGAAGGGCCGGTTGGAGGACGTGATCCGGGATGAGGCCCTGGCGGAGCCGGGCGCGCTTCCGCTGCTCGAATACGCGCTCGACGAACTCTATCGGGCCGGGGCCACGCGGGGCCGCCTCACGCACGAAGATCACGCGAAATTGGGCGGAGTGGCGGCCGCTCTGGCGCGTCGGGCGGAGGAGACTTACGCCGCGCTGTCGGCATGGGCGCAGGGTGCTCTCGAGAGCGTACTCCGGCAGATCGTGCGCCTCGGGGAAGGCGAGGAAGACGTTGCGGCCCGGCGAACGGCCGGATATGCCGCAGCGACGGCGGCGGCGGGCGCGGGGGAGCTGGTCGAGCGGTTCCTCGATGCGCGCCTCCTCGTAGGTGACCGGGACGCGGTCGGCGCTCGAACCGTCACGGTGGCGCATGAATCATTGCTTCGAATCTGGCCGAGAGCGGTCGCATGGGTGCGGGAAAATCGCGACTTCCTCCGCGTGCGGGCCCGACTGGGCACCGCGCTGGCACGCTGGGAGGAAGGCGCGCAGCACCGCGACTTTCTGCTGCCGGCAGGTCGACCCCTCGCCGAGGCGGAGGAACTCCTGACTCAGAATGGATCCGCCCTCGAGTCGGGTGAGGTTCGATTTATCGAAAGCTCGCTGGCGGCGGCTCACGAGCGGACCCTCCGGGAGCGGAAGCGCGCCCGGCGGGTGCTCACCGCGATCAGTACGCTCCTTCTACTCGCCCTCGGCGGAGGCGCCTTTAGTGCGTCGCAATATCGGAAGGCCGATGCCAGCGCCGAACGCGCGCTCGCCCTCACCCGGGAAGCGAGTCGTTCGGATCTTGCCGTGGCGGTGGACCTCGTCGCGAAGAATCGAAGAGCGGAAGCGATCGCGTATCTCGGACGTTCGCTCCGGTTTGATCCCGGAAATCGCCGCGCCGCGGACTGGTTTTGGCTTGAAGCCACCCGCGGCGGCGCCGAGAACTTTCCGGCCGCGACCGTCTTTCATGACGGCCCGGTTTACAGCGCCG
Source organism: Chthoniobacterales bacterium (assembly GCA_038322235.1). GTDB lineage: Bacteria > Verrucomicrobiota > Verrucomicrobiia > Chthoniobacterales > SZAS-18 > SZAS-18. The sequence goes on from JBBQFQ010000087.1 coordinate 12,487, forward strand.
CGTTCAGCGCCGATGGGACCCGCCTGGTCACGGCGAGCTATGATCAGACCGCGCGGGTCTGGGAAGCGCACTCGGGCCGGCCGGTGGGCGAGCCCATGCGCCATGGCGCGCTGATCCGAGAGGCAACCTTCAGTCCGGATGGCACCCGGGTGCTGACGGCGAGTGGCGATGGGACCGCGCGGGTCTGGGAAGCGGCGACGGGCGAGCCGCTGGGAAAACCACTCCCACACGAAGGTTCGCTTCGGAGCGCCGCCTTCAGTCCCGACGGCACCAGAGTCGTGACGGCGAGCATTGACCGCACCGCGCGGATCTGGGACGCGGCGTCTGGCCGGCCCCTCGGTGGACCCCTGCGGCATGGCGGCGTGGTCTACGGCGCGGCATTCAGTCCCGACGGCAAACTGATCGTGACGGCGAGTCAGGACCACACGGCTCAGCTTTGGGATGCGGTGACCGGCGCGGCCGTCGGAGCGCCGCTGCGGCATGAATCCGATGTCCTCGGCGCCACGTTTAGCGCGGACGGAATCCGGGTTGCGACCGCGAGTGCGGACGGGACCGCGCGGATCTGGGAGGTGGCGACGAGCGAGCCGGCGGGCGAGCCGATGCGACACGAGAAGCCGGTCATCAGCGCCCACTTCAGTCCGGATGGCACCCGGCTCGTGACGGCCAGCGAGGACCAGACCGCCCGGGTCTGGGATGCCGGCTCGGGTCGCTCCGTGGGTGAGCCCATGCGACACGGCGGACCGATTAGAAGCGCCCGCTTCAGCGCCGACGGCACGCGCCTGGTGACGGCCAGCGAGGATGGGAGCGCGCGGATCTGGGAAGCGACGACCGGCCAGTCCCTCGGCGAGCCGCTGCGTCATGAGGGAATCGTCTACGCCGCCGCTCTCAGCGCGGACGGGTTACGCGTCGTCACCGCGAGTGCCGACCGGACCGCGCGGGTCTGGGACGCGGCCACAGGTCAAGCGGTCGGCGTGGCGTTCCGGCATCGAAGCGGAGTGAATACGGCCGCGCTGAGTGCGGACGGCGCGCGGGTCGTCACGGCGAGTGAAGACATGACGGCCCGGCTTTGGGAAGTGGCGACGGGTCGGCCCGTGGGCGAACCGATGCGGCAGAATGATCGGGTTCTGAGCGCGGCCTTCCGCCCCGACGGCAAGCAGGTCGTGACGGCGTCTTGGGACGGGCATGTCCAGGTGTGGAACGCAGCGACGGGGCAGCCGGTGGGACCATCCATGCTTCACGTCGGTCCCGTCCGGAGCGCGGCGTTTAGCGCCGATGGCACGCTGATCGTCACGGCCACCCGGGACCAAAGCGCGGGGGTGTGGGTCGCGGCGACAGGCCGTCCCTTGGGGGCGGAATTGCGCCACGGAGATTTCGTCCTCAAGGCGGAGGATGGCTGGGTCTGGACGGCCGCGTTTAACGCCGACGCCACGCGGGTCGTGACGGCCAGTGAGGACCAAACTGCTCGCATCTGGGAGGCGACCGGTCAGCCGGTGGGCGAGCCAATGAGGCACGACGGGGCGGTCCGAAGCGCCCTGTTCAGTCCAAAGGGAACGCTCGTGGTGACGGGCAGCGCAGACCGGACCGCGCGCCTTTGGGAGGCGGCGACCGGCCGTTCCGTGGGTGGTCCGATGCGGCATGAAGGGGTCGTCAATGCGGTGGCTTTCAGTTCCGACGGCTCGCGGGTCGTGACGGCGAGTGCCGACAAGACCGCGCGCCTCTGGGATGCCGCGACCGGCCAGCCGCTGGGCGAGCCGATGCGGCACGGGGACCAGGTCTGGAGCGCCGCCTTTTCTGCGGATGGCACGCGCGTCGTGACGGCCAGTCTCGATCACACTGCCCGCGTGTGGGAGGCCGGGACGGGGCAGCCAGTGGGCGAGCCGCTCCGTCATCTGGGGGTGCTGCGCGGCGCGACGTTCAGCGCGGACGGGAGTCGGGTGGTGACGGCGAGCGCGGACGGAACGGCGCGCGTCTGGCGGCTGCCACCGGAGTTGAGCCTCGCGCCGGCCTACGTGGCAGAACTGGCGGGCGTCCTCGCGGGGTGGGATTTTGGACCGGCCGGGGAAATTCGCGAAACTCCGATCGCCAGACGCATCCAGGAGCGCAACGAGCTGCGGCGGCGCTTGCTTGCCGACCCCGTCGTCCCGGCGAATTCCTGGGGACGCCTCGCGCTCTGGGCGCTCTCGGGCGCGAGCGACCGGACCGTGTCGCCCGAGGACGAGACCACCCTCGCTGCGCTGGGCGGGCGGAAGCGGGCGGTTGGGACGCAGGCGGAACTGCGGGAGACTCTGGGATTTTACCCCCAAGATCCCCTCCTGCGGATCAGTCTGGCGTACTTTGAGTCCGAGGCGAAGCGCGCCGCTTTTCTGCGCGAATATGACGTCGCGCGCTTGCCCCCTGATTGCGCACTTTGCCTTGAGGCTCACGCTGCCCTGCGCGAGCAGCGGGCCTGGGGGCAGGCTCTTCGGGCGGCGCAGAACGCGATAGCCGCAGAGCCAAAATCCAACGAAGCGCGCCGGGCGTTGGGCCAGTCGCTCTACGAAATGCAGCGGTATTCGGAGAGTGCCGCCGCCTTTGCGCTGCTCCTGCCCGACTCGAGGAACTTGGAGGATCTCTCGATGGGAATGCTTTGTGCGGGGCAGCTCCAGGACGCCGCCCAAGTGGAGGCGCTAGCCGCGCGAGCCGGCCAAATCTCTCCGCAGAATGCAACGCTCCACTTTCGCCTCGGGCTGGCGCTCAACTCCCTGGGGAAGCCCGCGGAAGCGATCGAGGCGTTTCAACGCGCGCTGAGGTTTGCGTCGGCAACCGCCCATCCGCCAGGGGAAGACGATATCCTGTGCGGTGTGGCTCTGGCGCAGTGGTGGAGCGGGGCACGCCCCGCGGCGATCGCGACGGCGAACCGCCTCGTCCGAAGGAATTCGGCCTACGCCGAGCCCCGCCACTTTCTGGAATCCGCCGTCTTCGCGAGTTGGCCGCCTGGGGATCGAAACGCGCTTCAGGAGATTTTTGACGAGACGATGCGTGATGAGCCGGCGCGCGCGAGACCATGATCTTCCAAGGTGGGGCGATTTCTGGGCCCAATCGGGAGCCCATCGCACCAGCGTGGCGCCGGAACGCCCTTGCGGTCGGGCGCATTTGCGTGTCGGTGCGGGACCATGCGCAAGTGGCACCAAATGGCGTTGAGGGAGATCGAGGCGATCCAGGCGCGGCTCCCAGCGGACGTGGCCGAGTCGGCCGCGCGGGTTCCCGTCTATTTTGATGACGCTCCTTTCACGGACGACGATGACCTACTGGGATTCTTCGAGGGGGCTTCTCTGCGGGACGGCCCGCCGATGCACTCCGACGATTTGCCGCGCATCGCGGTCTTCGTGCAGCGGCTCTTGGAGATGTGCGAGGGCAATGCGGAGGAATTCTGCGAGGAGGTTCGCATCACGTATCTGCATGAGCTCGGCCACTACCTCGGATGGGACGAGGAAGAGGTGGCGGCGCGGGGTTTATAGCCGGCTCGCAGGCTTGTCCCATGCAGCCGTCGCGCCGGAAGGCGACTTCAGCGAAAGGTCGCGGGTTGAGACCGAGGTTCTAGCCTGACTTCCCCTCTGACCGACCGGAGAGGGCCGTAAACACAGGCTTCGCCAAAATTGTCGGGCTACGCGGGTGGGGTGGCGGCCCATTTGGGCGCGCCAGAAAAGAGGTGCAGTAAGTCGAGCTTGGTGAGCAGGGGGTTGAGCGCCGCCGGCACCTGGGTCAAGCGCGCGAGGGTTTGCTCGCCGCAAACAATGTGGCCCAGGCGGATGGTCTGCAGTTCGCGCAAGATGCGGGTGAC
>JBBQFQ010000088.1:0-15756 GCA_038322235.1 Chthoniobacterales bacterium
GGGCGGTCAAACGTCGACCAAAGGCTTTCAGCCTCCTCACCAAGCCGCGCCACAAAATGGGCAACGTTTCCCGCCGCAAGCGCCCAAAGTCCACCACCGCGAGAAAATCATCCTAAACCGCCCTTATCTTAGTGCCATTCACCACAGAGGCTGATCAACACCGTATCTGAGCGCGGCGGAATTGGAACGAGCTCGTGACAACCCAGATCCTCATCGTCATCTTGTCGATGGTTGGTTTGATCCCGGACAATCTACCGTCGGCCTGGAAGATTGCTGAAGTTGGGCGTGCCCAAGATGTTTCAGCACCGGGCTCCGATCGGGAGAGTTTCGAGAGGGCCGGGGAAGACTTGGCCGACTTACGCGACTGGCACTTTTTCCCCGAGTTGTGGGCCTTGGCTGTTGAGTATGGCAACCGCGCCAAAGTGCGCCCGGTGGATTCACGCTGGCCCAATGTGCCGCTGAGCGCCGCCGCGGAATTCGACGGGGTCATTACGATCAAGGGTGATCTGTGGAAATGTCATCGAGGGACGAAAAAAGAGGAGTTACACATGTTCTTCGTTCGCCTGGCCGAGAATTTTTCTCTATCTCTCGAGGTTCGACGCGTAGCCCCGCTTGATGAACGATCTGTCCTGCCGGTGCTGTATCGAGGCTACTTTCTCGGCCAGCCCGGTAACTAAAAAGGGGCCGCCTTGCGGCGGCCCCTCGGGGAAAACGAAATCGGTGGGCGATCAGTTCGTGATATCGAACGTGGCGCTGGCCTCGCGGATCGGAGTGTAGACCTTGTACCACTCCTTCTGCGCGTCGCTGTCGGTGTAGGCCTTGAGCGCGGCTTCATCGGCGAATTCCATCACGATGGCGTTCGCCTTGCCCTGAGCTTTGATCGACTTCGTCCAGACGCGGGCGATGCCCTTGTACTTCGTGGGCAGGGCCTGCACTCCGTCGAGGGCGGCCTTGATCTGCTCCGGCGTGGTGCCGGCCTTCCAGGAGACGGTGACGACGTGGATCACCGTCGTAGGCGCAGTCTGCGCAGAAGCGGTCGCGGCGCCCACCGTCAGGACGGCGGCGGAGAAGAGGGTCAGAACGAATTTATTCATCTTGGATTCAGTTGCGGGGATGCGGGGTTTGGGCCGGCCGACCTTGGGGGGTGCGCCACAGCCATCGGGCGTGTGCGGGATTTCTTCCGCTCTGTCAATGCGGGACTCGTCCGCTGGCGGTTTACGGCGTGTAGTTCACGGAGAAGCGGAGGAAGACCTGCGGCGTGACCGACACCGGGTTCGACGCGCGGACGACGATGGTCTCCGTGCCGTCGGCGTTGTCGGTGCGGGAAAGAATTCGCGACGCATTGGCGGCGGCGTCGAGATCGAAGGGCGTCCCGAACCCGGTCGTGAGGTTGGTCGATTCCGCTACAAAGTACGCGAGGTCCGGCCGGAGCGGAATGGCGCGGTGGATCTCCATCACGCTGTAAGTGGTGCCGGAACCGACGGTCCGCGTTGAGGCCCGGGGCAGGCGGCCGCTCGGGAAGTTCTTCGGATCTGCGCCCAAGGCGTAGGCGAGGATGTTCGCGATGCCGTCACCGTTGTAGTCGGCGAAGGCTCCGGAGCGCGCCGGGTTCGAGAGCTCATTCTCCGTGAAGTAAAAATTCCGGAGGTAGTTGTAGCTGATCGGGGGCGGCGTTGCGTGCCCAAGTTGCACGAAGTTGCTGCCGTAGGTGACAACGAAATCGAACGATGTCGACGCGTAGATCGTGGAAACGGTCGCGCCCTGCGGGAGACCTTTGAAGGTGCCGCTGATGGCGCTGCCGGCGTTGGGAGCATCGATGAAGCGAAAGACCTCGCCAGGCAGGGGCGGGCTCTTGAGGAAGAGTCCGAGACCGACCGCCGTCAGGTTCACCTGTGCGGCCGGGGAGGTGAGTCGAATGAGGTCGGTCCGCAGCGACGGGCTGGCGCTTCGCGGATCGATGTCGATGAGCAAGGCCGACGCCGTGGGACCGTTGCTGGCAGGCCCGTTGGCCATCGTGAGGCTGCCGCCGAGCGTGATCGTTCCCACAGGGTTGCCGTTGGTCGTGAGCGCGTTCCCAGGCAGGAAGTACCCGCCCGTGATGGTGACGTTCCCGGCGATCTGGCCGTTGCCCGCAAGGATGCCAACGCTGTCCCCACTCGGACCGGTAGCCGCCGTGGAAGTGACCGTCACCGGTCCTGATCCGGTGGACGAACCAGTCAGGCTCTCCGCGTAGAGACCGCCGGAAAGGATGAAGCCGCCGCCCGGGAAGGGCAGGATGCTGTTCCGCACCGTCGTGCCGCCCGAATAGGTGTTTGCACCGGTCACCTCGGCGAGCCCGCCACCATCGTAGACCACCGAGGCACCCACGGCGGAGGGGGAGGCCGGAAGCGCCTCCCCGATTGCCCCCTGGAGGAGGAACTGGCTGCCGCTGACCGTGGTGGAATTGACCTGCATCTCGAAGGTCAGCGTCGAGCCGCGAAATGGTGTGATGCTCGCCTGGATCGGGAAGTATCCGCGAGCGGGGATCGAGATTTTCATCGGAGCCGGCGCCGTGCCGGGCTGGATGAGGTTCAGGCCAGCATTGAGGTAGCTCACGATGTCCGGATTGCCCGCCGTCGCCGTCGAGCGGAGCGTAAGGCTGTCCGTCGCGAGGAACCCTGTCCCCGGACCGGCGAAAGCGAGGCTGGAGGAGCCGCTGCCGTCCGCTTCCATCGTGATGCCACCCGTGAACTCGAGTCGGGAAGGCGCGGTCAGCGTGTGGCTGCTCGCGGATCGAATGATCAGCGTGTTGAGCCCGGGAAAATCCGTCGACGAATTCGTCGCGTAACCCGATGGGATGACCACGTTCTGCACCACCGTCCCCGGAACCCCGTTGTTCCAGTTCAACAACTCGCCCCACGTCTGGGAATCGTTCGGGAACTGGCCGACGAAGATCGTGGCAGTGCTCAGTTCAAAATCCGTGAGCGAAACCGTGTTGCCGTCCGGACCGTAGAGATAGAACGCGCGGAAGCTGCCCCGGCCGTCGGTCGTCGCGATCCTCCCGCCATCTGTCACATTGGAAAAGACTCCGCTGAGCTGATCGCTCGTCGCGATCACGAAGACGTCGCCCGCCGCAGGCGTGAACGTGTCGCTGAGCGTGACTGCGAGCGTGCCGTCGAGTGCGAGTCCGCCCGCGCCCACCTGCGCGAGCACGGAATATCCGGAACCCGGCGTGAGCCCCGTGACGGCGACTCCGAGCCGGGAGTCCGCCGTGAAGATGACGGTGCCGCTCAGCCGCAGCAGGCCAGGTGCGACGGTGACGGATGCCGCCGCCTCGACGAGCGGTGGCTTGGCGAGCGAGACTCCGGGGTCGCGAAAGAGGGCGGCAACCATGAACGCGCGCTCCTGCGCGGCCGCTCTTACCCGGGCCGCGCGGGCCGCTCTCGCCTGGCTGGGCGCGCCAACGACCGGGGGCGTCCCCGGAAAGATCAGGCCCGAACTCGTCAGGAGGCTGAAATTGAACGTGCCGTTCCCCCGCAGCATCGCGTCGATTTGCAGAGCGGCCTGATCGGCATCGAGGAAAGAGTCGGCGCTCGAGCCGTCGCCCAGACCTTCGAAGGAGACTTCATCGGCGATCGTCACATTCCCGGTCACGGTCAGGCGGGCCGGACCGCTCGCGTTCTGGCCGATCCGCGTCGCTGCCCCGGTGAACTGCTGGAAATCGCCCGTGACGGTGATGAAGCCATTCGAGAGCACATCCAGCGCGCCGTTCACATGCCGGAGGACTCCGTTGCTTGGCGTGATCCCGAGCGCGTTGGCCACGCTAAAGTCGCCGCCGAGTTCGCCGAGATTGCGCAGGCCGTTTTGACCCGTCACCGAGTCGAGGATCGCCGCATCGCCCACCAATTCCAGCGTCGTGAAGGGGGCGAGGGTGCGGATATCCGCGCCGGGAAAGGCAAATTCCGCGCGTCCGCCGTAGCGTCCCTTCACCGAGATGCTGCCTCCGTTCAGGACGCCCGTCGCCGCGTCGAAGTTCACGAACGTCCCGCCAATCTGCAACCGGGCGAGCGTCTGATAGCTGCTGTTTGTGCCGACGGTCAGCAGACCAAAGTTCGAAAACTCCCCCGGAGTGACATAGCTCCCGCTCACCCCGAAACCCCCGGCATTTTGGTTAAAGTTCCGGAGGGCGTCCTGGCCTGTGTCCTGATCGCGGAGTACGCCTTGGGGCCCCAGACCAATGGAAGCCTCATTCCGGACGATATTGGCGCCGCGCCACTGAATGATTGCGGGGCCAGGCCCAGGAGCCAGGTTATTCCCGGCCCCGAGCACCGCTCCGTACAGCAGCGTGCCATTACTCTGGTTCAAAAACGTCCCGAGTGTGTACGTCGTGCCGTCCGGCGCACCCAGGAAGCCGAAGCCTGGTCCGAGGGTGGTATTTCCACTCACGGTCAGCGAGTGGCGGTTGTTTCCGAACGTCCCGGTCTCGAAAGATCCGATGAAGCCGCCGTTGGAGGCGTGCAGATTCGAAAGGGAAACATCCACGTCCAGCACCGGCCCGGTCCCGAAGGGTAGATTCAGGCGGTCGACATTGACGGCCGACCCGATTGTGGGCGGGCCGCTCGGCGACCAGTTTCCCGCGCCGCTCCAGACTTCGGTCGGAAACGCTTCGGCGGCGCCATTCCAGTTGAATGTCTGGCCCATTGCCTCGCCCCGGAGGGCGAGGAGTGCGAGAGCGGCGGAGACGGCGGAAAGTGGTCGGGAGGTCATGAGTGGGCACGGAGACGAAATGCCTCCACTCCCTCATGCGGATTCCCGTCGTCGAAACGGACATCGACTTCCCGGAAAAATGCCCCGGCCATCCTTCCTGCCCGCCTTACGCTTCGAAGTCCTCGCCTCTCGGCTCGAGAAAGCCTTTGCGTCGGTACGTCAGAACGAGCGTGTCGCGATGGGGTCGCGGCCCGGCCGGCTGGATCGGGGTCGTTGCGTGAATGACGCGTTGATCGTCCAGGAGCATCGCCGTGCCGGGGACAGCGAGAGTCACGGCGGCCAGGGTGTCGCCGTCATCAGAATGAATCGTCGTCGCGGCGCCGGTGATGTCACCCCGCTCGATCAGGATCAGCGCCACGAAATCCACGCCGTCGCGATGCGCGCCTTCCGGCGTGGGCCGCCCCTCGCCCTGGCTGGCGTCGATTCGAAATTGGTGGGCCTCCACGAACCAGCGCGGCGTGGGCGAATGCTCCGCAAACATCTTGCCGAACCGGGTGATCAGTCCGCGGAAATCAGGGTGGGTCGCGACCGCGGGCTCGATCGGCGCGAATGGCCGGTGGATCCCGCCGTGCAACTTATTGAATGCCTTCGGCTGCCAATGCGGTCGATAGGGCACGTCCGTCAGCGCTTCCGGCGCAAAGCTTTGGATGAACGAAGCGTGCCGGCGAAACCGATACTTCCCGCCGTCGGCGAGGTGGGGATCGGTGGGCAGTCGGTCCCAGGAGCGTACCCATCCCGCGTCCCGGACGAAGTCGGGGAACGCGGTCTTCGTGGCGGCGGCTGGCATGATCGCGAAACCGTGGGCCCGAAGTTCCTTTGCCGCCTCGTCGAGGGGCACGGATTTGGGTTCAACGGCGGGAGACTCGGCAGGCGGGTTCACGTCCGCAAACAAGACGAGCGCACCACAAGCGGAAGGGAAAAGTGTGGCATCGCGCCCCGATCCGAGGCGAGCGTCCCCGCGTGCGGCCCGTGGGTTTCGTCAGTGTCCTCTCCTTCAACCTGTCTGCTGCGCCCTGACCGGCCCGGTTTCGAACACATGTCCCCGTCTTTTCCCACTAGGAAGGAGGTGGTTACGGATCAACTTCCCGATGTGATCGATCAAGTCACGGTACGTGATCGATCAAGTCGTCGTACATGATCGATCAAGTCGTGGTACGTCCTCAGCACGTCGTGGTACGTGATCGATCAAGTCGTGGTACGTGATCGATCAAGTCATGGCACGTCTTCAGCACGTCGTGGTACGTGATCGATCAAGTCGTGGTACGTCCTCAGCACGTCGGGGCACGTGATCGATCAGGTCGCGGTACGTCCTCAGCACGTCCCTTGACTTGATCGTAGGTCCTCAGGGCGTTGAGGTGCTCTCCGAAGTTCGAAGTTCGAAGTTCGATGTTCGATTTCCCCCCGCTCCCGGCGCGTGTATGGCTTCGCCGATGGATTCGCTCACACCCCCTCCTCTGCCGCAGAAGTTTGTCCAGGTCTACGATCTTCGCCTGGACGCGGCGTCGCTGGAGGCGCGTGGGCTTGAACCGATCCTTTCGGAAAAGTTTCTTTCGACCCTCCGTCTCGTCCATGGAGTCATCACTGATTTGGAGAGCGTTGAAAGTGGGGAGATGAATCCCGATGACCGGTCGTACACCTCGGAAGTGGAGGTCCGGCAGGCCGATGGCCGGAAAACCCGCTGGCTCAGGCGGGCCAACATGGACGATGGCGCCGGCGGACGCTTCAAGATCGGCCGGGGCATCCGCCTCCTTGCGGAGGCGGTGCGAGATCCGGACTCTTGGGACCGGATCAGCCAGCTCGTGGTGGAGATCTGGATCCAGGAATAGACGTCGCGGAGCCGGGTCGGTCCTTCCTGCTCTGGAACAGCGGGACGGAAAAGCTTCTGGGAACGTTGGAAGTTCCCCTTCCCGGTGGCGCGACGTCCGTGGGATGAACGAACCCGCCGCCACCTTCGATCGGCGTCCGCTTCCAGCCGACGAGGGGGAATGCAGCGGAGGGGGAGCAGAGCCGCAGCAACAACGTCACTGAAAAGCGACAATTCGGCGGGACGCGCGAAGCGCGATGCCCGGACCGGTGACGTCCGGGATCCGGACGGGGCTTTCCACCGTCACCAAATGGACGAAGCCGAATCGGGCGCCCGGTTTTCGGGCGGACCTCCCCCACTCGATCTCCCGAACATTCCGTGGAATGCGTCGGCAAAAATCTAGGACAGATTAGAAAATCTATAACGGGCGAATCTACCCAGACAAAGAGCGAACTTTAATCTGCAAGGGGACGCTAGATTTGTTTTGCAAGATCAGCGTGGCCGTGAAGGATCGCCGCTCCTGCCGGTCAGTCCCCCCAAAAAACAAGCATGCTTACTCCGACAAAACCTCGCGCCGTCCGTTCCGGATGGCTCGTCCTACCCGCCCTCGCCACCCTGCTCACGGGTTCACTCCCCGCCGCCAAGGTGCGACTTCATAATGAATCCCCGATCGCCCGCGAATTGAAGATGCCGGGAATCTCCTACGGCAAATTCCGGGTCGTCGACGTGGATGACGCCACCGCGGCCGCGCTCGTCAGCGCGGGTGCCGGTGAATTGATCGAACACGGCGACCACATCCTGCTCAATGCGGAGACGGTCGACACCACCAAACCGGAAGCAAAGGCGATGCGCGGGAAGCTCGCGGCATCCTCCGGTCACCGCCTACACCTCGTGCAGTTCGCGGGACCGATTAAACAAGAGTGGGTTGAAGCGCTGAAAGCCGATGGCCTTCACATTGTCACGTATATCCCGACGAATGCCTATCTCGTCTGGGGTCATGCGTCCGCGCTGCAGAAGATGCAGTCGCGCGTGACGGATGCCGTCGCCACGGCGGTCCAATGGGAAGGCGCCTTCCAGGACAACTGGAAACTCGCCCCCAGCGTGCGTGGTGACGCAAAGGCGGCGCGCGAGATCGCGTCGCTCCTCGAGATCCAACTCGTGGAAGACAAGGAAGCGAATGACGCCACCTTCGCGGCCCTCCAGGCGGCTGGCGCCTACATGCTCCGGGAGCCGTGGACGTCTCCCGGCTACGTGAATTTCGTGATCCAGATCCATCCGAAACAGCTCGCGGCCGTTAGCTCCCGCCCCGACGTCGTTTCCGTGCATCGCTGGTTCGCTCCGAAGCGGCACGACGAAGCTCAGGCGGTGGTCCTGGGCGGCTCCCTCACGGGTAATGGCCCCACCGCCGGCACCAACTACTTCAATCTCCTCGCGACGTGGGGATTCACCCAGGCGCAGTTCGACGCATCGGGCCTCGTCGTCGACGTCTCGGATGACGGAGTCGACAACGGCACCACCACGCCGAATCACTTCGTGCTCTACCGCAACGGCGACAAGACCCAGGCGTCCCGCCTCGTCTACCGCACCACCGCGGGTACCGCCGGCACGGATGCCGGCCAGGGCCGCAGCGGTCACGGCCAGCTGAACACCTCGATCATCGGCGGCTTCGTGCCGAATACGAGCGTCACGGTGAACGGCAACACGACCACGACGACGAGCTTCCCCCACGCTGACGCGTTGGGCTTCCGCTACGGTCTCGGGATCGTGCCGTTCGTGAAACTCGGCAACTCGACCATCTTCGATCCGAACTTCACGAACCCGACCTACGGCACGCTGATGTCGAACGCCTACAACGCGGGCGCTCGCATTTCCTCCAACAGCTGGGGCGGAACGGGCAACGGCGCTTACAACAGCGACGCCCAGGCCTATGACCGGCTCGTGCGCGACGCTTCGACCGGCACCGGCGGCAATCAGCAGATGGTGATCGTCTTCGCCGCCGGCAATTCCGGTTCGGCCGCCAGCACCATCGGCGCCCCGGGCACCGGCAAGAACGTGATCACCGTCGGAGCCGCCGAAGGCGTCCGCAGCCACGCTCTTTCCGCCGGTGGTCTCGACGCCGCAGGTAACGACGGATGTTCGATCGCGGATGCCGGCGCGGATTCCAGCAACGACATCATCAGCTTCTCCGGTCGCGGCCCTTGCACCGACGGGCGCATCAAGCCCGACATCACGGCGGGTGGGACGCACATCACGGGCATGACGTTCGTCACAGCGACTTCGACGCTGACCGGCACGGCGACCTCCACCTATCGCGCGGATGGCGTCTGCGGCCTCCCCGGCAACACCGCCACGGTCGGACAGATCCCCGACTTCTTCCCGACCCAAAACTCGGGGAGCCCGCCCTACAATCAGGCGCAGCAGTGGTACTCGACCTCCTCGGGCACGAGCCACTCCACTCCCGCCATCGCCGGAGCAGCCACCCTCGTGTTCCAGCAGTACATCAACAATCCGTCCTACCTGGGTAGCAACCGCACGCCGGCAGGCGCCGCTCCTCCGAGCCCGGCGCTCGTGAAGGCGCATTTGATGAACTCAGCGCGCTACATGACCGGCGTCAGCGCCAATGACGCGCTGCCCTCGAATAGTCAGGGCATGGGTCACGGCAACCTCGGCATGGCCTTCGACGGCGTGCCCCGGACCATCCGCGATCAGGTCGCAGCCGACCGCTTCACCGCGACCGGCCAGACCCGCACGCTGACCGGCACGGTGAGCAGTTCGAGCAAGCCGTTCCGCGTCACGCTGGCGTGGACGGACGTGGCCGGCCCCACCACGGGCAATGCCTACGTCAACAACCTCGACCTCACTGTCACGGTGGGCGGTAACACGTATAAGGGCAACGTCTTCAACGCCACGGGCGGCCTCTCCACCACCGGTGGTACGGCGGATGCCAAGAACAACGTCGAAAGCGTGTTCCTCCCCGCGGGCGTGTCGGGCACCTACACGGTCACGGTCACGGCGGCAAACATCGCCGGCCAGGCGGATGCCACGGTCGCGGGCAACAATCAGGACTACGCCCTCGTGGTGTACAATGCGGGCGCCGCGGTCACGGCTCCCAACGTGACGGTCGGCACGGCGGTTCCCGGCGTTTCGCCGCTCCGCCCGAACGACTGCAATACCCTGACCGTCCCGCTTACGAACACGGGCACGGCCAATGCGACCGGCGTTTCCGCCGTGCTCAGCACGAGCACCGCGGGCGTGACCATCGCCACGGCCAGCTCGGCCTATGCCGACCTCATCGCGGGCGGCTCCTCGGTGACGAACTCGACGGCCTACCGCATCACGACGTCTCCGACGATCGCGTGCGGAACGACCGCCAACTTCACGCTCACCGTGACCTACACGGGCGGCGGCTCGCCGGTGGTTTCCAACTTCACGCTTCCCGTCGGATCGGGTGGCACGGGCGGAAACTACACGTTCACCTCGAACACCGGTGGGAGCATTCCCGCGGGCGGCACTTTGGTGGCGGGCAGCCAGGCGGATGACGCCGTGGTCACCCTCACGACTCCGGCGGGCTTCAGCTTCTCCGTCTATGGCACCACGGTGCCGGGCGGTTCGAGCATCCGGGCCAGCACGAACGGCACCATCGCTCTGGCCACGGCCAGCTCGACGGGTTATTCCAATGTCGCGCTCCCGACCGCGGGTTCGAACACCGGGACCTTCCCGGCGTCGACGCCCACGATCTTCGCCTATTGGGATGATCTGAACCTGCCGTCGACCACCTCGACGAACGGGATCTACACGAGCCTAACCGGCACCGCGCCGAACCGGCTCTACACCGTCCAATGGCGCGGCGTCCTTTATGGCACCACGTCGGCGGTGAACTTCGCCGTCCAGTTCCGGGAGAACTCGTCGACCTTCGACGTGATCTACCTGAACTCCGCTGCCGCCAGCGGGAATGGGGCCACCATCGGGGTGCAGAGCGCGACCACGGGAACGAACTTCAAGCAGTTCTCCCTGAATAGCGCCTCGGTCACGTCCGGCACGCGCCTCACGGCCACGCTCCCGACCTGCACCTCGGGCACCGGCCCCTGCCCCTAACCGCTGACCGCGACGCCGGCGTCTCGTGCGCCGGCGTCCGCGCGCGCGGTTGGAGCGATAGTCAGAAGACCCTTCAGTCGGGCGCCCGGAAACGGGCGCCCGACTTGTTTTTTGGGGCAGCGCGTTCCCGAGATTTGCGGTGGGAGGACGATCCCGCGCCCGGCCGGGAGCCAGACCCGGCGGCTCGCCGCTCGCTCCCGGCTTTACAAGGCGTCGGCCCTTTGTTTCTGTCTTTGCTCCAGCCATGCCAAAGTACGTCATCGAACGCGAAATCCCGGGCGCCGGGAGTCTTACCCCCGAGCAGCTCACCGGGATTTCCCAGAAATCCTGCGGTGTGCTGAAAGCGATCGGCCCCCAGATTCAGTGGATCGAAAGCTACGTCACCGACGACAAGATCTACTGTGTCTACATCGCCCCGGATGAGGCGACCGTGCGCGAGCACGCCCGGCAGGGCGGCTTCCCCGCGAACCGCGTTTCGGAGGTGAAGGCCGTCATCAGTCCCGCGACGGCGGAAGGCTGAACGCGCCCATGCCCAGCGGAGTCGTCACCGAACCGATCCCCGCCTCGTGCGAGGCGGTCTTCCGGCTCCTGCACGACTACAAGCGACGGCTGGACTGGGATACGCTCTTGAGCGCCGCCGTTCTGGAGTCAGGCTTTCCCGAGGCCGCGCTGGGAGCCGTCTCCGTTTGCACCGGCAGGGGTCCCTTCGGGGGCATCGCTCTCCGGACGGAATACGTCGCGTTCCAGCCCGGACGGCTCGCGGCCGTCCGGATGCTTAATGCGCCTCCGTTCTTCGAGAGTTTTGCCGCTTCCATCCGGCACTCCCCGGCCGGGCCAGCAGGCTCGTTGGTCACATACCGCTACACCTTTCAAGCCCGCCCCCGCCCGCTGCGTTTTCTGCTGCACCCGGTGATGACCCGGCTCCTTCTCGACGGCACGAAGAGACGCCTGCAAGCGCTGCGGGAGTGGTTTGCGCGCGGTCCCGTTCCGGCCTGACGAATCGTGTTTTCGCATCGCCTCCCGACCCATCATGCACCGACGACATCTTCTGTGGCTCACCGGCCTCGCCGGGCTTGCGACCGCGTTTGGAGAGCCCGTTCTGGCGGGGGCGGCTGAATTCGCACCGGAGCTTTCCGAGAGTCTGCGCGCCTTGGAGCGGAAAAGCGGCGGTCGCCTCGGCGTGGCGGCGCTCGATACCCGGAACGGTCAGCGCGCGGCGTGGCGGGGAGGGGAGCTGTTCCCGTTGTGCAGCACCTTCAAGCTGCTGCTCGCGGCGGCAGTACTCCATGAGGTTGACGCCGGCCGGATCGAGCTCTCCCGGCACTTGCCCATCAGGAAGGAGGATCTCGTGCCGTATGCGCCGTTCACCGAGAAGCGGGTTGGAACCGGGGCCTGCGTGAGTGATCTGGTCGAAGCGTCGATGACGCTGAGCGATAATCCCGCGGCCAATTTGCTGCTGCCCCTCGTGGGCGGCCCGGCGGGGCTCACCAAATATCTCCGCGAACTAGGCGATCCCATCACGCGGCTCGATCGGCGCGAGCCCGAGCTCAACAGCGCGATTCCGGGCGATCCGCGGGATACGACGTCGCCCGACGCGTTGCTCGCCACGATGCAAAGACTGCTGCTCGGCGACGCCCTGCACGAAGGTTCGAGGCAGCAACTCACGGCGTGGATGGTGGCAAACCGCACCGGCGATGCCCGCCTGCGGGCGGGCCTCCCCGCCGGGGCGCGGGTTGGCGACAAGACCGGCAGTTCGAACCACACCTCAAACGACGTCGCGATCGTCTGGCCCGCGGGCCGGGCGCCCGTGTTGATCACGTGCTACCTCACGGGTTCGAAGCTCGACGGCACAGGTCGGGACGCCGTCCTCGCCGACGTTGCGCGGACTCTGTTCGAGCGCTGGCGGGACTAGGGCTGCGGCCCGACGGCGCTGCTGCGGACATCCGCGATCCACGCATCGATCAAGCGGCGCGCGATGCTGATCGGTGGCGGGATGGGGGGAAGAGCATCGACCCGGAACCATTTCGCATCGGAGATTTCCGCCGGATCGATCACGATCTCGCCGGATTCCCATTCGGCGGTGAAGCCGATCATGAGCGAGTTGGGAAACGGCCAGGGCTGGCTACCGAAGTAGCGAATCCGCTGCACTCGGATGCCCGCCTCTTCGTGCACCTCGCGCGCCACGGTCTCCTCGAGCGATTCGCCGATATCCGAAAAGCCGGCCAGCGTGCTGTAGAAGAGGCCGGGAAAACGGGCGTTACTCGCGAGCAACGCCTCCTCTCCGCGCCGGACGAGCGTGATGATGGCCGGGGAGATGCGCGGGTACGTTCGGTGCTCGCACGCGGGGCACACCGCGCAGCGTTCGGTGGGGCTCAGTTCCGTCGCGGAGCCGCAGCGGCCACAGAAGCGGCTGTTCGTCAGCCAGTCGCACGCGTGCATCGCCCTTCCGACCACGCCGAAGAGTTCCGCCTCGAGCACGCCCGCGAGCCCGCGCAGCCCGAGCAGCTCGAAGGGCGGTTCGATCCGGCAGGCGATCGGGATGGCGAGCGCATCCGTCTCGGCCCAGGAGCCGAGCCGGTGGGCGTGGGCGGGCATCAGGCCGAGTGCGGCGACTTCCTCGTCGGTCGGCAGGACCAGGCGACCCTCCACGAGGCGGGCAACGAGCCCCTTGGCGTGGACCACGAACCAGCTGCGTTGGTCGTGTCGCGGTTGGTTCGAGATGTCGGGAAGGAAAGCCATGTCGTGGCGGGGAATCTAGCGGGCCAGCGACCGGGCGCTCGCGCTTTCGGCTGAGGCGGAGGCTCGACGCGCCAGCGGCGCGGTGTTGACTACCGCGTGCGCGAACTGGTCCTGAACGAGGAGATCTATGGCCGGGTGATCGAGGAGCTGATGCCGCAGGCAAGGCGCTTCCTCTGGATCGTGACGGCCGACATCAAGGACCTCCATGTGATCCGCGGCAAGCGGGCGGTCCCGTTGCTCCAAGTGTTCGCGGAGTTAGTCGAAAAGGGCGTCGGCGTCCGGCTGATCCATGCGAAGGAGCCAGGGCCGCGCTTTCGCCAGGACTTCGACCGCTTTCCGGTTCTGGCGGAGAGCGAACTGTTCGAGCGGGAGCTTTGTCCGCGGGTCCACACGAAGGCCGTGATCGCCGATGGCCGGCGCGCGTTCGTCGGGTCGGCGAACCTGACCGGTGCCGGGATGGGCGCGAAGAATCCGAACCGCCGAAATTTCGAGGCCGGCTTTCTGACCGACGAGCCGCAGGACCTGCGGCGACTGGTCGATTGGGTCGATGAGCTCTTTCTGGGGAAATACTGCGGCCGCTGCCAGCTGCGCGACCGGTGCCCGGATCCGTTGGATCGCGCCTGATCGGCTCGGCTCGTCTCCTCCGACCCCGCACGGACCGGGGTCTCTGGCCCTTCCCGAATGAGGAGATGGTCGGGGCCGTTGCGGATCGTGATGCCCTTCCAGGCCTCTGGTGCGGTGGGCCCATGCCGCCGGAAGGAATTCTCCAGCCCGAGCTTTCCGTCCTCGACGAGCGGCATGACCATGAGCGTGGTGAACACTTTCCCGATCGAACGTGACTGAAATATCATGTCCGGCTTCACGGGGACGTGATGTTCGAGGTTGGCGAACCCGTAGCCCGCGGTTTTCGCCGGTTTCCACCCTGCATGACCCATACGGCGACGCCGCGAATGCCTTGTTTCGCCAATTCGGGGCGGACGTAGTCATCGAGCTCGTCCGTAACACCCGGCCAGCGAGCGCTGTGACGGTGACCAAGAGGGGGAAAGGATTCGGCGGGCGAACAGACGCTTCATCGGGACGAGCACCCATCGGGTGGGGCGGGATGCAAATGATGTTGGGATCCGTTTCCGCTGGAATCTCACGTTTGGCGGAGTTCCCGAGGTCCGTTTCTTTCTTCTCTTCGTTCTTTCTTTCGGCTCACCCGCGCTTCCCGCGGATTTGATCCCTCGCTAATTCCCGGATCCGGGTTACGGTCCCGGCAATGTCGAATAAAGAAGAATTGTTGCTCATGGCGGGAACCGTCAAGGAGGTTTTGCCGGGGACCATGTTCCGCGTTGAAGTGCCGGGACCAGCCCTGATCCTCGCGCACATCTCGGGCAAAATGCGGAAGCATTACATTAAGATTGTCCCAGGGGATCGAGTGAAGATGGAAATGTCCCCCTATGATCTGACCAAGGGCCGGATCACCTTCCGAGAGAGGTAGGAAGTCGGGATGGTAGAAAGCGGCTTGGCGAGCGCGACGCGACGACCGCCCCGCTGGCGACCCCCGGCGCTCGACGTCGAAGACGTCGGGCCCGAGTCCACTCAGGAACAGGCCGGCGTGCTGGGGATCATTTCGATGTACTGAACGATCCGCGGGCACGTTCCCCGGTTTGGACTGCTCCCGTGCGGGAGCAGGTGATGCCAGATGACCATGTCGCCCGCGCGGCCGCCGATGGGTTTGGAGCCCAGCGCATGCAGATCCTGGGCCTGCGGGTCGACCTCCCGACCTAGCGAGGAAACCCAGGCGGAAATCCGCTTGTGGAACCCCGGCACGACGGTCAACGCCCCCTGTTCTGGCGGGGTGTCGGTCGGATAAAGAATGCCCTGCGTTCCAAGGCCAAACGGTTTGTTGAAGTCGATGTCCCAATGGAGATAGGGCCCCGGAAACGGCCACCCGGGGCGTTGGGGCGGATGAAATCCGCAGCGATCGGCACTGACCCAGAGATCAGAGGTTCCCCAAAGCTGAGCGAACGCCTTGTGGATGCGACCCGCAATCGATTACGGGGCAGGCCGCAATCAATTGCGGGGGAGGCCGCAAATATTTACGGGGCAGGCCGGATTCGATTACGGGGCAGACCGCAATCGATTACGGGGGAGGCCGGATTCGATTACGGGGGAGGCCGCAATCGTTTACGGGAGGCCGCAATCAATTACGGGGGCGGCCGCAATCGTTTACGGGGGTGCCCGCAATCGTTTACGGGGGAGGCCGGATTCGATTACGGGGCAGGCCGCAATCGTTTACGGGGGTGCCCGCAATCGTTTACGGGGGTGCCCGCAATCGTTTACGGGGGTGCCCGCAATCGATTACGGGGGTGCCCGCAATCGTTTAC
>JBBQFQ010000089.1:0-15564 GCA_038322235.1 Chthoniobacterales bacterium
AGAGATCCTGGAGGGAGTCCAAGCGTTGAAGTTTGGCGAGGGCGGATTTGGGCCGCCGGCCAAAGAGGAGGGGCCCAAACGCTTGAAAAAAGGGGGTGCCGTTAGCCATGCATTAAACAGAGCATAACACATTCCCTCCCAGCCGCTTGCCTATCGTTTTATCACAAATTTTACCAACCCAGCTTTCACCACCCGAATTCGTCCCAAAACCCGCTTATCTTAGTGCCATTCGTGCCTGAGATCCAGATCGACGTCCACTGGTGGGAGGTCGTCAACCATCTGGATTGAGCTGAAGCCGCTCCTTCTTGCGGCGCCTAACCCGGAAAGCGGCTCGCGGTGACGGCCTCCTTGCCATGGCCGGTGAGCGATGGCTGATTTCCGGTCTTCTCCTGCCGAGACGCCCGATGCCGATCTACGAATTCTACTGCCCGAACAACCACCGCATCTACAGCTTTCTGGCCCGCAGCTTGAGCTACGCCAGCAGCGTGCCGCGGTGTCCGGACGATCCCGCGTTCCGGCTCGAGAAGATGATCTCGCCGTTCGCGGTGACCGGCCGGGCGAAGGAGCGCGAGGGAGATGGCTCCGGCGATCCGGCCGAGGACGCGAGGATGGAGCAGGTGATGCGGGAAATGGAGAGGGATTTTGGGGATATGGCGGATGCAGAAAATCCGGATCCGCGCCGCCTTGCGGCGATGATGCGACGGATGAGTGAGGCCACGGGTGAAGCGCTGCCGGACGCGATGCAGGAAATGATGAGCCGGATGGAGCGCGGAGAGGATCCCGAGAAGTTGGAAGCGGAATACGGCTCCGCGCTCGACGACCCTGGCATGGGGCCGGAATCCGGTGGTCCCGGCGAATCGGCTGGTACTACGCTGATTCGGCGGCTCCGGAAGGCTCCGCAGCGCGACGCCCGCCTCTTCGAAATGGCGGAGTATTGCAGCGTCGTTTGAGGGGTTTGCACTTGCGGCCCGGTGCGCGCGCGGGCATTGATCGCCATCCCTGCCGGAAGACCTCTCGGAGCCGCGTGCGCTCGACCCCGCCGACATCACGCACCGCGACCTCAGCTATGAGGAGACGATTCTTTTGCGGAATCGCCGCATCGTCCGGGTGTATCTCCCGACGCTGATCATCCTGACGGCACTGGGGTATTTTGGTGGCTTGCCCGCGTGGCGCGCGGTCAAGCGATTCCAGTCCCGCCGGATCGCGGCGGAGGCGATTCAATTGCTGCAACAGGAGAAGTGGAGCGAAGCGGCCCGGCGCGCCCACGATGCGGTGCTCCTGTCGCTCACCGAACCGGAGGCGATGCGCGCCAGTGCCCGCGTTTGGACGCGCTTGGGGCTGGCCGCCGAGGCGGTCAAATACTGGAAGGAGCTTGACCGGCTCGGAGCGCTGACGGTCGATGACCGTCGCGACTACGCGTCAAGCTCGCTCGCGGCGGGCGACCTGCCGACGGCGGCGGTGCAACTCGACGCCATCATTGCCTCGAAAGCCCCGCCGAAGCCGGGCGACGCGCTCGTTCAGGCGCAGATATCCGCCGGGAAATCCGATTTCGCGAAATCGGTCGCAAGCGCTCGCGAGGTCATCGCGGAAGCCTCCGGCGCCAATGAACGGGAGCGCTACATCGCGGCGATGCTCTTGCTGAATCTGAATGATCTCGAGGGCCGTCGACTGGGGGCGAATCAGATTGTCGCACTCGCCCGGACGAAGGCCCCGGTTGCGCTCGACGCGCTCGTCTGGGAAGCCCGCCGTCAGCGCGGGACGCTTCCGGTGGACACAGACCGCATTCCTCCGGCTGAGTTGATCGAGCGAATCAACCAGCACCCGAACGCGACGACCCTGCACAAGCTGCTCGCACTCGATGTCGAGTCGCGGGTCGATCTCGCACGTCAGGAGGAGATCGTACAAAGAGCGGTCGAGGCGTACGGCCGGCCGGGCAGCCCGCGGGACGCGCTGGGTGCGCTCGTGGTGTGGCTTAACGAGCACCGCGAATACGAACGCGTGATTCAGCTCGTCAGTTTCGATCGTTCCCTCGAATCGCAGGGCCTTTTCCTCGGTCGGCTCGATGCCCTCGGGGCGATGGGGCGCTGGAACGAAGTCCGGCAGGCGCTCGAGTCGCAGCGTTTTCCCCTCGATCCGATGATCCAGGAACTCTATCTAGCGCGCGCCCTCGGGGAGATGGGCGACCGGACGGCCGCCGAGAACCGCTGGATTCGCGCCCGCCAGGCGGCCGGCGGCAGCATGGAGAAATTGATGACTGTGGCGCGTTACGCCGAGAGCGCGGGCGCCAGCGGCCAGGCCGAGGCCGCGCTGCGCCAGGCGGCCGAAGCGGCGCCGGAGGTGCGTCCGCTCCAGGAAAATTTCCTGCGCTTTCTCGCGGAGCATGGCGACACCCAGAAGATCCATCGCCAGATCCGGGCGATGCTTCGCATCTGGCCGGATGATCCCTCTCTCGAGAACGATGATGCCTACTTCTCGGCGCTCCGGAAGGAGGGCGTCGAGGCGGCGCTCCCGGTTGCCGAGCGGCTCTATCAAGTCTCGCCCACCAGCCTGCCGCACCGAACGACGCTCGCGCTGGTCCGACTCAGGCTCGGCCGGAACGCCGATGCCCTGGCGCTTTTCCGCAACATCACGGTCCCCGACTCCGCCTCGTTGCCGAACACGCGGCTCGTCTACGCAGCCGCGTTGCGCGCCTGCGGATTCGACGCCGAGGCGCGGGCAGAAGCGGCGGGCATCCCGCGGAACCGGCTCAACAAGGAGGAGCGCGAGTTGCTCGAGAGCGCGTTGCGCTGAGCCCTCCGCCGCGCGATTTGCCGGGAATCGACTGCGCGGCGGTTTAGCGCTTGGCTTTCCGGTTGCCGGGCGGTTGATTGCGCGGGTGGATTCCCCCGTCACCTTCGCCGATATCGCCCGGGCCCGTGAACGCATCGCGGACGCCGTCCTCGTCACTCCCTGCGCGGAGTCGATCCCGCTTTCCGAGGCCACCGGCTGCACCGTCTTCCGCAAGCTCGAGAACATGCAGCGAACCGGTTCCTTCAAGGAACGCGGCGCCCGCAATGCCCTCGTCCGGCTCGACGCGGGCCAGGCGAAACGAGGGGTCATCGCCGCGAGCGCCGGCAATCATGCGCTCGGTCTGGCGTACCACGGCGGGTTGCTCGGCATTCCCGTGACGGTCTGCATGCCGGAGTTTGCGCCGATGGTGAAGGTCAATACCTGCCGCCGCCTCGGCGCGCGGGTGATCACGCACGGCAAGGACTTCGCCCAGGCACGGGAGCGGGCGGATGAACTCGCCGCCGCGCAGGGACTCGCGTACATCCATGGCTACGATGCGCCGGACATCATCGCAGGGCAGGGGACGATCGGATTGGAGATCGTCGATCAGGTCCAGAATTTCGATGCGGTCGTTGTCCCCATCGGCGGCGGCGGCCTCATCGCCGGCGTCGCGCTCGCGGTCAAAACGCTCCGGCCGGAGACGCTCATCATCGGCGTCGAGGCCGAGGGCGCGACCTGCTTCAGCGAGGCGCTCGCGGCGGGACATCCCGTCAAGTGCGTCACGCGAGCCACCCTGGCCGACGGTCTGGCCACGCCGGATGCCGGAGCGAATGCCTTCCAGATCGCGCGCCCGCTCGTGGATCACGTCGTGATCGTGAATGAAGACGAGATCGCGCTCGCGATTTTGCGCATCGTGGAACTGGAGAAGCTCGTCGTGGAGGGAGCGGGCGCCACCGGACTCGCAGCGCTGCTTGCGGGGAAGATTCCGGAGCTGAACGGCCGGAGGGTCGTGCTGCCGTTCTGCGGCGGGAACATCGATCCCGTGATTCTCTCGCGGGTGATCGAGAAGGGTTTGGTCGCGGATGGGCGCGTCGCCCGGTTCCAAGCGGTCATCAGCGATCGGCCGGGCGGATTGGCCGGGCTGACCAAGCTGCTCGCGGAGAGCGGCGCGAGCGTGCAGCAGATCGAGCACGACCGGGCGTTTGCCGGAGGCGACGTCTTTGCGGTCCGGGTGCTGTGCACGGTGGAAACCCGCGGCCGCGACCACCTCGAGGAGATTTTCGCCCGGCTCGGAAAGGAAGGCATTCGCGTCGCTCGGGGGGGCTGACCGGAGGAATTAACCCGGTTTTCGCGAAAATTCGCAATTATCGCGCCGGGACTTGTCGGATTGAGCAGGCTTGCTACTAGGTTGCGGCATGAGTTTTGCCGAAATGAAAACGCTGGAGTCAGAGTTGGTTCGTCTGGAAAAGGCGTTCACCAAGGAGAGTGATCTGACGACGAAACGGTCGATTGCCGATCAAATTCTGACGCACTGCCGACGGGTTCGGGATTTGGAGAAACGCGCCATCATCTCCAATAAGATCCGCGTGGAGGAGTGGATCCCGAAGTACACCCCGAAGGTAGAGGTCGGGTCGATCGAGCCCTATGCGACGCAGGTGACGGTCCTGGCGGGGCAGCCATTTTCGCCCGAAGCCTATCCGACGAAGAAGTCGAAGATCGAGAACCTGATGCAGGACATCATCACGGCGCGGGCGGCAGCCCCGAAGCCGGACATCTTCACGCCGGTGCTCGCAAAGATCTGGGAGGTTTCCGTCAAAGAGGACGACGCGTTCGAGGACCACCGCCGCCTCAACCGGTGATCCCGCCGTCGTTCTCGACGGACGTCAGCCGACGTCGAAGCTGATGCCCTGAGCCAGGGGCATGGTCGCGCCGTAGTTGATTGTATTGGTCTGCCGCCGCATGTAGCTCTTCCAGGAGTCGGAGCCGCTTTCGCGACCGCCGCCCGTCTCCTTCTCGCCGCCGAAGGCGCCGCCGATTTCGGCGCCGCTCGTGCCGGCGTTGACGTTGGCGATGCCGCAATCGCTCCCGCGCGCGGAGAGGAACGTCTCCGCCTCGCGGAAGTCGTTCGTGAAGATCGCGGAACTCAGGCCCTGAGGTACGGCATTCTGGATTTCGAGGGCCTGCTCGAATTTGTCGTACTCGATCAGATAGAGCAGGGGACCGAAGGTCTCCTCCTGGACGATCGGTAGATCGTTTGTCGCCTGGGCGACGCAGGGCGTGACGTAGCAGCCGCCGGCGAGCTTCAGGCGTTCACCGCCGTAGAGAATCTTCCCACCCTCCGCCTGCACGCGATCGCGCGAACGGAAAAAGTTTTCCACGGCGCCGCGATCGATCAGCGGTCCCATGAGCGTATCGCGTTTCAGCGGATTGCCGATC
Organism: Chthoniobacterales bacterium; assembly: GCA_038322235.1. Classification (GTDB taxonomy): domain Bacteria; phylum Verrucomicrobiota; class Verrucomicrobiia; order Chthoniobacterales; family SZAS-18; genus SZAS-18. The sequence continues at coordinate 5,206 of JBBQFQ010000089.1, forward strand.
TTCACGGTTCTGTAGGCGGCGACGATCTGCTCCCGGATTTTTTTCGCGATCGAGGAGTGCACGATCACACGCCGGGTGCTGGTGCAGCGTTGTCCCGCCGTGCCGACCGCACCGAAAACGATCGCGCGGATCGCGAGATCGAGCGTCGCGCTGGGCGTCACGATGAGAGCGTTGTTCCCGCCGAGTTCGAGCAACGAGCGCCCGAGGCGCTCGGAGACGACCCGCGAGACCTTCCGGCCCATGGCGCAGCTGCCCGTCGCGGAGACGAGCGGGACCCGGTGGTCGCGGGCGAGGGCGGCGCCGGTGACCTCCACATCGCTGCCGGCGATGAGGGTGAAGATCGCGGGATCCGCCCCGGTTTCCTTGCAGACCTTTTCAGCGATCCGCGTGACGGCGAGAGCGACGAGTGGGGTTTTCTCGGACGGCTTCCAGATCGAGGCGTTTCCGCAAACCGCGGCGAGGGCGGCGTTCCAGGCCCAGACGGCCACGGGGAAGTTGAACGCGCTGATGATGCCGACGAGCCCGAGTGGATGCCACTGCTCCATCAGGCGATGATCGGCGCGCTCGGAGGCGATCGTCAGCCCGTAGAGCTGGCGGGATAACCCGGTCGCGAAATCGCAGACGTCGATCATCTCCTGCACTTCGCCTTCTCCTTCCGCGAGAATTTTGCCGCACTCCAGGGTGACCAGCTTCCCGAGATCGGTCTTCACCGCGCGGAGCGCATTTCCGAGCCGCCGGATCGTCTCGCCGCGGACGGGACCCGGCGTCGAGCGCCACTTGGCAAAGGCTTCCTGGGCGCGGCCGACCGCATTTTCGTAGTCGACCGCGGACGCGCCACGGACGCGGGCGAGGACCTTTCCGTCGACCGGCGAGACGCTTTCGAATTCGGCGCCGCGCCCCCGCCACGAGCCATCAAAGACACCGGAATTGGAGGCCTTCAGGCCAAGATTGGAAACGACGGGATGCATCAGAAAGGGGGGGTGAGAATTGAGAATTGAAATTTGTGGGACGCGGTGGCCACGTCGCCGCGCGGCGGGTCCGACGCGTCGGACGGATCGGCGAGATCCGTCCGAGCCGAGCGGCGCGAGCCTAGACGCCGACGAGGGTGTGAGCGTGGTCCCGGCGCAGGTCGCGGCAGGTCTTCGCGATGCAGTCGACGGCCTCATGCACCACTTCGGCAGTGATGTTCAGCGCCGGCCGAAAGCGGATCGACCGTTCGCCGCTGCGAATGGCGAGAACGCCGTGATCGTAGAGCCCGCGGTAGAACTCCTCCCGGGCACCAGCGGTGGGCAGATCAAAGGCGACCCAGGTGCCGAGGCCGCGGACCGCGCTGATCGCGGGTTCCTCGGCGGCGACGCGATCGAGCTCGTCGAGGAAGATTTCCCCGACGCGCGCGGCATTGGCGACGAGATTCTCCGCTTCGATGATGCGGAGGTTGTGCGTCGACCGCACCATGTCCACGAGATTTCCGCCCCAGGTCGAGTTGATCCGGCTGGAGAGGCGGAAGCAGTTGTCCTTCACCTCGTCCAGGCGCGGACCCGCCATCACGCCGCAGGTTTGCACCTTCTTGCCGAAGGCGAGCAGATCGGGGCGCACATCGAAGTGCTCCGTCGCCCACATTTTCCCGGTCGCGCCGAGGCCGGTCTGCACCTCGTCGAAGATCAGGAGCATTTCGTTCTCATCGCAGATGCGGCGCAGATTTTGCAGCCACTCCCGGCGGAAGTGGTTGTCGCCGCCTTCGCCCTGGATCGGTTCGATGATGATCGCCGCGAGATCGTGGCCCTGTTCGCGAACGAAATGCATGATCTCCGCCTCGCTCCGCTTTTCGCGCGCGATGACGTCGGCCTCCCGCTCGTCCTCCGGAAGGGAAAAATCGATCCCCGGCGTGCTGACGCGTGGCCAGGGGAACTTCGCGAAGTACATGACCTTCTTCGGGTCCGTGTTCGTGAGGCTCATCGTATAGCCCGTCCGGCCATGGAAGGCGTGCTCGAAGTGAAGGATGTGAGTCCCCCGCTCGCCGCGGCCGGCGGCGAGGTTTTTCCGGACCTTCCAGTCCATCGCCGTCTTGAGCGTGTTCTCCACCGCCAGCGCACCGCCGTCGATGAAAAAGTAGCGCTCGAGCGGCGCCAGGCCTGCCACCCGCGCGAACATCTCCACGAAGTCTGCGTACAGCGGGGTGTACATGTCCGAGTTCGCGACCTTGACGCGAGCGGAGCGGACAAGGTCATGCTGGACGGCGGGATCGTCGAAGTGCGGGTGATTGAACCCGATCGCCAGCGAGCCGAAGAAGCCGTAGAGATCGATGATCTCCCTGCCGGTGACCGAATCATGGATCCGGCTCCCGCGGCTTTTTTCGAGGTCGATGACAATCTGGAAGCCATCAACGAGGATGTGCTTCTCGAGTTCACTCACCACGCAGCGGGGGCTGCTGTGGCTGATTGACATTCGCGGAGGCTAGCGAGGGACCCGGGCCCGGCAATTCGTTTCGCGTGGCGAAATGGACTCGAGGCGGCGGGAAAGCGTTCGGGGGGTCAATCACGCGCCCGCGAGGCGACGAAAATGTGCCTGAATCTCGCCTGCAGCCCGAACGCCCAAACGAACAGGCGCATTAGGCTCATCAGACGAACAGGCGCATCGTTCGCGTCACGTGGCCTCCATCGTTCCCAGCGCTTCGCGCGCTCCGACCTGCGCGAAGAGTCGGCGGGCTTCGGCGAGATGAGTCGCAAGCGTGCGGTCGCCCGCGGGGGAATGGCGGGCCAGTTCGCGGTGGAGCAAGCCTTCGTCGTAGGGCTGGGCGTATTTTTTCGCCGCCCGAATGCCCCGTCTCCAGACCCGTCGGGCCGCGCCGCTTTTTCCGCGGAGGAACAGCAGACGCCCCCGGTGATAGGAGTGCGTCACGACCCCAAACGGATACATCAGCCGGAACTGCGAGAGCAGGGAGGAGAGTTGCGCGAGCGCGCCGATACTTTCAAGCCGGGCCGGATCGCCCGCGGGCCTCGACGTGGCGTGCGCGTAGTACACCTCAGCCAGCGCATTGAACGGAGTCTGAAGGTAGTGCGCGACCTGGCTCGTCCGCAGGATGACGGCGCGGGCCCGCCCCGCCGATTCCATCGCCTCGAGCGGCGATCCGTCGCACCACGCGGACCATGCCAGGATCGCATGACCGAGGATCTGATCGGCCAGCGGAACTTCCGCTTCGCGCTCCAGACATTCCGCGAGCTCTGCCCGGAGGAGTTTGTCGGGCGGTGCCTGCGACGCGATTCCCTCGGCCCAGATCTGCCAGCTCAAGCCCCAGACCAGGCCCTGCAGCGAGCCGTTCCGTCGCGAGGTCTCGGCGAGGTCGGTGGACATCGGGATCGAACGCTGGAAGTCCCCGCGTCGGATGAGCGTGTTCTGGAGCGTGAAGGCGCTCTCAACCCAGCGCCGGCGTTCGCCGATCTGCTGGGCGATCCGGGTCGCGTTGCCGGCATCGCGCTCGGCATCGTCCCAGGCGCCCACGGTCACCCAGTAGACGCTGCGGATGAAATCGACGTACGCCGTGCACGGCGGCTGGTTCACGAGTTCCGCCGTCTCGCGGGCGCGGCGGGCGTGGGCGCGCGCGGAGCCGTGCATCATGAGGAGGCCGGAGACGACCGCGGTATTGGCGTAGCACCGGGCCAGCTCCGGGCATGGACCGGCCTGCTCCGCGAGATTCAAAGCCTTGAAGGCCGCGTGGATCGTGGGCGGCTTCTCGTTGTTCAGGTACCAGATCTGGGCGAGGCGCTCATAGGCGCGGGCCGCCTCGAGCGCCCGTTTCGCTTCGATGCCTGACTCCCCTCGGGCGCCCGCCCTCCGCAGACGATGCCAGATCTGTTTGGCGAATTCCCAGAGACTCGCTCCGATGTACGCCGTGGTTCCGCCGGGCATCGGATGACCGAGGAGTCGGAGCGCCGCCCGGAATTGCTCCCGGCTCCCGGCGAGGTTGTCGAGATTGTAATATGCGTCGCCGAGCTGACGATGCCAGCGCGCGCGGCGGAAATCATCCGCCTGATCTGGCGCCCGCTCGGCGAGGAGCAGCGCCTGATCCAGGAAGCGAATGACTTCCTCGTTCGCGAACTGACGCAGCGCGTCGTCAGCGGACTTCTCGAGGTATTCGATTGCCTTCGGCAGGTCATCGGCACTCGACCAATGCTTGGCGAGCAGTGGGTAATAGGTCGTGAGGTTATCCCGGTGGGTGGCCTCGTACCACTCCGCGATCGAACGATGCAGCGCGCTCCGTTGGGTCGGCGGCATCAGATTGTAGGCGACCTCCTGCGTGATGGCGTGACGAAAAATTTGCGTCGGGTCGGGATCGGGCGCGTCGGGCAGGGTGAGATTGCTCGAGACGAGCGCCTCGAGGGCAAAGGCGGAATTCTGCGTCTCGCCGTCCATCGGGAAGACGTCCTGCAGCACGCGGCAGGAGAACGTCCGTCCGATCACGCTGGCGACCTTGAGGGTCAGTTGCACCGGCGGGCTCAGACGATCGATCCGGCTGATCACGACGCCCTGAACCGTGTCCGGAAAGCGCTGGGTCGAAAGATCGCGCCCGGGTGCGACGCGGCATTCTCCGTCAGCGATGATGATGATGCCGGAATCCCTCAGCGCGAACGCCAGCTCCTCGGTATAAAAAGGATGGCCCTGCGCCTTCGCGCGAATCGGCTCGGCCACGGCGGCCGGGATGCTCCGGACGCCGAGGCGCTCGCAGACCAGCGCGAGCGATTCCTCTCCGCTGAGCGGCTCGAGAATGATTCGTGTCGTGGCGGGTGCGGCGATGAACTGGGCGTATTCCCGGGGTACGGGGTCCGCCAGCGGGCGGGTGACGAGCACGAGCAGGACCGGGCCGATCCCCTTCGAAACCCGCCGGGCGAGGGCCCAGGACGATGAGTCGAGCCAGTGGCAATCCTCAATGATCAGCGGCATCGGCCTCTGCTCGGCGGTGCGGGCCAGCAGACGCACAAGCAGATCATGGGTGCTCGTGATGCGGGCCTCCTGAGTCATGTGCGCGGTCGTCTCGTTGTCCGCCATCTTTTCTCCCAGCACGATTCCGAGGAGCGGCGCGAGGCGCACCAGATCGGGATCGAAGGCCAGCACGCTTTCCACCGCGGCGGCGACCTGGGCTGGGTGGGTGATCGCGAGCATTTCCCGGAAGACGCCGCGCCACGCGAAGTAAGACGTGGACCGCTCGATGGCATCCGCCCCCGCGATGATGGCGCGCAGGCCGAGTCTTCCGGCACTCTGGGCGATGCCGGCGACGAAACGCGACTTTCCGATCCCCGCTTCGCCTTCGATCACGACCACGCCACCCTCGCGTCCGGCGGCGAGGAGATCGAGCCGGTTCTGCACCAAGTGCTGCTCGGCGACGCGTCCGATCATGGGGGTCTCGCCCGCAAACCGCGCGTGCGGGCCGGCTTCGCCCAGCGGACGAAAGATCGGAATCGCTCGGGCCTTTCCCTTCACCGTCACGGGCTCGAGCGTTTCAAATTCGATGCGATTCACCGCGGCTTCGTGCGTGGCGGCATCGCAAAGAATGCCGCCGTGGGCTGCCTGCATCAGGCGCGCCGAAAGGTTCACGACATCTCCGATGATCGTGTATTCGCACCGGCGCGCGCTGCCGATCGTCCCGCAGAAAACCCTTCCGCTCGTGATGCCGATCGACCCGCTCCAGCCCAGCGCGTCGAGCCGGGAGCGCAGCTCAAGGGCCGCCCGCAGGCCGCGGATGGCATCGTCCTCATGCGCCAGCGGCGGGAGACCGAGCGCCGCGACGAGCGTCACGCCCTTCTCGTCGATGCTGAGCTTGTTGACGCTGCCCTCGAAGCGATAAAGCCCGTCCTGCAGCGATCGCATCGCGCGCTGCATCGTCTCCACGGGCGTGTCGGCGCGCACGTCGGGCAGATTGACGAAGAGAACCGTGATGCGCCGCAGCTCACCGAGCCAGGCGCTCTGACGCGCGGCGAGCCGCAGATGGATCGCCGCCGGGATGTAGGAGAGCAGCACACCGGCGATGTCGTCGGACGGTTCCGGGAGCGCGAGCGGCTCGAAGACATCGGGCTCGCGGGCGCCGTTCACGCGGGTGCCTCCGGCACCCGCGCTCGTGCCGTCGAAATGGCCGCGCAGGAACTCCCACGCGTGATGCCCGGCCATCGTCTGATCCGGCTCCGCCTCCGCCGCGGCGTGCGTCGCTTCGATCAGCGCCGGACCATAGACCACGTATTCCCAGCGGCCGAAGACGCCTCCGATCGTCGCCGCATCCGCCTCACCCGCTCCGATTCCGAGCCGCAGCGCGAGCGTGCCGCCGGCATCGAGTTCGAAGCCCCGGAGCGCGTCCCGCGCCGCCAGCGCGCAGTGCGCGGCGGCGTGCGCACGGCCGGGGAGAGCAGACTCGTCGGAGGCCCGCCACACGGCGAGCAAGGCATCTCCGGCGAACTTCGCGACGTCACCACCGTGGGCGTGGATGATCTCGATGAGGCGGCCGAAGTACGTGTTGAGAATGCGGGTGAGATCCTCGACCCCCCGCGCCCCCTTTTCCGCGAGGCGTTCGCTCAGCCGCGTGAAGCCCGAGATGTCGGCGAACAGAACCGCCGCCGGAAAACGCGTGTGCGTGGCGTCGGCAAGCGGCTGGCCGTCGCTCATCACCCGCTCCAGCACACTGGCCGGGACGAAGCGCGCGAGTTCGCGGGAGGGAGCGCGTTCGGGCATCAGAAATTCACGGAAAATCCCACCATGGCCACGTTCCCGGAGCGCTGTCCACGTTGACGACGAGTCTCGCGGGGAAATCTCCGGGTCAGACGGGGAAGCTGCCCAGTGGCACCCGCGTTCGCGGCCCGGCAATGCGGTCGCAGACGGTGCCGCCGATCAAGCCGGAGAGACCTCTCCCGCGGGCGCGGGCGGCAGGTTCCGTCATCCGGATTGGCGACACGGTTTTTTCCTGATCTTGCTTGTTCCTGCTCACGGCTGCCGTTAAAGACCGAGGACCAAGGGTTTCGTGAAGAAATTCATCTCCGCCTTCATCCTCCGCTTCCTGCCGGCCCAACAGCCGTCGGCCGTGGTCGTGGAGGCGCGCGAAAGCATGCGGCGCGCGTGGGAGAGTGTCGCGAACCGCCTGCCGGCGCAGTTTCCCACGCTGACTCTTCCGAAGATGCCCGTCATCTCGATGCCGAAGATCACCCTGCCGGTGATGCCTTCGCTCGTGCCGCAGTTCGGGCGCTTCTTCTCTGGTCTCTCCACGCTGGTGCTCGCGCAGGGCCAGTTGCAGAGCTTCGCCGTGTTTTGCCACGTGGTGGCGGGGGACATGGCAGAGGGACCGGTCGACGCCAAGATCGAACTGGCCGATGCCCCGACCGGTGAACGACCGGATCGCTCCGGGATGATCCTCACCGCGACCCCGGCGGATCAAGGCCAGGCAGGCCTGACTGCGGCGGTCACGCGGAGGCAGGATCTCTTTGCGCAGGCGGGAACGGACTCGATCGCCATCTGTCGTGCGGCGGTGGGCGCGCCGGGCATCCTTCCGGACTCCGATGGCGAGAATCTTCCTGCGGCCCGGCCGACCGGATCGCGCGCGCTCGCAGATTGCTGGTTGCGGGCAAATGAGCGGAGCCAGCGGCCCCCTCCGGTGGTGGCTTGATGGATCGGACCGTCCGCGTCGCGGCCGGTATTTCGGTTTGGCTTCAACCCACCTTTGGCGTGATCGCGCCTCCTCATTTCCACAACCATGATTTCCATTCCTCGCGCCTGGAACGCGCTCGTTAGTGCTCTTGATTCGGACCATTTTACTGACCCGCCTGAGGTCATTCGCGCCCAGCCGGAACGCATCGATCCGGCCCGCTGTCTGTCGTTTGTCTTCCTCCACGCCGGATGCCTGGGCATCATTTGGACGGGGTGGAGCTGGACCGCGGTCTGGACCGCGGTCGCGCTCTATTTCATCCGGATGTTCTTCGTCACCGGGATCTATCACCGGTATTTCAGCCACAAGACGTACTCCACCTCCCGCTTCGTCCAGTTCCTCATGGCGCTGGCGGGCACGACCTGCGTGCAGCGCGGGCCGCTTTGGTGGGCCTACGTCCATCGTCATCATCACCGGCATTCCGATGAGCCGGTCGATGCGCACTCCCCGGTGCAGCATGGATTCCTCTGGTCGCACATCGGCTGGCTGACCTCGAACAAGAACCACCCGACCGACTACACGAAGATCAAGGATCTCGCGAAGTTCCCCGAGCTTCGCCTCCTCAATCGCTACGACATGCTGGGCTCCGCGCTCCTGCTCGTGATGCTGTCCGTGTACGGCGCGGCGATGCGGTCGTGGGGCTTCGACACGAGCCCGTGGCAGATGATCATCTGGGGCTATTTCATCAGCACCACGTTCCTCTTCCACGGAACGTCCTGCATCAACTCGATGGCCCACGTGTTTGGCAAGCGCCGCTTCAACACGAAGGACGACAGCCGGAATTCGTTCATCCTCGCGATCATCACGCTCGGCGAAGGCTGGCACAACAACCACCACCGCTACCAGGCGGCGGTGCGCCAGGGTTTCTACTGGTGGGAGATCGACATCACCTACTACATCCTGCGCGGGATCTCCTGGACGGGATTGATCTGGGGCCTGAAGGGCGTGCCGAAGGCGGTCTATGAGTCGACGGCCCCGATCGAGGACGATGGCGCGAGCGAACACGAGGAAGCGATTGCAGCGTCCGCGATTAAGGCGGAACCTGCGATGTGACGCAGGAAGACTGGACCATTCACGTCGTCGCCGCAGACGCCTCGCTCGAGGCGTTCCGGGCGGCGGCGCAACCGTTGCTGGATGAATTCGATTTCGAGGCCGTGCCCTCGGTCGCTCGCGAGCCGGAGCGCTTCGTTCTCGTCATCGGAGACGATCCCGCGCGGGCCGCAGCGGAAGCGGAGCGGGAGCCCGACGCCGTGGTCGGCTGGGTGCCGCTGGCGCTCACGCCGGAAGAAGGGGTCGCCTTGTTGAAGCGCGCCCCGGTGGGTCCGGTGGCAACATTTGCGCTCGGCTCGGCGGGTATGCGGAACGCCGTGCTGTTTTTCGCCGCCGTCCGGGCATCGCGCGGGGCGAGTAACGTGGCGGCCGCTCTCGAAGCCTACCGCGAGCGTCAGACCGCCGCGGTGCTGCAAATGGAACTGCCGCGGCTCTGAGCCGGGGGTGAAACGCCGTGTCCGTCGTCACGCGCCTTTTGCCGGCGCATTCCGAAGCTGAACTCGTCGCCGCGCTTCCCGCGGTCCTCGACGCCCTGCGGTCGGGCAAGCCGGTCGCGCTGCCTACGGAGACGGTTTACGGCCTTGCCGCGGACGCGCTCCAAGCCTCGGCGGTCGCGCGGATTTTCGAGGCGAAGGAACGCCCGTTCTTCGATCCGCTCATCTGCCATCTCCCGTCGCGGGAGTGGGTCGCGCGACTCACGCTTCGGTCGGGCGGTAAGTCTGGTGCCGTGACTGAGGCGTTGCTGGAGCGCTTCTGGCCCGGCCCTCTGACGGTCGTGTTGCCGCGAAACCCGGAAGTGGTCCCGGACCTCGTGGCGGCCGGCCTGCCCACCGTGGCTCTGCGGATGAGCGCGCACCCAGTCTTCCAGCGGGTCGTGGAGGCCTTCGGTCGGCCGCTGGCAGCGCCGAGCGCGAATCGCTTCGGCCGGATCAGCCCCACGACGGCGGCCCACGCCCTCAGCGAACTTGCTGGCCGCATTCCGCTCGTCCTTGATGCCGGTGCCACGCGCCACGGGGTGGAATCGACGATCGTGCGCGTGCGGGAGGACGGAGTAATCGAGGTCTTGCGGCCCGGTCCGGTGACGCATGACGAGTTGCGGGCCTTCGGTTTCGTCCGCCAGATCAAGGGCGCACTGGCGGTGCCGGACGCCCCGGGCCAGCTGGCGTCCCATTATGCGCCGCGGGCGCCACTCGTTCTCCTCGACGCGGCGGGTGATGCCCCGTCGTCCGGCTGCGGTTTGCTGGCCCTCGCACGGTCGCGAATTCCCGCCGCGCGGGCCGCGGGATATGCCCAGGTCGAATATCTCTCCTCGACTGGTGATCCCCTCGAGGCCGCGGCCAACCTCTTCGCCGCCATGCGCCGGCTCGATGATGCCGGAGTCGCGCTCATCGTGGCAGAGCGCGCGCCCGCCACCGGCCTGGGGATCGCGATCAATGATCGACTGAGTCGCGCGGCGACGCGTTAGCCCAAGTTCCGCAGTTGTTGAAGGACGATGTAGTGTTTAAGCGGGTTGGCGCGGATCAGAGGCCGATTTTCGGCACTACATTTTCGCTGATTCGGTGCCGGGAGGGCAGCTGGAGGTCCAGGCACTGGAGCAGTTCGGCGACCCTCCGTTCGGGTTTGGCCACCAC
>JBBQFQ010000090.1:0-14735 GCA_038322235.1 Chthoniobacterales bacterium
GCCATCGCGCTTCGGACCCGCAACGTTGCGCTAGCGGACCTCTCCATCGCGCGCCGGAACCGCAACGTGGCGCTCGCGGACCTCGCCATCGCGCTTCGGAACCGCGACGTTGCGGTAGCGGACCTCTCCGTCGCGCTTCGGAACCGCGACGTTGCGGTGGCGGACCTCTCCGTTGCGGTCCGGAACCGCAACGTTGCGGTTCCCGAAACCTGGTCAGAACGCATTTACCGCACGAAAAAGGCGGGCGTCTCCTCCGAGACGCCCGCCGATTGCTCTGCTCATCTCCCGCCATCTCAGCGGGTTGACTTCGCTGTGCTTACGCCGGCTTCAGCGGGGTGGGCTCGGCCGCGGACGCCGGCTTGGGCTGGCCCTCCGACGTCGACGCGGGTTTCGCCGGAGGTGCGGTCCGGCGGAAACGCCGGGCCGCGCGAGCAAGTTGCTCCTTCAGCGCGGGATTCGCGATCCGCCGGTGGAACTTCAGCGCGTTGTACGCCGCCCCGACCGAGCCCAGAAACTGGGCGGTCGTGGTGACGGACGCGCCTTCGACCAGGCCGGTCAGGAACTGAAGCGCCGCGCGGGCTTCGAGCAGCGCGGAGTGCACCGCGTCCTGCGCCGCGAGCGCCTCGCTGCTGGAGCCGGCTGGAACGGCCTCGGCGTTGAGCGCCGAGAGTTCCTTGATCCGGGCGGTGAAATCCGCGTCGCCCACGGTCAGGCTGCGAATCCGCCGCCGCTGGGACGGCGGAACGACCGGGAAGGACGCGACAAGCGCGGACGCCTGCGCGATGATCCCGGTGAGCGCCTGCACGCGCTCCAGCGTGACGACGCCATCGGTCGCCATCGCAGCGCCGGGGGAGGCGACGGATGTCGAGCTTTGGTTGAGGTTATGGTTCGGGGTGACAAACTCCGCGGGAGCGGAGGCGACGAGAGAGGTCGCATTCGAATTTTCGCTGTTGGTGTTGATGGTCTGCATGGTTTGGTTGGTTTTGTTTTTTGGGTGCCCGTCGGCTTGAGGCCGGCTGACGAGGGGAACTATGACAGGTGGGGTATCGCGAAAACGGGCATACGACTCAAAATACTTGAAAATACTTTCGCGCGGCCGGCGGATGAACGCGGCAACACCGGCGGAAAACTCTGTGGTTTAACCACAAGCAACGCAGAGAGCGCAAAGCACCGGAAAGGCATTTACCGCGCAAGCGTCGCGAAAGGGGTGAAAAACGGGTGAAAAACGGTGAAAATTGGCGTTTTTCGGGCCTGGTTTAGTCGGGGAAAATCGAATCCCGAGCGCTTCGCGGCCCGATCTGCCGCCAAAAGCGCTCCAGAGGGACTTTCCGCTCGCCTTCCTCCCGGCAGACCGGCAGACCAGCGGGCGGATCCGTCCGGTTTCCCCCACGCCATGTTCTTTATCCTTCGAGCCGCGTTGCCTCTCCTGATGGGGCGGATCGTCGCGTTCGCCGGGGCACAGGAGCGACAGATCCTCGAGCGTGGCTTACCTCTCGACGCGACCTCGCTTGCCGATGCCCACAGGGTCGGCGTCGAGCAGCCAAAAAAGGTGCGCGTTCTCGAGGTCGATGAGATCCCCGTCCCGGCCCAGCGCCTTCTCCGGGCCATCGGCCGACAAATGGGCCTCGTCAGCGCCCAGACCAGGGGGATGTCCTTCCGCTACGGCATATACGTCAGACGCGGCCTGGCGAAGGATCGTGCGCTCATCGCGCACGAACTCGTCCACACCTGCCAATATGAACGCCTCGGCTCCATGTCGGCGTTCCTCACCGCCTATCTCGAGGAGTGCCTGACAATCGGCTATCCGAACGGTCCGCTCGAGCAGGAGGCGGTTTTGGGCGCGGTGGGGGCGGGAATCGGGAATCAGTGATCAGTGATCAGTGATCGGTGATCGGTGATCAGAATCGAGCGGAGCGAGATGGCCAGACAAGCTTTGCCTTTTTCGTCTGCCATCTGGCAAATCGGAACCGAGCGCCGCGAGATAGGCGGACAAGCGCTGCTTTTTCCGTCAGCCATCTGGCAAATCGATAATCGCTGCCCCTCGGCCGTCCGCGCCCTTTAGAAACCCTCCGGCATGAGCAGCCGCTCCAGGCACTGATTCGTCCTGAACCCCGGACGCTGACAACCGATTACCGATTACTGATCACAGATTACTGATTTTCTGAAATCGGCGTGACCCTCAGGGCGCCAATTGCGTAAGGTCTTAAACGTTCGATGTCCTTCCCCAACCCTTCGCCGCGCTCGTGGAGTGCGGCTCTTTTCGGGTCGGCGCGCCGGGTTCTGCGCGCCTCTTTTGGTGAACTCTCCTGGCAACCGCCGGCGTGGGCTCTCGCCCTCGCCCGCGCGCCGCAAACCCACCCGGGGCGATCGCTTGCCGCGGCCGTGCTGCTGCCGATCGCCCTTTCCGGCATCTGGGCCGGCGTGCATTGGTCGCGCACCCGACCGAAACCGGAGCTCGTGGAAGCGCGGGTCCTCGACCCCGGAGTGACGCCGTGGACGAAGGACGCGACGCTGATTCCGCGGAACCTCGCGATCTCCTTTTCCAAGCCCGTCGCGCGACTGGAGGACGTGAATCGTCCGATCTCCAGCGGGATCCGGCTGGACCCGCCGATGCCGGGCCGATGGGATTGGTCCGGCGACTCGCTCTTGGTCTTCACGCCGGCGCAGGACTGGCCCGCCGACACCCGCTACCGCATTCTCCTCAAGCACACGCTCTTCACGCCGAAGGTAAAACTGGCGCGCTATGATCTGGAAGCGGAGACGCCCGCTTTCAACGCGAGCGTGGACGCGATCGAGTTCTACCAGGACCCGAGCGCGGAGGGCGTGAAGCAGATTACGGCGACGATCCGCCTGACCCACCGGACCGACCTCGCGGAGCTGACCAACCGGGTGGAGCTCGAGGTGATCGGGGAATCGCCGACGTTGAAGGCGCTCGCCATCGGGCGAAAGTTTTCGCTGACCGCCGGGGAGCACCAGCGCATTTACTATTTCCGCACGGAAGCCATCGCCCTCCCGGAACGCGAGGACTTCCTCCGGGTGAACGTGCGCGAAGGTCTGCGCACGCTGCAGGGCGGGGCGATCACGAAGGAGGCGGCGACGGCGAAGGTGCGCGTGCCTGACAGGTACAGCTTCTTCCGGATCGCCGGCGTGGAGACCTTCATCGCGCGAAAGGCGAGCGGCGAGCCCGAGCAGATGTTGCTCGTCCGCACGACAGCGGCGGCCCGTCCCGAAGAGATCGCCAAGGCGCTGCAGGTGTGGCTCCTCCCGGCGCGGAATCCCCGCGTGGAGCGGCCGGAACCGGAATCCAGCGACGCAACCGACGACAGCGAAGAGGAGAGCGAAGGAAAGCGCGGCGAGGCGGACGACAACGAGGACGCGGAAACCTCTGCGCGCGGAGAGCGTGATCGCGAGGCCGAGGCGCCGGAACCGATCCTCTTCGATGAATGGGCGGTCGGTGAGGTGGACGAAGCGGCGCTGAAGGACGCGAAACCGGTGGCGTGCACGGTCGTGCCGACCGACAAGCCCGCGGGCGAGGCGCACACGTTTCGCCTCGTCGTCCCGACCGAGGGCCGGCTTTACATCCGGCTTCCCAAGGGCCTGAAGGCTCCGGGCGACTACGAGCTCGGGGCGGAGTACACGGTGGTCGCGAAGGTGCCGGTGCCCGCGATCGAACTCGAGATCCAGGGCGAGGGCGGAGTGCTCGCGCTCGGCGGGGAACGCAAACTTTCGCTGAAAACGCGGGGCGTTGCCTTGATCGAACATCGCCTCGCGCAGGTGCCGGCGGACCAGATCAATCACCTCGTCAGCCAGACCAGCGGGGCGTTCAGCGCGCCCGAGTTCCGCGGTGATTTCTTCAACGAGGAGAACCTCGCGCGGATCGTGACCGAGACCCAGCCGATTGCGCTGCGGAATCGCTTCGAGGCGAACTACGCCGCCTTCGATTTCTCGAAACACCTCCGGACTCCGGAAGGCGGGGCACGCTTCCGGCAGGGTCTCTTTCTCCTGCGCTCGCGGGCGATCGATCCGCGGACCAAGAAACCCATCGAGAGCGCAGCGGAGAGCCGCTTCGTCCTCGTGACCGACCTCGGGCTCATCGCGAAGGCGAATGCGGATGGAACGCGCGAGGTCTTTGTCGCCTCGCTGCAGTCGGGCCAGCCGGCCGGCGGCGTGACGGTGGAGATCATCGCGAAGAATGGGGTCCCGCTCGCGAGCATTCTGACCGGACCCGATGGACGCGCCAGTCTCCCCGCGGTGAGCAAGCTCACGCGGGAGCAGACGCCGGTGGCCTTCGTGGCGCGCCGCGGAGATGACGTCGCTTTCCTGCCTTACCGCGCCCGCGACCGCGGCCTTGATTTCTCGCGTTTCGACGTCGGCGGCGTGGAAGCGCGGTCCGGCGCCGAACTCGACGCCTTCGTCTTCACCGAGCGCGGCGTTTACCGCCCGGGGGACAGCGTGCGCATCGCCTCGATCGTCCACCAGCGCGATTGGCGGGGCTCGCTCGAGGGCGTGCCGCTCGAACTCGAAGTCATCGATGCCACCGGACACGAGAGCCGGGTGACGAAGTTCGCGCTGCCGGCGTCCGGCATGGCCGAGGCGACGCTGGAGACCACGGTGGAATCGCCGACCGGACCTTACACGCTCCGCCTGCACCTCCTGCAGGACGGGAAGCGCAAGACCGTGCTCGGAACGGCCAGCTTCAACGTGAAGGAGTTCCTGCCGGACACGATGAAGATCGCCGTGAAGCTCTCGCAGCCCGCGGTCCGCGGCTGGCTGACGCCGGAAGATCTGAAAGCCGCCGTGACGCTGCAGAATCTCTACGGCACGCCCGCGACGGATCGCCGCCTCGAGGCGAAGCTCGAGATCTCGCCGCGCGGCTTCGCGTTCGCCGACTACAAGGATTGGACGTTCTACGATCCGCTCCGGGAGGGAAAGAAGGAGGAGTCGCCGGAGACGGTCCAGCTGGGCAAGCAGAAGACCGATGACGCCGGCGAATCGACGTTTACGCTCGATCTCTGGCGCTTCGCCGACGCGACCTATTCCGTCCAGTTCCAGGTGGACGGATTCGAAGCGGAATCAGGCCGGAGCGTCTCCACGTCGACCTCCACGCTCATCTCCCCGCTGGACCACGTGGTCGGCTGGAAGCCGGATGGCAGCCTGCACGCGATCAAAGCCGGGGCGGATCGATCCGTCCGCTTTCTCGCGCTGGACCGCGAGCTCCAGCCGGTCGCGCTCGACGGCCTGACGCTGGAACGCGTCGAGGAGGCGCAGATCGCCGTGCTCTCGAGGCAGGACAACGGCAGCTACCGCTACACGTCGGTCAAGCGCGAGAAGCCGCTGGGAACCTCCGGAGCAAGCGTCCCCGCGGCGGGAATCAACGTGCCCCTCGTTTGCGCCGAGCCCGGGACCTTCGAGATCCGCCTCATCGACGCCGCGGGGCGCCGGCTGGCGCGCGTGCGCTACAGCGTGATCGGCGAGGGCGCGAACGCGCGAGTGCAGGACAAAAATGCCGAGCTCCAGATCAAGCTCCCGCGCAAGGAATTCAAGGCGGGCGAAATCGTGGAGATCGGCATCACCGCGCCCTACACTGGATGTGGTCTCATCACGCTCGAGCGCGACAGGGTCTACGCACACGCCTGGTTCAAGGCGGATCAACCGAGCAGCATTCAGAAGCTACGCATCCCGGCCGACTTCGACGGTACGGGATACGTGAATGTCAGTTTCGTGCGCGCGCTCGATTCCCGCGAGATCTACGCGAGTCCCCTGAGCTACGCGGTCGCCCCCATCACGGTGAATCGAGAGGGACGCCGGCTCTCGCTCGAAGTGAGGACGGCAGCCGAGGTGAAGCCCGGCGAGCCGCTGAAGATCAGGTTCAAGGCAGACCGACCGGCCCGGATCGTGGTCTACGCCGTGGACAAGGGCATCCACCAGGTGAGCGACTACAAGCTGCCCGATCCGCTGGAGCACTTCTTCCGCCGGGCGGCGCTAATGGTGACGACATCGCAGATCGTCGACCAGCTCTTGCCGGAATTTTCGCTGCTCCGCTCGACGTCCGCGACCGGGGGCGATGGCGACGACGGACCGCCGAAAACGTTGAACCCGTTTCGCCGCGTCACGGAGGAACCGGTGGTCTTCTGGTCCGGCGTGATCGAAGCCGGCCCGGCGGAACAGGAGGTGACGTATCAAGTCCCGGATTATTTCAACGGCACCCTCGCGGTGATGGCCGTCTCCTGTGCGCCGGACGCCGTGGGCTCGGCGGAGACGAAGGCGCTGGTGCGCGGCTCGTTCATCATCACGCCGTCGATTCCCACGATGGCCGCGCCCGGCGATGAATTCGAAGCTGGCGTCACGGTGGCGAACAACGTGGAGGGCTCGGGCGACAACGCGCTCGTCCGCCTCGCGATCGAGCCGTCGGCGCAGCTCGAACTCGTCTCGCCGGCATCGCTCGAACTGCGGGTGAGCGAGGGCCGCGAGACGAGCACGACCGTCCGCGTAAAAGTTCGCGAGGCGCTCGGCTCCGCCGATCTAACGTTTCGCGCGACCGCGACGACGGGCGAGCAGAGTCTGGCCAAACGCACGCTCAGCGTCCGCCCGGCCACCGCCTACGCGGTCGAGTTGCGCGGAGGAAACTTCACCGACCCGAGCGTCGACGTTCCGGTCCAGCGCGATCTCTATCCGGAGTTTCGCAAGCTGGAGGCGACCGTCTCGGCGCTGCCGCTCGGACTCGCGCGCGGTCTGGAGACGTATCTGCACGAATACCCGAACGGCTGCACCGAGCAGCTCGTGAGCGGCGCCTTCGCGCGGATCGCGCTGGCGGACGAAGCCGACATCGGACTCTCGCGCGCCGAAGCGCTCGCCCAGGCGACGAAGGTTTACGCGATGCTCCGCGCCCGCCAGAACGACCAGGGCGGCTTCGGCTACTGGAACAACGAGGGCGGAACGGGGATCGATTTCGTCTCCGTTTACGCCGCGCATTTCCTGATCGAGGCGAAGGCCCTCGGCTTTGCCCCGCCGGCCGATTTGCTCCAGAAAGCCCTCGGCCGGCTGCAAAAAATGGCAGGTACTTCGCCTTCCTCCCTGCGCGAGGGGCGGACCCTCGCTTATGCGATCCACCTCCTCACGCGGGAAGGTGTCGTCACGACGAACTATCTGCTGAACCTGACCGACTGGCTGAATCGGAGCGCGTTCGCCAAGACCTGGAAGAACGATCTCTGCGGGGCCCACGTGGCGGCGACGCTTTCCTTCCTCCAAAAGACCGAGGAGGCCGAGCGGCTGATCGGAGAGTACCTGCCCGGCAAGCTGGAACGCACCGAGTGGTGGGATTTTCACACGCCCCTCGGCGCAGATGCGCAATACACCGCGATCCTGGCGGCGCGCTTCCCGAAACGCCTCCGCGCGTGGAAGGCGGCGGATCTCCAAACGCTCCTCCGGCCAATCTCGACCGGCGCCTACAACACGCTTTCCGCGGCGTATGCGGTCCTCGCGTTGAAGGGCTACTCGCGCCTCGTGCAGGCGAATCCACCCGGGCTCGCGATCAGCGAGATCGGCGCGACGAAGCAAGCCAAAGCGCTGGTCACGACAGGGTCTGCACTCCTGCGGCGGGGAGCGTTCTCGCCGGAGGGAAAAGCGATCCGCTTCGAGATGAAAACCGCGGGCGCGACGGGCGCCGTCGGCGCCTTTCAGCAGGTGATCGAGGCCGGATACGATCGACGTCCCCCGGTCGGCATCGTGGCAGACGGCCTCGAGGTGGTGCGGGAAATTCTCCTGCCCGACGGCACGCCGCGGACAACCGCCAAGGTGGGCGAAAGCATCCGGATCGTCTTAAAAATCCGGAGCAAGACGGGCGGCAGCATTTCGAACGTCGCGGTACTCGACCTGCTCCCGGGCGGATTCGAAATCGCGGATCGCTCCGTCGAGCCGGGATCGGGCCGGTTCGGGATGGACTATGTCGACGTGCGGGAGGATCGCGTGATCCTTTTCGGGACCATTGGACCGACCACGCGCACGATCAGCTATTCGATCAAGGCGACAGCGCGCGGCGAGTTCACCGTGCCGCCGCCCGCGGCGGAGTCGATGTATGACCGCGCAATCCACGCCCGTGGCGTCGCGAGCCGGATCAAAGTCGTGGCGCCATGAGAGACGCGTTCCGGGGCAGCCCGAAGAAACGGAGCCGGCGCTTGCTGGCCGGCGGCCTCGGCGCGCTCAGCGTGGCTGGGATCGGCTGGCTCGCGCTGCCGAAGCCCGCCCTGCTCGGCGACGTGACGTTCTCGCAGGCGATCTGCGACCGCCACGGAACCCTGCTGCGCGTGACGCGAACGCCAGACGACAAGCTGCGGCTCTTCACTCCGTTGGCGGAGATTTCGCCGACGCTGATCGATGCGACCCTGTTCCAGGAGGACCGCTATTTCCGGCGCCATCCCGGCATCAATCCCGTCTCGGTGGCGAGCGCCGCTCGCGGTCTCGCCGGGCTCGGTCCCGCGCGGGGCGGCGCTTCGACGCTGACGATGCAGCTCGCGCGTCTGCGCTGGCGGTTGCAGACGCGGTCCGCGCTCGGAAAGCTCACGCAGATGTTCCGGGCGCTGCAACTCGAGCGCCACTACGCGAAGGACCAAATCCTCGAAGCGTATCTCAACCTCGCGCCCTACGGCGGAAACGTGGAGGGAATCGGCGCCGCCAGTCTGCTGTATCACGGCAAGCCGGCCGGGGGACTTTCGCTGCCGGAGGCCGTCGCGTTGGTCACCATCCCGCAGAGCCCGGCGCGACGTCAGCCGCAACCGGGGCGTGCCAATCCCGCGCTCTCCGCGGCCCACGCGCGGTTGTGGAGCCGGCTCCTCGCGGCCCGTCCGGCGGTCGATCCGCTCGGAAGAGAATTCCAGCTTGTTCCCCCACCCCGCCCGTTCCTGGCGCCTCACTTTACGGCCGCCGTGCAGCGAAGCGCGGCCACGGGAATCGTTCGCACCACCCTCGATCTCGGCCGGCAGGAGGCGATGGAGCAGAGCCTGCGGACGTTCATCGGCACGCAGGCCGCGCGGAGAATCCGGAATGCCGCGGCGCTGCTGATCGACACCCGGACGATGGCGATTCGCGGCCAGGTGGGGTCCGCCGATTTCAGCGATGCGCTGCTTCCCGGCCAAGTGGATGGGACGCGCCAGCCGCGGTCGCCGGGATCCGCCCTGAAGCCATTCATCTACGCTCTGGCCCTCGATCAGGGGCTGATTCATCCGCTCACGCTGCTCTCCGATGCTCCCCGCCGCTTCGGTGACTACGACCCGGAGAATTTTGATCGGGCCTTCATCGGGCCCGTGCGCGCCGTGGACGCCCTCGTTCGGAGCCGCAACGTTCCGGCGATCGAACTGGCCTCGAAGCTCCGACGTCCATCCTTCCCGGGATTTCTGCGCGCCGCCGGCGTCCGACTCCCCCGCGCCGACGCCGACTACGGCCTGACGCTGCCCCTCGGTGGCGGGGAGGTCACGATGCAGGATCTGGCGCGGCTCTATGCCTCCCTGACCAAGGGCGGCGAAGTTCTCCCCCTCCGGCGCGTCGATTCAGAGCCAGCCGCCGCCGGAGCCCGCTTGCTGAGCCCCGAAGCCGCCTTCCTCACGCTGGCGATGCTGCGGGAGAATCCACCTCCCGCCGGGCACGAACTGCGGATCGCGTGGAAAACGGGAACCTCGAACGGATTCCGCGACGCATGGGCCATCGGGATTCTGGGCGATCACGTGCTCCTCACCTGGGTGGGCAATTTCGATGGCTCACGCAATCCGGCCTTTGTCGGCCGCGAGTGTGCTGGACCGCTGCTCTTCCAAATGATCGCCAGCCTGAAACGCAGCGGCCTGCGGATCGCGCCGGAGCCAGTCCGGACGGATCTGAATGTCCGACGGGTGGACTTTTGCGCGGTCTCGGGTCAGCTCCCGTCCGCCGCGTGCACGCATCGCCAGGCCGGCTGGTTCATCCCGGGAATTTCGCCGATCGGCGCCTGCGAGATTCACCAGGAGGTGCTGGTCGATGCGGCCAGTGGCAAACGCGTGCCGGTCGACGACGGAACGCGTCAGCTGCGGCGGGAGGTCTATGAATTCTGGCCCCACGATTTGCGGGCGCTCTTCCGGCAGGCCGGCGTCCCGCGACGCCTGCCGCCTCCGTTCCTGGCCGAGACCGGCCGTGAGCTCAGCGGCGGCACCGCGGGAGCGCCGCGCATTCTCTCCCCGCGGCCGGACGTCATCTATCTCCGTCGGCCGGAGACCGGAAACGCGGACGGTCCGGCGGTGGTGCTACGTGCCCAAGGCGCCGCCGATGCCACGCGCATCTACTGGTTTGCGGACCGCGCCTTCGTCGGCGTGACCGCTCCGCTCGAGCCCCTCGCGTGGCGCCCCGAGCCCGGCCGCTACGAGGTGAAAGCGGTGGACGACCAGGGTCGGTTCGCCACCTGTTCGATCACGCTGCAGGCCGCGCGCTGAAGGGCGCTTCCAGGGGACCGGAGGGGTTAGCGGAACCCGGAGAACATCGAACGTTGAACGTTGAACGTTGAACGTCGAACATCGAACATCGAAGTTCAGAGGCGCAGGCGATGAGGCGGTGACGCAGAGGATCAATCCTTCAGGCCTCCGCGCCTTAGCGCCTCTGCGGGAGACTTCGGTTTCGGTCCTGCGAGTTTTCTCGCCCACCAGGATTTCCCGCTAACCCCTCCGGATCTCCGACCCGTGGAACCGCACTTCAGCACGCGGACTGGTGCGTGATCGATGTTCGACGTTCTATTGGGAAGCCAGCCACTCCTCGTAGCTGCGCTTCGGGAGCGAGAACGAGCGGACGCTGAGCGTGGCGGCGGTGCGTTCCTTTGCCTGAAAGACGAGAAAGCCGCCGGAGGTCTCGATCACGGCGCTGACGTCATCCGGTTTCTGGAGTTGCGCGCGCAGCACGTTTTGGAGTTCGGGATTCAACTCGTCAAAATACTGCTTTTCGTCCCGCGCTTCCGGGGGCGGCGTCAGCGCCTGGGCGACCTGCGCGGTGGCCTCCACGGAATAGACGCCTCCCTTGGCCGTGCCCTTGGTCTGGGGAGGCGGTCCCGCGGGTTCTGAACCGGTCCCCTCCGGACGGGGGGTGAGCTGCCACGTCACGTCGCGCAGCCCCTCGACCGCTTTCCCAGCACGGAGATCCTCCCGGATCTGTTCCGCGACGCGACGCTGGGCGCCGTGCAAGCTTGCGTCGTTCTCGAAGCATCGGCGCAGCTCGCGCTCCACGACGATCGGACGCGCCACACTCCGCGCGAATCTCGCCGGGTCATTCCCAAGCGCCTGCTTCAACTCCGCGAGCACCTCGGGAGCGCGCGTGGTCGTGTCAATCCGCAGGACCTCGGCAGCCAGCACCGCGGGCGTGACCTCGAAGGAATACGTCTTGAGCAGCACGGCCTCTTTGTGGGCGTCCTGCCGCACGAGCTTTTCGATCAAGTCCGCCGGCATCGCTTGGGCGAAGTCAGGCTTCGTCCCCGTACGGTGCTCATGGTAGACGCGTTCGATCGCAGCGCGGTCCGCGCACATGGCCGGCAGCGTCGCGGAATCGGGCGCCACAGCGCCGGGCAGCCGCGCCGCGAAGATCATCCCACTCGAGACCAGCACGCTCAGAACCCAGGTTTGGCGAAGGAGACCACAAGGACGGATAGGCATGACAACAAGATCTATCGACCGGACCTCGGCCTCTGGCCAACGCGGACGTGTCGCCTGCAGGCGTTCGTCGACTCAGTGATCCCACCGCGGGCCGTGTGGAGAAGCGGGGCGCCAGCTCCGCCTCGGTGGCGCGAGAGCAAACGCCGATGGCCGACCTGCCGGGCTCGGGAGATAGTGAGCGGCAGTGCTTCCGCACAACCCGTTTCTCCAACTCATCCCCGCCCATGAAACTCAGCGAAGTGATCGAAGCGTCCCACCGTCTTTCCAAGCGTCACCGCGTCCGAGAGGGTGAAGATTTCCGGCTCAAGGACGTGGACCCCGAGGACACGGGCGATCTCAAGGCCGAGGACAAGCCGCGCGCCAGTGAGGCGCTCCGGACGGGGGTCGAGGCACTCGCCGAGTTGCAGGACATTCTCTACGCGCAGGATCGCTGGTCGGTGCTGCTCATCTTTCAGGCCATGGATGCCGCGGGGAAGGACGGGACGATCAAGCACGTGATGTCCGGCGTGAATCCGCAGGGCTGCCAAGTCTCGTCGTTCAAGGTCCCGAGCGCGGAGGAGCTCGATCACGACTTTCTCTGGCGCTGCGTGAAACAATTGCCGGAGCGCGGTCGAATCGGCATTTTCAATCGCAGCTACTATGAAGAGACCCTCGCGGTGCGAGTGCATCCGGAGTTCTTGCAGGGGCAGAAGCTGCCCGAGCGGTGTATCACCAAGAAAATCTGGGAAGAGCGCTTTCAGGATATCCGCGCCTTCGAGCGCTACCTCCGCCGGAGCGGCACCATCGTCCTGAAATTTTTCCTCCACGTCTCGAAAGAGGAGCAGCAAAAGCGCTTCCTCGGCCGCCTCGACGAACCGGACAAGAACTGGAAGTTCTCCGCCAACGACGTCAAGGAACGAGGGTTCTGGGATGACTACATGAAGGCGTACGAGGAGACGATTCGCGCGACCGCGACGGAGGATTCGCCCTGGTACGTCGTTCCCGCGAACAACAAATGGTACACTCGTGCGGTCGTGGCGGCGGCCGTCGTCGATGCGCTGGGCACGCTGGAACTCCACTACCCGCAGGTCAGCGACGCGAAGCGCGCGGAACTCGCGGAGGTGCGGAAGGCGTTGCTCGCCGAAAAATGAGCGGCGAGGCCACGAGCGCAGGGAGATCTGCCAAAGCGGGTCGCAAGGCCTGAGAATCGCGCGCGCGCGAGGATCCTGCCGACTGGTCGCGAAAGTTACCCACGCGCACCTACTTGCCCTCTTGAATCATGCGCTGGCGGGCGGCGAGATAGGCGTCGAATTCCGCAATGTTTTCGAAGATGGAGATGCCCGGAAGCGCCTTCACGATCTCGAATACTTCCTGGATTGTGCGGCTGCAGGTGAACGAATAAAACCGGTTCATTGCGCTGCTTCATGAACTTACGGCTGGCGGCAAAGACCCTCAGCCCGGCGCTGCTGATAAAGGTGAGCTTCTCGAGGTCGAAGATCAGGTTCCGCACCGTCTCGTCGAGCGCCGCGTTCAGTTGCTTTTCGAGTTGCGGCGCGGTTGCGGTATCGAGGCTCCCACCGAGTTCCACGGTGAGCGTGGACTGGTGCTGCAGGTCGGCCTCACGCTTGATCTTGATGTCGAGGGACATGGGGGGCTGGGTTGGAGGTCTAGAGGGGATAATGTCCGGACCAGTGCTCCCGTCCGCCACCTCTGGCATTCTCAGAAAGCGGCGGCAGACCTCGTAGTTTGTAGTCATCGTCGCCGGGCAGCATTTTGTCGAGCCGCACGAGATCGAGGGGTGTCCGTGCTGCGCTCTCCCGGGCTCGTTCGCCGCTCGGCGCGACGCTCAACTTGGAGTTCCGCGTCAGCGCGGCAGCGAGGACATCGAGGTTCCGCTGCGGGTCATCGACGAGCACGATGCGGCACGCGGAGAGTTCTTTCATAAGGATTGCGCGGCCCTGAGCTTCGACCGGTTTGCCGTTCTGGCCAAGCCATCGATAGGGTCCGCGACCGAAGCGCCACCGCCGCGCCGCGCGAAGCGAAATCCGCGCGAAAAAACGCGTGCCTGCGGGGGGATACAAGGGCCCGGAGAGTTCAGGGCCGCCAACGCTGAGGTGTCGCCCGCCGGCGTCCATCCGCTGCGATCCGCCAACACGAAAAAGCGCGTCCCGTGGGACACGCTGGAAATTTGGTTGCGGGGAGAGGATTTGAACCTCTGACCTTCAGGTTATGAGCCTGACGAGCTACCGGGCTGCTCCACCCCGCGATTTAGTTCCGAAGTATCCCCCATTCCCGGGAGGTCGCAACAGGAATTCGCAGAAATCACGCTTTCCTCCGACGGCGGCGCTTCCACGTCGCCACAACGACGTAGCCCCAGAACACCAGCGTCTGGGTACCGATCGCCAACATAATGAGCGCGCGTACGCCCCGCGACGAGTTCGCCGGTGACGCGGGCGTCACAGACTCCCCTGGCGTCGGCGTCGGCGCGATCGTTGGCGGCAGGATTTCCCTGGGCGCTCGCGTGATTGGCGACGGCGTGGCGGTCGGTGCTGAAGTCATCACGATCGTGGGAGTTGCGTCGTTCGGGCTGGCCGTAACTGGAAGCATCGACGGGCTCGCGCTTGATCCTAACGATGACGTCGGGCTCGGTGTGCTGGTCGCGATCAGTCCCGCAACGAGCGACGCGGTGGATGTCGGCGTCGAAGTCGGCGTCGCACTGGGAGTCGCCGTTCGTGTCGGACTTGGCGTGGCCGTCGGGCTCGGCGTCGGCGTCTGAGTGCGCGTTGACGTCGGTGTCGCTGTCGGGCTCGGAGTCCGGGTCGCAGTCGGCGTCGTGCTTGGGGTCGCCGTTCGCGTCGGACTTGGCGTGGCCGTCGGGCTCGGTGTCGGAGTTTCAGTGCGTGTCGGTGTCGGTGTGCGGGTTGGGGTCGGGGTCAGCGTCGGACTTGGGGTCCGCGTCGAAGTCGGCGTCGCACTGGGAGTCGCCGTTCGTGTCGGACTTGGCGTGGCCGTCGGGCTCGGTGTCGGAGTTTCAGTGCGTGTAGGTGTCGGTGTCGCCGTCGGGCTTGGAGTCCGCGTCGAAATCGGCGTCGTGCTTGGGGT
>JBBQFQ010000091.1:0-14031 GCA_038322235.1 Chthoniobacterales bacterium
TTGCGCGACGGCCTGCCCATCGGCTCGGGACTCATCGAATCCGGTCACCGCCATGTCCTGCAGGCTCGCCTGAAAAAGGCCGGCACTTCCTGGCTTCCCCAGACCGCTGAATCCATCGCCCAGCTCCGCGTCCTTCGCGCCAATCAACTCTGGACTCACCTCTGGAACTGAACCAAACCGCCTCACCCATTTTTAATCGCACCCACTCTTGGGTGTCTCGGTCGCGGCAGGGCGAAACGCCGTCGCCGTCGGAATCAAACGCTGCGGAGCTTGATCGTCAGGATCCCCGAGCTCTCGCTGAGCAGCGTGATGCCGAGGGACTCGTGGAGATGGCCGAGTTCTGGAGGCTGCTGAAACTGCCGTCCGCTTCTGAACTCCAGGCGGGGATTGGAACGTACCTGCGAACGGCACCTTCACGGCAACCCGCTACCCAGGCGCTCTGGCGATTAGCGGGTCCGGGACCCTGACCGGCGGGGTATTCAATGGCACCAACTCCGTAGCTGGCACCACGGCGTATTTAAACGCGACACGAGAAAACCTTGCGCATCATCTGGTCAATATCTGGACGCATCATTGTGTGCCACCCGAGGAAGCTCGGTCACGCTCTCCGGTAGGGTGACCCGTCGGGTAACCGACCGCGCGCAACGGCGAGGCGAAAGGCGAACGTCCACGCGGTCCGGCCTCCACGGGGCGGTTTCGACGACAAAGCCGTTCGCAGCCCCCAGCGCCGAGCATTCGTCCCGCCGCAGCCAATTGCGCATTGGAACCACCCGCGCAGCTTCACGGGATGTCGGAAAAATCGGCGAGAAGCGAGGCCTCAGCGCATCCCACGCCGAGCGAATGCGTCGTGCGGGCCTTTCGCGACTCGCTGGATCGGGATGAGGAAGACGAAGCCGCGCTCTGCCTCGTCCACGATCGCGGCGGGAAGGTCGAGTTCGATCTCGGCGCCCTCTACGCGTCCAGCGTGGATCCCCTCGATCGGATAACCGGCGCGCGCGTTCTCGCGCAGCTCGGCTGCGGCGATCGGACGTTTGTTCCCGAGTCACTGGAGATCCTGATTCCGCTTCTCACGGACCCGGCTCCGCGCGTCGCAAAGGAAGCGGCATACGCGCTGGGTCATCGAAAAGATTCTCGAGCCATCCCCTTCGTGCTTCCCCTGGCGAAAAGCCCGGATCCGCTTCTCCGATTCGCCGCGGTGTTCGCCCTGAGTTGCCACGAAGACGAGAGGGCGATCGCTGAACTGATCCAGCTCGCAGCTGACCCCGATCTCGGCGTCCGGGATTGGGCGGCATTCGGCCTTGGCACTCAGTGCGACTTCGACAGTCCGGCCCTGCGCGATGCCCTTGCCGCTCTGCTTCGCGATGAGAATGACGAGATTCGGGGCGAAGCCATGATCGGGCTCGCAAAACGGCGGGATCCCCGCGCGCTCGGCGCGATCGGCGAGGAACTCTGCGGCACTTTCGGGGGAAGCTGGTGTCTGGAAGCCGCGGAGCTACTCGCCGTTCAAGACCTCTTCCCACTCCTCGTCAGCCTGCAGCAGCGCGTTCCGGAACCCGATCGCGTGAAGTTCGCGGCCGACTTCTCCCGGGCGATGGAGGCGTGCCGTCCGAAGCATTTTCCCGACGCCAAATCCGCCTGAGCGGCACGCACGGCTGCGAAGGCAAAGGCCTCCGACGAAGCGCGGGAGAAAGGTGGCAGACCCCCGCGCCCGCCACAAATTGAGCGCGGTTTCGCCGAGCAGTTACTCATTCTTCGTCTCGCGGCGGGAGGCGCCTCCGCTGCGCTCGTCGCTGGAGATTCGATCCTTGCTTTCGAGCGCGGTTCTTCTTAGAATCCAGATATGATCAGATGCGTTCTCGGTGCGTTGCTCATGGCAATATCCGGCGCGTTCCACCTCACGGTCATCGCTCAAGCGCCGCCCTTCAGTTATCGCGGCGTCTACGAAACCACCCTTTCGGGTGCGAAGATTGTGTTTTACGTGGCGGATAGCACGGATTCACCGTCGCTTTTTGGCTACATCAATCCCTCCAGTCAAGTCGTGGCCTCGAGCAATTTTTCCCCGTCTGTGAATGGCTCAGCTTCTTTCTCGACCACGGCAGGCAATGTGGTCGCAAATTTTACGGGAACCGGTGTGAGCGGAACGATTGGTGGTCAGCCGTTCAGCGCCCCCCGAACGGTGCTAAACAGCGTGCAAGGAAATTTGCAGGGCGGATACACCGGCACGCTCTGGTTTCAGGCCGACGGCTCGCTCAATTACGCGAGCTTTGTGCTCACTCCTGCCGGTAACATTTACGCGTTGGCAAATACGACAGCTGGACTCCAGGGAGGGATTGGAACGTACTCGCAAAATGGAACTTTCACGGCAACCGGCTACCCCGGCGCTCTCGCGATAAGCGGTTCCGGGACCCTGACCAGCGGGGTTTTTAATGGCACCTATTCCGTAGCTGGCACCACGGCGTACTTTAACGCAACCCGAGAAAACCTTGCGCATCATCTCGTCAATATCTCGACGCGCGGGAGCGTGGGATCCGGTGCGAATCAACTCATTGCTGGCTTCGTCATTCGCAATGGGGCGAAACGAGTAATGATTCGGGCCATCGGACCCTCGTTGAGCGGAAGCGTTCCGGGGACCCTATCCGACCCGTTTTTAACCCTGCTGTCTGGATCGACCGTGATCGCCACCAACGACAATTGGCAAACTGGAAACGACGTAAACGCGATCAACGCCACTGGCTTTGCCCCAACGGATCCGCGCGAATCGTCACTTCTCGTCACACTCAAGGACGGTGCGTTCACGGCGATCGTCAGCGGCGTCGGGGGCACCACTGGGGTCGCACTCGTTGAGGTCTATGAAATAGACTAATTGTTGTTCGACGGTTCAAAGAAGGTGCCGGGGAAATTCGGTCGTTCGCTACTCATTCTTCGTGTCGCGTCGGGGCTCGACGCCGCGCGCATCGCCAACGAGAGCTGGGCGCGCCTCGGATGGAATCAGCCAGAACAAATGCAGGCGGAACGGGAGTTGTCCGGGCTGACGGGCGGGCTCGTATCGCGCGGTGGTATCCCAGCGAACGGGCAAGCCTTCGACGCGCGCGGGTCCGATGACGTGGTAAACGCGCACGTGGAGGTGGGGTCCGCTGGAGAAGCCCGTGTTGCCAGACAGACCGAGGAGATCGCCGACCGATACGCGTTGCCCGACTCCAACCCGGATGCCATCCCGCTGCAGATGATCATATTCTGCCAGCGTGCCGTCGGCGTGCTCGACGATCACGTAGTTCGCCCGACCGCGGAATTCCTCGGTCGCGCCGCCACGGTCCTGATCGGTCCGGAGCGCGACCACGACGCCCTCGCGCGCGGCCAGCGCTGGGGTGCCTTCCGGCATGCCCCAGTCGACCGCGAACTCCGACGGACCGCCGACCTGATGGCTGAAGGCGCCTCCGTAGCCCTGTCCGATCCGGAACTGCGCGACGATCGGAAACGGTAGTCGATAAACGTGTCCCAGATTTGGCCGCGCGCCGCTGCGGCCGATGCAGTAGCGAACGCGATATTGATAGCGCCAGCGTTTGGCGCGGTCGATCTTTTGCAGCGTCCCGAGCAGCACCGGGGAGCCAGTTACATCGCGCCGGATGGGAAGCGGGACCGACGAGCGTAAATTCAGCACGTCCAGATCGATCACCGCACTCACGCACGCGCAGTCGATAAGAGTCCCGGTCAGCGTAATTCCGGCGCTGCCTTGCTCCGCGCGGACGACGAAGTGCGAGGCCGAAGTGGGGATCCGTTGCGCGCTCGCGACGCCGGCCACGGCGAATAGCCACCCGAAGGTGAGAGCCGCGCGTGCAAAGAGCATCGGCCGATGCTGGCACCGAAGCCCGCGGAAGACCAGCGGACGAGAAGCCAGCGCGGGCCAGCCGGATATCTCCCTCCCCTACTCCGCCCGAAGCGATTCGATCGGATTGATCCCCGCCGCGCGGCGCGCCGGGAGATAGCAGGCGATCAGCGCGACGGCGACCAACAGCAGCGTGACGCCAAGGATGACGGGCGGGCTGTCCATGCGCATGCCGGGATAGGCGGAGGCGAGCAGCCGCGAGATGCCGACCGCCCCGAGCAGTCCGAGCGCGGAACCGATCAGCGCCAGCCGCACGCCGGAGGCGAGCACGAGACGGGTGATGTCCCGCACCTGCGCGCCGAGCGCGAGTCGGATGCTGAACTCGCCAGAGCGCTGCGCGACCGTCCGCGCGATCACCCCGTAAATTCCCAGCGAGGCCAGCCCAAGACCGAGCAACGCGAAGGTCGAGAGCATGTCGCGCAGGACTCCGAGCTGATAGTTGGCGCGTGAAATCCGTTCATCGGCCGGCTGGAGGCGGCGGACGGGGAGGTCGGGGTGGAGCGCCGTCATCGTGGCGCTGATGGCGTGCACGAGCGTGGAGGGATCCACTCCGTTTGTCCGCACCGCGATCTCGTTCATCGGCCAGCCTTCCTGCGCGAGCGGCTGGTAGAGCTGGTTCGTCACCGGGCCGCGCTCGGGGTAGACCGATTGGACATCGGCGACGACGCCCACGACCTCGCCCCACTCCGGCTCGTCGCTGCCCAGGTGGGCGAGGCGCCGACCGAGCGGGCTTTCCGCGCCGAAGAGCGCGGCCGCCATCGCCTGGCTGATGATGAAAACCTTCCGCGACGCGAGATTGTCGCTGTCGCTAAAGACGCGGCCCTGCAGCAGACGCGTCCCGACGGTCTCGAAGTAGCGCGGACTCACCCCGTTGATCGCCGCGCTCGGCTCCTCGCCGGGTTTCGGCGTGGCGCGGCCTTCGATGCGATACTTCCGCGGCGCGCTCAGGCCGAAGAATGGCATCGTGTAGGACAGGCTCGCCGAGCGGACGCCGGGGAGCGTCTCCAGCCTCTCGACGGTGAGTCGCTGGAACGCGGCGATCTCGCGCGTGCCGGGATAGCTCGTGGCCGGGAGCAGAATGGTGCCCGCGATGAGATTGTCCGATTCCCAACCCGCGCGCCGGTTGTTCAGATCGGCCAGACCGCGCACAAACAAGGCCGCCCCGGCGAGCAGGACCATCGCGAGCGCGAACTGTCCGATGATCAACACCTGCCGCACGCGGTGCTGCACGGGCCCGCCGGTGGAACCGCGCGCCCCACTCTTGAGCGTTCGGTTCAGATCGAGTCGCATCGCGAAGAGCGCCGGAGCAATGCCGAACGCGACGGCCGTGAGGACGGACGCGGCAAACGCCCAGCCGAGCACGCTCCAATCGAGCGCAAATCGAACCACCTCGCCGTTGTCGCCCGTGCTGCGCCCCGTCAGCCATTGCGTGAACCAGACGGCGACAAAGATCGCGGCGAGGCCACCGGCCAGCGCGAGCAGCAGCGACTCCACGACGAGCGGACGCAGGAGCTGGAGGCGCGAGGCGCCGATCGCCGAGCGCACCGCGAATTCACGGGCCCGCGCCATCGTGCGGGCGAGGAGCAGGTTCGCGAGATTGGAGCACGCGATCAGCAGCACGAAGCCCGAGAGACCGATCAACATGGCGAGCGTGGGCGGGCCGCTTTTCCCCACCGCGACATCGTGGAGCGCGCCGACGTGCCAGGTGCTCCCGGCGTTTGCCTCGGGGAACTCCGCCGCGAGTCGCTTCCCAAAGTTCGCGAGGAGGCCGTCGGCTTGGGTGCGGGCGAGGGCGGGCGACCGCCGGCCGATCAACTCGAGCATCGCCGTTCGGCGGTCCACCGCCTCCTCCTTCGTCAAGCCGACCGGCCGGAAGAGGTCCACCGAGCCGAGGTGGCGCCAGTCGTTGAAAGATGCCGGGAGCACCCCGATGATTTCATGCGTTTCGCCATC
This sequence comes from Chthoniobacterales bacterium, assembly GCA_038322235.1. Classification (GTDB taxonomy): domain Bacteria; phylum Verrucomicrobiota; class Verrucomicrobiia; order Chthoniobacterales; family SZAS-18; genus SZAS-18. The sequence goes on from JBBQFQ010000091.1 coordinate 5,837, forward strand.
GATCCGCACCGGGTGGCCGATCACATCCGCGCGGCCGCCAAATCGATTCAGCCAGTAGCGCTGACTGATGACGAGAACGCGGTGATTCCCGTGCTGCGCTTCGGCGGGCTTGAAGTCGCGCCCGAGTTGGGGCGCGATGCCGAGCACGGAAAAGAAGTCCGACGAAACGCGGATCGAGCGCGCCATTTCCGCCGGCTGACCCGGCTCGGCCAGACTCATGTCGCCCCTCGCGTAGGCGACGATGCGGCCGTAACCGTTCATTTCCGCCGTCAGGTCGAGGAAGTCCGCGGGCGAGATCTGGGTTTCCGCGCCCTGGGCATTCGTGCGGTAGATCTCATCGAGGTGGTCGCCATCCGCGTAGGGCAGTGGCTTCAGCATGATCGTATTCAACACGCTGAACATGGCGGTGTTCGCCCCGATCCCGAGCCCAAGCGTGACGATCGCGAGCAGCGAAAAGCCGGGCGATTTCCAGAGCGAGCGCAGACCGAGCCGAACGTCCTTTCCGAAATGCTCGAGCCGGGTCCACCCGCGCGACTCCCGCGCCTGTTCCTCGATCCGGCCGACATTCCCAAACCGCCGAAGCGCCGCGCAGCGGGCCGCGTCGGCCGCGAGTCCGTCCTCGACCTGGTCAGCCGCGCGCTGCTCGAGATGGAAGCGCATTTCCTCCGCCATCTCCCGTTCGAGTCGGTCCTTCTGAAAGAGCGCGCGGCAGCGGTAGGCGAGGCGGTGGAGGAGGTTCATGGCGAATTTCAGGGGGAGGCTTTCGGGTTCCTGGCAAAGCCGGGGTCGGTCACGCGCCCTGCATCACGAGGGCGACGATGCCCGTCATGCGCTCCCAGCTCTCCTGCGCGGCCTCGAGTTGCGTCCGGCCCGGGCGGGTGAGCGTGTAGAATTTCGCGCTCCGGTTGTTCTCGGTCATCTTCCACTCGGATCGCAGCCAGCCCTTGGCTTCCATCCGGTAGAGCGCCGGATAGAGCGAACCCTCGTCCACCTGCAGCGCACTGCGCGAGAGCTGCTCGAGCTTTTGGGTGACCCCCCAGCCGTGCAGCTCGCCGCGACTCAGCACGCGGAGCACCAGCATGTCGAGACTGCCCTGGAGGAGGTCGGACTTTTGCGCCATGGCCGTTACTTAGACGGTCTAAGGCTGGAGGCAAGACTTCTTCCTTAGACCGTCCAAGGCTGGCAATTTTCGCGGGGTCGGCGCGGCTTGGCGGATCCACCGGGCGAACGGAATTCGCCTCGACAGGGATTCGATCAGGGACTGCTGTCTTTGCATGCGCTCAGGCATTTCTCCCAAACTGCTGGTCGCCCTCGCGATCGCATTTTGCCTCAACCCCGCGCCCGCCGCGGAACTTCCGGCGCGGGCGGCACTCGCAATCGAACACGTGACGGTGGTCGATGTAGCCGGCGGTGAGCTCTCGGGTCCGTGCACAGTGCTGATCGTCGGCGGAAAAATCCACGCGATCGGCGACGCCACGGCGGTCAGCGTGCCTCCGGGTGCGACCCGCGTCGACGGCCGTGGGCGCTATCTCATTCCCGGCCTCGTGGACATGCACGTCCACCTCTTCAATAACTCATCCCGCCGCCCGCCGAATGAGTGGACGTTCCCGCTCTTCATCGCCAACGGCGTGACGGGCGTGCGCGAGATGTGGACGGAACCCTCGAGCATGGGCGTCGTGAATCGCTGGCGCGCGCAGGTCGCGGGGGGTGACCTCATCGCCCCCCGCGTGCTCGCGGCGGGCGCGGCCGTGCGGGCGGAGAATCCCGCGACGGCGCGCGCGAAGGTCCGGGAGGCGAAGGCGGCCGGATCTGATTTCATCAAGATCTTCACGGAAGTCGCCGAAGCGCCGTGGCGGGCGATCCTCGACGAAGCTCGCGCGCTGAAGCTGCCGGTCGTCGGGCACATTCCCGGCGGCATCAGCTTGCTCGCGTCCGCCACCGCCGGGCAGCGAGGGAATGAGCATCTGACCCAGGCGTATGAGGCGTGCTCCCCCCGGGAGCAGGAGTGGCTCGACTCCCGCGCCGGACTCCCCGGACCCGCGATCGCACAACTCGCCGAAAAGCAGGAGCGCGAGGTGCTCGAGAGCTTTGACCAATCCCGGTGCGACCAGCTGGCGAGCGCGCTCGCCCGGACGGGGCAGGTGCAAGTCCCCACGCTCGTTCTCGCGCATTTCGAGGCGCGCGGCGCGCGGACGGAATTTCGGGACGATCCGCGCTGGCGCTACTTGCGGGCGGACGAGCAAGTCCGGTGGGATCGGATCCTCCGGCTGGGCGAGAAGGTGGAAATGAAGCTCGTCGCGCTGCGTCGGGACATCTCGCTCCGGATCGTCCGAACGATGCACGCGGCCGGGGTGCGCATCCTGGCGGGGACGGACGCGCCGATGCCTTTGGGGTATCCGGGATTTTCCCTCCACGCGGAGCTCGAGCTGCTCGTCGAAGCGGGTCTGACTCCCGCGGAGGCGCTGCGCGCCGCGACGCTTTGGCCAGCCGAGTTTCTGGGGATGGCCGCGACGCGCGGCTCCGTCGCGGCGGGCCAGGATGCCGACCTCGTCCTGCTCGACGAAAATCCGCTCACCGACATCAGGCATGCCCAGCGCATCCGCGCCGTCGTGCTGGCCGGACGCTGGCTTCCGCGCTCCGAGCTCGACTCGCTCCTCGCGAGCGCGGCGGTGAAGGTGAGTCCGGATCCGGCGAACGCCGCGCCGGACGGTCATTGAGGCAGGGTCTCCCGCAGAGGCGCAGAGGCGCCGAGGGGAGTGGCACGAAGATAAGGTCGGTTGATGCGAGATCGGCCACGCCGGTTTCGCCCTGGAAGGGCCGCGGAAATTAGCCGGTTGGCGTGAGCCACCGGTAGTCACCCAGAGCCATCGAGCCCCGGCAGGGGCGGCGGACTCGATGCCAGCTGAAAACGTCGATCTCGACGCGTCGTGGGTAGCGCTGGCGGGATTCCATCGGCCAATTCTCTGCGTCTCCGCGGGATTTCCTCCTCCATCCGATTCACGCTGAGGCAGAATCTCCCGCAGAGGCGCAGAGGCGCGGAGGGGTGAAGTTCGCGCGCTGGCTAGCCATCGAAGAGCGCGTCCAGCGCTGGGTCCGGAACGACCTTGCCACCGTCCATCTCACGACGGGCTTCGGGGTCCTCGCGACGTTGCTCCCCATCGTCGGCGTGCTCGGCGCGCAGGACTACGTCGTGGCCACGCGAGCGCGGGACATCGCGGTGCGCCTGGCCCCCGGGGCGGCGCCGGGCCGGATCTGGCGCGATATCCTTGGGGAATCGCTCCGACTCGACGGGATCGGCGCCGCGCTCGGTCTGGTCCTCGCGTTCACTCTTCCCCGCGTGCTCGGCGCCTGGCTGCCCACCGGGCTCCGAGCCGAATGGCCCGCCATCGCCCTCGCCAGCCTCATCGGCATCACCGCCGCCGCCCTCGGCGGCCTCGTGCCCGCCCGCCGCGCCGCGCGCGTCGATCCGCTGGCCCTGCTGCGGGCCGAGTGGGGTGGCGGGCCCCCCGTCAACGATGACGGACAGCCCCGAAAACGATTGCGGGCTCCCCCGGAAACGATTGCGGGTACCTCCGGAAACGATTGCGGCCTCCCCCGTAAATGATTGCGGGCTCCCCCGGAAACGATTGGGGGCACCTCCGGAAACGATTGCGGGCTCCCCCGGAAACGATTGCGGGTACCTCCGTAAACGGATCCGACCTCCCCCGTAATCAATTGCGGGCTCCCCCGTAATCAATTGCGTGCACCCCCGGAAACGATTGCGGGCTCCCCCGGAAACGATTGCGGGCTCCCCCGGAAACGATTGCGGGCATCCCCGTAAATGATTGGGGGCATCCCCGTAAATGATTGGGGGCACCTCCGTATACGATTGCGGGCTCCCGATAAACGCAGGGGGAGGCTTTCGGGCGGGGGCTCGCAATCGCCCCGTTCGTGCTCCAACGGGACCGGACCGAGCAGCGCGTCGGAGACCCAGCTCCGGCCGAAGTTGCCCGGGTGGAGCCGTGGTGTTAGCGATGCCTTGACTTCTTGGTCAAATCCCATGATAAACGGGACTTATGTCGTCCACGCTGTCGACCTTTACGCGCCGGCCCAGCTTTGCGCTCATCCTCGGCGGGGTTGTCCTTCTGCTTGGTACGCGCGATTGCCAAGCGCAGTTGCAATTCTCCTCGCTCGGCACTCCTCGGATCATCAATTTCGACACGACGGTGACGAATGCGACTTCTCAAAACGTGAACACGGGCGTCTACGCGGGCGGAGCGCCGGTGACGGGGATTCCTGCAAACGGGCAGTTGAGCTCCGGAGCGTTCACAACTCTCGCGGGGGGCGCTTTCCTGGGGACGGCCGCCTTCGGTTCGATCGGCCAGAATGGCGCTGCCGGCGCTTACGCGTTCACCGCGCCTTCGGGCCAAACTTATGGAGGGACGGGTTCCTCCTTGGGATTTGTGCCCGCCAACGGATCCGGAACGAATTTCGCGACGTTCACGCTTGCGACCACTAACAACACCGGCGGCAGCGTTCAAAATTTCCTCCTCAACTTGGATCTCAATTATTTCAATCCGGCAACGCGCGGAGTGTCCCTCGTCGTAACGTACACTGGCGCAGCCACAGGAACGGTGACATTTACGGGCGCGACTTCTTTTGCCGCGAATGGAACTGCCTCGATTTTCCAAACTTCGCACCCGACTGCGGCGATCACGCTTGCAACAGCTGTACCCAACAACGGCACGCTGAACTTCGTTTTTACGCTTACCGCCGGCAACGGGGCCGGAAATTCCCGCGACGAAGTCAGCATCGATAACATCAGCCTGACGCCCGTGCCGGAGCCGGGAACCGTGGCGGCTGGGATCATGGCAGCGGCGACGGTCGGCGGAGCGATCTGGCGTCGCCGGCAGCAGAAGCGCCCCGCTGTGACCAGCTGATCCACCCGGGCACCCGAGTGCCCCGCTGGCATTGTGCGATGCAGAGGATCATTCCGTCGGAGTCAGACCAAGGCAGTTTCATCGTCCTGGTTGGTCCTCCGGAGCCAAAGGAGCCTTGGCCGCACTGGCGGAAGGCTTTGATTTTTGCCGGAATCCTGGCGGTCTTCTCCATCGCGATTTATTTTGGCGGGCGACCCGTTTGGAAGGCGCTCAAGTCCTACCGCGCCCAGCAATGGGCTCATGAGTCTCAGGCCGCTCTCGCGGGTAACCGCGTGCAGGAAGCATTGACCAAAGCCAATGGGGCCCTTCGATTCGCACCTCGGGAGCCGGCGGCCCTCCGCGCGATGGCCGCGGTGCTCGCCCGCTGCGAGCTGCACGCTGAAACTCTGGGCTTCCTGCGCGCGCTGGAGGGGCTCGGCGCGCTCTCAGGCGAGGATTTGCGGCTCTTCATCGCTTCGGCGATGCGAACGGGAGAGATCCGCGACGCCGTGGCCCACTTGAAGAAGCTGAAGGCCCTCTCGGTTCCACCTACGCGGGTCGACCGACTCCTGTCTGCCCAGATCGCCGGACTGGAAGGCGTAGTGGGCCGCGCCGTCGCGGAGGCCCGTGAGCTTCTCACCGATGCCGCGACGCCCGACGCCCTGCGGAGCAGCGCCGCACTCCTGCTGATCGCGGCACCCGATCCCGAGGTGCGCCGGGCGGGGACCGCCGAAGTGCAGCGACTCTCCTCGGGAAGCGATGAGACCGGAATCCAGGCGCTCACCTGGCTGGGGCGTAACGAACTCTTCCGGCAGGGGCCGGAGGCCACCGGCGCCGAGCTCGAACGCATCGCCGCCGCTCTGGAGGCCCATCCCCTGGCGACGCTCGATCATCGCCTGCTCTCGCGGGAAGTGTTGCTCCAAGCCCGGCCGGAGGATCGTACTTCAATCCTAGACGAGACATTTCAGACGCTGCGCATCCAGAAGGATCAGGAGGAGCTGGCGCGGGTGGTCCAGTGGTTCGTCCGCATGGGTGAACCCACCTTGGCCGGCAGCCTCCTCCCGAAGCGCGAAGACATCCGTTCGCCGAAATTGCATTTGGCGCGCGTGGATGTGCTGGCGGCGAGTGGCAAATGGGATGTCGTGCGCAATGTGCTGATGCGGGATGAGTTTCCCCTCGAGCCCCGGCTGCGGGCCTGCTACCTCGCGCAGGCGCTGGGCCACCTGGGCCAGGGTGACGCAAGTGCGAACCGCTGGGAAGAAGCCTACGAGGCCGCCGGAGTGGAGGTGGCGAATGTGCTGGAAGTGGCGCGCTCTGCCGACCTGTCCGGCGCTCACGCCCCAGCCGGAGAGGGCTTCGTGCGCGCCGCCCGGATGGCTCCGAAGAACCGAGCGGTGCAGGATGAAGCCCTGCGTTACCTCGTTCGCCAGGGAACGACCCGCGAGGTCCTGAATCAGCTTCGCAAAATGCTCGAGCAGCGGCCGGATGACCTCCCGCTGCTCAACGACGAGGCGTATCTCAGCGCGCTCTGCAACGTCAACCCCCAGAAAGCCTTGGTGGTGGCGGAGCGGCTCCTGGAGGGAAACCCCTGGAGCCCGCTGGTGCGTGCCACCACGGCGCTGGCCCGGCTGCGCGTGGGGCGGCCGACCGAGGCGCTCGCCTTGTACACGAAGCTGGAAAATCCCACCGACGGCCTCACCCCCAGCGGGGCCACGGTCTACGCGAGCGTGCTGTACGCGAACGGGTTTCGCGAGGAGGCGGCGCGGATTGCGAGTTTCGTGCTGCCGTCGGAGCTACGACCGGAAGAGCGTGCGCTGCTGGCCGAGGTCACGCAATAGACTTGCCTTTCAATCTGCGCCGGAGGTTCGCAGTCTGCACCGGCACACTGACGGTCTATGGCCTCCGACGGTGAAGGTGATGGCATCCCCATGAACGTTGATGGCGTCCCGGTCTCTCCGGTTCTTCGAGCTTCGCCAGGCGTTTTTCGCGCCTGGCCCCCCTACGAGCCTGCCATCTCATACGCCTGCCGCATCCACGCGAGGACTTCGGCATCGATTTCCGCGACATCCGTCAGGGGGATTCGGTGCGTGATCCGATCCCCTTTGACCGTGCCGCCGGTGTCGAGCAGTCGATCGGTGAATTCCACCCCGCGGAGGCAGAGTCCCAGGTCGACGCGGGTCCGCGTGGTCGGCTTGATCTGGGCAAAGACGTGCTTGCGATAGAGCGGAACCATCGTCTGGCAGGGACAAACCCTGACGTCATCCCCCAGCGCTCTCCCCGCCGCGAGCAGGCGCTCGTAAATTGGACAGAGATGCGACTTCGGACCGGCGTACATGGTCGCGACGTACTCCGCCGCCTCAGCCAGATAGTCCTCCTCGCTGTCGAAGGAGAAATTCGTTCGGGGGGCCGGCTCGGCCCGCTCGGCGATCCACATGGCGTGGGCGGGACCAAACCCGTGCTCCCGCTGCAGCCAGGAGGCTCGCTCCTTGACGGAAGGAGCCGGAGACCGTTTCACGAGCGACACCCACTGCGCGAGCGATCGACCCGTCTTTTCCGGCAGTCCGCCGATGAACTTCTGGACCATCGTGACGGCGGGATGAACCGAATAGAGAGTCTCGCGCCGAGGCATCGGCGAATCACGCCAGACGAGACGGGTAAAGGCAAGGACGGAGGTCCTGAACGCCGCTGGCACCCCTCGGGGTGCGAATCGTTTTCATTGGGTTCCAGGGGTGTCGCTCCGCTCAACCCCTGGCTAATCGCTGGCAGCCCTCCGGGCTGGCCGAACCGGAGCTGGGCGTAACTCGGATCAACGGCGAGCGCTGCTGGCACCCCTCTGGGGTGCGATCCGTTTTGATTGGGTTCCAGGGGTGTCGCTCCGCTCAACCCCTGGCTAATTGCTGGCAGCCCTCCGGGCTGACCCAACCCGAGCTGGGCGTTTCTCGAATCAACGGTGAGCGCCGCGGGCACCCCTCCGGGCTGGCCGAACTGGATCCGCGCGTTCCTCAAATCTCCGGCGAGCGCCGCTGGCACCCGTCTGGGGTGCGAACCGTTTTGATTGGGTCCCAGGGGTGTCGCTCCGCTCAACCCCTGGCTAATCGCTGGCAGCCCACCGGGCTGGCCGAACCGGAGCTGGGCGTTTCTCGGATCACCGGTGAGCGCCGCTGGCACCCCTCCGGGCTGGCCGAACCGGATCCGCGCGTTCCTCAAATCTCCGGCGAGCGCTGCTGGCACCCCTCTGGGGTGCGATCCGTTTTGATTGGGTTCCAGGGGTGTCGCTCCGCTCAACCCCTGGCTAAT
>JBBQFQ010000092.1:0-13304 GCA_038322235.1 Chthoniobacterales bacterium
AAATTCTCGACTGCTGCCACCCGTAGGTGTCTGGACCGTGTCTCAGTTCCAGTGTGGCTGGTCGTCCTCTCAGACCAGCTACCCGTCATAGCCTTGGTGAGCCGTTACCTCACCAACTAGCTGATAGGCCGCGGGCCCATCTGAAAGCGCCAGGTTGCCCCGGCTTTGGCAAATGCCATATGCGGTATTAATTCGCCTTTCGGCGAGCTATCCCCCACTTTCAGGCAGGTAACCCACGTGTTACGCACCCTTACGCCACTGAACCTCATATTGCTACGAAGTCCCGTTCGACTTGCATGTCTTATCCACGCCGCCAGCGTTCGTTCTGAGCCAGAATCAAACTCTCCGTAAAAAGCTTGTAGCTCTATCCACTGACTTCTCAAATACTCTCGACGGACGAATCCGTTGGTTTATTTCTCTTCACCTCGACTCACGAGAACGTTGCCGCTACCTCGTGTCCCGCAGTGCTGCGGGACGGGAACTGTATATACGATCCAGGATCCGTCAAAAAAAACTTTCTCTCGGACGACGTCTGCTGACCGTAAGCGGTTGGGCGCCAGCCTGTTCTGTCGTGTAAATTTTTGATCTTTTCCCGCCCCCCGCCGGTCCGCCGGGCGTCCAAAGGGTGGTTTTGACTCGTTTTCGGGCTCATTGGGTCGGTTCGGAGGGAGGATTTGCCTCCGGCGGAGGCCAGTTCTTCGGTTCCGATGCGATTTCCGTGCCCCTTGCTCCACGCTGCCCGGGGCCTCAAGCCGCTCGGACGCAGCCCAGCCGGAGGTCTTTCACACCGTTCGGGGGAGAGTCGGGTCGGAGGCTCGACGCACCGAAGTGAGAGACGAAACCGGCGTGGCCCGGCGGCTCTCGAGCCCAGGTTTTCGCCGGGAGTTGCTGCCTGGCTCGCGTTCGCGTTCAATTGCCGCTCGCCCGCGCTTCCTCCCGGTCCGTGGTGCCGTAGCGCTTCCGTGCGGCCGCTCCCAGACAATGAGGATTGCAAAGCCACCTCCGTCACCCCATACCAGCAGGACGCTCATTTTTATGCTTCTAGACCCCACCCTTCTCCTCGTTGGAAAGACCGCGGATGCCCGACCCGTGGACATCCATGTCCCCATGGCGAACCGGCACGGTTTGATTGCGGGGGCGACGGGAACGGGGAAGTCGGTCACACTTCAGAATCTCGCCCAGGGATTTTCGCTTCGCGGGATTCCGGTATTTACGGCGGACGTCAAAGGCGACCTGGCCGGACTTTCGCAAGCCGGTGTCCCAAATGAACGGGTAGATGCCAGGATCAAGCAGCTTGGAATGACGGATGAATTCATTTTTGCAGCGTGTCCCACGGTACTTTACGACCTCTATGGCAAGCGCGGCCACCCTATCCGGACGACGGTATCGGAGATGGGTCCGCTCATGCTGGGCCGGCTTCTTGACCTGAACGACGTTCAGCAGGGCGTCCTCGAGCTCACCTTCCGAGTGGCAGACGACAACGGCCTCCTTGTGCTCGACATGAAGGATCTTCGCTCGCTGCTAACGGCAGTCGCGGAAAATGCCTCCGAACTGACCACCACATATGGAAACGTCTCGAAGACGAGCGTCGGAGCGCTACAACGCAAGCTTGCGTCCCTTCAGGACGCGGGCGGCGACGTCTTCTTCGGTGAGCCAGGGATCGAAATCGATGACCTTTTGAGGGTCGACGCGAAGGGCCGTGGGGTGGTCAGTATTCTCGATGCGACCAAGCTCCTCGCGGACGCGCGGCTTTATTCAACGTTCCTGCTCTGGCTCCTCTCCGAACTGTTCACCAAGCTCGACGAAGTGGGTGACGCCAAGAAGCCGCGACTCGTCTTTTTCTTCGACGAGGCGCACCTGCTCTTCACCGACGCCCCGAAGAGCCTGGTCGATAAAATCGAGCAGGTCATCCGACTGATCCGTTCGAAAGGTGTCGGCGTATATTTCGCGACCCAAAGCCCGCTCGACATCCCGGAGACGGTCCTCGGTCAGCTCGGCCACCGCGTTCAACACGCCCTGCGGGCATTCACGCCTCGGGATCAGGCCGCGGTCCGAACAGCCGCCCAAACGTTCCGACAAAATCCCGCGCTTAACACTGAGGAAGTCATCACGGAGCTCGCCGTGGGAGAAGCGCTCGTTTCGGTGATGGATTCTGAAGGTCGGCCGACGCCGGTCGAGCGCACGCTTTGCGCACCGCCTTCCTCCCGTATCGGCGCAATCACGGACGTCGAGCGCACCACGGTCGTAGAGTCTTCGGTGGTCTACGGCAAATACGAGGATTCGGTCGATCGGGAGTCTGCGTTCGAATTGCTGCAAAAGCGGAAGGGGAGTTTGAAGACTGACGGAGTGAAGAGCGAAACGGCCCCCACGGCGACCGATTCGACCCCGGTGGCGCCGACTCCGCCATCCGAGAGCGGCGGCGGGATCATGAGCACGGTGGGCGGGGTACTTTCCGGCATCTTCTCGAGTACGGGTCGGCGACAATCGCTTGGGGAGACATTTACGAAGTCGGTCATGCGGTCAGTCGGATCAAAAGTTGGCAATGAAATCGTCCGCGGCGTCCTCGGCTCAATCTTCGGCGGGAAACGTTGAGCCCTGCAACCTGCATGAACGCTGATTCCATGAAGTCCGCCGCCACCCGCGGCCTCGCGCTGCTCGTTGCGATCAATCTGCTCAACTACATCGATCGCTACATCCTCGCGGCGGTTGAATTGGAGATCCGTCATGAGTTTTTTGGGAAGAACTCCGAGAGCGGCCGCGGGATGACGGGCTCGCTCGCGACGGCCTTCCTCGTCAGCTACATGATCGCCGCGCCGCTGATGGTGCGGTTGTGCGGGCGGATCTCACGCTGGTGGGTGATCGGTGCTTGCGTGATTTTGTGGAGTCTCGCCAGCGGTGCGAGCGGGTTGGCCTCCACGTTCCTGATGCTCGTGGCAACCCGCGTCTTCGTGGGTGTGGGGGAAGGCGGTTATGGCCCGGCCGCACCGAGTTTGATCGCCGACTATTTCCCGATCGAGGAGCGCGGCCGGCGGATGGCTTTTTTTTACATCGCGCTCTCCGTCGGCAGCGCCATCGGCTATGGGTTTGGCGGGAAAGTGGGAGCACTCTACGGCTGGCGGATGCCGTTCTACCTCATGGTGATCCCGGGACTCTTGCTCGGGTTGATGGCTTTCACGCAGCGGGATCCGCGCCCCCCGGTCGACGCGTCCGCAGGCGGCGGCATGAAGGACAACATGGGAAAGATTCTCCGCGTCCCGTCCTACCTCTACAACACGGCGGCGATGACGGCGATGACGTTCGCCATCGGCGGCATCTCGTTTTGGGTGCCGAGCTATCTGGTCGAGTTTCGCCGGCTGCCGGATCCGGGCACGGTGAAGCTGACGTTCGGTGCGGTGACCGTGGTGGCCGGACTGCTCTCGACCCTGCTGGGCGGCTGGGTGGCGGATGCGCTCCGGCAGCGCATTCGCGGGGCCTACTTTTTCGTTTCCGGGGTGGCGATGCTTGCATCGGTCCCATGCCTGATCGCGATGCTGTACGTGCCATTTCCTTACGCCTGGATCCCGATGTTTTTCGCGATCTTTTTCCTCTTCTTCAACACCGGGCCGTCGAACACAGCGCTGGCCAACACCCTGCCGGCTGGTCTCCGCCAGTCAGCCTTCGCGCTGAACATCCTGCTCATCCACTTGCTGGGCGACGCCGTTTCGCCGCCGGTCTTGGGCTGGATTACCGATGCCTCGAACTATAACGTCGCCTTCCTCGTGGTCGCGGGAATGATGGCGGTGGCCGGTTTGATCTGGCTTGCGGGAGCCCGCCACTTGGATGAGGACACGCGCCGCGCCGGTTCCTAACCGGACCGCGCGTGACCCGCCCCATGCCAGCATCCCCTTCGCGCTATGTCATCGCCTGCGGCGGCACCGGCGGACACTTGTTCCCCGGGATCGCCGTCGCGGAGGTGCTGCGCGAACGAGGGCATGAGGTGATGCTGATCATCTCGGAAAAGGCGATCGACGCGACCGCAGTGGCGGGTCGCGAAGATGATTTCACCATCGAAACCCAGCGGTCGGTCGGCCTCCCGAGCCCGCTCCTCTCGCCGAAACTCCCGCGCTTCTTCCTGGGATTCGCCCAAAGCGTCCGGCACAGCCGGCGACTGTTCCGCGACTTCCAGCCTCGCGCGGTTCTGGGCATGGGAGGGTTTACGTCGACGGGACCGATTCTCGCCGCCCGAGTCGCTGGCATCCCCTGTTTTGTCCATGAGTCGAATGCCATCCCGGGCAAGGCGAACCGCCTCAACGCCCGCGTCGCGCGAGTTGCCCTGCTCGGGTTTCCGCAGTGCGCGGGACATTTCGCGTCGGGAGTACGGACGGTGTTTACCGGGACACCCGTCCGCGCGTCGCTCTCCGCGCCGGTCGACCGCTCTGCAGCCCTCGCCCGGTTCGGATTTTCGGACGAGCCCGGGGCGACAACGATCCTGGTGATGGGCGGCAGTCAGGGGGCAAGGGGCGTGAATGACTCCGTCCTCGCGACGCTCCCCGCGCTGGCGCGCTCCGGCCGCCAGCTTCGTTTTATTCACCAGTCCGGGAACCCGGATCGCGCTCCGTTTGAAGCAGCCTATGGAAAGGCGGGCTTTCCGGCGCACGTTGCGCCATTCCTGAGCGACATGCAGGATGCCTACGCCCTGGCGGAACTCGCCATCTGCCGCTCGGGCGCGTCGAGTCTCACCGAACTCGCGCATTTCGGGATCGCCAGCGTCCTCGTCCCCTACCCCTTTGCGGCGGAGGACCACCAGACCCGCAATGCGGAGATTTTTTCCCGCGCCGGGGCGGCGTGGCTGGTCCCGGAAGCGACAACCGAGGGGCACCTCGCGGACCTCCTCGGCGAGTTGCTCCGCTCGCCAGAGCGGATGTCCGCGGCCCGAACCGCCTCGCGTTCCCTCGCCCGGCGGGACGCCGCGACCGCGGTAGCCGACGCGATCATTCCGCGCGAGTAGTTCGCCGATCCATGTCCCCCGCCGTTCCCTTCGATCTCGTCGCCGGCCCATCCCACCGCATTCACCTCATCGGGGTGGCCGGATCCGGGATGAGCGGAATCGCGGGGCTCCTTCTCGCCTTGGGACATCGCGTCAGCGGCTCCGACAAGGTCGACTCCTCCGAGGTCCAACGCCTGCAAAAGCTCGGCCTGGTGTTCCACACTCCCCACCGCGCCGATGTCGTGCACGGAGTCGACCTCGTCGTTCACTCGTCGGCGATCAAGCACGGCAATCCGGCGTATGACGAGGCCGTGCGGCTGCAACTGCCTCTCGTGCGCCGCGCCGACGCATTGGCCGCGCTGCTGCGCGGCAAACGGGGAATCGTCATTGCCGGCATGCACGGGAAGACGACGACCTCAGCGATGGCCGCCCATGTCATGCGTCACGCCGGGCTCCGACCCAGTCACTACGTCGGCGCGGAGATCCCCATCCTCGGGACGAACGCCCACTGGGATCCGGCGGGCGACGCTTTTGTGATCGAAGGCGACGAGAGCGACGGGACTTTGGCGCTCTACGCGCCCGAGCACGCACTCATCCTCAACATCGAGGAGGAGCACCTCGACTACTACGCTGACCTCGCCGCGATCGAGGCGGTCTATTCCACGCTCGTCGCGCAGACGCGGGGCATGCTCTTTTTCTGTGCGGACGACGCGAACACGAGGCGCGTCGCCTTGACCCACCCGCGATGCGTGTCTTTTGGAGCCGCCGCGGATTCCGCCTATCGTTTTGCCGCGCTGAGGATGGAGAATTTTCGCTCGGAGTTCGAGGTCCATCACCATGACGTCCACCTTGGGACCGCCGCCTTGAACGTCCCCGGAGCCCACAACGTGAGTAACGCCACGGGCGTAGTTGCGCTTGCCTCGGAGCTGGGAGTTCCGTTTGCGGTTATCGCGGAGGCCCTGGAATCCTTCCGCGGAGCGCGCCGCCGCTTCGAGTTTCGGTTTCGTGGGGCCGAATTTTCGGTCGTCGACGACTACGCACACCACCCATCCGAAATCCGCGCCACGCTCGCGACCGCACGTTCCGGACACCGCGGCCGGATCCTGGCGCTCTTCCAACCCCACCGCTTCACGCGCACTCAGGCGTTGCGCCACGAATTCGGACGCGCCTTCGGCGACGCGGATACAGTGATCGTGACGGATATCTATCCCGCGAGCGAGCGCCCGATCGAGGGCGTCGACGGGCAGATGGTTGTGAGGGAAGCCCAGGCGGCCAGCCACCCTGATGCGCTTCACGAGCCACTCGTTCGCCGGCTGCCCTCGCGGATCGGCCCCCGACTCAAAGCAGGAGATCTGATTCTGACGTTGGGCGCGGGCAACATCCATGAAGCGGCGCGTCAACTCGCTTCGGATCTCACCCACCTCGAGGCGCTGCGGGAAGCCACCGGCGAAGGCGCCGCCGTTTCGCTCTACGAGCCGCTGGCGAAGCACACGACGTTGCGCGTTGGCGGACCTGCCCGCTTCTGGTGTGAGCCGCACACCGTGGCGGCGTTCGCGGCTTTGATCCGATACGGGAGGACGCATGCCCTTCCCGTCCTCGTCCTTGGCCGGGGTTCGAATCTCCTGGTCCGCGACGGTGGCCTCGACGGCCTCGTCATTCACCCGTCGGGCGGTGACTTCGATGCCCTGATCGTCCACCCCGATTCGTGTGAAATCGAAGCGGGCGCCGGGACGAGATTCAAGCAGCTGGCGGGCGCCGCCGCCCAGGCAGGCATTGGAGGCTTCGAGTGGATGGAGGGAATCCCCGGGGAGGTCGGGGGGGGGCTCCGGATGAATGCAGGGGCGATGGGCGCCGAGACTTTTCAGCAGGTGATCAGCGTCCGGCTTCTCGATGGAGAAGGAAGTCTGAGGGAAGTCCAGCCGGGTGATCTCGAGGTGCACTACCGCGACGTACCTTCCCTCCGCTCGCGCTACGTCGTGAGCGCGAAGTTCCGGGGGGAGCCGCGCGACGCGGCGGAGATCAAGCGGCTGCTGGAGCTTTCCAGCGCGAAGCGAAAGGGCTCCCAGCCGATCGCCGCGAGTGCCGGTTGCATCTTCAAGAATCCCTCCAGCGACTATCCCGCGGGGAAGCTGATCGACGACCTGGGTCTCAAGCGTTTGAACGTGGGGCCGGCCCGGGTTTCTGAGGTCCACGGGAATTTCATTGTCAACGAAGGCGGTGCGACCGCGGCGGAAGTCCTCGAGCTCATCGGCCAGATCCAGTCAAAGGCGCGCCGCGAGCGAGGAATTGAACTCCAGACCGAAGTGCAGATCGTCGGGGCCGATCCGAAGTAACGCGACGACGCCCAACGAATCGATCCAAACTGACAACCAACGAAGCAATGGGAGAGAAAATCAAGGTCGCGGTGCTCATGGGCGGACAGTCCGCCGAACGTCAGGTGTCGCTGAAGACGGGCACTCAGATCCTCAACTCACTCGACGCGACGAAGTACGACGTTTTCGCTCTCGATACGGCCACAGGAACTCAGCTTCTCCCGGGCCAGACCGTCCGCCGACTCGAGGGCAGCGAGGGCAATTTGATCGACGGGCTCACGCAACTGCCGGCGCTCCCAACCTCGGGCCGTCCGGATGTCGTCTTCATCGCTCTGCACGGCCCCGGAGGCGAAGACGGAACGGTGCAGGGATTTCTCGAGATGCTCGGGATTCGCTATACCGGGTCGGGGATCCTCGCTTCGGCTCTCGCAATGGACAAAGTGCGGTGCAAAGCCTTTTTCGCGACGGGCGGCATTCGTACCCCGGCAGGAATTACCTTGGGTCGCGCGAACCTCCCTCGCCGCGCCGGCCTGGCGCAGGAGATCACGGAGGCAATGGGGTTCCCGGTGATCGTCAAACCGAACCGCCAGGGCTCCTCGTTCGGCACCAGGGTCGTCAACGGTGAAGCTGAGCTGGCCGCGGCGCTGGACGACGCGTTTGCCTTTGATGACACCGCCCTGATCGAAGAGCGAATCGCCGGGGTGGAGATCACCGTCGCCGTCCTCGGCAACTCCGGGGATCTCACCGCTCTGCCTCCGGTCGAAATCGTCTCCAAGGACGGTTTTTTCGACTACACCGCGAAATACAGCGTCGGCGCCGAGGGCGCC
Organism: Chthoniobacterales bacterium; assembly: GCA_038322235.1. GTDB lineage: Bacteria > Verrucomicrobiota > Verrucomicrobiia > Chthoniobacterales > SZAS-18 > SZAS-18. The sequence goes on from JBBQFQ010000092.1 coordinate 8,106, forward strand.
ACGGAGATCTGCCCTGCCCGCATCAGTCCGGAGTCGACCTCGGAGGCACAGCAAGTCGCGATTCGGTGCCATGAACTCCTTGGTTGCCGGGGCATGAGCCGGACCGACATGTTCGTGACCGCGCGCGGGTGCGTGGTTCTCGAGACGAATACGATTCCCGGCATGACCGAAACCAGTCTGCTTCCGCGCGCCGCGAAGGCGGCCGGCATCGGGTTCGCGCAATTGCTCGACCGCCTAATCGCGTACGCCCTCGAGCCCGTGGCATGAGCGCGGACACCGCTTCCTCTTGAAATTGGCCCGTCTCCCGCTAATCCCGAGCGATGGCATCGAACGGCGGAAAAGAGCGGCGACCCCGCGCGCATCGCGAGCTTGCGGTGCCGGGACGCGACCGGATCTTTCAAGTGAGCGCCAGCGCGCCGGTAGCGCGCCGCCAGCGCCGCCAGCGCGCCGTGAAGGCGAGTCTCGCGACGGTCCTCCTCGCGACCCTTGTCATCGGTGGCATCGTCGGATTCTTCTTCGTCCGCGATAAATTCTTCGTGAAGAATCCGCATTACGCGCTGCAACAGATTGAAGTCCACACCGACGGCTCGCTCCCGCGGGAAGCGATCACAAAGACCGCCAGCCTTGAACTGGGAACCAACCTTTTCCTCCTCAAGCTTGAGGACGCCGGGCGGCGACTCGAGTCGCTGCCTCAGGTCGAGAAAGCGGACCTCCGACGGAATTTCCCGGCCACCGTCATCATCGATATCATTGAGCGGAAGCCCGTCGCATGGCTGGTGGGCAGTCCGTCCCAGCGTGAGACGAGGGAGGAGATCGTCGCGAATCCGGGCTCGCTCCTTATCGATTCGAAGGGCGCCCTGTTACACATTCGCAACCCGGCCGCCGAGCACACCGCACTCCCCATCGTTCGAGGCTGCCCGAGTGCCGAGCTTACGCCCGGGGGTCGCGTCCAGAGCGAGGCGGTGCTCGCCGCGTTGAAATGGCTGTCGCTCTGGCGCGAGAGCTCCGTCGCCATGAGATTTTCGGCCGATGACCTCGACGTCAGCCGGGGGTACAGCCTCGTGGCGACCGACCGCTCGGGCTTGCGCGCGATTTTCGCCGTCGAGGGTTACGGCGCGGATCGGATGTCTTATGCGGAGCAGTTCGCGAAGTTGGAGGCCATCCTGCTGGAATGCGAGCGAACCGGTCAGCATCCGGTCGCGATCAATCTCATGGTCTCAAAGAACACGCCAGTCACGTTCGCGGCTGAAACGCCCAGTTCCGAGAGCGGCCCTGGGGCGAGCCCCAACCCGGAATCTTCTGAGACCCCCGCCGCCACCCCCCGCGCGACCGCCGCCAAGCCACCGAAACCCAAACCGACCGAGATTCCCGTTCGCAAGGCTCTTCCGGTTCACCCGCGGGATTGATGTGAACACTTGCCGGAGCCTGCGACTCTGGTTCAGGATGACGCCGGGCCCCCATCCCACTCCCAAAAACCCCCGATCATGTCCGACCTGAAACAGCAGTTTGAAGCCGCCGCCGCCGCCTCCAAGAACCTCCCGGAGCGCCCAGACAACAACGCGCTCCTCGCCCTCTACGCGCACTACAAGCAGGCCACCGTCGGCGATGCGTCAGGCGACCGGCCCGGCATGTTCGACATCGCCGGTCGCATGAAGTTCGACACTTGGGAAGGCCTCAAGGGGATGTCCTCTGAAACCGCCTCGCAAAAGTACATCGAACTCGTGCGCGGCCTCGGCGGAAAGGTCTGAGATTGCCGCCTCCCGGCGGAATCAACTTGCCCCGCGCCGCGGTCGCGGTTTGATCCGGCGCGCATCATGGCAAAAAGTAACGTCGTCGTCGGCCTCGATATCGGCACCACCAAAGTGTGTGTCGCCGTCGCGGAGGTGGAGGCGGACGAAGAGCCTCGTCTGCTCTGCATCGGCCAGGCCGAGACCCACGGCGTTCGGAAAGGTGAAATCACCGACTTTGAAGCCGCCCGTGAATCGGTGCGCAGCGCGATCTCGGATGCCGAGTCGAAAAGCGACCTGGAGATTCGGAGCGCGTTCGTTTCCCTGACCGGTGGTCACCTCAGTTCCTTGAACAACCGCGGAGTGGTCGAGCTCCCGGACGGCCGCGAGGAAATCACGGATGCCGATCTCGAGGAGGCCCGCTCCCGCGGCCGGCAGGTCAGCATTCCGGCGACGAACACATTTCTCCACACGCTCGTCCGGCAATACCGCGTGGACGGCCGCGACGGCGTCGTTGATCCCGTGGGCATCATTGGCACCCGCCTTGAGGCGGACTTCCACATCATGCACGGCGTGGTCACGCGCGTGCAAAACACGGTGAAGCTCGTGAAGGACGTCCCGCTCGCGATCGATGAAGTCGTCGTTGCCAGTCTCGCGTCCGCGCTCGGCGCACTCGATGAAAGCCAGCGCGACCGCGGGGTGCTCCTCCTCGACATTGGCGGGGGGACGACCGACTACATCATTTACCGCGACGGTGCGGTGGCGCAGAGCGGCTGCCTCGGAGTGGGCGGGGACCACGTCACGAACGACATCTCGATGGGGCTGCGGATCCCCATCGCGCGCGCGGAACGGCTAAAGGTCGACGAAGGGAGTGCCGTGCTCGGAACGTGCCTGCCCGACGAGCGGATTCATCTCCGGGCCGAGCCAGGTTTCGGCGCGCGGGAGATTGAACGCGAAATGCTGCATCAGATCATTCACTTTCGTCTGCGCGAGATGTTCGAACTCCTGAAGGAACGCTTCGACGCCGAAAGGCACCTCCCCTACCTCGGCGCCGGGATCGTGCTCACGGGGGGCGCGAGCCAGACGAGCGGCATCCAACACCTCGCCGAGGACGTTTTCGGCCTCCCGGTGACCCCGGCAAATCCGCCTTCGGTATCCGGCCTCTCTGGCGCGGTCACGAATCCTCAGCTCGCCACCGTCCTCGGACTCATCGAATATGCTCGCGTCACTTCCGGCGCGCGCCCGACCGGCGGCCTCCTCTTCAAGATGAAGTCCGCCTTCGGCCGGCTGTTCGGCCGGCGCTAACTCTCCCCGTCTCATGTCCGATCATCCCGCCGACTCCTCCTCCCGCGAAGCAATGCAGATCAAAGTGGTCGGCATTGGCGGCGCCGGCTCCAATGTGCTCGACCGACTCGTGCTCGAGGATGCGGTCGAGGTGGATCTCGTCGCCTGCAACACGGACGTCCAATCGCTCGCGAGTTCCGTGGCCACCCAAAAGGTGCAGCTCGGGCGCGGGGTCACCCGCGGCCTCGGGACTGGCGGGGATCCGGATCTCGGATTCAATGCGGCGGAGGAATCGGCTCAGGACATTGCCAGCGCGCTCCAGGGCGCACCACTGGTTTTCGTCGTCGCGGGACTGGGCGGCGGCACCGGCTCCGGCGCCACCCCCCTGGTCGTGAAGATGGCGCGTGACCGCGGGGCGCTCGTCCTCGCCCTCGTCACGCTTCCCTTCTCCTTCGAGGGCCGGCGTCGCCACCAACAGGCCATGGAATCGCTCGATGCGATCCGCCATTTCGCCGATGCGGTCATCTGCTTCGAGAACGACCGGATGAGCGATGTCGCCCTCCCCTCGGCCGGCGTCCACGAGGCGTTTGCGAAGGCCGACCACCTGATGGGGCAGTGCATTCGCGCGGTGATCGATCTGGTTCAGCGCCGCGGACTGATCCGGCTGGGCTTCGATGATCTGCTCAGCGCGCTTCGAGGTCATGAGGCGCAGTGCCTTTTCGGCTACGGCGAGGCCCAGGGCGTGGATCGGGCCGCCTCCGCTCTCGATCAGGCGCTCCGCAGCCCTCTCATGGATCAAGGCATCCCGCTGAACGAAGTTGCAAACGTCCTGGTCAACATCGCCGGCGGCACCGACCTCACTCTCGCCGAGGTTCAGACGCTGATGCGCGCACTTTCCCAGCGCACGGGCGAGCAGACCCAGCTGCTTTTCGGCGCGGCGGTCGACCCGAAATTGAATGGCCGGGTCGGCGTCACGATCATCAGCTCTCTTTCCGCCCGGCCGGCCGAACCTGCCCCCCTCCCTGCCCCGCCCGCACCGCTTCCGGCGATCACGGCATTGCCGCGGACCGTCGCCGTCCCGCCATCGTCCGGCTACACCCCGCGCGGGTTCGCGCCCGCGGCACCGCCGGCACCGGCGCCGCCCACGCCGTTGCCGGTAGCGGCACCAGTCTCCGTCGCACCGTCCACGAAGCCTCGATCCATCACGGATCGGATTCTGGAGAGCTCCGGAGGCGGCGCCTCCGCTGCCGTCGTCGCCCCCGCGCACCGAGGTTCTCTGGCGCCCGCGCCTGCGCCTGAGCCGGAGCCGCCTGCACCCGTGGAAAATGTCTACCGCGGACGCTTCGAAAAAGGCGAGCCCACCATCGTCAACGGCGAAGACCTCGACGTGCCGGCCATCTTTCGGCGGCGCGTGAAATGATTCGAAACCCCCTTTGAAGAAAGCTTTCGGACTCCCGTCTCAGTTCCCGGCGGCGCGATGCCGCCACCCCACCACCAGCCCCTCCTGACTCCTCCATCATGACCCTTCGTAACCTCGCAGCCTCCCTCGGTGCCCTCGCGCTCTTCGCTGGCGCGGCCCTCGCCGAAGAATACACCAACTCCGTCTCTGGCCCGGTCACCCGCATCGATGCGAACACGATCGAAATGACCCAGGGCAAGGGGAAGGAAAAGTACGTCATCCGGCGCAACCGCGATTCGAAGGTCGACGCGGGCCTGAAGGTCGGCGACGTCGTCAAAGTCGAGTACTACATGACCGCCGCGACCGCCGGGCTAAAGGGCGACGCGCCGGCCAAAGCGCCGAAGGTCGCCAAACCTGCGGCTCCCGTCGCGACGCCGGCCGCGCCTGCCCCGACACCGGCCGCCTCGCCCGCCAAGAAGCCCAAGAAGCCGAAGCAGGATCCGTCCGCGACGGCGACGCCCACCCCAGCGTCAAAGACGCCCTGATTCAGCAAATTGCTCCCCGCCCCGCCCCGTCTCCGTGACGGCGCGGGGCCTTCTGCGACTTCGCCTTTCCCCACTTCTCCGGCACTAGCCTGACTTCCCCGCCGACCGACCGGAGAGGGCCGTAAACACAGGCTTCGCCAAAATTGTCGGGCTACGCGGGTGGGGTGGCGGCCCATTTGGGCGGGCCAGAAAAGAGGTGCAGTAAGTCGAGCTTGGTGAGCAGGGGGTTGAGCGCCGCCGGCAC
>JBBQFQ010000093.1:0-13294 GCA_038322235.1 Chthoniobacterales bacterium
CGGAGACAACGTGCATGTTACATTCTATGTTGCCTCCTATGTTACGTTCTATGTTACTCTCTATACTACTCTCTATGTTACACTCTATGTTTGTTCTATGTTCTGGCGGTGTGATATGTTAGGACAGGAACAAGGATGTTAGATTGCGCCTTCCCGATGTTACATCCAGCTACGTTACATCTCGCCGCCCGCAGCTCTCTCCTCCCCGAAGCACAAGGGGCTTTTCGCGGCCCAGCTCTCTCCTTCGCCTCATCGCCCTCCGCGTTCCGGCTCACTCCTCCCAGGTTCCTCGATCTCCGCAGCGCCGCCTGGCCGTCCGCTCTCGGCCCCGGCCTCGAGCGCCCGCTCCCGGCCCCTCCAGACGCTCCTGCGCCGCCTCGCAATGCCCGGATCGCGCTCCGATCGCCCACCGCCGGCCCGATTACGACGCCGCCCCTCCCCTCGCAGCTCGCTCCCTCCCTCCAGACGGCTTCCTGCGCCCCTCACGGACGCTCTTCCTGCCCTCTACTCGCTCCTGCTCCCCTCTACTCGCTCCCGCCGCCCTCCAATCGTCTCGACCGACCCAAAACGACTAACGACCTGGGCGCTATTCTATCTTCTCTATCAAGCGTACGGTCTTTGCCCGCACTTCCCTTCCTCACTCTCTCCTCGCTCTATGTTAGAAACGGTAAAAGGGACGGCTTTCGTTGCGTTGCGTTGCGCGCGCTTCCGTTATGTTATGTTGCGCTCGACAGGTCAGGAGACGGAGGCGAATCAGGCATGTAAATGAAACGGAGCTGCGCCGCTGCCCGGATCTCGCTCCCTCCCGGTCGACTGCCGGCCCGAGGAGCGCCTCCCTCCGCTCGCCTCCTCACCAAACGGCCCCTTCCCAGGTCGCCTCGCCGCCGCCGGCCGCCCGCTCTCGGCCCCGGCCTCGAGCGCCCGCTCCCGGCATCCCCCGCGCCGGCCCGCCAGCGCCCCGCCAGCGCCACGATCCCCCCAAGCCGCCGGCCCACACACCCGCCCACCTCGCTCCCTCCCTCCTGCACGCCTCCTGCCCCACTCACGGACGCTCTTTCTGTCCCCCCTCCGCTCCCACCAAACTTTCGTCCCCAGAAACCCACCGGCAGGTAAACGGGACGGAACTTCGAGCGCCGCCCGGCTCGCCCGAAAACACGGACGCTCTTTCTGTCCCCAGCACGCTCCTCCGTTATCACGGACCAGCTCCGCTATGTTGCGTCAGCTATGTTGCGTTGCGTCGATGCGCGACATCACGATTCAGCCCAGTGGCAAAAAATCAGACGGCTCGAACGAGCCTCGGACTGAGCCCCAGCGCGCGAAATATTCCTCCTGCTGGCGGGGGTCAGCCCGAAAGGCCAGGGCATCGGCCACGCGGTCCTCAGTCTTCATCCGCCACCATGCCGTCGAAGCGACGGCCTGCGATGTGACCGATTGGAAGCCCTCACCGATAGATACTTACGAGATAGGGTCGATTCGGCCCTGCACTTTGGGCGGCAGCCACATCGTGGGGCGGCGGAACCGCTTGCGACATCATTTCGACTTCGCGCACACCAAAGCGCTGCCGTAGGGAAAGGACCTCGTGGCGGAGGCGCTCGCGCAGTTGGATCGCCCCCGGGATCGCGGCCAGGTGGAGGTTTGGATTATTCGTGTCTCCGCTCACGATGGTGATATCTCCCACCCCGAGCAGGCGGCGCAGAAAGGACTGTGTCACGGCGGTATCCTTGACCCGGAAGAGTTCGATTTCCTGAATGTCCCGCTCCAGGAGTCCAAGCGTGATGCGCACGCGCTGCGTGGTGACGAGATAATGGGTGGAGCGCAGCGTGAGGGCGGCCCAGCTGATATGCAAAAGGGCGCAGAACGCGATCGCGCCCAATGCGATCCAGGCGGTGTTCGAAGAAACGCGGGTGGCGAAGTCGGGCACGCGCTCCGCGAAGTAGAGCCCGACTCCCCCCATCAGCAGCACCAGCAACCAGCCAAAATAGACCCGAAAATTCAGGATTTGGGAAGGATGGCCGGTCCAGAGGGTTTCCTCTTCACCCGAGGTCACTGCGGGGCCGGATGCCGCCGCGCTGTTGAACGGCACGGGGGCCGCCGTCAGCGCGGGGATACTGGCGGCGGGAGGCGCCGGGGTTGGATGCGGCGCATCCGCGAACCCCGGCAGGCGGTTGAGCGGGATCCAATCCGTCGAATCGGAGAAGCGGGAAAGCGTGTCGGCCGGGACTTCGCCCGTCAGCACCATTTTTCGCGCTTCGTGCAGTGAACACGGAGCGAGTTCCTGACCGTTCATGCTGACTACGATCGACTTTTCCATAAATGCACGCCGGGTCAGGCGAAGCGCCGTTACCATCTCCCGCGTTGCGCCACCGGGCAACCGGCGTGCGAAGGGCGCCCGCCGCAAGCGCCGACGCCGGAAGACCGTTGATCATCTCGATCGTGAAGGCACCGGCGTCACCGGCGGGGCCAAGACGCATCGCGCGCCGGTGCCGTCGTGCCCCGGCCGGGGCAGCGGGCGGGCGGCCGGAACGGCTTTCGTCCCGCCCGGTCTCCCTCCCGCTCCTGCGTCGAATCTCACTCCACGCTCATTGCGTTACGTTACGCGTGCTCCCGTTGTGTTGCGTCTGCTCAAACGGGCACGGAAAGCCCCTCGGACTCGGCGAGCTTCTTCTGATTCGCATCGAACGTGAGGAACTCCGTTACTCCCAGATGCAGGGCGGTGGCGACGTGCAGAATGTCCGCCAGACGATGGCCCCCAGCGAGTGTGCGGGCACTGCTCAATGCTTCAGCCCGCTGATGCACAGCTGACCAATCCACCGGCGTGGTCGTCAGGATTCCGGAATTCAGATCGATCTGCAGATCGTTGAGCATTTGCTGCCCTTCCGCTTGCGGGAAGCCTTTCGTCCCGTCGTTGAGGTGCAAACGGATCTGCAGGCGCACCGATTGCCGGAACTCCAGCAAGAGCAGGCTGGAAACTCCCAGCGTGCCGCTCAGTCCAGCCATGAATTGATCGGCCTGCCCGGAATTTACCTGCGTTCGATACAACGCACAGAGAAAGGACGTGTCTGGAAAACAGCTCATCCTTCCTCTCCTTCCAGTTCATCAGCTCGCATCGCGGCGACTTCTGCCTCGGTGAAAACGCGATTTCCCCAGATGGCTCGCCGCCGTGCCGCAAAGTCAGGCTTGGCGGGCTGAGTGGAGGTTTCAGGCCGCCAGGCGGTCAGCAGACCAATCGGCTGCCCACGCTTTTCGATGCGAATACTCTCCCCCTCTGAAAGCCAGGCTTCGAGCATGGAGAAGGAGTTGCGCAGATCCCGCACGGTCACCGTTTTCATGATGTGGACAAATTATGTCCACGCCGACCGCGCGTCAACTCCAACGGGCGCGCCATCTCCGCCGCCGCGAACCGCGAACGCCACCTGCCGGCGCTCGTTCTGCCGCCCGCCTCCACGCTTCCCATTCATCCGCCTCCTCCGGTAGGCTGACGCCATGACCGGCCTGTCCTACGCCGCCCCAGACGCTCAACTCGACACCGCCGAACGCCTGCTCCACGAGCTGCTCCACCGCCTCGACCATCCCGACCACATTCACGGCTTCTCCCTCGCCGGGCACCCCAACCACGCGCACATCGACGCCACCCGCCGCTTGCTCCCTTTCATCGGCCGCCGCTTTTCCGGCTCCCAAGGCTCAGCGATCCTCCGCCTCGAGCGTTTCGGCGCCCTTTCGGCCCTGCCACCCTCACCTGGTCAAACTTCCCCCTCGACCGCCGCTCTGACCTTTGCGCTCTGCTCGCACACACCCTTTGACCTCCTCGGGATGAGCCAAACACGACTGGTCGCTTTACAATGCGACCGGTCGTCGAATACCTGTTATCTTCTTCCGTTGGGGACGTGCCTTGGCTCCGTGACACTCGCTGTCCACCTCGCTCAGACGCACCGCCGCACGCCCGCCACATAGCCGAACCAGACGCTCCAGACAATTCCGCCATTGCCTGAGCTCTACCGGCACTCTCAGTCAGTCGACGCTCCTGCCGACTGATCTTCGAATCTTCGAATCCCATGATAACGGTCTTCATCTCTCACGCTTCAGAGGACAAAAAGAACTTTACCGATGAGCTTGCTGCCGTTCTCAACTCCGACCCAGAGTTTCTAGTTTGGTACGATCAATATGTCTTGCACGCTGGCATGAGCCTGCGTGAGGAGATCGATAAAGGGTTAGCTTCCTGCGATTTTGGCGTTGTTGTTTTCAGCCACGCGTTTTTCGGCAAGAAATGGACGAACGCCGAGTTAAACGGCCTCTTCGCTCTCGAAAGACGCAATCGCAGGATTATCATCCCCGTTTGGCATGGCGTGAGTGTTGAGGATGTCGAAAAATTCTCACCGATGCTTGCAGATCGCGTCGGAATCTCGACGGATCAAGGCGTCGAAAAGGTTCTCGAGAAGCTCAAAGGTTCGATCACTGCTGCACAGAGACAACGAGAGGTCTCTACATCGGACGCTGGAGAGAAAGCGCTCTCCGACATGATGCAATTGATGACAGGGTGGGAGTTGAACAAGAAGATTTTAGGCTCTGAAGTTGGCCTGAAGTTGGCGCTAGGATTGCCCAAGCTTCGTTTCGCCGGATTGTGGAGTTAGTGCTCGCTAGATTGGAATCTGTCAACAAGACCGGATCTGTGAGATTTCGAAAGAGAGAACGGGCACACTATCCGATAATTGATGGTCCCTTTGGGCTGAGCGCGATTCTCGTGCCCGAGCACGCTTACGACAACAACGTAGAGCGTGCCACCTTCAGGGCGGTGTTTCATCAGTCGAAGATGCCGTTTCCCGAAACGGGAGGCGACGAAGTAGAACGTCATTTCTGGTCAATCACCTGTTTAGCCGAGGACCGAATAGGCTACCTTTACGGCGGCGAAGCCGAAACGACCGACGAAGGCGATGTGGCTTCTAAGATCGTTGCGTTGTTCTGTGCCCTTGTCGCTAGAAAATTCAAAGAAATGCAGGTAGCAAACCAGCATGTTTGACGCCCACGTGGCGAACTACACGGTGAGCGAATATCGCCATCGCTAACCATCAGGGGAGCGAGTCGAGCAGTTCCCACCCAGCTGGGATGCGGGCATGAGGCGATCGCGATGCTACCCCCGGCGATCCGCTGATCGACGATCGACGCGTCCTGAACTACGCTCCTTCCACGTCCTTTTTCGATGAGTGCGACCGCAATTCTAGATCGCATGGAAAATGCCCCGCGGCTCGTTCGACGCCGACTCCTTCGCGCCACTCGCGCGCTGGCGGCGGCCCAGATTTCGCACGCAGTGGTCGGCGGCAACGCGATCGCTCTCTGGGTCGCGTCCATCGACGAGGCTGCCGTGCGCAACACGCGCGACGTTGATATCATGATCGAGCGGACTGACCTCCCACGCGTGCAGGCCGCGCTCACGGCCGCCGGCCTCGACATCTTTCTCGAAGGGTCAGGGGCCAAAGCGCGGGACGCCGTCCATATCCTCTTCTCCGGGGAACGCGTCCGGCCTGACGCTGAACCAAATCCCCCGCTCGGGACAGCGACCAGCTTCGATGGTGTCCCGGTCCTCTCGCTTGCCTCGCTCTTGACGATGAAATTGTCAGCCTGGCACCCCAAGGACCAGATGCACCTGACTGACCTGATCGAGGTCGGCTTGCTCTGCGAGCAGGACTTTGCCCGACTACCGGCTGCGTTGCGCGAGCGCGCGAGCACGCTCGAAACAGACCCCCGTGCGAAGGTATTTCCCAATCGCCTTTCTGACCCCACTGCCCTTCACGGAGCCCTTCTTCCATGCAGCCTCGGGCCAATTCGCCAGCTCCCTAGCCGCCCACGCCGCGCCCAGGGCGACTGGACATCCCCTTGCGCCGTTGGATGCGCGTCGGGGTCCGTAGGACGTAGGACTGAACCAGGCCGGCTACGCCCGCGCGATCGGGAGAAGGCAGGGCTCAGTAGCCTGCCGCGCTGACGAGTCGGAACTCGTCCCCCAATTGAGGCCGGCCATCGTGGTCGAACTTCACCATGCTCCAGTGATTCGCGCCACTCTTGTAGAGGATCAGCACCCGCCCGTAGTCCGAATGCTCGGCTAGGATTTTCTGCTGCTCGCGGCGCAGTTCGAAGGCGTATTTGGTGTCCGCCAGTAAGCCGTTCGCGGGCTTCGAGCGATCCTTCACACCGACGATGAAGTCGGGAAAAAATCCGCTGCCGTCGGCCAGGAGAACGCGCACCGACCAGTCCTTGCGCGCTGGGTTGCGGTGCCACCAGAGAAGTTGTCCGCTGCCGTCGGCGTCGAGAAACGCAGCGAAAGACGTCTCCCATTGGTTCATGCCCGGCGGCATGCGGCCGTAGACATTGCCGACCGAGGCTGGGAGGGGCGCATCGCTCAGCAGCTCCACCGGCAGAGCGGCGGCTTCCACTAGCTGGGTGCCAGCGGCCAAGGCCTGCTTCTGCGCCAGCCGGAGCAAGGACGGATGGGTGACGAGCAACAAATCGAGAAAGTGTTTCACCCTTTCCGGCTCATCCGCTTCGTCGAAACCCTTATCGCGTAGGATGGTGGTCAATCGCGCGACTAGCGCCTTCCACAGCTCCTTTTGATCGAACACCTCGGATTGAAGGATGCGCTGCGCCTGAACAGCGAGTTCTTCTGGGGCAACTGGGGCAAAGGCCAGTTCGCGCTGAACGTCGCCCGTGAAGACATCCAGAGTGAAACGCTGCACCCGCACACGAGCCTTGAACACGTCGAGCATGGCCGCCGCATCGACCATGAAGCGCTGGGCACATGCCTCTTCCGTTGGAGCGAAATCGGCTGGCAAAAGCTGGGTGCGGAAACTTCGTGGCCCCCCCTGGCGCAACGGATATCGGTAGCGCGCCGGCTGGGTTTGGCAAGCGCTCGCCGCTCCGCCTGGCGCAATGGCTTGCCCGCCCAATGGAACCGCGGTGGGGTCCAGCTTCGCCAAGTCGATCAGAAGTCCTTGCCCGGCCCAGATGGCTGCGCCTGCGCCATCGAAATTCAGCGTCGTCTGCGCGGGATCATCGGATTTTGCGGGTGGGAGCGCGCCCACAGGGGCCACCGGGAATAACGACGTGCTGCCGTCTGCTCCAAGGACCTGAACTGTCGTTCCAGCCCCAGAATGCACGATCACGGTAGTAGGGCTCGCTTTCGCATACTCGGTCCGCAGCTGGTTGATGCGTTCTCCTGCGAGTCCAATACCGCGTTGTGCGCCCTCATCCGCCAAGAGCACGTACCCGTGACGTAGGAGATCGCTGGTAGTGCGCCTCCCTTGCAGTCGCCGATGCACTCGAAGGATGCGTCCCACCAATTGGACTCCGAAGTCCGGGTCCTTCGTGGCGCGCATCGAAACAAGTGTCCAGGCGCGTGGCGCGTCGAACCCGAGCGCGACTGCCATTTTGAAGACGAGCACCTCGCGGGTTTCGTCGTTCGCAAGCGCCAGCAACCCGGCATCCGGTTCGTCCGCAGTGTGGGTGGCGATCTGGTCCGAGGTGAAACCCAGGTTCAAGAGATGCGCCTGAGCCCGCTTCACGCTCGCGGTGGTCGAATCCACCTGCACCAGCAGCAGTGGGGTCAGACGAACGCCCTCTACAGCCAGCGCGGCTTTGATCAACCGATGGAGCTGCACGCCCTCGCGCAGCGCCGTAAGTTCGAAGTCCACTAGCGCTGCGCGATCGTCGTCCGCCCGCCAGGCGATACAGCGGATGCCGTCCTTAACGAGACCCGCTTCGACAGCGTCCTGCCGGCTGATCGAAATGCGGTGCAGCTCTCCCAGATGCATGCGCTCGCGCAGGTCGGCCAGATCGGCATCGTCCGGGGTGGCGGTGATGAGCACCGTGTACTCGGGTTGTAGCACCCCGCGGAAAAATAGTGCCGCCTGCGTTTCACCGTGAAATCCGTGGTGTGCCTCATCTACCACCACCCCCAGGCGCAACCCGCGCGCCCGAAGCGCGGCAATGAGTTCGTCCACCGAGTCCCCCAGCTCACCGCTTCTCCGCACGCTGCGGCGGTCCGTTAGCCGCGTGGCCACCGAGCCCCAGGTGGTGACGAATACATCGCCCGCCTTTGCGTCAGCCGCCTGGCGATCATCGGCCAGTGAACGCAGCCGCAACCCTGTGAATTCCGCCCGCAGCGCTGCCGCTGTCTGGTCCACTACACCGCGGAAGGGGGCGAACCAAAACCAGACGACGTTTTCCCGGGCTGAGAAGCGCTCGACTAGATGTCCCGCCATCAACGTTTTTCCCGCCCCGGTTGGCGCCTCGATGAGCAGATAACCGTGGGTGTGGATGGCCGTAGCACGCGAGGCGGCGTCCTTGGCGCGATCCGCCGCATCCAACAACTCTTGGGTGCGCAGGAAAACCTCGAGCCCGCTCTCTACCGCGCGGGTCTGAAACTCTTTGAGCGGCAACCGGCTCATGCGCCTCCTCTCCAACCGAAGCGCCGGGCGAGACTCTCGGGAATGCCTTCATGCTGCACGTGGCCGGCTCGCACATGCTCGCGCAAGAATTCGGGCTGCCACGAATAGAGCGTGACTGCCCGACTGGCGTCCACCAAGGCCTGCAGCTTGGGCAAAACCGCTTGGCTCACCCTGGGCACGTAGAGCACGCTCGCCTCCTCCGTCCCAGCTGTCAGCACCGGCGCCGCGACAAATGGCGAAAGGGTGTCCGCATGCACGAGCTGGAGGGCCGTCCAGACCTCCGCATGGTCAATCTCCGCCAGCCGCCCGGCCGGTACCCGCCGGCAACGCAGGTATGCGAAATCGCCTCCGGTCCCCGGCGTGCCGTCATGTCCCGCGATGACCCGCCGCACCCGCTCCGCGCAGACATCGCGGCAAAGATTTTTCGCCGGATCCGCCTCCGTAGCCTCCGTGTTGGAGACAAGAATGAATCGCCTCGAGCCGCCGTCCTCCGCGTTCAGTTTCAGAACCGCGTGTCCCGTTGTCCCGCTCCCGGCGAAGAAGTCGAGGACCAGATCGTTGGGGCCGCAGCCGATCCTCAAGACTCGCTCCAATAGTCGAACGGGTTTTGGGGTGTCAAAGGCGGTTTGGGTACCGAGCCACTTGCGAATTTCTTTGCGGGCTTCATCGGTATGCCCGACCTCCTCGTGAGGCCACCAGGTCCACGGGACGAGGCCATCGACTTCGGAGAGGTAGCGAATCAATCGAGGAACCCCATTACCGTCGCTTCCCCAGTGAACCCGATCCTGCTCGATGAGTTTGAGGAATTCGGGTTCGGTCAATGCCCAGCAGCGACCTTCCGGGGGTCGGTGCTCCTTCCCGTTTGGCGCGGTGATCACATACATCTGGTTTGGCCGGTAGCCTTGAGCGTTCAGTGAGACGGTGGCCCAAGGACCCTTGGGATCCCGATTCAAGTTTTTGTAAACTTTGGCCTGATCCGGGCCCAGCGGGATCAGCCCACGGGTCGGCTTGAACGCCGCCGCATTCCTCGCGTAGACCACCACGTACTCATGGGCATCCCCCAGCGTCTCCCGATTCTCCCGGGAGTAGCGCTTCTGCCAGACGCAGGTTCCAACAAAGTTTGCCTCCCCAAACACCCGCTTCATCAAGAGCGAGAGCGCTGGCATCTCGTTGTCGTCAATGGAGACGAAAATGACTCCGTCTTCGCGGAGCAGATCCTTCGCGAGCACCAACCGCTGGTAAATGAACTCGCACCATTTCGAGTGTCGCCAAAGGTCTTCCCGTTCCACGAATCTGTCGTTGTAAACGAGGGTTCGATTCCCTTCACCCGCTCCCTCCCTTATAATCAGCGACTTACGACGAAACCTAGGTCGAAAATCGGCAAAGTGAGAACGGAAGTGAGAACACGTCCGCCGATTTCAGGGACGTTTTTCGATGTTCGCCGATGTCCGTGCGGTGGGTTGACGGGTTGGCACGTTTGGTGCATTCTCCCTGTGTACGACCGCGGTTTCCAACGCATTTGCGAAAATGCAGACTCTTTCGGAAGAACGAGCCGCGCGCGTCGTTTCGATGATTGAAGACCTGGCGGAATTGGAGGCGCGCGAGGATACGGAAGACCTCGCTGCCGCGCGTGAAGCGCTGGCCAGCATCGCAGCGGGAGAGCGGCCCGTGCTGTGGGAAACGGTCAAAGCACGACTCGACGCCCGCATCGCCGAACTGGATGCGGACCAAGCCGCCCATGGCTTACCAAGTCACGCTTGAGCGGCAGGCGCAGAAGTATTCACCGGCCTGCGCGACGCGAGGCTCCTGCGTCGTTTACGCGAAGCTCTGGCCGAACTTGGTGACAATCCACGCCCGCAGGGGAGCGTGAAGTTGCAAGGCGAGGATGAACTTTACCGTGTGCGCGTGGGGGATTATCGCATCGTCTATCAGATTCAAGATGCCGTGCTCGTGGTGCTCGTGGTGCAAATCGGCCATCGCCGGGAAATCTATCGGCAGTAGTCGGCGCGCGAGTTTTTGTGAAGCGACTTGGCGCGGAGGTGACGCCCCACCCCCGGCAAGGAATCTATTCGCGCGGCTGAAAAGGGGCAGGTCACTGAAAGCAGCCCCGCTCCGATACGCGCCTCGAATTTCGGTGCGCCCAGTTCACGCCGCGCCAACTGCGATGAAATCGCAGACGAGTTTTTCGCGCGCCCTCGCGCCCTACGGGCGCAGCGTGCGCGCGAAAAACTCGTCTTGTGTCCGTCCCGCTTGACGCAACTGCTGGCTCCGCGTCGCCTGCTATTTGAGGTTTGGCAATCAGCCGTGCGCGAACCAACCACCGGGGCGCACAGCCCGCGCCGCTCGCGGCCAGCGTGCTCGAAACTCCGCGCGCTCGCCGCTCTCGTCACGGCCTCTGCTTCCCGCCCAATGTCAGGCGCGTTGCGCGTAGTGGAGAGGAACCTCGCTCATCCTTCGCTTGCCCGCGCCCTGCCACGTCGCCACTCAGGGCTTGCCCGCCTCCGCGCGCCTTTCACGCTCCGCACCAGCCTCGGGCGAGCCTCCGGCCCCGGCAGCCGCAGGCGCAACACAGCCGGGCGCATTCGCGCCGCCCGGTTGCCGCGCACCGCTGACGAGCGCAGCTCCCACGGC
This sequence comes from Chthoniobacterales bacterium, assembly GCA_038322235.1. Lineage (GTDB taxonomy): Bacteria > Verrucomicrobiota > Verrucomicrobiia > Chthoniobacterales > SZAS-18 > SZAS-18. The sequence goes on from JBBQFQ010000093.1 coordinate 11,064, forward strand.
GCGCTTCGCATCGGGCTGCCCTTCGGGCCAGCGTATGCGTTGCGCCCGCCATCCCGCCGCGCGCGTTCTCCGTTCGGTGCGTGTATGCGCTCACTCCGTTCGCAGGCTTGGCGCTCCGCGCGTTGTCGCCGCGTCCCGCCTCGCTACGCTCGCCCGCGCCGCGTGCGGCTCCGGCTAACGCCTTCGCCTCGCTCTCGCCGCCGCGCGAAACCTCCCGCTCCTTTCTGCCTCCCCTTCGCGCGTGGCGGCGTCACGAGTCAGCAACCGTCCTGCCGCTCCGACCGCCTTGCCCCGGCCATGTCGCCCGCCGCGCGCCTCCGGCACTCAATGGCTCGCGGTGCTCGCTTTGGAGGGGAGCAAGGGCGCTCGCCGGCGCGCCCTCGCAACTCCCAAGCCTCGGGAGGAACTGGCTGCGCGCTTCGCTTGCCCGCTGTCGCGGCTTTACGGAGTGCCGGGCTTACGCCGGGGCTGGCTGTGGCCGGAGTCCGGTTTCAGCGGCTCGCCGGCGTCGCCCGTTCTTTTTTCGTAGTCCTCGACGTGCGCGGAAAATGCTCGCGTCCACTCTTCCGCATCCTTTTCGAGCGCTGCATTGAACTCATCCACTACTTCTTTCGGTGCCGGCGATGCCTTCACACCCTTACGCGGCGTAGCTTTCTTTTTCATCGCGCCGAGCTTGTCACACGAACCCCAGGCAACAAAGTCCTTCTTGCCGCCGCAAGTCACTTGCAAACGCCTCGCCTTGTCTTTTCGTCCTCCGCTGACGCATGATGCGCCGCTATGCCCCTTTCGTGGAATGAGATCAAACACCGCGCCATTGCCTTCTCGAAAGATTGGAAGGACGAGACGCGCGAGGATGCGGAAGCCAAATCTTTTTGGGATGCCTTTTTCAATGTCTTCGGTGTCCAGCGTCGCACCGTCGCGAGCTTTGAAGAGCCGGTAAAAAAGCTCTCGGGAGATTGGGCCTACATTGATCTTTTCTGGCCCGGCACACTTCTCGCCGAGCATAAGAGCGCTGGCAAAGACCTCGGCAAAGCGCACGCGCAGGGCATGGAATACATTCGCGCGCTCGCCAGCAGCGGGCGGGGAAAGGAGTCGCCGCGCTACCTCATCGTTTCCGATTTCCAGCGCATCGCCATTCACGATCTTGAACCGGAGCAAGACCCCGCCGCGCCGCTCTTCCATCGTCTCCCGCCTTCATTCGAGTTTCCCCTCGCGGATTTTCACAAACACATCCGCCACTTCTTTTTCATCGCGGGCTACAAGCAGCACAAGCTCAACCCCGAAGATCCCGCGAATGAGGAAGCAACGCAGCTCATGTGCGACCTGCACGATGCGTTGGAGGAAGGCGAATACGGCACCGATGCCACGGGCCGCGCGGGCCACGAGCTAAAGCAATTCCTCGTCCGCCTGCTCTTCTGTCTCTTCGGCGAAGACAACGGCATTTTCCCCACGCGCGCCTTTCAACTCTACATCGAAGACCACACCGCCGCCGACGGTTCCGACCTTGGCCCGAAACTAGGCGAGCTTTTTAGCGTGCTCGATAAGGAAGAAGACCGCCGCCAGAAGAATCTCGACCCCGACCTTCTCCAATTCGCCTACATCAATGGCGAGCTTTTCAAAGAGCGCCTCGACCTCCCCGCTTTCACGAGCGCCATGCGCGGGAAGTTGCTCGCTTGCGCCGCGTTCGATTGGTCGCGCATCTCGCCCGCCGTTTTCGGCAGTCTCTTCCAAGCGGTCATGGACAGTAAGGAGCGCCGCCAGATCGGTGCCCACTACACCGCCGAGCGCAATATCCTCAAAGTCGTCCGCTCGCTTTTTCTCGACGAACTCCGCGCGGAGTTTGAAGCGGCGAAGAAAGACAAATCCGGGCGCGGCAAAAGTCGATTGATTGCCCTGCAAAAGAAACTCGCCTCCCTTCGTTTCCTCGATCCCGCGTGCGGGTGCGGCAATTTCCTCGTCATCACTTACCGCGAGTTGCGCGCCCTGGAACTCGAAATCCTGCTCGTGCTCCACGCCGGCCAGCAGCAAATGGGCGAAGCCGACGTTTTCAATCTCTCGCTCATCGACGTTGACCAAATGTTCGGCATTGAGATTGAGGAATTCCCCGCGCGCATCGCCGAAGTCGCCCTCTGGCTCACCGACCACCAAGCCAACGTGCGCCTGTCCGAAGCCTTCGGCCAATTCTACAAGCGCATCCCGCTGCGCAAAAGCCCGCACATCCACGTTGCCAA
>JBBQFQ010000094.1:0-13031 GCA_038322235.1 Chthoniobacterales bacterium
GTTCCAGCGGCTGGCCGGCGGTGTCAAAGCCGCCGAGCAGGTGTTGGGTGGCCGCACAACCGACCGCATTCATCGCGGCCACGAGCCGCTCCTCCGCCGCCAGCATGCCGCCCTTGGACGTCGCGCGCGGCATCGTCAAACTGAAGGTCACCGAACCATCCTCGTGCTCGCGGCGTTGAACTTCGGGCTCCATCCACAACATGTGGTAGGGGTCGACCCAAAAGTACAATTATATTTACATCCAATCGGCGGTACACCCCTACACCTACAACTCGCGCAACCAGATCACCGCGATCGACCAAGTGGACGGCAGTGGCGTTTCAACGGCTCGACTTGGAACCTATACCTATGTAGAAAATACCGAAGTGCGAACCGCAATATTGAACACCGACAACCGCAGTGCTTTTGAAGCGAACCCAGTGGAACAAGGGTTCTGGGCCTATCAGAACCCGAGCACAGGCGAGTGGACATTCGCTGATTTTCCTCCGGGGACGCGCGATTCGATCGATCCAGGTCTTCGACCACCATCACCGGATGGCTTCTCCCCGGCATTTTGGTATCACACTCATCCTAACGGAGGGTCTTACTACAACCCTGGCCCAAGCGCGAATGACGTTCGGCTTAATGGATACTATAACGTTCCTGGTATTGTTGGCCAAGGTGGGCGTTTATACTTCTCGGACGTTGAGCAAGGTTTGCGGTAAATGGACGAAGCGCTATGATGATCAGAACGTCTCTCTTTCGTAAATGGCTGCTTCAAGTATCGATCTGCGCAGTTGTGGCGAGTCTGCTCGCTGACGGCCCCGCGCCGATTGCTGACGAACTGCGTGTTGCTTTAGTCCAAAAAGCGAAGATTGGAATCCTTTTAAGAGAGCCCAAAATCTTCAGCGAGATGTTAGGAGAAACGCAGGTCGAGCGAAGTGAGGACGAGTTTTGTATTACTTTTGTCGTTCCGTTCGATACGGGCCGTAAAAGAGCGCTTATACTTGTCTATCTTAACGCGACTACGCTTGAATACGCGCGCCACACTTGGAAATAGTCGCCTCCGGTTAGCCGCACTGCTCAGACCGATCGATTCCTGCTACGGCGCCCGAGAAGTTCGCTTGAGGTCACTATCTGGATCGTGCGAGGGTGATCGCCTGACCGTCGGAAAGCATTTCGCCCGCGTCGTTGTATGTTCGCGTGATCGTCGAGTTGCTGTTTGCTAGGCTCATCACACGGCTGGCGTCATCGTACTGGAAGGTGACGGCTGGAGTGACGCTGTCGTTCGAAGAGGAATGTAGCAATCGGTTGCGATTATCGTAGTTGTCGTAGCTCTGAATGTTTCCGTCGCGATTCCGGTAGCTCACGACGAGCAGACCAGCTACGGAGCCACTCCCGTAGGTCCAATGTTCGTAGCTAGCATCCGGGTAGGTCATCTGGGTCTTCCGATTTAACGCGTCGTACGTGAACTGGTATCCCAAAAAGCCCGACGAAAAAGACGGAGCTTATCTGGCGATGTCGCTCCGCTCGATTCTGCTCACCGCCCACTTCCCCCTCCCCCCTCCCTCACGGCTCCAGCCACATCTCCTTATACCGCCGCACATCGAGCGCGTTGCCGGGCCAGCCCTTCACCTCGGGACGGATCAAGAGCGTGCGCGTGTAGTAAAAGAGCGGGATCGCCGGCATCTCGCGGACGAAAATCGCGTCGAGCTTCTGCACGATCGGAAAGCGCACGGCGTCGCCCGGCGCGCGCTCGGATTCGGCGAGAACGCGATCGTACTCCTCGTTCGCAAACCCGCCGTAGTTGTTGCCGGCGGTCGAGCGCCACGACTGCTGGAACTCGTGCGGATCTGGGAAGAAGCCGATCCAGCCCGCCCGCGCGACTTGGTAGTCGCCCGTGCGCAGGGAATTCAGATACACCTTCCACTCCTGATTCAGCAGCTCGACCTCGATTCCGAGCTCGCGCTTCCACATCTGCTGCACGGCCTCACAGATCGCGCCATGCTGATCGCTCTTGTTGTAGAGCAGATCGAGCTTCGGAAATCCCTTCCCGCCCGGGAAGCCCGCTTCCGCGAGCAACCGCCGCGCGTCATCGAGCGTTCCCTCGATCTTCACGCCGCCGGGATATCCGCCGATCCCCGTCGGGACGAAGGTCTCGGCGGGCAACTGGCCGCCGCGGGCGACGTTCTCGCAGATGGAGCGCCGATCCATCGCGATCGCGAGCGCCCGTCGGACCCGCGGATCGCTCAGCGGCGGTTTGCGCGTGTTGATCGTGAAATAATAGATTCCGTAGTACGGCGTGATCCGGAGCAGCTTTGGCTCGTTCGCCCGATAGACATCCAGCTTCCCGAGCGGCACTTCGAAGGTCGCGTGCAACTGCCCGGCGCGAAACATCCGCTCCTCCGTCTCCTCGCTCTCGGTCGGATAGAACCGAATCTCCTTCAGCCGGATCTTCGCGTGGTCCCAATACGTCGGGGACGGCCCCACGCTGATGAACTGATTCGCCTTCCACTCCTTCAGCATGAACGGCCCATTCGAGACGATGCTCCCGGGTCGCGACCAAGGCGTGTTCGGCCGCTTGTCCCCGCCAAATTTCTCCAGGGTCGGCAGGTGCACCGGATAAAAGACCCAGACCGTCAGCACGCTCGCGAAGAGCGGGGTGGGATTCTTCAGGGTGAATTCGAGCGTGAGGGGATCGATTTCCTTCACGCCCACCTGCGTGAAATCCGTGATCTTCCCGGTCTGAAATTCCTCGGCGTTTTTGATGTAGAAGGCGTTGTGCGAAAACTGCGCCGCCACCGTCGGCGTGATCAGCCGCTCGATCGAGCGCACCCAATCCCGCGCGCGGATCGGGTCACCGTTCGACCACTTCGCGTCCTCGCGGAGAAAGAAGCGCCAGGTCAGGCCATCGGCCGAGGTCTCCCACCGCTTCGCCTGCGCGGGGATGGGGTGCAGATCGTTCGGATCGAGCGCGGTGAGGCCCTCGTAAATCGCGCTGAGGATCTTCCCCTCCGGCACCCCCAGATTTGTGTGCGGATCGAGATCGGCCGGCTCGGCCTTGTTCCCGAGATGCAGCACCTGCTCGCGCGTTCCGCGTGCGACCGCCGTCTCTCGTTTGGAACAGCCGCCGAGCGCCACCGCGAGCAGGAGGCCGCCGCCGAGCAGGCCCCGCTTCAACGCCGCCGCTGCCGCTGCATCCCAACGACCCTTCGGAAATCGCATGCGAAAGTCTGGCAGCGCGTCTTCCACGTGGCAACGCGAGAGTCGGCTCCGCCCGGCCGCGCGGATGCCCCCACGCTCCGGGCGATCTCACCCGCTCGTCATCCCGCCCGCACGCCCGTCGCGAGCACGGTCTGAAACGGGTGCGGCTCATCCTCGCGCGCCACCACTGCCACGTGGAGGTCGGTGAACCCGGCCGCGCCCAGCATCTGGTGCAGCTCCACTTCGCTGAAGCCCAGCCAAAGATCCGCGTACAGCTCCCGGGCCTGCTCGAAGGTGTGGCTCAGGAGATCGAGCACGAGCACGCGCCCGCCCGGACGCACGATCCGATGCGCCGCCGCCAGCGCGCCGCCGGGATTCGCCGCGTGGTGGAGGGCCTGACTGAAGATCGCGACATCGATCGACTCCGCCTCGATCGGCGGGTTTTGGATGTCGCCGTGCCGATACTCCAGGTTCGTGAAGCCGTGCCCTCGCGCCGACTGCGCGCCGAATTCCACCATCTTCTCCGAGCTGTCGACCGCGATCACCTTCCGCGCCGTCCGCGCCAGCATCTGGGCCAGCTCCCCCTCCCCCGCTCCGAGATCGGCGATCACGAGCGGCGGCACGAGCGGCAGCAGCAGGTGGGCGAGCGCGCGCCAGGACCGGCCCGGGCATTGATTGCGCCCATACTTGCCCGCGATGCGGTTGAAATAGTCGCGCGCCCGATCCTCCCGCTTCCGCAGCACCAGCGTCAGTGCCTCGCCATCGCCGGCGGCTTCGGTGATTTCGCTCGCGCTCGCCTGCACGAGCTCCCGCAGGCGGCTGCGCACTGGATCGCTCGCATCGCGCGGCGCAGATCCGTAGTAAATGTTTTTCCCTGCGCGCCGATCCCGCACCAGCCCCGCGGCCTTCAATTGCGCGAGGTGCGCCGAGATCCGGCTCTGCCCCATCCCGAGAATCTCCTGCACCTCCGCCACCGTGAGTTCCGCCCGCTCGAGCAGGAGCAGCAGGCGCAGCCGCGTCGCATCCGCGAGGAGACGAAGGGATTTGACGATCGAAGAATCAGCCACCGCCCCCGTGCATAGCCAGTGTGCGGTCCGCCGCAAGGATGCGGCGCTCTATCAAGTTCGTCGCACCGGCAATGGGGCCGCGGCGGCGGCGTTGCCGCCGCTCTTCCCACGACCGTCGACTTCCGCGCGGTCCGCCAACGGTGACGGTCGACAACGCATCTCAGACTCGAATGGCGCTAAGATAAGCGGGTTTTTGGGCGGGGGAGCGCAGGTAAATCGGCCCGGAGGGCCAACGGATATTAGCCGGTGGCGTCAGCCACCGGTAAATGATTTCAGAGCGATGAGCCCCGGAGGGGCGCGGGGGAGTCACCGGCAAATGAGTTTGGCCGATGGATTCCCGCCAGCCGTGCCCACGACGCGTCGAGATCGACTTTTCCAGCTGGCATCGAGTCCGCCGCCCCTGCCGGGGCTCGATGGTTCCCGGCGACTACCGGTGGCTCACGCCAACCGGCTAATTTCCGGGGCCCTTCCAGGGCCAAACGTGCGTGTTCGATCTCGCATCAACCGACCCTATCTTAGCGCCATCCATCTCAGACTCCGGTTGTTCGCGCGGTTCGAAGGGATCCATCAAATATCACCAACGGGGGAGAATCGGGCGTGGATCGAAAACGATGCCCGGAGCGAGTTTGCGGGCCAGTTTGACCGCGGCCGAGTATGTCGCTCGATCGGCGATGTGTTCGAGCAGATCATCGACTTCAACTCCGAAGAGACTGAGATACGGCGGGCTCCACTCATTATCGAAAGGGTCGTCGTCAACCGTAAATGCTTCGACGCGGTCATCGAAGAGCGAACGGCGCACGGTCTGAATGCGGAAGCTGCCAAACGCGGCGCCTGCGGCGGGGTTCTCGGCGGTCACATTCACTGCCACCGGCAATCCCGCATCCGTCCTGACCGGCAGGCGCAGCCTGTTAGCGACTCGGAGGCAACTCCCCGCGTCGAAGTCCAAAAGCGAATCAGGGCCGCCCAAGACCGCGACAGCCGCTTCGCCGAATCGGTCCTCCAGCAGGTACGGCCAGACGTCATCGAGCTCCTCGAAGAGCACATGCTTGCAAGACCACAGTTCAAACTCCGTCGCGATGCGCATGACTTGGCGCATGAATTCGTCTCGTCCGTTGTAACACTCACTGAGACTGAGCCTGGGTGTGGTGGCCGCCTGCTCTTCCACGGCGTGCCACAGCGATACGGCCGCCCCTAGAACGGCGGCGGGGTCGAGGTGTTGCGATTGGTCACTCATCTCTTTCCACGACGTGCACACCCGATAGTTTCCTGGGATGATTTCTCGGAAAAAATGGACGCAGGCCGAGTTGCTCGTCGCGCTGAACCTCTACCACAAGCTGACATTCGGGCAGCTCCACGCGCGTCAGCCCGTGATTGTTGCACTCGCGGAAAAGCTGGAGCGCGGTGCGAATAGCGTCGCGATGAAGCTCTCGAATTTCGCCTCGCTCGACCCCGCTTTGAAGTTGCGCGGCATCCGAGGACTCGCGGGCGCAAGCGCGCTCGACCGCGTGGTGTGGGATGAATTTCACAGCGACCTGAACGAAGCTGTTCCGGCGAGCGAAGGCGCGCTGCGCGCGTTGTTCGGCGTGAAAGAAGGAAGTGAACTGGAGGTACTGCCGAAGGAAGGCGTTCGGGTGCGGACGCGTCCGGGGTACGGACCGACGGAGACGACCGGAAACGTGAAACTGCGGCGCGGTCAGGAGTATTTCCGCGATGCTGTGCTGAACAACTTTGGTGGGCGCTGTGGTGTCACGGATTTGTCCGTGCGAGAGTTGCTCGTCGCGTCGCACATCTTGCCGTGGGGCACACATATCGCAGAGCGGCTGAATGTCCGAAATGGTCTTTGCCTCTCGCGTCTCCACGACGCCGCCTTCGACCGCGGACTGATCGCTTTCGACGAAAACCTCCGGATGCTGCTTTCTCCCCGTCTGAAAGCAGAGCTGCCGCAGCGCAGTGTGGTCGAAAATTTCGGCGCGTACGCGGGGGAGGCGTTGCGTTTTCCAGACGACGCCGCGTTGCCCGAATTGGCGTTTCTTTCGGAACACCGGGCGACGATTTTCCAGGCGGCCTAGTTTTCGCAAGCGATGCCAATGCCGACGGTAGCGCAGAACGCTCAGGATTGTCTCCGGCTTCCCCCAAACGAGACCCGAGATGGGGGACACCGCCTTGATGGCACTGCCGCGTTGTCGCAGCGGATCCAGAGAACTACGGTGACTCATGCCGGACTCGATTTTCAAGCAGCGGAGCGATCAGACCGTGATCGGCAGGTCGCAGACCCACACGGCCTCGGTGGATGTCGGGCACTGGCTAGGTCGCTCGCCGATCGATCCGCTCTGCGAGCTTGAGCGCCTGCGTCAGTTGAACTTCGGCAACGAACCCGACACGGAGCGAGTTCCTCGACGTTTTCCGCCTGCTACGCGCGCAAGGGACTCAATTCGTGTGGTCGGCGGATATCCCGGAGCGCATCGCGCCCAGCGACCCCTTCGCGGTCAAGGTGAGGTCACGCGGAGCCGGATGAACTTCTTCGCGTCAGTCCCGATCGGGACGGAGAAGCGGTGCTCGGGGGCGACGCCGATGTCCGGAAGGGCGGTCCAGCTTTGGAGGTTGATGCTCCATTCCCCGAGGTAGGTCACGCCACTGATTCCGGCAGGCGGGGTGAAGGCGAGGACCAGATTTCCACCCACCAATTGCGGCGCGGGCAACTGGGCGCTGGCCGCGGAAGTCGGATCCAAACCGAGGGCGTATTCCAAGAGATTCGGCAGGCCGTCGCTGTCGAAGTCGAAGTTGTCGGCCCCATTGCCGCTGTTGGCCGGCGAGCCGAAATACTGTTGCCGCCAAAGCTCCTGCGGCGTCAGGAAGCCCTGGCCGGTGCCGGTCACGTTGATCTCGAACGGGCTCTGCTCGGCGTCGTTGCAGTTCAGCGTCAGCTTGGCCAGGCGCACGCCGCCCGCGGTCGGGGTGAAGCGCAGCACAAAGGTGGTCGTCGCGGCCGGAATCACCGTCGCACCGGGCTGCGCGGTGATGACGAACTCGGACGCATTCGCCCCACTCACGGTCACGCGTGGCGTGCCGGTGAGCAGCAGGTTGATCGTACCCGAATTGCGCACGGTGAAAGTGAGCGAAGCATTCTGGCCGTTCGTGACGGCGCCGAAGTCGCGGGTCGTGGTGGGAGGCACGACCGAGTTGATGGGTTGCTCGACCCCGAGCTGCGGCGCGACGCCGTCTCCCGAGAGCAGAATTTCGAACTCGGGCTGGCTCCCGACATTGCTGGTCAGCCGCAGAGACGCCTGCCGGCTGCCGCTCCCCACCGGCAGGAAATTCACCGCGAGCGTCGTCTGCCCGCCGGCCGGGACACTCGTCAGCGTGCCCGTCAGATTCAGCCCGAAATCGGCCGGGTTGCGGCCGGTGACGACCAGATTGCTCAGCGCCAGCGGGGCCAAACCGGGGTTCTTGATGACGAAAGTCTTCGCGAGCCCGCTCCCGCCGACGTTTTGCGCGCCAAAGTTCACCGTCGTTCCCGTGAGCGCGTGACACTGATTGTAGCCGCTCGTGATCGCCCGGGCGGTCGTCAAACCCGGCGGCACAGCCAGCACTCCTCCGGCGGGGTCGCCCCAGGCCACGACGGTGCCATCGCTCTTCAAGGCCAACGCATGCTTATCGCCCAGCGCGACGCCCACCACGCCGCTCAAGCCAGCCGGCGGAGAATAGCTCAGCGCGATCAAACCCCACGCGACAACGGTGCCATCGGACTTCAACGCGATACTCGAGTCCCCGCCGGCCGCGATGGCCTTCACGCCGGTCAGCCCGCCCGGTGGACTGGTTTGGCCGTAGGAATTATACCCCCACCCCACCACCGTCCCGTCGCCTTTCAGGGCCAGCATATGGCCGTAGCCGGCCGCCACCGCGCGGACGCCGGTGAGTCCGGCGGGAAGGTTTTGCCCGCCGAAAAAGGTGGTTCCCCAGTAGACGACCGAGCCGTTCGTTTTCACGGCCAGGCCACTGAAGCCACCTGCGCCAATGGCCTTCACATTGGTCAGGCCCGCGGGCACGTTCGCCTGGCCGTCGCCGTTGTCACCCCAAGCCCGGACGATGCCATCCGGCTGCAGAACCACCGAATCGGTGCCGCCGGCGACCATGCTCCGGATCGGGCCCAGATCCGCCGGGGGATTCGCTTGGCCACCGGCGTTGTAGCCCCAGGCGCGAATGCCACCGCCGACGAGCGCCAGGGTGTGGTAATACCCGGCCGAGATCGCATACATCCCCACCACGTCCGCTGGCGCGGAGAGCTGGCCGAGGGGGTTGCTGCCCCAGCTGACCGAACCCGTGGGAATGAGGGTCGTACCGGCGGGCTGTTCGACCACGATCAGCGACAGCGGGCGGCCCGTGCCCGTGAGCTGGATCACGAACGGATTCGCCGCGACATCGTTGCTGGCAATGCTGAGCGTCGCATTCCTGACCCCCGCCGCGGTCGGGGCGAAACGCACGGTGAAATTCGTCACATTGCTCTCGACGCGAATGTCATCGAGCGCCGAGGCGACATCTCCGGCATCGCCCCGCACGCCGGCAAACTCGATCTGATGGTCGCCGGCCGAGGGGCACACATAGACGACACTGAAATCCCGCCAGACATCGTCCGGCTGGCTGGTGTGTGACACCGTCAGCAAGTCCACCCCGTCGACGCGCACCACGACGTCGTTCCCCTCGTAGCCCGCGCCCCGCCGAACCACCCGGAACCGAATTCCATACGAACCGGCCGCCGGGAAAGTGATGCTGCGCCACAGCCGGGCGCTGCCATTTTGGAGAAAGGCCGCGTCGTTCCCCTCGGGCGCGGGATTCACGAACCAGGGCGAATTCGCCGCCGCAAATCCGACCTGCCCGGCGTAGTTCCAGCCCGAACCAGCGGGGGAATAGGCGAAGCCGCCCGAGCTGAACGCGGGAGTTTCGAAGCCGGCATTCGGGACCGTCGCTCCCACCCCCGCGATGCCGACCGGCGTGCCGGGTTGCGCCGTGACCGTGAATTCGGACGCTTGCGCGCCGCTCACCGCCGCGCGCGGCGTGCCGGACAGATTGAGCGGCACGTTGCCCGTATTGATGACGGTGAAAGTCTGGCTGGCGTTCAGGGGGATGTCGACCGTGCCGAAGTCGCTGCTGCCGCCATTGGCCACGGCGGTGCCGGACTGCTCGACGACGAGGTGCGGACTCTGCCCGCTGCCGGTGACGTCGATGGTGAACGGATTTTCGTCCGGGTCGTTGCTCGCGATTTGGACGGTGGCCGTGCGCGCTCCGATGGCCGTGGGCGCAAACGCCACCGTGAATGTAGTGGTCGCATTGGCCGCCAGCGAAGTCGCACCGAGCGAGCCGAGCACGAAGTCGCCCGGAGCAGCGCCCACCTTGCTCAAGGCCAGGCCGCTGAGCGTGCCCGTGCCCGCGTTCTTGATCGTGTAGGTCAGCGCCGCGCTCGTGCCGGAGACAGCGGTGTCTGGGAAGACCACGGGAGCGCCGCCGATGAAGCGCTCGTTCGCCGGCGCGGTGCTGGCGCCGTTGAAGACCGCGATATCTGGCGTGAAGCCCGTGCCGCTCACCAGGATCCGGAAGGTGGCTTCATCGAAGTCGTTGGAAAAAATCCGCAGCGTGTCTGCGCGTGAGCCGTCGGCCGTCGGCGTGAAGGTGACCGTGAAGGTGGTGGTGGCGCCAGGGGTGAGCGTGGTCAGGCCGGGCGCGCCGATGACGTAATCGGACGGGTTCGCCAGCGTGTTCAACGCGGACAAATCGAGGTTGGTGTTTCCCGTGTTTTGGATCGTAAAGATCTGCGCGGCGCTGCTGGTTCCGACCACCGTGGCCGGGAAGGCGAAGGTGCCGACGTTATCGAAGCGCTCGTTGGCCGGGAGCGTGTTGGCACCGGTGAAGACCGCGATTTCCGGTCCCTGGCCGGAGCCCGTCACATTGATGCGGAACGGGTTCTCGTCGGCGTCGTTGCTGGCGATGTTTACGATCGCGGCGCGCGTCCCGCTGACGAGCGGGGAAAACGTCACCGTGAAGGTCGCGGTCCCGCCGGGTGCGAGACTCGCCACCCCGAGCGTGCCGAGCGCGTAGTCGGCCGCGCCAGTGCCCGACTTGCTCAAGGCCAGCCCGGTCAGGTTGGATCCGCCAATGTTTTGGATGGTGAACGTCTGCGCCACGCTGTTGGCTCCGACCGCGGTATTCGCGAAGCTCGCCGTTCCCACATTGTCAAAGCGTTCGCTCCCGCCCGTGCCCGAGCCGTCGAAGACCGAGATCTCCGGCGTGCCTCCCGTGCCGGCCACGTTGATCCGGAAGGGGTTTTCGTCGGCGTCGTTGCTGGCGATATTCACCACCGCGCTTCGGGCACCACCGGCTTGGGGCGTAAACGTGACCGTGAAGGAAGTGGTCGCATTGGGAGCCAGCGTGGTCACTCCGAGGGTGCTGGTGGTGAAGTCGGCCGGAGTCGTGCCGGACTTGCTCAAGGCCAGCCCGGTCAGGTTGGCGCCGCCGATGTTCTTGATCGTAAAGGTCTGCGCCGCGCTGCTGCCGCCGACCGACGTGACCGCGTACGTGACGGTGCCCACATTGTCAAAGCGTTCGCTCCCGCCGGTGCCCGAGCCGTCGAAGACCGAGATCTCCGGCGCGCCACCCGTGCCAGCCACGTTGATCCGGAAGGGGTTTTCGTTCGGGTCGTTGCTAGCGAGGTTCACGACCGCGCTGCGGCTCCCGCCGGCCTGCGGCGAGAAGGTGACGGTGAAGGTGGTCGTCGCGTTGGGAGCCAGCGTGGTCGCGCCGAGCGAGCTGACGGTGAAGTCCGCAGTGTTCGTGCCCGAGTTGGACAGAGCCAGCCCGGTGAGGCTCGCGCCGCCGACATTTTGGACCGTAAACGTCTGCGCCGCGCTGCTGCCACCCACCGGTGTGAGCGCATACGTGACGGTGCCGACATTGTCCGTCCGCTCGTCGATGGGTGCGGTGCTGGCACCGGTGAAGACGGAGATCTCGGGCGCGTTGCCAAGGCCAGCGAGGTTGACCATGAAAGGGCTGTCGCCGGGGTCGCTGCTGGTCAGCAGCAGTGCCGCTGTCTTCGCTCCGCCGACCGTGGGCGTGAAGGTCACGGTGCAGGTGGTCGTCGCCCCCACCGCCACCGAAGTCGCCGGCGCGGTGGTGATGCTGAATTCGCTCGCATTCGCCCCCTGCACGCTGGCCGTGACGCTCGCCAGGCTGCTCAGGCCGTCGTTGCCGATGGTAAAAGTCAGACTCGTCGGAGTGCCCAGATTGACGGTGCCGAAGTTGCGGCTGCCGCCTTTGGCGATGCCCGAGCCGGCCGGTTGGGCGACCGTGATGTTCGGAGCCACCCGGAGGAGGTCGTTGATGCTGAACTGGCCGGCGGCGAAAGTGAACGAGCGCACCTCATCGATGAAGCCGTTCCCGAACTCCGCATTGAAGGCCGGGGGCGGCGCACCCACGCCAAAACCGCCGCTGGGCGTGATCGGTGCCGAGGCCGTGGTGTTTCCCGAGTCGACGCCGTTGACGTAGAGCCGCGCGACCCCGCCGGCGCGAACGATGGCAAGGTGCGTCCAGGTGTCGACGGTGACCGTGCCATTGCCGAAAAAGGCCACGCCACCGAAGAGCCCCTGGAAGGTGTTGCCGACTTGGTAGATGCCCCAGCCGCTGCCGCTCGTCGAGCCGTTATAGGCGAGGCAATGCGAACCCGTGGTCGTCCCCGTCTTCACCCAGGCCTCGAGCCCGAAGTTGTCGGTCGCGGTGGAAATGATCGGGCCGAAGACATATGGTCCACCCGTGAAAACCCAGAGGCAAAGGCTGCTGCCCACCCGCGCCGCGGCCTCGGTGCTGACGCGGCTGTCGTAGAATGGACTTCCCACGTTCGCGAGGTGGTTTGTCCCCACGCTGTCGCGCGTAGAAGCGAGAGCGCCTGACACCGCCCCCGGGTCGTCTTCCCCGAAGCGGTACCAATGGCTCACTGTGATCGCGGCGGGCAGGAGCGTCGGCGTCACCAGCCCCAAGGTCAGAAGCGCCGCCGTGAGGCAACGAGCGAGCCGCCGGGCGCCTGCCGGGAGGAGAAAAAACCGGCCGAAGTGACGAATCGCAGGGGGGAGCATAGGCGGACGGCGCGTGCCGTACGAAGCGACCCAAACAGGGTACCGGTCCTTTAGCGAGCCTCATCGTGAAAGTCGCTGACCGCGGCGGCGTCTTGCCGAGGGCCCGCAACGTCTCGCAAAAGGTCGGCAGCGTCTTGTGAGACAACGGCGGCCCGCTGCCAAGGATCGGCGACGTCTTGCAAGAGATCCGCGACTTTTTCGCGGGGTGAGGTGGCCTCTTCCAGGGGTCGAAGGACCGTTGTCGAAGGTCGATAGCGTGTTGGGAGAGGTCAGTGACCCTTTCAAAGGGTGAGACGACCCTTTCCAAGGGTCAGCGATGTCTCGTGAAAGGTCCGCGACCTTCCCAAAGGGTGCCGGGACCTTTTCTAGACGTCGAGCGACCCTTTCCAAGAGTCAGCGATGTCTCGTGAAAGGTCAGCGACCTTCGCGAAAGGTCAGGCCACCCTTTCCGAGGGTCGGCGATGTCTCGTAAAAGGTCCGCGACCTTTTCGAAAGGTCAGGCCACCCTTTCCAAGGGTCGGCGATGTCTCGTGAAAGGTCAGCGACCTTCCCCAAGAGTGCCGGGACCTTTTCTAGACGTCGAGCGACCCTTTCCAAGAGTCAGCGATGTCTCGTGAAAGGTCAGCGACCTTCGCGAAAGGTCAGGCCACCCTTTCCGAGGGTC
>JBBQFQ010000095.1:0-11055 GCA_038322235.1 Chthoniobacterales bacterium
CCAGACCTTTTTCAGCGTGCCGGTGAAGAGCCCGTTGCGCGCGCCGTCCATCGAGGTCTGATTGTCCATGCAACCGGAGATGAGCAGCACGCTGGCGTTCACCTTCACTTTTTCTGCCGCGGGGTGGTCGTTCTGGATGTCGCGGTAAAGTTTCGCGTGCGCCTTTTGCACGGCGCGCACCACGGTGAGCGGCATGGCGCGAACGCGCGGTCCGCCGGAGATGAAGGCCGGGATGGCGCGGGTCACCGAGCCGCTGTGACAGCTATCCGAGAGAACGAAAATGCGGACGCCTTTTTTGAATTTCGCCCACAGATCATAGAGTTCGTCATCGACGAACTGGCGATTGTAGCAGACCCACGTTTCGTCCATGCGATCCTTCTCGTCGCCGTTGGTGTCATTGACCTGTCCGCCGTGGCCGGAGTAGGTGAGGAAAAATAGATCGCCGGACTTGAGGGCCTTGGCTGCGGCCAGGATTGCGGCCGTCACCGCCTCCGCGGTGGCGGCCTTGGTCAGGAGCAGCGTGCTCGACTTGAATTTTCGTTGCTTGGCCAAGGCCAGCATATCTTTCGCGTCCGCCTCGCAGGCGGCGAGTTGGCCGTCCCAGCCTTCATACTGAGCGGGATCGACACGGTTAAGACCGATGTGAACTGAGATACCTTGAGACATAACTAACTACCTCCTGAGTTTGTGGTTGGTGGTTTAAGCTAAACGCAGCCGCGTTTCGCTCCCGTTGCTAGTCCGGCGCGGGAAGACTAGTCAAGCCGCGACTTGCTAAACTTCCGCGGGTTCGCCGGCCAACCGCGTCTGGAGCGCCCGCGCCTTGGCTTCGGCGTCGTGCGCGACATTCGAGTAGGCGCCGAAGTCATTGAACCAATACTTCTTCGCCCAGCGATACATCCAGTGCTGCTCCGGGATTTCCTCGCCGGGCAGCCATTGCGAAAAGCGCGGCTCCATCGCCTCCAGTTCCGCCATCGCGGTGCCGCGCATCGTGGTGTCACGCGCGCCATGTTTGACGACGAGTTGCTTCACCAGATCCGGCCGTTCGAGCACCACGCAGCCGCGGGTGTGTTGCGCGCTGAGTTCGCGGAAGTCTTTCAGGAACGTGCTGTCGCGCATCGTGGCGAAGACCCCGCGCGGGTCGCGGATGTTTTCCGTGGCGAACTGAATGATCGGGCACGGCTCGATGTCGCCGCGTGGATTGACGTGATGCGAGATGCCGTTGCTCATCGGGCAGAGCGCCTTGCCCTCGCCGTCGTAGTAGGCGTCGATGATCGCGATCGGCACCTTCGCGCGCATCTCGACCACGAAACGCCGCACGCGCACCAGCTGCTCCGGCGTGAGCGCGAGCTGCGGGTTCATCTTCGGCCCGACCGGGCGGTAAGTGTGAAACCAGCAGTAATGCACGCCGCGCGCGATCAGCTCGCGCAGCCACGACTCGGTGCAGAGGTCGTCGATATTCGTCTGGCAAACGCTCGTCGCCACGCCGGTCAAAATCTTCTCGCGCAAACACGCGTCCAATCCGCGCAAGGTCCGCGCGAACACTTCTTTTTTTCCGCGCCGCTCATCGCTCACGATCTCGCGCCCCTCGATGGAAATCAGTGGCGTCGCATTGCCCACCTTGCGCAACTGCTTCGCGATCTTGTCGGTGATAAACTGCCCGTTCGTGAACACCTGGAAATACGCGTCCGGGTGCGCCGCGAGCAGATCGAGCAGCTCCGGGTGCATGAACGGCTCGCCGCCGAGGATGCCGAAGAACGCGTTCCCATGCGCCTTCGCGTCGTTGATCGTGCGGTTCAGCGTCTCCAGATCGATCTGCGTGCGCTCCGCCTCCACATCCACCCAGCACCCCTGACAGCGCAGATTACAAGAGTTGAGGATCGAGAGATAAAGGAACGGCGGAAAGTATTCCCCGCGCTTGATCCGATGCTTGAAGCGCTCCACCGAGAGCATCCCCTTCACCCCGAAATTCCACGCGAATTTCCCGAGCAGCCGCGGATCAGTGGTGCGGAGGATGCGGAGAGCGAGGGCGGGGAACATGGGCGAGCCGCGACCGTAGGCCAGCCCCGGCGGGGCAGCAAGGCGCGCCCTTCGGCTTGCCTCCGATCAGGCTCGAAGGCTGGGTGCCGCTAAACAGCCCCGTCTTCGGGGCCAGCTTGAACTGGAAGCCCACCTCGGTCGAGGTCGCCTTCCCGCTCGCCGCCAGCACGAAATTGCTCTCCGGGTTCGGGCCTCCGACGATCTGCAGGAGCTTCCCATCCACCAGCGCGCCCTGGGCCTCCTGGAAGCTCTCCGTCGCCAGCTCGCCGTTCGCTCGTGGCACGACGCGGCTGGGCCGAATTTCCACCGCAGGTGGAAAGGGAAACGTCAGTCCTTGAGCGACGCCGTGACCACGCGCGCCGGAGAGGCCGCGGCTTCGAGGCGCGTGAGGCGCGCTTCGCGGGCCGCGTCGCGGGCTTCGAGGACGGTGATCTTTTCCCGCAGCGTGGCGATTTCGGCGTCTTTCTGCGCTTTCAATTCCTTGATGGCTTCGGCGAGCACGGGCATGATCGCGGTGTAGCCGACAGCGAGGTAGCCATCGGCATCTTCGGAGACGACATCGGGCAGGACCTCCCGCACTTCCTGGGCGATGAAGCCGAGCTGGTGGCGGGTGTCGAAGGTTCTCTCGGGGAAAGCCGCCTGATTCCAGTCGTAGCTTACACCGCGGAGGCGGAGCATCTTCTCGAGGGCGCCGGAGACCGTCTCGATGTTCGTTTTAAAGCGAGCATCGGAATTCTGCGTGACGGTTCCAGCCACGTTCATGTTGCCGCTTGAAGTAAGGGTCATCAGGAGGTTCACGGGAATCCCCAGCGAAGCCGAACGCCCAAGGAACTGAAACAACGCAGAACCTGATCGGGTATCGACCCGCATCATACCGCCCTGCACCCCTAAATTGTAGGTGCCTCCAAATCGGTTTAAGGAGCTATCGTTGATCCCTATCTGGATCAACTGCCCATTCTGCTCGGTCGAGATTCCTGCATTGTAGGTCCTGACGCTGTTGTCATACACGCCGACGACGCCGTTCACGTCCAGTCTTCGGGTCGGAGAAGTCGTGCTGATGCCGACATTGCCACTGCCGTCGAAGGCCATGACGTCCGTAAGGGTGGTGTCTGCCGGGTTGGCCGAGTCCACCCATTCGAAGGTCGCTACATTGTTCCGGTTGAGCAGAGCGAGAGTCCGGTTGTTCTGGCCATTGGCGTCATTCTCCAGAAAGAGCCCGACAGAGCCAGTTCCGCGGATCATCGTCGCGGCGTTTTGGGCGCCGAGAATATCGAGTCCCGAGTAATCGTTGGGAAACATAGAGAGCGGATTACTGCCATTGACCCCGATCCTCGCTCCAGATCCGACGCCGAAGGTGAACTTACGTGTTCCGGAAAAATCGAGTCGCGAATCTGTCGAAGTGATTCCTCCGATAAGGGTGATCTTGGCGGAGTTGCTGCCATCCTGGTTGTTGGAAAAATTGAGGATCGTGGACTGGTTGCCTCCTCTGAAGAGGGTGAGGCTCGGTGACGTCGAGGTGGCGGTGAACGTTGCCGGGCCAGCCGCGAAGCCACCCCCGACCCCATCGCGCTTCACGATCGCGAAGAGGCCATTGGTGTCCGTAGCGACATTGGCGAGAAACGTGGCCGTGGCGATACTCGCTGCCGTGGCGCCGCCCACCGTAGCGACCACCGTGGCACCCTGATTGCCCGTGACGTCCCCCGCGAGATTGCCGGTAAAACTGGCCGCGCTGCCCGTGATATTTCCAGTGACGTTGCCCGTGACGTTGCCGGCCAGATTCCCGGCGAAATTCGGAGCAGTGGCGGTGCCGGTAAAGGTCGCCGTAGTACCGGCGACGGCATCGCTAAACGTCCCCGTGGTGCCGGCGACCGGGCCACCGCTGGGATTCACATCCACTTCCAGCACCACCGGGTAGCCCGAGCCCGAACCTTCCTTTGCACTGATGGTGGCGCTGACCGTCAGGTCGCTCAGAAAGGTAAAGCCAAACTCCGAGGACGGATTACTCAGCCAGCCCTGCACCTCCGCGGTGACATCCACGATGAAGAAGTTCTTGGCCAAACCCTTGGTCACTCCCACCCCATTGGGGAGGGAGTTGAGGGGAGTGCCTACGGCCGGACTGAGCTGGGTCTTCGTGGTGAAGGTCTCGGCGAAGACTCCTTGCGGGAGGCCGTTGCCCGCCGGGTTTCCATTGGAGCCGGAGGCAAACACGCGAATGGTCCCTTCCTTTAACACCGTGGGGAAATAGATGACCAGACGGGCCGCGGTGACGGAACCG
This sequence comes from Chthoniobacterales bacterium, assembly GCA_038322235.1. Lineage (GTDB taxonomy): Bacteria > Verrucomicrobiota > Verrucomicrobiia > Chthoniobacterales > SZAS-18 > SZAS-18. The sequence goes on from JBBQFQ010000095.1 coordinate 4,313, forward strand.
GGCGCGGGAGGAGTCAGAGCGTTCGACCCAGAAGGCGCGGGGAGAGACATCCCAAAATACACGTAGGCCGTGCTGGTTTTGGAGACGGCGAGCGTCGTCGCCTTCCCGCCGGTCTTACTGAGCAAATTGGTTTTGGGCGAACCGGTGGTGTCGCCGAAGACCTGATAAGTCACTGCCCGGGCGGGAGAACTGAAAGCCGCCAGCGCGAGGCCGGCGGCGAGGATGGAGCGGAGTGGTTTCATGGGTGGAGTGCTGCGGTGTGGGGGGTTTTTGGTTTGCTGGAGGTTCACTGGAGGTGGCGGTATTGCCCGCCGAGCCGGTGCGCCCTCTTGTTTCGGAGTTCCGCCGTTTTCGTTTCACTTCACGGCGCAAATTTTATCGGGCCTGGGAACCCCCACCCCGGCGGAAGACTTCCGACATCAGGAGGCGGCTCGGGAGAAAGCTCAAGGCTTCTTCCCCACGTAGATCGCGTTGTTAATCAGGTCTCCATCCGGGTCGAGCTTCACGCCGAGCCCCGCGCCAAAGCCAGACGCGCCGACGCCGAGAGCCGTCGCATCGAAGGTCTGCAGGATCACCCCGCTAAACGGGATCGGCTTGGCTCCGACCACGTTCGAAGGCTGGCTGCCGCTGAACAGCCCCGTCTTCGGGTCCAGCTTGAACTTGAAGCCCACCTCGGCCGAGGTCGCCTTCCCGCTCACCGCGAGCACGAAGTTGCTCTCCGGGTTCGGGCCTCCGATGATCTGCCGGAGCGTCCCATAGACCAGCGCGCCGGCGGCCTCCTGGAAGCTCTCCGTCGCCTGCCGGCCTTTCGCCGGCGGCACGTAGCGGTGGAGCGCCACATCCTGGCCCGGGCTGAAAAAGCCGCTGGCGAAAGCCGCCGGTGCCTTGTCCTTGTAGCCGCCGGGCCGCAGCACCGCGCCGCGGTTGGAGGGGAGGAGGATATAATTGAACCCCGCGGTCGTGAACCCTTCCGGGTCCAGCGCCGCCCGCATCCGCAGGAAGCCTTTCCCGCCGTAGAGCGACGCCCGGCCGCGGAAGTGGAAGTTGCGGTTCAGCCGCGAGCCAAAGCTCACCTTCGTCCCGTCCGCGATCTGGCCCACGAAGGCGACGCTGCGACTCGCCTTCACCGTGAGGGTTCCGAAGGCCAGGGGCACCCCGGTCGCCAGTTCCCCCATCACCACGCTGTAGCGGCCTACGATCGTCGGCGGCAGCACCGACTTTTCCTTACCCTTGAGCGAGGCGGTGAACTCCGCCGTCGAGGAGTCGCCGCTGTCTGGGTCGGTCAGTGTCGCGTTGAGCACGCCGTCATTGATGTTCAAGGTCAGAGTCAGCGTCTTCCCGCCCACCACGACATCCAGCGTGGCGTTGCCATCGGAGCCCAACTGCTTCTTAAACTTGATCACCAGCGTCTTGCCCCCCACCTGGACGGCGGCGAACGCACTTCTCGCGCCCGGGGCCGGGGCAGGCGTCGGCACGATCAAGGTCAGCGAGCCGGTTACCAGCCCAGTGCTCGTCGCGGTCGCCGTCAGCTCGGCCTCGAGACCCGGGTTGTTGCTGGTCGGCGCCAGGGCCGCCTCCCACTTGCCGTCTTGCGTGAGCGAGCCGCTCTCCACCGCGCCGAGATCGGGTTTACTCACGAAGGCGTGGCCAAAGAGGTCGCTCAGGATCGTCTCGTTATACGGATTCTTGTTCGTCCCTTTGTCGATCGCCGGGCTGCCCGCCTCCGGGCGGGTGTCGCCACCCAGCAGCGGATCGGCCTCGATCACCCCGCTGCGGGTGAAAGGCTGCCCGGCGAGGTTCAGCAGGCCGTTTTGCACGATGGAAGACCCACCGAGCAGGAGGCTGCCCACCGTCTTACCCGCGATCACCGAGGACGTGTCGATCGTCACCACGTCGCTCGCGATGCCCGGACCCGGGGTGACAGACGCCTGATTGCTCGACACGACGGATTCCCACAGCGTCCACGGCACCGGCGCATAGATGCCGCCGCCGCCGGTCCCACTCGCCATGTTGTTCACTACGGTGCAGTGGACCAATTGCATGTTTTGCCGAGGGTCAGCATTCGTCCCCGCCGTCCCCGCCACCGTCTCGTGGTCGATCCCTGCACCCAGTCCCGCCCGGTTATCTTTCAGCACACATTGCTGCGCGTAGAGGATGCCGTGGTTTGAGACGGCCCCGCCGCCCACCGTCCCTCCGACCCGGTTCGCCCGGCACTGGTCGATCAGACACCGATCCATCGTCAGCACCTGGTAGTTGGCCACGCCGCCGCCCTCGTAATCCGAATAGCAGCCGACGATCCGGCAGCCGACCAGCACCAGATCGCCCCCCGCATTCAGGATCCCGGCGCCCCCTCGGGAGTCGGGCGCTCCCCCCAGTTCCACCGTCAGGCCGCGCAGCGTGACCACCGTCAGGCCGACGGCCGACGGAAGGGCGGGAATCTCGATGATGCGGAACGTCCGCGCAGTCGGCCCTAAGACTTGAGTCAAAGACACATAGCTGTTCGACCCCGGCCTCATGTTCGCCCGGGCATCGATCGTCACGTTCCGCTTCAGCACGATCGTCCCCAGGCTCGGATTCATTTGGATGGCCGGTGCGCTCCCCTCGGGAAACACCGTCGGCGAGAAAAACACCGACCCGTCCGTCTTCACATCGCGGATCGCCTCGCGCAGCGAGATGCCCGCGCCATCCGTGCCGATCGGGTCCAGTTCATCCGTGGCGGTATCGACCAGGATATTGCCCGGCGTGTGTTTGCCGGTCGTAAAGTCGAACTCCGAGAAGCCGAACTCCACCGCCCCGATGTCGCCCCACTGCCCGCTCACCCGCGGGAAGCCGCGCTGGTCCCGCGTCGGCGGTTCGTCTCCGGGCTCGAAAGCCGCTGACCGTCCGGCTTCGATCGCCTGGCTCTTCCCTGGGATCGGCGGCATCGTCTGCGTCGGCCCGCCGTAGCTGCCCAGCGGCAGAAGCTTCGGGTCGGCGAAGATGACGTGGCCAATAGTCAGGAGTCCAATTCCAGCGGTATTGCCCGGATCCGTCTGGATGATATTTTGTCCATCCAGCCGGAACGTCGTGCCCGCCGCGAGTTTCAGGTCCCGCAGGTTGCGGCTCCCGAGGCCCGCGGTGTTCCCCGCTACGATCGTATTCACCAGCCGCAGCGTCCCATTGCCCGCCGTCTCGATGCCCGCACCGTCGCCGCCTGCGAGGTTCCCGGCGACCGTGCAATGCACCAACTCGCAATTCCTCAAGTTACCGCTGAAGAAGATCCCGCTTCCCTTCGGCGCTTGGTTGCCGGCGATGGTGCAGTTCACCAGGCGCGTCGTGTTAGAGCAGTAGATGGCACCGCCCAAACGCGGAGTCGTGTTTCCAGAGACCGTGCAGCCCGTCATCTTCAGCACGGAACTCGCGTAAATCGCGCCGCCGTCGAAGGAGGCGGAGTTAGCGGAGAAAGTGCAGTATTCGAGGATCAGGGTGCCTTGTTTCGCATAGATCGCCCCGCCTAACCCAGGATCGCTCGAACCGCCGCCACCGCCGCGCGTCAGCTTCAGGTTCCGCAGGGTGACGGTGTTTTCTTTGAAGTGAAAGAGGCGACTGGTCCCTGCTCCCTTGATGGTGATCCCGTCCGGCAGATTCGACGCATCGATGGTGACATTTCCTGAACCGCCACTGGTGATCTCGTAAACGATCTCGCTGCTGAGCGTGATGGTCAGGCCGTTGAGGGAGGAAGCGAAGACGATCGCGTCGTCGTTTGGGCTAAGTTCCGAGTTCGCACGGACCATTCCTTCCCGCAGCGACCCGTTACCGCCGTCTCCGGTGCTCGTGACGGTGAAAGTATCCGCCCGCGCCGCCGGCGCCGCGAGGGCGAGCGAGGAGAGGAGCGCAGCGAGGAGGAGCGGGGCGCACTTCCCGCGCGAGCGGAAAGGGAGGGCGAGAGCGGAGCGGAGTGGGTTCATGGGGTTCGTGGATCGTGGATGGGCTGGGGGTGGAATGGGCAGCCTCCCTACCTCTTTCGCAATACCGCCCCTTTCGTTTCACCATGATGGGAAGGTTTCCGAAAGAAGTCGAGCCCTGAAGCCGCGGCCCCGCCGCTCTCCCCGCGAGCCCCCGCCCGGTCGATGCCACTTCTCAGTCTGAAATCCCTCCCGATCCGCAGCCTCACCGATGGGCAGGCGCCGAGGTCCCGTTCGCCGGCCTTTTACCCGCCGCGCTGATCTTTCCTCTAAAACGGAATCCTGCGCCTGGTCGGTCGCGGGTGGCCTGCGACGGACGCGGATTTTTGCATTTCCTTGTCCGGCTTGACGGCGCGGACTATTCCAGCCGCGTGTCTGATTCCTCCAGCAGCTCACCCGTGCCCAGCGAAGGCACCTTCCCCGTGACCCGCTGGACGCTCGTGGCCCGCGCGCGCCAGAGCGGTGCGGAAGGGCGGGGCGCGATCGAGGAACTCTGCCGCGACTACTGGTTTCCCATCTACGCCTTCCTCCGCCGGCGCGGCTACTCGCAGCACGATGCGGAGGACTGGACGCAGGGCTTTTTCCAGGAGTTGCTCGACGATGGTCTTTTCCAAGTAGCAGCCGCCGACCGTGGCCGCCTGCGCTCGCTGCTCCTCTCGGGGCTGGAGCGCTTCATCGCCGACCGACTCCGGCACGATCACGCGCAAAAGCGCGGCGGCGGTGTGCCGTCGATCTCCATCGAGTGGGCGCGCGCCGAGGAACGCTCCTTCGCCGAGCCCGTGGACGAACGCTCCACGAATCTCTTCGCTGCGACCGTGGCCACCGGGGTGCGGAGCTGTCGGAGTGGCCGAAAATACTTTTTCTGCAATCTCGATCGCGGCGCCGCGGTTCTGCAAAGTGAGCCCATGAAAACGCCCACTCGTTTCCCATCCATCGAACGCCTCGAAGACCGCATCGCTCCCGCCAGCTTCATGGTCACGAACCTCCTCGACGATGGCAGCCCCGGCAGCCTGCGCAAGGCGATGGACGACGCCAACACCACCGACGGCCCGGACACCATCACCCTCAAGGTCACCGGCACCCTCACGCTCGCGCTGGGCGGCCTCTACTTCGACGATGGCGTCACCATCAAAGGCCCGGGCTCGACCAAGCTGACGATCAGCGGCGGGGGGATCGACCGCATCTTCGCGTTTTCCAACGTGCAAACTGACGACCCGATCTCCGTCTCCGGGCTCACGCTGACCAATGCCGGAGCCAACGTGGGCGACGGCCGCGCGATCTACAGCAGCGAGCCGACCAGCCTCACCGATGTGAAGGTGATCGCCAACACCGCACCGAACGCCGGCACCACCAAAGGCGGCGGGGTCTTCATCCAGACCGAGGGGAATATCACGATCAAGAACTGCCTGTTCAGCGGCAATGGCGGCGCGGAGAAGGGCGGGGGCGCCTACCTCTCCACGACCGGCGCGAGCAGCAAGATTGCGATCAGCGGTTCGACCTTCGAAGGCAACTCAGCGGAGTTGCAGGGCGGCGGATTGTGGATCGCTTCCAGCGGCGGGGCGGCGAGCCTCACGGTGGACCATTCCACCTTCACCGGGAATGGGACGACGCTCGGCTCCGGCGGCGGCCTGCGCGTGAGCAGCGCCGGTGGCCTGACCACGGTGAAGGGTTCGCTCTTTTCGGCCAATTCGGCGGGCGTCGGGTTCGGTGGACTGGGCGGCGGCTTCGTGGTCCTCGGCGGATCGTTGCTCGTGCAGGACACCAAGCTGATTCACAACGCGGCCAACACCGGCGGCGGCGTCGCCTACGCTGGCAGTTCGTTCACGGCGAAGAATGCGGAGTTCGCGTTTAACGCGGCCTATAGTCCCAATCTCAACTTCAACGAAGGCGGTGGCGCGCTGAATCTGGACGGCGTGACCGCTTACAAAATCACTGGGGGAAAATTCACCGCGAACCAGGCGCTCGCGGAAGGCGGCGCGCTCTCGATCCGCACGTCGAGCGGCGAGATCTCCGGCGCGACCTTCCGCGCCAACTCGAGCGACAACGTGGGCGGGGCGTTGTTCCTCAAAGGCACCGGCACGGCCCTGGTGAAGGGCGGTCTCTTCTCGGCGAATCACGCCGATTACGGCGGTGCCATCTACAAGGATACCACCGCGCTGACCATCGCCGGGGCGCGTTTCACCGCCAATCTCGCCACCCTGGACGGCGGTGCGCTCTACGCCATCTCCGGCGGCGCGACCGTGAGCGGCAGCACCTTCGATCACAATACCAGCCTCGGCGCGGGCGGTGCGGTGGCCCTGAACACCAGCTTCGTCTCCCTGAGCAGCGTCTATCGCGATAACTACGCGGCAGGTTCCGGCGGGGCGATCGCCATCCCGTCGGGCGGCATCAATTTTACGCTTAAAGGGGGCAGCGTGACCGACAACCGCGCGGGCGGCGCGGGCGGCGGCCTCTTTCTCAGCAACCCCGACAGCCTGCTCGTGGAGAAGGTGCTCATCAGCGACAACCACGCCACCGGCAACGGCGGCGGGGTGAACCTGACAACGAACTTCGCGGTCTCCGTCACCTTCACCGGCAATACGATTCGCGATAACACGACGAGTTCCGCGAGTTTTGGCGGCGGGCTCTACCTCACCGGCATCGCCACCGTGGTGCTGACGAAAAACAAGATCATCGGCAACTTCGCCGGCAACGGCGGCGGCGGCTTCACGGCCAGCCCGATCACCGCCACAGACAACACGATCGAAGGCAACTTTGCGCTCACGAACCCGGACTTCGGCGTCTGACCTTAGCCCGCTC
>JBBQFQ010000096.1:0-10749 GCA_038322235.1 Chthoniobacterales bacterium
CAGAACTCCACTCCCACCACCGCGCCACCCCCCACAAAAACCTCCCCATCACCCAGCTCGACACCAACACGTTTCACCCCAAAGAAAAAATTCCGGTTTTGATCGCACGCACTTTTCCGGTTTTGATGTCACGCCGACAGCAGGGGAGAATTGCCTTGTGAGCGGGCGGCAAAACCGGCAGCCTCAAGCGTCGTGCAATGTGCTCCACCGGGCGCGGTTGTGCTGGCGCACCGCGAAAGCGCGCTCCTCCGTTGCGAGCGGCCGGGCGCTGCGGCTGGTCGACGCAGAGGCGATAGCTCAGCCCCCGCGTCATGAAATCGCTCGTCCCCCTGCCATTTGTCCTGGCCGCGTTCCTCGCCGCCGTCGCGCCCGCCCAAACGTTCAGCGGCACGAACGCGTCCGACGCGTTTACCGATTTCAACCTCAGCGTGGCCAGCGGCCAGACCGGCCTCGCGGTCGAGACGACGAACAATACCGGTGGGCAATTCTCCCTGCTCTTTCTCAAGGCAGGCGGAGGGGCCACGGAGTCGAGTTTCGCTTTCGCCGCCACTCAGTCCAACGGCGTGCAGAACACGATCTATCTGGAGTCGCCGGAACTCGTCAGCGGCAGCTACGGCCTGCGCGTAAAGACGCCGGCCGCTTCCAGCGCGCACAGCTTCAACGTCCTCGCCACCGCCAATCCGACCGGCCTGCGCACGTCCGCCAAGCCGGTTTCCAAGCCCGTGAACGGCAGCGCCAGCGGCACGCTCACGGCGGGCAACTACCACTATTTTCGGGTCGACCTCCCGTCCGGCCTCGACGGCTGGCGCGCGGTCCTGACGGGTCCGGCGCCCGGCTCGACCTCGCTCTTCATTCTCCGCAACAGCCTCCCCAACCTCAACTCTTACGAACGCGCCAGCACGGACCAGACCACCGGGACAATCTCCTACACGGCCGCGCAGATTAATCCCGGCAGCTACTACCTCGCCGTCTACGTGCCGACCGGCGTCTCGGGGAGCGTGAACTACCAGCTCAACTTCGAGGCCCGCGCCGTTGGCACGCTCACGTGGGATCCAGGCAGCACCCACGCCGGCACGCAGGTCCAGCCGCAGCCCAACCTGATCGGGGGCGACTACTACTTCAAAGTCACCACTCAGGGCACCACCGTCGGCGCCTGGCGGACGGCGCTGAACGTCACCTCCGGCAGCGCCACGATCCACCTGCGCTTTAACTCGCTCCCCACGGTCTCCTCCGATGGCGTCGTCAGTGCCGAGCAGGCCTCCACGACGGCCGGCTCGAACGGCTTCGTCCTCGGGACGGATCAGTTCTCCGCCTCCCGGGATTGGTATTACGTCGTCCGCGCCTCTGCCGGAGCGCAGTGGAATCTGGTCTCCGGCGAAGCCTTCGTACAGGACCTCGGGCTCCTCGCCGCCGATGCTTCGAGTGGCAGCGGCCCCCTCGTGATGGGTGCGGAGGGCGTGCGTTATTTCAAGACCACCACGCCAGCCGGCACGCTCGCCTGGGTGCTTTGGCTCAATGGCCAGGTGCAGGACCTCTACGTGCGGAAGAATGCCGTCCCGACCTTCGCCAACCAAAACGATTTCGACTTGCGCCGCGTCGGCGGGCATCTCCTCGCCGTTCCTCCTTATCTCGGCACGGGTTCCTCCGCGTACTTCGTCGCCTTTCCGGGGACGCGCGGCGCGACCTATCAGCTCGATTCCCGCATTCAGCCCATCACCGACCTCGCCTTCAATAGCACCACGCCCATCACTTCCGCCGGCACCGGCTACCAGACGTATCGTGTGGAGGTGCCGGTCCAGCAGATCGCGTGGGAGCCGCGGCTGACGCCGAGCAGCGGGACGGCTGGACTCGCCCTCCGCCAGGGCGACGTGCCGAACGAGGATCGCAACTCCGGATTCTCGGAGATCGGCGGCGGCGCGACCAACAGCGTCACGCTCTCGCCGCCGATCCTGACCAACGGGACCTGGTACCTCACGGTTTACGGCACCGGGGTCTACACCGCCACGCTGACCAGCGGCCAGCCGGTCGTGACCGATATCAATTTCACCAGCACGAGCGTGAACGACGCGCCCGGCAAGGCTGGCTGGCGCTATTACCGGCTCTCCGACATCAGTCAGCAGCTCGGCCAGCTCGGCTGGGATTTGTTCCTGCAGAACTTCGTGCCCGGGACCGAGATCGCCCTCCGCCGGAACGCCGTCCCCTCGCGCCAGAATTACCGCAACGGCGACCAGAATCCAGGCGTGCAGGTCAACTCGCTCGTCGACTACAGCGGCATCGGCTTTCTCCAGCGTCCGGGGCATCAGGCCGACATTTGGTACGTCGGCGTCTACCAGCCCGATCAGGCGCTCGGCACCTTCACGCTTCAGACGCTGCCGCTCGGCGCGCCGTCGCTGGCCTTCGATGCCGCTTCCAGTGGCGTCAGCAATCTGCCGAGCGGCAAGTGGTCGTTCTTCTCCGTGACCGTGCCCTCCGGCGCGCTGGGGTGGGACTTGCGCCTGACTGGCGTGAGTGGCGGGAGCTCTCCCCGGTTGGTCGTGCGCCGCGACCAACTGCCGGACTCGCCCAGCACGAGTGGTAACTGGCCCGGCCTGGCCCCGGTCGTGAACTACGCCACCGGCTGGCCAAGCGGGAATCAGTGGGCCGCCACGAACGACTGGACCGCGCGGGTCTACAACCCGGGCAGCACCGATGAGGTGCGCTACCGACTCCACGCCATGGGCATGGGTTGCCCGCTGGAACCCAGTGTATTTTACGTCGGGGTCTATAATGCGGGCGCCAACCCCACGACCTTCATGCTCCAGAGCCGCGGCATCGGTAGCGGTCAGTCGCTTCCGGTCGCGACCCTGGCCTTCGCCGGAGGCAGCGCGGTCTTTTCCGGCCTGACGCCCCGGGAGGCGGTGTACTATCGCGTCACGGTTCCGGCCAGCACGGTGGGCTGGAAGCTGAAGTTGAGCGCGACCTCCGGTGAGGCTCTCCTGGTGGTCAACCGCGACCGCATTCCGTCCACGCTCGCGCCGCAAAGCTCGTCCAACGAACTGACCGGTTCGCCGCCCAACTCTCCCGGCGGCGTCGTCGTCCAGAAAACGGGCGACGAGCATTTCGTGATCCTGCCCGGCAACGGACAGGATTTCATTCCGGCCGGTGATTACTACGTTGCCGTGGTCAGCGAAGGCGTCGGTCCGGCCGACTCCGTGGTCGGCACGGGCCCAGTCAGCGGGACGATCCAGAGCCTTGGCGCCCTCGTGCCCGCCGCGCTGGGGACGGTCGGCGGGAGTGATCTGGTCAGCGCCGAAGCGTTGGCCGGCGGCGAAACGAAGACCTTCCAGTTCGCCATCCCCGCTTCCGTCCTGAATGTGGAAGTGCGGCTCGAAAACGTGACCGGCAATCCGCGTCTGGCCGTCTCGCCCGGGACCCGCCCGGCGCAGGCGGTGTCCACCTCCTACTACGGTTTCCGGCCGAATGACTACGGGGCCAACGGCGGGCAGCCCGCGGGGGCTGGCGCCATCGGCGATTCGCTCGTCTCGCTCGCTAATCCGACGCCCGGCACCTACAGCGTGACGGTGCAGGCGGGCTTCGTCGAAGGCCAGACCGCCTCCTTCAACGGGCCTGGCACCAGCACGGCCAGCAACGCCACGTACACCTTGCGAGTGGTCAACAAATCGCCGCTGCCGTTGGCCTTCGACGGCGCCGGGAACAGCGCGGTGGTCAGCAATCAGCCGGCCGGCGCCTGGCAATACTATCAGGTGACCGTACCGCCCGGGGCGCTGGGCTGGGATGTGCGGGTCTTCGGCGTCACCGCCACTGGCCGGCCCAAACTGGTCGTACGGCGCGATCTCCTGCCCGCCTCCACGACGAACTCGAGCTCGTGGCCCGGCGTCTATTCTTCCGTAGCCTCCGGCACCGGCTGGCCGAGCGGCAACCAGTGGGCCACCGCGAGCGATTGGACCGCGCGGATCTACGACGAGTTCGGCGAAGATGTCCGAAACCGCGTCATGGCCATGGGCATGGGCTGCCCACTGGAACCCGGCACCTATTTTGTCGGCATCTTCAATGAGACCCCCGGTGGCGCCGCCATCAGCTACACCGTGCAGAGCCGGGGCATCGGCGCGGGCTATCTGCTCCCGGTCACCCCGCTGGCCTTTGCGGGGGGGAGCGCGCCCATTTTCAACCTGAGTCCGCGTGAGGCCGCCTACTATCGCGTCACCGTCCCGGCGAATACCCCAGGCTGGAAGGTCCGGCTCAGCGTGGCGGGCGGCGATGCGCTCCTCGTCGTCAATCGCCAGCGCATCCCCTCGGTCCTGGCCGCCCCCTCCTTCTCTTTCGATCTGACCGATCCCACCGTGACCTACCCCGGCGGGCTCACGGTCCAAAAGATCGGCGGTGAATCCTACGCGCTCCTCCCAGCCCGAGGGCAGGACTACGTTCCGGCTGGTGACTACTATTTGGCTGCGGTGGGCGAAGGCGTGCCGGCGAACGGCAGCCGCACCGGCCCCGGTACGGTCAACGGCTCCATCGAAAGTGTCGGCGCCTTGGCCCCGGCCAACTTGGGCGTCGTAGGGGTGGCCGATCTCACTTCCAACGAGTCGTTCCTCGGTGGCGAAACGAAGACGTATCAGTTCACCATTCCGCCCGGGCTCTCCAGCGTGGAAGTGCGGCTCCAAAACGTGACCGGCAAGCCGCGCCTCGCCATCGTCCATGGCCCGCGCGTGCCGATGGCGCCCTCCGGCTTCTACTACGGCTATACCCGCAACGACTACGGCGTGAGTGGCGGCGAGATTCCCGCCACGATTACCGACACGCTGCTCTCCCTCGCCAATCCCACACCGGGGATCTGGAGCGTGACGGTGCAGGCGGGCTACGCGGATGGGCTGGCGGGGTTCGGTGGCGCGGCCTATCTGGCGGCCGACGATGCGACTTGCACGCTGCGGGTGATCAACAAATCGCCGCTGCCCCTCGCCTTCGACGGCGCGGGCAGCAGCGTCCCGATCGCCAACCAGGAGGCTGGCTCATGGCAGTACTTCGTCGTCACCGTGCCGGCAGGCGCGCTCGGGTGGGATGTGCGTCTGACCGGCGTGAGCGGCTCGGGCACGCCGGAGCTGGTCATCCGCCGTGACCAGTTGCCGGAATCCACCGCGACCTCCGGCACCTGGCCCGGGGTTTCGAGCTCCGTTGCCTTCGCCACCGGTTGGCCGAGCGGGAATCAGTGGGCCGTGGCCTCCGACTGGACGCATCGCTTCTCCGACCCGACCGAACGCGACATCCGCCACCACACTCAAGCCATGGGCATGGGCGGCCCGCTCGAGCCGGGAATGTATAATGTCGGCGTCTATAACACCGCCGCCACCGGCACCGCCAGCTACACGATGCAGAGCCGCGGCATTGGCGCCGGCTACGCGCTCGCCGTGGCCGATCTCGCCTTCTCGGGCGGCAATGCGGTCATCAGCGGCCTCGCTCCGCGCGAAGCCGCCTATTACCGCGTGACCGTCCCGGCCAACACTCCCGGCTGGAAGGTGAAACTCACGCTCAGCGGCGGCGATGCGCTCCTGCTCGTCAACCGCGACCGCATTCCTTCCGTCCTCGCGGTGCCGCCGTTTAGCCAGGATCTGACGGCGAATCCGGTGGTCTACCCGGCCGGGCTGGTCGTGCAGAAAGTGGGCGACGAAAACTTCGCGATCGTCCCGGCTCCTGGCCAGACCTCCATCCCGGCCGGCGATTATTATCTGGCGGTCATCGGCGAGGGCACGAACCCCGCGGACGGCAATCACCTCGGCACGGGCATGAGCAGCGGCACCCTCCAAAGCCTCGGCCAGTTCAACCCGCAGGCGCTCGGCACGGTCGGCGCGGTCGATCTCGTGTCCAATGAGTCGCTCACCGGCGGCGAGGCCAGGACATATCAATTTACCGTCCCCGCCGGCCTCTTCGCGGTGGAAGTGCGGATGGACGGCGTGACCGGCAATCCCCGCCTGACCGTGGCCCCTGGCCCGCTCCCGCCGAAGGCGAATTCGGGCTACTATTACGGCGATCAACTTAACAACTACGGTTTCTGCGGGGGCACCAGTCCGACCGGCTCGAGCAACGCCCTCGTGCCCATCGCCAGCCCGATTGCCGGGACGTACAGCGTGACCGTCCAGGCGGGCTATCCCGACGGCCAAGCGGGCGCCTACGGCACGACAGCTCTGACTGCCTCGAATGCCTCCTTCGCCCTGCACGTGGGCAGGCGGGATCCCATCATGCTCAATTTTTCCGGCAGCCTGAATGGCAACGGCTTCAGCAACGCCGACACGAAGGCCGCCCTCGACCAGCAGCGCTTCTACTACCGGGTCGACGTGCCGCTGAATTCCGATGGCGGACCCGTCGTCGGCTGGCGTCTCCGGGTTACGCGCACGTCCGGAAACACCTCGGTTCGCGTGGCCGATAATTTCAGTCGATTCTCGGACGGCTCGAATTTGGTCACCTTCCCCGATAGCGCCACCATTGTCCCGCCCTACCTGACCCCCGGCACCACTTGGTGGGTCGAGGTCACGGCCAGCGGAGCGACGAACTTTAACCTCACGAGCAACCCGCTCCTGCTCCAGCACCCGGCCTGGAGTATGCCGGCCTTCGGCGGCACCATCACCACCCCCGGTCCGCTCGATCCGACGGACTTTGGCGACAGCGGCGTGGATGCGGGCGGGAACGTGATCACCGCGGACCGCGGCACGGACCTCGCGGCGAATGATTTCCATTATTTTGCGATCAGCATTCCCAACGCGAATGGCGGCCTTCTGCGCACGCGCCTCGATGCCATCAGCGGCAATTCCGATCTCTACCTCCGCGCCGGCGGCGTACCCACGCTCTCGCACAACGCTCTGGGCGTGGCGGGCCCCGTCCTGATCGACCACCAGCTTGTCAACGTCAGCACGTCGCAGACCGGCAACTGGGTGCCGGTCGACGGCCGCTTCGCCAGTCAGCTTACCACCGGTACCTGGTATCTGGCGGTGCGGGCGGGCGGCTCGAACACGCGCTATCGCCTGCATGTCTCGATCGGCTCGGTCACCGCCATCGCGCTCAATGGCGCGACGTTGAGCAACCAGACCATGGCCGGCGGCGACTGGCGCTACTACCGTTTCGCGCTCCCGACCGACGCGCCGGCCAGCGTCAGCCTGACCTTCACCCAGAGCTTGGGCGGGTCCACGCTCTATCTGCGCGACACCATCCCGCCCGGGGAAGTGGGTCAGTCCGCCAGCCAGGGAACCTCCTTCATCCACGAGTGGGCCTCCGACGGGAAGAATCAGGGCCCCTACACCTACTATCCGAGCGCCGGCACGTATGTCGTGACCACCCCGCCGCTGCGGCCTGGCAGCGTCTACTATCTCGGGTTGCGCGCGACCAGTGACTCGACCTTCGCCATCAGTGCGAACGCCGGCGCGCCCGTGACCGCACCTCCCCTCGTGGCCTTCGCTGGCGGTCACCTGAACCTGAACCTCGGGGCCGGGACCAATGCCACCTATCGCGTCGTGGCGCCGGCCGATGCCGTGCGCTTCAAATACACCGCGACCCATGCGGTCGGAGTCGAGCTCCGGATCGAGCAGGGCACGACTCCCAGCCTCGGCGGCCCCGTTCAGTACACTTCCGGCCTGATCACGTCCAACTCGACGCTCAACACCGTCCTCTCGCCCAGTTATTGGCCGTGGCAGCCGGGTGCCACGTTCTATGTCACCATCCAGAACACGACGGGGAGCACGCAGAACGTCGACGTCGTCTTCAATGGCGCGTCCTTCTACACCGAGGACGAGGACAACGACGGCGTGCCCGATTGGTGGGAGCGGCAGTATTTCAATGGCAACATCTACGCCTTCGACTCCGCGGGAAATCCGGCCATCGACGGCGTAAACAACCTGCTGAAGTACGCGCTCGGGCTCGATCCGACACGGGCGCAAAACGCGCTGGTGCCGCGAGCCGTGATCGAGGGCGGCTTCCTCACGCTGACCATCACCAAGCCCGCCTATCCGATCAGCGGTATCACCTACGTCGTCGAATCGGCCGGCCTCCTGTCTCAACCGTTACCCTGGAGCACCGGCACGACCACCATCCTCATCGATGATGGCATTACCTTAAAGGTTCGGGACAACACGCCGATCGCCCCGGGGGTGAAGCGTTTCATCCGGCTGCGCGTCAGCCGTCCGTAGTGGGCCGACCCCCGTCAGACTCCCCGCCGCTCGCAAGCTTCCTTCGTCTCGCGTCAGATGCCTCCTGGCCCGCACACGCAAGCCGCGCTACCTCGCAATCATGCTCTCCCTGCTCGAAAACCCCGCCATTCGGGCGCGGGTCGATGCGATCAGCGTGCCGGATTACCACACGATGATCGAGCGCGGGTTACTGCGTTCGCCGGGGCCGGAGGTCCCCGCCGGAGCCCGATCGTGTTTGCCTTACGGCTTCGAGATCTGCACTTCGTAGAATCGCTTCGCGCCCGTGGCACTCGTGTCGGTGAACGTGCCTTGCGTGCCGTTGATCTGCGCGGGGCCCATGAGCGTGAGCCAACTGGTCGTCGTCAGGTCGGAGTTGGCGCGGATGGTGTACGTCCGTCCGCTCGCCGCCGGGGTAAAGGTCAGCAATTTTTGCGTCGGCTGTCCTGCTACCGGCGTCCCATTGACTTGAAAGCGCGCGTTCGGATCGAGCGGATTCAACCCGGCGATGAATTTGAAGAGATTGTTCTGCCCAGTGCCGCTTGCGTCCACGATGGGAGCGGCCTTCGGATTGTTCAGTCCGAAATATTGCACCTGCCACGAGTCGTCGATGCCGTCGCCCGCGTAGCTGCCGTAGTTATCGGGCAGGGTGTCGAGGACGGTCAGATTCAGGAAGCCACTGAAGCCGCCGGAAAAGCCCGGTACCGTGGCGGGAGTGTTTTGGTAGACCGCGCCGGCGGTGGCGAGGCCCGCAGAGGAGATGCCGGTGATGGGGCCGCTCGACACGCTCCAAGTGACGCTGCCGGCGTTGAGCACGAGCGTGGTCGCATCGTCGAGCAACTGGGAGGCGCCGAGCTGGATCGCGCTGGTCTCGTTCACGGTGGTGGACGCGGAGTTCACGAGCATGCCGACCACTTCATAGAGCTGGCCGACGTAGCCGCTCTTCGCGACTTCCGCCGGCGCAGCGACGGCGGAGAGGCCCGCAATGCCACCAAGACTGCCGTCGTTCGAGTAGTTCGCACTCGTGGCGCGACGGCCGCCGGAGTCCGTGATGTCGGTGAGCACGCCATAATTCGCGCTGCTGCGCGGACCGGCAAAAGCCTGCAGCGTCAGGGCAGAGGAGAGCAGGAGGAGCGGAAAGCGCACTCGATTTTGGATTTTGGATTTTGGATGGCGGATTTTCATGATCATCGCGGTGGAGGGCAGTTGTTAGCGATCGGAACCAGGGGAGGTGAGCGCCACGCCTTGGACGCCCGGCGCGGGCAAAAGCAGCTGCTCCAGGCGGGCGAGGCGGGCGTCGCACGCGCGGTCCTGCGCGTCGCGATCGGCGAGTCGTTGCTCGAGTTGGGCATTCTGCACGTGCAGCGTCTTGATCTCGGAGTCCTTCTCCGCCAGGCGGCGGTGGTCCTTGAGGAATTCGTTCAGCAGCATGGCGTTGACCTGCTCGTAGCGGACCGTCTGGATCGCGCCGGTCTCGTCGCGGATGACCAGATCGGGGTTCACCGCGGCCACCTCTTCGGCGATGAGGCCGAACTGCGGCAGGCGCGCGGCATCGATCTCCGGCTTGTAGCGGAAGGTGACGGGACGCAGCGCGAGGAGGGCCTCGCTGGAGTCGGCCATGTCGCGGATGTCGTCCTTGAAGCGGCGGGAGGAAGTCACCGTGCCGAGCTGTCCGCTGCCGTTGATGAAGACTGCCGAACCGCCCGAGCTGGTCACGCCGCTGACGCCGGCCAAGAAGGCGCGGGTGTGCGTGCCGACGTCGCCGAGGCGGATGGTGTTCGATTCGGTCACCTGGCCGCTGTTGCCGATGTAGATGGGATCGCGCTTCCCAGGGTGCGAGCCCTCAAATCGGGACCCGTTCCCGCTCCCAGAGCGGCGGTGGGGGCCGCAAACTGCGGTAATCGCCCAGGAGCGAACTTTTGAAGTCCCGCGCCAGTCGCACCAAGATGTCCGTCGTCCTGCCGATGGCGCGCAGGGCGACCCAAAAGCCGCAGAGGTCGTCGTTCGCGAGGACTCGCAGCTGTTGGCCCAACCACCCGCGAAGAACTGGGATGCGACGAAGCAGACTTTTGCGCGCCCGCTTGAAGCAGCCCTGTTCGACTTCGGAGATGGGCGGGGGCCTCGCGCCCCGCCCATCGAAGTGGGTGGGGCCGTGCCAGCGCTGGCCTTGTCGGACCGCTCACAGAGTGCGTCGAGGCCGGCTTCGAGTCGGGCTACAGGCAGCGCGCGATAAGGCAGGTGACCCTCCGGCAGGACGCTGAAGGTGGTCCCGCAGCGTGGGCAGAAAAAGCGGCGGACGACGAGCTTCGCCTCGCCCGAGCAGTCGGCGTAGCGTTCGTAGGAGCCGTGCCGGTGGAGCAACTGACCGTCTTGGCAAAGTGGGCAAGCGGCGGGACCACCGGGACGCTCGGAATCGCGGAGGGAGGACTCAAGGATCTGCAAGAGGCGTGCGATCCAAGCGGAGCGAACGCGCCAAACCAAGTCCAAGCCGCGCGGCCGCCGGCGAGGGTGGGCCGGCTGGCTGCACAGCGGGCCGTGGTCCCGCGGTCCCGGCACTCAGCCCTCCGGTACGCCAGCCCGCCCC
>JBBQFQ010000097.1:0-10613 GCA_038322235.1 Chthoniobacterales bacterium
GCCAACGAGGAGGTCATCCGCTTTCTCGAGCAGGCGCTCCTTCTGGCCCAACGAGCGCCAGACCAAGCCGATGATTTCCGCCGCGCCTGCTGGCACCGGCAGTTGGGGGAGGCGAGCTATAGTCTGGGAAACCTGTCGGCCAGCCGCGAGCATTTCCGGAATGCCTTGCGTCTGCTCGGACACCCGATGCCGGGTGGAACCGCCGCGTATGTCGGAGCCAGCGCCTGGGAGTTTCTCAAACAGGTCGGTCGGCGGGTGCGCCCCTGGCCGGTCCGGCGCGATGCCGGCAAGGCACGGAGTGCCCTCGAAGCGGCGCGTGCTTATGAACGCCTCGCGCAGATCTGGTACTTGAACAACGAGAAGCCGCCCACGATCCACGCGGCGTTCAAGTCCCTCGATCTCGCCGAACAAGCGGGCCCCTGTCCGGAACTCGCGCGCTCGTACGCCAACGTCGCGGTCGTGTCCGGTCTCCTCATGATGCACGGGTCGGCGCGGGCGCACGCCCAGCGCGCCCGGGAAACGGCGGAGCTCGTCAACCAGCCGCCTTGCACCGCCTACGTGGACTTCATCCGCAGTGTCTATTGGGCGACCGTCGGCGCGTGGGAAGACGGCGAGAAAGACGCCTCCAACGCGCTCCGGATCGCCGCCGAAATCGGGGAACGCCGGCGTTGGATGGAGAGTGTTTTCACCTTGCTGAACACGCTGCTCCGGAAAGGGGAGTTCGAGCGCTCGATTGCCCTTTCGCGGGAACTGGCGGCGACTTCCCGGCGCAATGGTTCCGTGCAGGGTCTCGTCTGGGGCCTTAGCCGGCACCTCTGGTGTCACGGCATCGCCTGGGAGGAGCCACCCGACGAAGCGCTGCGTCTCGAGCTGGCGACTTGCCTGGAGCACGAGACCGGGCTCCCGCTCGCCGACCATATCCTCGGACATGCGATTCTCGCCTGGTCATCCTGGCGGCGGGGAAACCTGGTGGAAGCGAGTCAATCCGCCGCCCATGCCCGCGCAATGAGCGCGCGCACCAGCCAGGTGGCGCACTATCTCGAGACGCCGTTCACCGCCCTCGGCGAGGTGTACTACGAGCGGGCGGTTTCCCTGCCGGAGGGCGATCCCGCCCGCGCGGAAAGCGTCGCTGCTCTCGTGCAGTTGTCGGGGCAGCTCGCGAAGTTTCGCCTGATGTATCCCTCCGGCGCGGTGACGTACGCCTTTCACCGCGGACGCGTACTCCTGCTTCAGGGGAAGCCAGCGGCGGCGCGGCGCGCGTGGCAGCACGGAATTCAAATCTCGAAGAAGATTCTGCGGCCCTACGACGAGGGACTCCTCCATCGCGAACTCGCCCGGCAATCACCACCGGACCATCCGGCGGCCGCTTCCCATTTGGCGGAAGCCCGCCGATTGTTTGAGTCTGTCGGGGCACGGGGCGCGCTGGCCACGCTGGCTGAGGCCTGACCTTTGCCCTCGGTGTCTTTGTGAAGTTTTCGATCCATCGAACGCCGAGACTCCGCCGAGTGCCTATTTTGGCCGTCCGGCGAAACTTGCCGACGGTTTCCGCGTAACGGTTCGACGATAGATGACTTGCTTCTCCAACCCGTGATCCTCTTCCTTGCCTCGACCCCCGGTCAGGGACTCGTCATCCCGCTCCTCTGCGTGATGGTCGCTGTCGGCGCCTTCGTTCTCAGCCTCCTCGGCCGCTGGTTCTTGCCTCAGGTGCCGAGGTGGAACGTCTACGCGTTTTCGCCGCTCGTCTCGGCCGCCCTGCTCTTCGGGTACTACTGGGTGCAAAGTTTGCGCCTTGCCGCCAGCCAGGCTCCCGCTAACGCGGCGTACAAGGAGTCGTACGCGCGCCTGGCCGCTGGTCTCGACTTGAACGCCTGGTGCATCGATCTTGACCCGTCCCACCCGGTGCTGCGAGTGGCCTACACGGTGCGCACGAAGGGAACGGTCGCCATCGCCGTGATCGCTGGCTCGCGGCCCGACCACCCGGGGGCGTTCCCTTACGATCACTATCTGGGGCAATCGGACCTCCGCCTGACGCAACGCAACGTGAGTGCCGGGGAGGCCTGGAAGGTTGATGTGCCGCTGGAGCGCTCCAGTACCGGCACCCCGGAAGCGTACGTCATCACGTTCGATTTCCAATCCACGGACTCTTCCGGCGCGCACGTCACCACGAACTACGCCACTTTTCCCGTCGTTTTCGAGGCGCAGCGCAGTCTTCCCCTTCCGCCCGCGCACGATCTCCAGTCCTGGTAGGTCGAAAGCGCGTGGAGGCGAAATGCGAAGCTCGAGCAAGCCGCTTGACAGCGATCCGCCGGCAAAGACGGGGGCGGGCATGTGCCGCAACATCAAGACCCTGTTCAATTTCGAGCCGCCGGTGACGCGAGACGAGATTCACGCCTCGGCGCTGCAGTTCGTGCGCAAGCTCTCGGGCTTCAGCCGGCCCTCGCAGGTCAACCGCGCGGTCTTCGATCTGGCGGTCGTGGAGGTGGTCGCCGCCGCGCACAAACTGCTCGATTCGCTCGAAACGCACGCCCCGCCCCGGGACCGCACCAACGAGGCCGAGAAAGCGAAAGCCCGGGGCCATCAAAAGCAGGAACGCGACCTGCAGCGCGCCCGCCTGGAGCTGCGCTCACCTCGAACGCTCTGACGCGCCTGCCTCGGCGAATCCGGCCGGAACTCGCGTTGGGGAGCGCCTGCGTGGGTCGGTTGGGATCGAGGCGACCCGCGAGCGGACGGTGGGGTCCGGAGTCCGTCTCCGATCGGTACATCCGCTTCGCGCCGCCGCGCGGGGCTCCCGCGTCCCGACGGATCACCGATCGCCCTCTGTGCCCTCGTGATCTTTGCCGCACATTGAACGCCGGGGCTCCGCCGAGTGCCTAACGTGTGCTCCGATGACCTATCTCCCCGTGAAGTTGGTCGGCGTCAGTCTGATCATTTTGGGCCTGGAATGGGGGTTTCATTTCTGGCGAAAATTCCGCGACGACCCTCTCGCGACAATGGTTGAGGAAGTGGATGCGGTAGGCTGGATGCTCGATGAGGAACGCCCCAATCATTCCCGACTCGCGCTGGGCTCCGTGGCGGGCGGCGCGGCCGTCGTCTATCTCGGCGCGAATGTCCTTTACGCGGGCTGGCCGGTGACGAGCTGGGGCCAGTTGTTCGTCGCCTGGCGCGCGCTGGAAGCCAGCCAGTGGGTGGCTTTTCACGCCTGGCTGATCCCGCTCATGATCGGCTGGCTCCTTCTGGCGGCCTGGCTGAGTGACGAATGGCATCACCCGGTTCTGCCGCAGGTCGTGGTGGAGTTTCTTGGGACCATCGCGCAAGCGGTGGCCGCGGTGGCGGCGATTCTCGTCATCACGATCAGTGTGCGCGATTCCAGTCACCACCTCGTCGGAACCCTCTTCGGCGCCTTCATGATTGGGACCGTGCTGATTTCCGCCTGGACCGGCGGCCTTTTCCAATACACGCGCGGCGGAGTGGATGCGGACGACCCCGCCATCACCCGCGCGACCGATTATCCCTTCAGCTATTGCTGCCTTTCGGCCTTCCTCCTGCTCTTCGGCTGGGTCGCGCTGACGGGCACGCCGTCGAGCTAGCTCCAAAGTGCCGGCCCGCGAAGGTGCGGTCAGCGGCTTTGGATTGCTCTCAGGCGCGAGCGTTCCACGATGCTCCGAGCGGGCTTCCGGCACGTGGTCGTGACGGCAGACTGAAAGCGACGGGGAATGGCGGACAGCACCGCGCCTTCCGTCCAAACCTCCCGATCTCCTACTCCGGTCTTAATCGAAGGCGGTCGATCAAGAAATTTCAGATTGGAAGCCAATCCGTAATCGCAAGATGGCCCAGCGGCTACGATGCACCTCAGAGCGCGCCCTCGCCAAACATCGCGTCCAGCCGCGGAAACCGCTGAGGTAAATCTTCTTCCGTCCAGCCTGTGCCCGTCGGTTCCGGCCGGGCGATGGGGGGAGAATCAAGTTGGCTCTCCCAGGCGATCGTATCGCCGCCGGTCTTTTCGCTCCAAACTCTTTGCGCGAGATATTGAAATCCTTCGGCCTGGCCGTCCGCATCGCGCTCCAGATCGACAACATCGACCAACGTCTCGGGATCGCGCCGGGCATTTTCGTAGACCTGCTGTCCGCGGGAAATGAGCCAGCCGCGGAAATCCATGAAACCATCATCTGAGCAACCGCCGCCGATGAGATAGGCGGCCCCCCACACTCCCCAGTCGTAGGCCCGCTGGTGGAACTTCTGGAAGATCCTCTCGAAGGTTACGATCTCATCCGTCGGCAGCGCGCCCAACTCCTCCGCGAGCCTCTCCATTTGTTCGAAGGGATCCTCCTTCGCGGCGGACCGTGATCGGTCGATTAGGTTCCAAAATTCCGTGTCCGTCATCGTCCAGGATAAGCGCAGGCAGGCCCTGGCGCATGCCAAAGCCGCGCGGCCGCAGCGCATTCTTCGGAATGGGGCGCAAAGGATGTTTCTCCACGTTCCGTGGAAGTGCGCGTGGAGCTCCGTCGCAGACTCGCTCACCCATCGAGACGGACCCTGATGGTTGCGCCGGATGTCTGGCGAATGTTTCCGGTGGCGTGTGAGCGAGCGGGAGCCAAAGGCCTTGGAGTGCGCGCGGCTTGCCGCCGCTTTCTCCCCGCCGGCTTGCCGGCGATGGATCCTTCCACCGCTTCCTCAGGAAGAGGCAGTTCGCCCCCTCAGACGCCAGCAAGCCTTCTTTAGAAACTGGCGGCACCTTCGCCAGCGGCACCCCCGTGGCCGTGGCCTGTCCCCCACGGGCGCGGAGGGGAGCGGCGTGCGCGGAGTGTACATGCGGCGGGCCGAGGTCCGGCCACCAATTCCAAGATTCGAATTCCCGCCGCAACCCGTCCGCAAGTTCCCAAACCCCAGCAGCTTCAGCCCGCGATTCCGGATCTTCCCCGCCTCCATCGCGACCTTGGCTCCGCACATCGCGATGTATGGGGTCACAGATCGCGACCTTGGCGCCCGAGATCGCGATGGAGGGGGTGATACATCGCGACCTTGGCGCCCGACATCGCGATGTACGGGGTCACACATCTCGACCTGTCCGCTGCACCTCGCGATGTCTCGGCCAGAGGTCGCGACCTGTACGCTGCACCTCGCGATGTCTCGGCCGTACATCACGACGTTCACGCCCGACATCGAGATGTATCGGTCGATACTTCGCGACGTATATGCTCCACCTCGCGATGTCGCGGCCAGAGGTCGCGACCTGTACGCTGCACGTCGCGATGTTTCGGCGAGAGGTCGCGACCCGCACGCCGCACCTCGCGATGTCTTGGCCGTACATCACGACCTTCACGCCCGACATCGAGATGTATCGGTCGATACTTCGCGACCTATACGGTGCACCTCGCGATGTCGCGGCCAGAGGTCGCGACCTGTACGCTGCACGTCGCGATGTTTCGGCCAGAGTTCGCGACCTGTACGCTGCACGTCGCGATGTTTCGGCCAGAGGTCGCGACCCGCACGCCGGGCATCGAGATGTATCTGTCCGAGGTCGCGACCTTGGGGCCGGAGATCGAGATGTATCGGTCGATACATCGCGACCTTCACGCCGCACCTCGCGACCTTCACGCCAGGTATCGAGATCTCACGGCTAGAGGTCGCGACCTGTCCGCCGAGCCTCGCAATGTATCGGGCGATACATCGCGACCTGTCCGCCGCAACGCGCGACGTCTTGGCCAGAGGTCGCAACCTTGAGCGGACAGATCTCAACCTCTGAGACGCCCATCGCGATCTTTCGTCCAGAGGTCTCGATCTTCGGTGGAGAGATCGCGATCTTCACCGTGAGCGTCGCGATGGATGGTTCGGCGATCGTTACCTCCACGCCGCACCTCGCGACGGATGTGTTCAGGTCATGATTTACTGACGCAACCCCATCGGTCAGCACGCGCTCTTCTCCGCCTCGGGGAATCCGGAGAAGGCGCGCAGCGTGCGGGCCGCCGCTGTCCGCTCACCGGCGGCGTCGCGGAGGGTCAGTTCGACTTCCACGACCGGGGCCGCGCTCCGGTGAAGGGCCCAGACCGAGAACAACGGTGGCCGACCAGCGCGGGGGATCACCGTGTACCTGCGGCGCACCGCCAAGCCATGGTCACCGGCCGCCCGCTCCAGACGGGAAGCCGCATCGGCGTCGCCGCAGACGACGAACCAGCCGTTGGTGGTCAGCTTTCCCGCGGCGGCGGCGACGTAGGACTCGATCCCGCCGCGGTATTCGATCCGGGCAAAGGCGCGTTGCTCGTCCAGGGCGTCGGTCGCGGTGCTCACCGGAAAGTACGGCGGAGTCCCGGTGATCAGATCGAAGGCTCCGCCGAGCGCGGCGAGCACGTCTCGATCGCGCAGGTCTCCGTGGTGAACGGTGACCCGGTCGCCGAGCCCGTTGTGGGCGAGGTTGCGTTGGAGCAGTTCGAACGAAATGTCCTGCGCCTCGACGCCGACGAGCGTCGCCGCGGGCACCGACCACGCGAGGTGGAGCAGCACCGAACCGAGCCCGCAACCCAGATCGAGGATCCGGGCCGGCCGGGGACACACCTGGAGCGCGACCCACGCGGTGACGGTGTCGTCGGAGGAGAATCGATGGCCCTTGCGGCGTTGGAAGACCGAGACGTCGGCGGTCAAGGCGTCCAGGCTGAGCTCGTCGCGGGTCCCGCTGGCGCCCGACGGTTCAACCTTCCGGCTCACGGTCGATTCCCTCCTCCGGAACGGGCCAATGGTTCCGGCCGCCGGGCCGCAGAGGAGCGTTGCGATGGAAAGCCGTCCTTCGCGCCTGGGCAGTCGTGGGTTTCGTTCGGGATCTCGGCCCGTGACCGATCGGCGATTTCGCTGATGGAGTGGAGATAGCAGGTCACTTCCACCCGCTGGGGCAGGGGCTTCCCGCAGGGGTCGTGGAGGACGGATCCGAGAACCGACATGGGTGGAGAATCTTCCCCGCGTTTACCCACCGTGAATTTGGGTCTGCAAGCGCCGTTGCGCTTCCTGCGACTTCTTTTGCAGGTCCTGCAGAGCGGAGAGGCGAGCTTGGACCTCGCGTTGCAGCGCCGGATCGGAGGTTTCGATCAAGGGGCCCTGGACCTTGATGCGGCCACGATTCGCGATCAGGTAATCGCCGAGATCGAGGGCGGCCTTCAGCGTGGCCAGCGCCGCGGGGAGAGCCTCCTTGATGCCCGTCGCCGGCCCGCGCACGTCGCGCTCGAAGGCGGCCTCGAAGACACTCTTGAGGTCCGTCGGCTGGAGCAGGGCTAGGCGCGCCTGATCGGCGCGGGCGAGTTCCTCGTTCAACAGGGGTTCGAGCCGCTGCAGATTGTCAGAGACTGACTTCGTCTCCGCGAAGCGGTCGACCAGACCCTGAACCGTCTGAATTCGCCCCCGCTGCATTTCCCCCGCGAGCGGCTTCATGATTTTTTCGCCCATCGCCTGGTGGAAGTTCAGGATGACATCGTAGTGCGCGGCATACCTTCCCCACGGTGCGCGCTCCTCCGCGTTGGGTCGCGGCACGTGCACGCCAGCTTTGTCGATGATGCGAGTTTGCAGAAACGCGATGAACGCCTTCCGCTCCGCGGGTTCGTTCTCGCAGCCGGCCAGCAAAAAAACGCCGCCGGCGAGCAATAGGAGGCTCAGTTTGGACAAAGGGATCGCCCGCATTCCCCGAACCAAGTCCGTCAGCGGAAAAATGCACCCGCTTTTTGGGGTGGAGATGGTGCTGGTTCATCGTTTAGCGAGGTCAGACGCTCGCTTCATCCGCCTGCGCGCGACGACGCCCCAATGGCGGTGAAACGGTTCGACGCCTTGGACTGCGCGCGGCATGCCGCCGCTTTGGGTGAAGCAGCTTGCTGCTGCGAGGTCCGAATCCGTCCTCCCGTGTTCCGCGCGATGACGACGGCTTCCACGCAGGCTTCTCATCCGCGGTTTAAAAACCGCGCAATTCGCTCGACTGGATGCTTATGTGCGCCCCGCCCACAGTGAGTAAGGTCGGCTGTGTTCCGCTCGCTCTACGTGTCGGTCGAGACTTCATCCCATTCTTCGTTCCGACAGCGAGTGAGCCAATTCAGGGCGTGGTGACGTTCCTGCACGACTCCAGGCTCGAGCCATTCTGGCGGCGGGATTTGGCGAACTCTGGCGTCCGTGGTGACCCAGTGTGCCCGATAGATCAGGTCCAAGTGGTCCAAAATTTCGCTGGCCGAGCGCAGCGTCTGCACTCGGAGTAAGGCGGACGGCGAACCGCCGGTCTCGATGGCGGCGAGCACCGCTCGAACCTCGGTCGGCTGACTCGGCATGCCGAGTTCCTTGATCCAACCCAACGCCCAAAGCAGGACTTGGAGGGCTTCGAGACGCCAACCGAACCGAATCTTCGTCGCGCTTCCCGGGAAGAAGCTGCCGAGGAATTCCGCTTCGCTCGGCGTCAGAATGGACTCATGTCCTTTGACCAATGACTTTGCTCCGCCTCTCCCCAATCCTTTGGGCAGTGCGCGGGCCGCGACAGCGTACAAGGCCAGCGCGCGCGGGCCGACATCCGCTGGTTCGCGCAGCAGTACCTCCTCCTCGCTAACGACGGGAGGCAGGCTGGCTGGCACGCGTTGCCCCCTCAGACCCAGAAGGGTCTCGGTGCGCTTCCTGCGGACGAGGGAGGCGGGCCAATAGCTCGGCCGGTGAGCTTCCTCGACCTGCTCGGGAGCTAAGAGAAGAGTGCCGTCGGCGGCGTGGATCGAGGCACCGGCAAAGACCAGCGCCTCGCCCGCTCTCGCCATGAGATCCAGCAACGCCGCCGCGTCGGCGCGGATGTCCGGCTCAGCGACGATGCCGATCGCGTGTCGAAGGGCGTGGGTGCGTTGGATCAGCGCGTAAACTGCTTGCGTCATCTTCTGACCGGCGCATTGCCAGATGAATCCGCGCAAGCCGTCGAGGTGCGTGGAGAGGCCACCTTCCGGCTCCCCCATGGTCAGAGTCAGTACGCAACTGGGCAGTGTCACTTGGATTTTTGGCTCGCTCCCGCCCGGTGGCAAGGACTGGGCGGTGCCGCCGGCGCCGATCCAGGATTGCAATTCTTCCAGGTTAAAAGAAGTCCTTCTCGTGCTGTAAATCGTGCAGGCGACCGGCATGGATGGAGGATCGCCCCACTTCTCCGCCCGGCAACCGATCTGCGATCGGAGTCCACAGCCGAGGCATGTACGCGCCGGCCTTCCCCTGCCGCGACGAGCGTGACCGAATCCATCGTGAGAAGCAATCCAAGGGCTTCCCTTTGCGCCAGCCCTTCGAGGGCGATGAGACTCTCTCGGTGGTCTTGAGCGAGGCGTCCCTGCTCGCTCGGAATGTTCTGAGCAAGGTTCCAGACATCCGGCGTCAGTTGGAGATCGCACGTGATCGCGGGCGAGGTGCCACTTCGCGTCCGCCCCTAAGGCGAGCCGAGGACGCGATAAAAACGATCTGGCACTCCGCTCACACTGGGATCCGTGACGGGGATGTCTGCGCCGGTGCCAGGAATATTGGTTCGAAGCGTGCTCCAGGAAGTCGCCGCACTCAGTGCGCCTGTGAATTGGACGGTGTAGGTTTTCCCATACACGCTCGGAAACGTGATCGTGGCGCTGGTCGCGTTCCGAGCGACGGCGGGAGTAACCAGCCTCGGCGGCGCGAGCAGGCCTGCGTCCAGAAAGGGAAGCAGGGAGTGAATCAGATCGTAGGTGGTGCCGAACGCTCCGTTATCCGGATCGTAGTGCGATCCGGCTTTTTCAATCTTCGTCACGGGAAAGCCGTTGGCCGAGAGGGTCGCCAAGTCCGTCCGCACGGTGGCGATGGGATACACGGGGTCGGAAAGGTGAGCGAGGTGGGCGACATTGATTTTCCAGGTGGCACTCGCCAACAAGGAGGCTTGGGATGCGCCGGTGTCTCGAAAAGGATCGCTGTTCTCGACCAGGAGGCAGGCAAACAGCGTCGTGTTCTGGAAACCCACGCGATAGGTCAGATCGCCACCGGAAGAATATCCCGCGAGGTAAATTTTGCGCGGATTGACATTGAAATATCGGGTGATGTCCGCCACCGCCGCCAGCACTTTGGCGGTGTCGGCGTTGACGTCCCAACAATCGCCGTCCCTGCCCCCGATGGAAATGGCGATATAGGACTGCGTGCTGCGGGTCGGCGGGGGGGCGATGGCATACATGTCCCCTTCTGAATCACCCCCGCAGCCGTGCATCCACACGAGGAGGCTGCTCGGTTGGGCGTCGCTGTAGGTGTCCGGCTTATACCCGACGTAGGCGCCCTGTCCGCTGTTGAGGTGGAAGAACCCATTGGCATCGTAGGTCACCGGCAGGTAGGGCGGGTCGGCCCGGAGATCCGGCGGTGTACCCACCACGGCAAGCAACAGCCAGCCGAGAAACGTGACTACCATTTGCCTGCCCAAGAACGGCCGGACAGGATGGGTTTTCATCGAGGGTGTACCGCCGATTGGATGTAAATATAATTGTACTTTTGGGTTCGCCCCTACCACATGTTGTGGATGGAGCCCGAAGTTCAACGCCGCGAGCACGAGGATGGTTCGGTGACCTTCAGTTTGACGATGCCGCGCGCGACGTCCAAGGGCGGCATGCTGGCGGCGGAGGAGCGGC
>JBBQFQ010000098.1:0-9490 GCA_038322235.1 Chthoniobacterales bacterium
ATCGTCGATTCGAATCGTGTCGTTCAAGACCACCGGGGAATCAACGCCAACACCGCTTTGGCCATCGGCCCAACCATCGATTCCGAGCAGGGCCGAGTGCGGGCCGAGTTCGAAGATCTCGCTACCGGTGAGGCGGTGGAGGTGCGGAAAACGCGCCGTGCTGCGCGCCAACTGTTCCTCCACTTCGGCAAAGGTCGTGTGATAGCGATCGTGATTCCCCAGCACGACAAAGAGCGGCTTGGCCACGCGCTCCGCGATGAGGGCGAGATGCGTCTCGAGCCCGATGCCGTCGGAGATGTCGCCGGTGAGCGCGATGGCTCCGGCCGGCGAAGCCGCGAGCGACCCCAGAAATGGCTCGAGTGCGCCCGCCCGCAGGAAATTCAAATGCAAGTCCGTCGCCCACGCGAGCTGGCTGACCCGGAAGTTTGCGGATGGCATCGCCTCATCCTGCGGGCGCCGCGACGCGTTCGCAATGCTCTCGATGCGAGACAACCGCAGGCGGGAAGAGGCCGCGTCTAAAGTGCGTCGTGCGAGGTATTTTTATTACGTAGTTCCCGCATGGGGGGTTTTCGCGCGGATGCTGGATCATCTTGTCATGAACAAAACTCGCGTCCTGATCGTCGACGACGATCCCGGTATCTCCCGTCTCGCCAAGATGGTCCTCGACCAAACCGACCGTTTCGAGGCGTGGGTGGAAAACCACTCCTCCCGCGCCCTGAACACTGCGCGGAAATTCAAGCCCGACGTCGTGCTGATGGACGTCGACATGCCTGGCAAGAACGGCGGCGAAGTCGCGAGCGAATTGCGGTCCGATTCGTCTCTCGGCAATCCGCTCATCCTCTTCGTCACCGCGCTCGTGTCCAAGCATGAGAGCGGAAGCGACGCCATCCTGAGCGGCGGCGAGCATTACCTCGCGAAGCCCTGGGAGCCGAAGACGTTGATCAAGAGTCTCGACGACTTGCTCTGCGACCGCCCGCTGGCCCGCGCGTAAACCACGCCAACTTTCTCACCCTCGCTCCCATGAACGAAGCCACTCTCAAGGACGCTCGCATCCTGATCGCCGACGACGAAGTCGGGATGTCCTGCCTGGTCTCGAGTTTTCTCAACCGACTTGGCTTCAACAAGCTGCGCCGGGTCAACCGGTCCGCGCTCATTTTCGCGGAGATCGAGGCGTTCCAGCCGGACTTGATGCTGCTCGACCTCATGATGCCCGGGATGAACGGCTTCCAGGTGCTCGAGCGCCTGCGCAAGGGATCGCCCTTCGAGAAGGCCCTGCCGGTGCTGGTTCTCACGGGCGAGACGGCGCCCGAGCACAAGCGCCGCGCTTTTGCATGTGGCGCGACGGATCTCATCAACAAGCCCTTCGATGCCTCCGAATTCGCGATGCGCGTTCGCAATCTCCTGGAAGCGCGCTTTTGCCGCCTGGAAGTCGAGTGGCAAAACCAAATGCTCGAGCAGCGCGTGGCCGAACGCACCCATCAGCTCGAGCAGGCAATGGTGGAACTCAAAGAAGCGCAGGGCCACGTCGTGAAACAAGGACGCCTGCACGCCTTCGCCGAGATGGCGGGCGGCATTGTGCACGATTTCAGCAACGCGCTCATGTCGGTCGTTGGCTACAGCGACATCCTCATTCGCGATCCCTCCCTGCTCGACCAGAAGGACGTGGTGCTCGATTATCTCACGACGATGAACACCGCCGGCCGGGATGCCGCGCAGGTGGTGAGCCGGCTGCGCGACTTCTATCGTCCCCGCGAGGATGACGATGTTTTCGAATCGACTGACCTGAACAAGATCGTCGAGGAAACCATTGCGCTGACACAGCCGCGCTGGCGCACCCAGGCCCTGGGCAGCGGACGGGCGATCACGGTTGCCGTCGAACTCGAGAAGATTCCCGCCGTCAGCGCCTGTCCCACCGAGCTGCGCGAAGTGCTGACGAATCTGATTTTCAATGCCGTGGATGCCATGCCGGAGGGCGGCACGATCACGCTGCGTTCCCGCCGCGAGGCCGCGCATGTGGTGCTGGAAGTCTCCGATAGCGGGACCGGCATGACGACGGAGGTGCTCGAGCGCTGCGTCGAGCCCTTCTTCACGACGAAGGGCGATGCGGGCACCGGGCTGGGACTCTCGATGGTCTTCGGCGTGGTGAGCCGCCACGAAGGCACGGTGGAGATCGAAAGCGAAGTCGGTGCCGGCACCACCTTCCGCCTGCAATTTCCGAGCCTGGTGCCCCGCATCGACGCCCCGGTCGAATCGGTCGCGCCACTGACGCGCTCCTTGAATATCCTCGTGGTCGACGACCAGGATGCTTCGCGCAACATCATCGCCCGATACCTGACCGGTGACGGCCATCGGGTCGCGACCGCGTGCAATGGCTACGAAGCCATGCGCTGCATGGGGAACGACGTCTACGATGTGGTCATGACGGACCTCGGCATGCCGGGAATGACGGGCGCTCAGCTCGGTCCGCTCGCCAAGAAAATGCGGGCCAACCAGCCCGTAATCCTTTTCACCGGAAATCGCGACATCGCCGGGAAGCCGAAAGCGGGGCTGGAGTCCGGCATGGACGGCATCGACCTGATCATGCACAAACCCGTTCCGCACAGTGCGCTCGTGAAGGCGCTGGAGACGGTGATGGCAGGGGTTTGAGAGCGACGAATTTCGCCCTCCCTGCTGCGCGCGCGACCATCGCTTTGCGCGACGCGCAATTCCCTCCGCCGACCTCTCCATCGCTTCGACACCTATGAAAGTGCTCTACGTAGAGGATTTGGTGGCGGATGCGGAACTGGCCTGCCGGGCCCTGCGGCGCTCCGCGCCCGAGATCAAAATCGAGATCGCCACTACTTGCGCTGAGGCGATGGAGAAATTGGCGAAGCCGTCCGTTCCGCCCTTCGACCTCGTCCTGACCGATTTGAATCTGCCGGACGAGAGCGGTCTCGGGATCCTCACCGGGGTGCGCCAGCGAGGGCTGCCGCTGGCGGTGGTGGTGCTTACCGGTTCGAACGAAGAAAAAATTGTTTCCAGCGCGCTGCAGGCGGGCGCTGACGATTACCTGGCCAAGCGCGGGGATTACCTGTCCGCCCTTCCGCAAACCCTGCGAGTGGCGCTCGATCGCTTTCGGGCGGCCGCGGGCCGGCGGACCCGCGGAGTGCGGGTGCTATACGCGGAGACGAATCCGCAGGCCATCCGCGAGACCCGGGCGGAATTGGCGGCGGAGGCTCCGTATATTCACCTCGAGGTCGTCGCCTCGGCCGGCGAGGTCCTGGAGCGGGTGTCTGCCGGGGGATCGGGCAGCGAATTCGACGTGCTCTTGCTCGACTACCGGTTGCCCGGTTCGTCGAGCACCGAATTGATCAAGGAGATTCGCGAGGCGCGAAAACTCGACCTGCCGATCCTCCTCGTCGCCGGCGACGGCGATGAAGAGGGCGCCCGGCAGGCACTCCGGCTGGGCGTGGCGGATTACGTCATCAAGTCTCCCGGCTACCTGCGCCGCTTGCCCTGGGTGATCGAGAACGCCTGGCTGCGCGCCAGCTCGACCCGCAACGAAAAGGCGCTGGCTGCCGAGCGCGCACGACTCGCGGGGATCATCGGGTCCGCGATGGACGCGATCCTCACCTTCGACGTGGACGATCGCATCGTCTTCTTCAACTCCGCCGCTGAACCGATGTTCGGGCTGGCGGCCGAAGAAGCGATCGGACAGTCGATTCAAAAGTTCCTGTCGTGTCCCTGGTTCAGTTCGATGGACGAGCCCGGGCACGTTTCCGAGAATTGGGCGGCGGCGGAGCGTCCCAACCGGAAGATTCTCGAGACCACCGGCATCCGGGCCAATGGCGAAGAGTTCCCGGTCGAAGCCTCGATCTCGGAAATCAACGTCGACGGAACCCGCCTGCGGAGTGTGATCGTGCGGGACATCGGCGAGCGCCGGCAGGCCGAGCAGGCCCTGCGGACGAGTGAAGAGCGCTTTCGCGACCTCGCGGCCAACATCAAGGAAGTGATGTGGATCTCGAACCCCGATCGCTCGGGCTACGAGTACGTCAGCCCCAGTTTTGCGGAACTCTTCGGGCGGCCAGTCGAGTACGCGAAGCTGCCCTACGCCGAGCGCATCGAGTCGGTGCATCCGGACGACCGGCAAAAAATGGCCGATTCGATCGCGCTCAGCTCCAGCGGCGAACCCTATGACCTGGAGTATCGCATTCTCCGCCCGAGCGGCGAAGTGCGCTGGGTCCGCAGCCGCGGCTTTCCGGTGCGGGACGAGACCGGCCAGGTGCATCACCTCGTGGGCGTCGCCGACGACATCACGGATCGGAAAACGGCGGCAGAGGAATTGCGCCGCAGCGAGGAGCGCTTCCGCCAGGCGCAAAAGATGGAAGCCATCGGCCAGCTTTCGGCCGGCGTGGCGCACGACTTCAACAATATTCTCACCGTCATACAGATGAATCTATCGCTCCTGCAAAACTCCGCCGCTCTCACCCCCGCAGAGTGCGGCGCGGCCGACGAAATCGCCAAGGCGGGCGACCGCGCCGCCAACCTCACGCGCCAGTTGCTGATGTTCAGCCGCCGCCAGACGATGCAACCGCGGGACCTCGACCTGAGCGAAGTGATCGCGCACATGTCGCGCATGCTGAATCGCATCCTCGGGGAGGATGTGAATGTGCAATTGCATTTCGCTTCCAAGCCCATGCAGGTTCACGCCGACGCCGGAATGATGGAGCAGATTTTGCTCAACCTGGCGGTCAACTCCCGCGATGCCATGCCGTCGGGCGGGAGCCTGCTCATCGAGACCTCCGGAGTCGAGATCGATGAAGTCCTCGCCGCGAAGTCGGCCCAGGCGCGGGCCGGTTCATTTGTCTGCCTGACCGTGCGCGACACGGGCCGCGGAATTACCGACGACGTGCTCCCGCATATTTTCGAGCCGTTCTTCACCACGAAAGACGTGGGCAAAGGCACCGGGCTGGGCCTGGCGACGGTCTACGGCATCGTGCAGCAGCATCAGGGTTGGATCAATGTCTCGAGCGAGCCCGGGCAGGGTGCCACCTTTCAGGTTTACCTGCCTCGCCTGCGGAAAACGAGCGGGCCCGCGGGGGACCCACACCCCGCCGCGCCGGCGCGGGGCGGCCAGGAAACGATTCTCGTGGTCGAAGACGAACCGGCGCTCCGCCTGGTCGTGAAAATGTCGCTGGCCCATTTCGGCTACCGCATCCTCGAAGCAGCCACGGGCCGGGCCGCGCTCGAAATTTGGAAGGAGCAGAAGGATGAGATCAGCCTGCTCCTGACCGATCTCGTCATGCCGGATGGCATCAATGGCAGGGAGCTGGCGCTGCGCCTGCTGGAAGAGCGGCCCGACCTCAAGGTCATCTACACGAGCGGCTACAGCGCCGAAGTCGCGGGCCAGGAGCTCAAGCTCGAAGCCGGGGTGAATTTCTTGAGCAAACCGTACGATGCGCCCAAACTCGCGAAGGTGGTCCGGGCGAAACTCGACGAAGGGTTTCTGCCGAGCTGAGCGGCGGCGCTTACTGCGTCGTTCTTCGCTCCAGCGCCCGATCCCTAGAGGTCCTCAACCCACCGGCGCTGGGGCGAAGCCTCTGCGAGCAACGTTGACGCATTGCCTAAATGCGGGATCCCGGTTTTGGCGCTTTGCCCGCGCTGTCACATCCGTTGGTTTGCCAAGCCGGGAAATGTGGCCGCCTGCGCAATCTCGGGGGCTCGCCCAGCCCAAAAGTTTCGTACCTTCCCACTCCCGTCTCCCGGCCAACCGAAAAAGTTACCCGCGCTCCCATGTCCGTTTCGCTGCCATCCAAGTTGTTTGCGTCCTGGGACGGAAGCGCGGCCCCCGATCCTGCTTTTCGCGACTTCGCCTTCGGCGCGCACGAGCGGCCACGACGACCATCTGTCTCAAGCCCGACGCGCAGCGTCCCCCGCCTTGAATCGGATCTCGCCCACGAGCTCGGGATGGCGCGCCTGAAACGGGGCATAGAAGCGCCGTATCACGTCGAGATCCGCCTCGATCTCGCCGGTCAGGTGAAGGGCGGGGCCAATGCCGCCGACGCGCCGGCCGTAATCGAGATAGGTGGGAACGACGGGCACGCCGGCGCGGCGCGCGATGTGGTAGAAGCCGGACTTCCAGTATTCGGTGCGCTTGCGGGTCCCTTCCGGGGTAATCGCCAGCATCATGCGCTCCCGCTTCGCAAAGATTTCCGCCATGTGATCCACCACGTTGAATTTCGCGCTGCGGTTTACCCCGATGCCGCCAAACCAGCGCACGATCGGCCCGATGACCGGCGCCCTGGTCACCGAGTCCTTCACCATGAAGGCGTGCTCGTATTCCGTCATCAAGCCGAGCGCGCAGGCGCAAACCAACCCGATCGGCAGATCCCAGTTCGAAGTGTGCGGGGCGAGGATGACGACGAACTTTGGCTCCTCCGGCAAGTGCCCCTCGACGCGCCAGCGGATGACCGGCAGGAGCGCGCGACCGAGCCATTGCAGCTTCCCCTGGGCCGGTCGGAGGGTAGGGGTGGCGGCGGACATGGCGGGCCAGTGTGGAAACGCGTCCAACTGATTTCGAGCACAAACGCACCGGCGCCAAGAGGGAGTGGAGGGAGGTTCGGCCACTGAACTTGGGTCTTTGGAAACATACGAACACCGTGGGAGATTTTTCGATTCTTCATACATCCGCCCGCCGCCAGAAACGCGAAAGCCGAATCGTATGAGCATGTCTGGTTCGCCTGATTCGCCACCAGAAAAAGGGGAGGGACTCGACGGCGAGCTGACTTTTGGCAGTCCGCTCACCCGCCGCCGCTTCCTCGCGATGGGCAGCGGGGCCGGAGCGGCGTTGCTCTGCTCTCCTTATCTGCTCCCCGCTGACGCAAGAGCGCAAACTCCGATGCCGTTCCCGGCGGCTGGCAGCGCGGCCGCGACTGGCGAGGGGCTCATAGACTTGTCCCTCAAGATCAACGGGAAGACTTTCCCGCTGCGCCTCGATCCGCGGGTCACGCTGCTGGATGCGCTGCGCGATCGCCTGCAACTGACCGGCTCGAAAAAGGGGTGCGATCACGGGCAGTGCGGCGCCTGCACAGTTCTTCTCGAGGGTCGGCGGGTGAACTCGTGCCTGGTGCTGGCGGCGAGTTGTGACGGCGATGAAGTAACGACGATCGAAGGCCTCGCCCAGGGAGATGCGCTACACCCGATGCAGGCTGCGTTCTTGAAGCACGATGGCTTCCAGTGCGGCTACTGCACTCCCGGTCAGATCTGCTCGGCCGTGGCCTGCGTCACCGAGGGGCATGCGGAAACCGATGAACAAATCCGCGAGTTCATGAGCGGCAACATTTGTCGCTGTGGGGCCTACCCGAACATCCGCGCCGCGATTCGCGAAGCGCACGACGCCACTGCCGCCGCGGCCCCGAAACGCCCATGAACCCGTTCACGTACACACGCGCGGCCGACGCCGGCGCAGCGGTCCAGGAATTGGGCGGTGACCAAAAAGCCCGTGTCCTCGCGGGGGGGACAAACCTCATCGACTTGATGAAGATGGGCGTCGAGACGCCGACCCGGCTCATCGACCTCAAGCGCGTGCCGCTCGCGCAGATCGAGGAACTGCCCGGAGGAAAAGGCTTGCGCCTCGGAGCCATGGCGCGGAACTCGGATGCAGCCGAGCATGCGCTGGTCCGCGAGCGGTTTCCCGTTCTGTCGCAAGCACTCCTCTCAGGCGCGAGCCCCCAGCTCCGCAATCTTGCGACGGTGGGGGGGAACCTCCTGCAAAGGACCCGTTGCTACTACTTCTACGATCCGGCTTTTCCTTCCTGCAACAAACGGGCGCCCGGCAGCGGTTGCGGCGCGATCGAGGGATTCAACCGGATGCACGCCATCCTCGGCCACAGCCCGCAATGTATCGCGACGCATCCCAGCGATATGTGCGTGGGCCTCGCCGTGCTCGACGCCCTCGTCCAGGTGTCCGGACCGAAAGGGGAACGCAGCATTCCTTTCGGAGATTTTCATCGTCTGCCCGGAGATCATCCGGAAATCGAAACGGCCTTGGAACACGATGAACTCATTACCGCGGTCGATTTGCCCGCCTTGCCGGCGGGCGCGCGCTCGCATTACCTGAAGGTGCGCGACCGGGCGAGTTACGCGTTTGCGCTCGTCTCGGCGGCCGTGGTGCTGGAACTCGAGGGGGAGAAGATCAAGTCCGCCCGCGTCGCCTTGGGCGGAGTCGCGCACAAACCCTGGCGGGCGAAGATCGCGGAGGCCCGGCTTATCGGTCTGAAGGCGGGCGATGAAACCGCGTTGCGCACTGCGGCCGAAGCGGAACTCGCCGCCGCGAAGGGCTTCGCCCACAACCAATTCAAGATCGAACTCGCCTGCCGCACCATCATGCGCGCGGTGCAAAACGCTGCTGCCTGACGCTCATGGCCTCACCCGCTTCACTCGCTCCGCACGCCATGGGAAAGCCGCTCGACCGGGTCGAGGGGCGTTTGAAAGTCACGGGCGGCGCGACCTACTCGTACGAATTTCAGCCACCGAAGGCGGCTTACGGCGTCCTGCTGATGAGCGCGATTGCGAAGGGCTCGATCGCGTCGATCGACGTCGCGTCCGCCGAAAAGGCACCCGGCGTGCTCAAGGTCCTGACCCATCTCAACGCACCGAAGCTCAAGGAGCCGCCCAGCGAACAGAAATCGGGCGGGATCCGGCTCGAGGAACGGATGCCTCTTTCCGATGCCGTCATCTCTTTCGGCGGACAGTATGTGGGAATCGTCGTGGCCGACACGGTCGAAAACGCGCGCCATGCGGCGGCGCTGGTCCAGGTCAAATACGCGGCGGAGAAGCCGCTGCTGACGAAGGAAGACGCTGCCAGCACCGCGAAGCAGCCGGCTGAGAATCAAGGCGAGAAACTCCAGGTCAAAAAGGGTGACGTAGGGAAGGCCTTTCAGAACCCGAAGTTTGTCCAGCTCGACCAGATCTACACAACGCCCACGGAGACGCACAATCCCATGGAGTGCTCCGCAACGGTCGCAGTCTGGGAGAAGCCCGATCAGCTCGTCGTCTACGACACGACGCAGTACGTGAAAGGCGCGCAGGCAATCCTCGCGGACGCCTTCGGGCTGAGGCGCGAGAACGTGCGCGTCATTTGTCCTTACGTGGGAGGCGCCTTCGGGTGCAAGGGCCCAGTCTGGCCGCACACCTTTCTAGCCGTGATGGCGGCGCAAGTTACGGGCGTGCCAGTCAAGGTCGAACTCTCCCGCGCGCAAATGTTCAGCGGCACCGGGCACCGTTCGCCGACGGCGCAACGGGTCGCGCTCGCCGCCACGCCGGAAGGCAAGCTCCAGGCCATTCTGCACCTGAGCGAATCGCTGACCTCCCCGCTGGGAAAGTTCACCGAAACCTGCGGCTTTGGCGGCGCGAAGGTGCTCTACGACGTGCCCGCGATCGAATTCGGGCACACGGTTTACACCGTGAATGTCGCGCAAAGCTCCTTCATGCGCGCGCCCGGGGAATGTCC
>JBBQFQ010000099.1:0-9203 GCA_038322235.1 Chthoniobacterales bacterium
GCCCTATCCTGTTCGCGCTCCGCTCCCCGTTCTCTCCCTCCGCCCCTCGTCAACGACCCAAACCCACTATTCCGGTTTTGATCGCACCAATCTTTCCGGTTTTGATCGCACGCTCTCCGGTTTTGATCGCACGCCGACAGACAAATGTCGCGGAAATCGCTCACCTCGCCGCGGTCTGCTGGCGCGGGTGACGCAGGTGAGTGTAAAGACAGCGTTGCATGGCCGCGCCGGAACTCCTCGAAACCCGCCCCGCGTTCCGTGGTCTGGCGTGGTTGGTCGCCGCCTCGGCCGGCGTGACGTCTGCCCTCCTGTGGGATTTCTCCTGGGAGTCGACGATCGGGATTGATCTCCCTTGGGCGGCGCCTCATCTGGCTCTCGACGCGGCGGCACTCGCCGCCGCGATCGGCGCCTTGCTCGCGCTCGGCCAGCGTATAGGCGTCGCGATCGGGCCGGTCCGCGCTCCGCTGGGCGCCTGGATCGCCCTTTGGGGCTCAGCGGCATTTCTGGTCGCCACCCTCTTTGACCACTGGTGGCAGTCGACCTACGGACTCAGCGCCGGGATCTGGCATCCACCCCAACTTCTCAAAGCGGGTGCGTTCCTCGCGATCACGGGCGGAGCCTGGATCGCGAGCGCCGGCCGTTCGCTACTCTTCCCGCTGGCCGGCGGCATGCTCCTCTCGCTCGCGGGAGCCATGACCGTCACGAATCTGTACGCCAACCGCCAACACGGCGCCGGCTTTTACCAACTGGGGTGTGCGCTCTATCCCTCCGTGCTCGTCGCGCTCGCGGTCGCGGGCCCGCGCCGATTCTCCGCCAGCTTGGGGGCACTGGCGGCCTGCGGCCTCGGACTCGCAGCCGTTTGGCTGCTGCCTCTCATCCCCGGCTCACCACAGGTCGCGCCGATTCACCAACCGCGCGACTTCCTCCTGCCGCCGCCGTTCCCCCTTCTCCTCGTCGTCCCGGCGTTCATGATTGATCTCCTCGTGCGCGTTTCCCCGGGAGTCGCTGGGCCGGAGAACAGCCCACGGCGCGCGATCGAGGCCGGCTGCGCGTTTTTCGCGGTTTTTCTCGCCGTGCAATGGAACTTCGCCGGCTTTCTCCTTTCGCCCGTCGCCGACAACCCGCTGTTCGCGGGGGGCGGACGGCACTGGCCGTTCTTCCTCAAGCTCGATGCCGCCGCCCACACCGCCTTCTGGCGGCTCCCCGGGGATGACGTGGATCTCACGGCCGGCCTCGCCTGTGCGGCCGCCGCGATCGCGAGTTCGGCGGCCGGATTTGCAATCGGCCATTGGCTGAACCGGGTGCGCCGATGAAACGCTTCCGGCAACTCCGACGCGTCATTCCCTTCGCGGGATTTCTGCTCTCCGCCGGCTTCGCGGGATCGAGCGCGGCTCACGTCGGAAGTCCGAACGTGGTCTTCGACGGCCAGGCGGGACCAAATCCCGTCCGCATCGTGATCCGACCCCCGGCGTCGCTCCCGGGCGCGGCGATGGTCACGATCCGGGCGGAGGGTGCGCGGGAAGTTCTCGTCCAGGCCGCGGCGGGAGGATCGACGGCGCCCGCCGTCATCGCGGCGTCTGTTCCCGGGTCCCCCGGACTGTTCCAGACGCCGGCGTGGATCTGGCTCGACCCGGCGGCCGCGCTGTCCGTCACGATCGACGGTCCCCGCGGTCGGGGCACTGCGGTGGTGCCCTTCAGCGCTGCGCCCGCCGAGCGCCGCCCGATGCCACTCTGGACCGCGATTCTGCTCGCCGTGCTCGGCCTCGGACTGCTCGCGGCCGCCGTTGCCATCGTCGGAGGTGCCGTGCGCGAGGCGACGCTCGATCCGGAAATTCCCCCACAGCGGAAGGACCATCAGCGCGGAAGGATCGCGGCCGGACTCACGTTTTTCCTGCTCCTCGCCGGTCTCGCCACTGGGAGCTGGCGCTGGCGGACGATGGATCGCGACTTTCGGTCAAATGCTCTGGCGCGGCCCCAGCCGGTGCGCGCGTCCGTGGAAACCGTCGGGGAAGGCCAGTTGCTCGGATTGACGCCTGCGACGGACCAAGCGTTCTCCGGCTGGGATGCCCTCGCCGCCGACCACGGAAAATTCGTGCACCTCTTTCTGGTGCGGGAGTCGGATGCCGGCGTGTTCGCGCATCTGCATCCGGTGCGGCGAAATTCCCGCCGATTCGAGACGCTGCTCCCTCCCCTTCCCGCCGGCGCTTACGCCGCATATGCCGACATTACCCACGACGACGGTCGCAGCGAGACGCTCGTCGCGCGCGTCGAGTTGCCCGCTGCCGGTCCTCCCGTGCCGCAACCCGGGCCACCGGGAGACGCCTGGTGCCAGTCGCCGCTCACGCCGGTGACCGACGCGCAGCGGCCCACGACGCTGGACCGCGACGACGCCTGGCGCGAAGCCAGTCCAACCCATCCCCGAATTTCACCCCTCGAGGACGGCACCCAGATCGTTCTCCAGAACGCTCGTGAACTGCGCGCCAATCTCGACGCCACTCTCCGTTTCGCAGTCGTCACGCCGACTGGGGAGGCTGCGTTGCTCAGTCCCTACATGGGAATGCTCGGTCACTGCATCGTGCGCCGCAGCGACGGGACCGTCTTCACTCATCTGCACCCGAGTGGGACCGTCTCGATGGCGGCGCAGGAGATCGCTACCGCGCACGAGCCCGCGAGCGGGAGCCCATCCCCTCTCCGCCCCGCCCGCGAGGTCCAATTTCCCTACGCCTTCCCCCGGCCAGGGGAGTACCGCATTTGGGTGCAGTTGTGCGTGGGTCCCCGGATCGTCACGGGCGTTTTCGAAGTTCGCGTCGAACCGGAGCGGTAAACATCGCGCCGCTCCCCCGTGATGGTCCGACCGGCTCAGAGGCCGATCCGGGCGAGCATGTCTCCGACGACCTTCTCCGCCTCGAACCATTCTCGCGCGATTTCGGCCGCCGCGCGGCTGTGGCGGGCGTAGTCGCCATTGATCGCGCGCACGGCTGACTTGATGTCGTCCATCGTTTCAAAGGCAAAGAGCCCCCCGGATCCGCCGAACAGTCTCGTGAAGCCGGTTTGTTGCGTGATGGCAGGTCGACCGGCCGCGAGATAGCACGCGGTTCGATCACTGAACCAGCCCGTGTGCAGCCGCACGTATTGGTCCTTCGCGACGGTGAACTCCCCTTTCGACTGCTTCACGTAGTCCACGTAGTCTCGGTAGGCGACGCTCATCGGGTCCGGCGAAATGCTGCGCCAGCGGGCCCCATGAAAGCGCTCGGCCAGATCGGCCTCCTTGAAATTTGTGGCGAGTTCGAAGTCCTCGGCGCATTCCACGGGCGCGAGCCGGAAACGTTCGAACTCGGGTAGTTTGCTCCAAAAGTAGTTTGAGCCGCGCCATTCGATGTCCTTCTTCCCGCCCGTCGCGAGGTTTGCGATGCTCGTAAAGACCGACCCGGGGTCAGGAGCGGCCGACGTGCGCCAGAAGTCTGTCACGACCGGTTGGCGCGTCGGCAGCCACTCGAACCCATGCAGGGGCACGGGAAATTCGGCTCGCCCGATGTTTTCCCCGAACGTGAACAACGCCGCATGCCGCCGCAGAAAGTCGATCGTGCCCTGGTCCCCCTTGTCCACCTTGATCTGCTCCACCCCTGGATCGCTCTCCACGTACACAAGCCGCTGGCTCAATTCCAGGTCCTCGTTCAGCTCATGCGATCCGCAGATGTTGAACACCGCGTCCGCCGTGCGGTAGAGCTCATTAATCTGCGCCCGGTTGAGCGGCCCGACCGTCTCCTCGCGCGAACGGTAGCGCGGGGAAAAGCCCCACTTCCCGGCGAACCCGAACTCGTCCGCGAGCTGACCGAGGATCTTTTCGGCGTAAGCGGTGTCTTCCGTGAGGGTATAGGCCACCGGATCGTACGGAACGCGCGAGGTGTCCTCGACATAGTAGACGTCGTGTCCGAGGCGCTGCAGACCGACGAGATAGTGGATCGTCTGCCAGAGCACACCGGCGATGGGGCAGTTTCCCATGAAGCTGCAGACGACGATGCGATGGCGGGGTTTCGGCATTACCGAAGGGAGCATGAGCCCGACGCGAGCGCCAGCGGTCGGGGCGGGAGCGGCCGCGCCGGTCGCTAGTCGACCTCCGGCAGTTCAATCCAAAATGTCGCACCACGGCCGGGTTCACTCTGACAGCCGACCCGACCGCTCATCGATTCCACCCAGGTCTTCACCAGAGCCAATCCGAGTCCGGCAGAGGGTTCGCCGCCGGTAGGTTGGGGTCCCAGGCGCACGTAGCGTCCAAAGAGTTGAACCTGCTCGTCCGCATTCAAACCCGGGCCTTCGTCCGCCACTTCCAGCCGGATCGTGCCCGGCGTGCGCCCACTCCGCACAGCCAGGCGGACCACACTCCCGCGAGTGGAGAATTTCCCTGCATTGCTGAGGAGATTGTCGAGTGCTTGACCGAGCAGAATTGCATCGCCGAGCAGGAAGCGAGTGTCGAGCGTCCCGGGACCCTCGCGAGACTGCTTCTTCCGCGCAAAGACCGGCGCCAACCGGCGCGCTGAGGCCGCGAGAGCTGCACTCGCCTCCAGTCGCTCGAGCTTCGGCTCCCGCGGTTGCGCGGCGTTCGCGTGGACCTCGAGAAAGTGTCGGATGATTTCCTCCATGCGCTGCGCGCCCATGAGAATTTCGCCCGCCAGTTCCCGATAGCCCCCGGCGCCACTCGTGGGCAGTTCGTGGCGAAGGAGGTCGGTCGCACCGAGGACGACGCCCAGCGGATTCCGCAGATCGTGCGCCGCCATGGCGAGAAACTGCGCGCGCTGCTCACTGATCGCCCGGAGGCGCTCGTTCGCTTCCTGCAGTTCCGCAACGGT
Source organism: Chthoniobacterales bacterium (assembly GCA_038322235.1). Taxonomy (GTDB): domain Bacteria; phylum Verrucomicrobiota; class Verrucomicrobiia; order Chthoniobacterales; family SZAS-18; genus SZAS-18. The sequence goes on from JBBQFQ010000099.1 coordinate 4,848, forward strand.
CTCCTCGAATTGCTCCCGCTGAAGGAAAAGCGCGCGCTCCATTCGGTCGCGCTGTCGGACGAGAAAGTGCATGAGCGACGCCACGAAGATCCAGATGAGCCAGAGGTTCGCGATCGTCGCAAACCCGAGGTCGGGACGCGCCAGCGCCACGAGCAACGGACTCACGACCAGCGCCCCAAGGAGGACGAAGCGATGGGTGCTCTGCCGCCAGGGCACGAGCAGGGCCGTGCAGAGGTACGCGAGAACCGGGAAGATGATGATGACGTCGCGCCCACCGCCATCTTCCAACCGGACGAGCCCTTCGAGGGTAAAGGCCAGGATCGTCAACGGCACGACCGCCGCAAGCGTCCAGCGTGAGCGGATGGCGCGATCGAGACTGGCCGTATACCAGAGCGCGACGAGCCAGGCCGGGAGCAGGACCCCGAGACGGACCGCCTGAGCCTTCCACGCGACGCCGCCCATTCCGTGGCCGAAGGCGAGGCCGCCCAGGAGGCCGAAGCACGCCAGCAGCGGAAAAGTGAAGAAGAGCGTCCGCCGCACCCGCCCGAGGGAACTTTCGATCAACGCCGCACCAAAGCGCGCTTCGGTCGCCGGATCCCGAAATTCCTCCCCGCCCGGAGCCAGCGCGTCATGGAGGGTGGTCGAGGACATGGAACGGGAACGCGCCCCATCGCGCGGCTTACCGCTGAGCAAAAGCACAATCGAGCGCCTCCGCCGATCCGTTTTTGGTGGCATCCCGCGCGGACCACGCATCATTGTCCCGCATGGACCTCCCCCACCGCGTCCGGCCGGGCGCCGACCGTCGCGTGCAATTCATGGCGACCTGCCTCTGCGATGCCTTCTACGACGAGGCCGCGGCCGCATCGGTTGAGGTGCTGGAGCACGCGGGCTGCATCGTGGAATTCCCCGAGGCGCAAACCTGCTGCGGCCAGCCGGCCTTCAACGGCGGCGACTGGCCCGCGTCCCGAAAGGTCGTCCGCCATACCGTGAAGACCTTTGCGGGCGAGTGCCCAATCGTCGTGCCGAGCGGCTCGTGCGCGGCGATGATGTTTCACGGCGCGCCCCTCGAGTTCGAAAAGGAGGCGGACCTCGGCGAGGTCCAGGCGGTGGGTCAGCGGACCTGGGAACTCTGCGACTTCCTCGTCAACGGGCTCGGGATCACCCACTGGCCGGGGCGCTACCCTTCGCGGCTCGCCTTCCATCGATCCTGCCACTCCCGCGGCACGCCCAGCGTGGCCGCCACGCTCACGCTCCTGCGCTCCATCGACGGCGTCGAACTGACCGAATTCGGCGAGGCCGAACAATGCTGCGGTTTCGGCGGAACTTTTTCGGTAGGGTTCCCGCACATTTCCAGCGCGATGGGCGCGCTCAAACTCGATCACGTGCTCGCGGCTCAGCCGGAGGCGATCATCTCCGGCGACATGAGCTGCCTGATGCACCTGGGAGGTCTCGCCGCCCGCGAAGGACGTCCGATCCGGACGCTCCACATCGCGCAGGTGCTGCGTGATTCACTCGTCCACCGCGCCGCAGTACCCCATTGATCTCATGAAGACTCAACCCATCGACGACTTCGCCGTCCATCTCTCCCCGGAACGGCATGAATCGGTCCATTCGGGCTCGAAGGCCGGGCATGAGAAGCGGACGAAGGTGCTCTTCGAGGATCTCCCGATCGCCAACGATCTGCGCGCGCTCGCCGGGGCGATTAAGCAACACGCGATCGAGAATCTCGACACCTACCTGCCCCAAATCGAGGCAAAGCTTCAGGCGAACGGCGCGCAGGTGCACTGGGCCGCCACGGCGGAGGATGCGTGTGCGGCGGTGCTGGGCATCATGCAGCGACGTGGCGCCACGAGGATGGTGAAGGCGAAGACGATGGTGAGCGAGGAGATCGAACTCGGCCACTATCTGCAGGCCCGCGGGATCGAGTGCCTGGAGACAGATCTGGGGGAGTTCATCGTGCAACTCGATGGTGACATCCCCAGTCACGTGGTGAAGCCAATCATTCACAAGAACCGACGGGAAATCGCCGAGACTTTCGAAAAGCATGGTCTCGGAGCTTTCGACTCCGATCCGGAAACGATCACGCGCCGCGCCCGGAATTTTCTCCGCCAGAAGTACCTCGGAGCGGATGTCGGGCTGACCGGGGCAAATTTCGCCGTCGCGGAGAGTGGGCGACTCGTCATCGTCACAAACGAAGGCAATTCCCGCTTTTGCCTCGCCGCCACGAAGTGCCACATCGCTCTCGTCGGCATCGAGAAAATCCTCCCGCGCGACCGGGACCTCGGCGTCTTGTTGAATCTTCTCGCCCGGTCCGGCACCGGCCAGCAGCTGACCGTCTACACGGAGTTCATTTCCGGTCCCGCGCGACCCGGGCAGCCCGATGGCCCGGAGGAGATGCACGTCATCTTCGTGGACAACGGCCGCACGGAAGTGCTCGCCGGTGACTGTCGGGAGATTCTGCGGTGCATCCGCTGCGGCGCCTGCATGAATGTCTGTCCCGTCTACCGGCAGGCGAGCGGGCACGCCTACCGCAGCATCTATCCGGGTCCAGTAGGTGCAGTCCTCTCGCCGCTCCTCGCCGGTAAAAATTTTCCCGCGCTGGCGGACCTACCGAAGGCTTCGAGCCTCTGCGGGGCGTGCAGCGAAGTCTGCCCGGTCGACATCCCGATCCCCGATCTTCTGCTTCGCCTGCGCGACCGGGGGAAGCGCGAAGGCGTGTCTTCGCCAAATACGCCACCGATGGCCCCGTGGGCAATTCTCGCGACGCAACCGTTTGCGTGGAATGCGGCGATGCGGGCTGGAAAGGTGATGGACTATCTGCCGGTCGAGCTTTTCCCGATTCCCGCGGTCCAGGCCTGGACGAAAACCCGCACCTTGCCGGAGTGGCGCGGCGGTGAATTCCGGAAGTGGCTCCGCGACCGCCGCTCGCCGGAGAAATGAAGGTCGACTGCGTCATCGTGGGGCTCGGGGCGATGGGGAGCGCGGCCGCGTTCGAACTCGCCCGGCGCGGCCTGCGGGTGCTCGGACTCGATCGTTTCACGCCGCCGCATTCGCTCGGTTCCTCCCATGGAGGTTCGCGCATTATCCGGGAGGCGTATTGGGAGCACCCGAGCTATGTGCCGCTCCTGCGTCGCGCCTATGAACGCTGGCGCGAGTTGGAACAGCTCGCGGGTGAATCGCTCCTACGCCAGACCGGCGGACTCATGATCGGTCCCGCTCACGCCGAAATCCTCGCCGGTTCGATCCGGAGCGCGCGGGAGTATGGAATTCCGCACGAAACCCTTTCAGCGCGGGAGTTGACCGACCGATTCCCCGCCTTCGCGCCGGCGGAACCGATGCAGGCATTGCTGGAGACTCGCGCGGGCATTCTCGCTCCGGAAAAATGCGTGGCCGCCCACCTCCGCCTCGCGGCAGGCGCGGGTGCGGAACTGGGACTGGAGGAGCCCGTGCTCGCCTGGCGCGCAGAACGCGACGGCTTCGTCGTGCAGACGGCCCAGCGCGAGGTCCGCACGGCGCAACTCGTCTTCACCGCAGGCGGATGGGTCTCCGAATTGCTCCCGAATCTCCGTCTCCCTTTCCGCGTTGAGCGCCAGCTCCAGTTCTGGTTTCAGACGCCGGCGGGAGCAGCGGAATTCGGGGTGGATCAATGCCCGATTTTCCTCTGCGAGTTCGCGGATGGCCGTCAGTGTTACGGCTTCCCGGATCTCGGCGAAGGCTGGAAGATCGCGCTGCACAATCGCGGCGAGGTCACGACCGCGGATTCCGTCAATCGGGTCGTGGACGCCCAGGATGAAGCCGCGATTCGCGACGTCCTGCGCGGGCTTTGCCCGCGGCTCGCCGACGCACCAGTGCGCACGACCGCCGTGTGCTTCTACACCACCACTCCGGATGGTCATTTTTGGATCGACCGTCATCCCGAGCACCGCGGTCTCCACGTCATCAGCCCCTGCTCCGGGCACGGTTTCAAGTTCGCGAGCGTGCTGGGAGAGGTGGTGGCCGATCTCGTCACGCGCGATGAATCCCGCTTCGATCTGAGTCTGTTCAGAGCCCGCCCCTAGTGGTCCCGGTACGGCTCCTGGTACGGCTGAGCTCCCGCTCGGCCCAAACTCCGCTCACGCCCCCGCGTCGCACCCCATCCATCCTCCGCGCTCCGTCCGGTACGGCTGAGCTCCCGCTCGGCCCAAACTCCGCTCACGCCCTCGCGTCGCACCCCATCCATCCTCCGCTCGCCCGATTCCCTCGCCCGATTCCCTCGCCCGATTCCCTCGCCCGATTCCCTCGCCCGATTCCCTCGCCCGATTCCCTCGCCCGATTCCCTCGCCCGATTCCCTCGCCCGATTCCCTCGCCCGATTCCC
>JBBQFQ010000100.1:0-8965 GCA_038322235.1 Chthoniobacterales bacterium
GATGTTGTTTGTGTTCGTTTTGATTTTCTTGGTTCTTTCTTTTTGGGTTGTTTGTTTTCACTGCGTGGATGACTGCGTTTTCTGATGACTGATGACTGATTTCGACTGGCCTTCTGACTGGTCGTCACCCGGCGGACTGCGTTTTGGGTTTGGGTTGTTTCCCCGGTTCCGGAAGGTCCGGGCCGGGGGTGCCGGATGACGTGAACAGTTTCCCATAGGTGGGGTGTCAATAGATGACACCCCCCTCCCGGCTTGCTCCGGACGGGCGCTTTCCCGCTTGCCATCAGAGGGCCGATTTACTCTGTTGGAGGGCCTTTCCCGCCCTTCATGAAAAAATCTGAAAATAAATCCCGTACGCGTTCGCGCGGACCCAAAACGCGTCGAAAGAACACCGTCATCCCGGCGCTTTCCCCTGCCGATCCCCCGCCTCCGACCCCGGCGCAGATCAAAGCCGCGCTCACGCCCAAGCAAACCGTCGTCGGATACTCCCGGGTGAACTGGATTTTCGAGGAGCTGCGGGCCGGCAAATGCTGGAACACTCCGAAGCTCATGCGGGAACTCGGGGTGAGCGAGAGCCAGGTACGGCGCGACATCAACATCATCCGCATCGAGTTCGGACACGAGGTGCTCGTCGATCCGCTGCGTAACACCTACTACCTCGCGGATCCATCCAAACCGATGCCGTACGTGCCCATTACCCAGGGCGAATTCTTCACGCTGACCCTCGCCCAGGAGGCGCTCGGCGCGCATCGGGACACCCGCTTCGGCCGGACGCTGCAGAGTGGCATCGCCAAATCGGCGGTCAATCTCGACCGTCGCCTCGAGGGCGGCCTCGCCGACCTGACGAAATCGGTCTGTTTCCGCACCACGGGCGGCTCCGTGGCGTATGATCCGATTGCTTTCGACACCATCGCCGAGTCTCTCGCGGCCCGACGCGAGCTCCTGTTCGACTACCGCTCCCACCAGAACGAATCCCCCACCGAGTGGCGGCTCCGGCCCCGGTGCCTCGTGAAGCAGGACGCCGCGTGGTAACTGCTCGGCCACAGCACCCGGGGGACGAAGGACTACACCTTCGCCCTCGCGCGGATGTCGAAGGCCGTCATCACCGAGACCGTCTTCGGCCCGGAAGTGGGGCTCACGCTCCGCGACAAGCTGGGCAACAGCATCGGCATCTTCGGCGGCGAACCCGAGCTTGTCCGGCTGCGGGTGAAGGGCGTCGCGGCGCGCATGATTGGGGAGATGCAGATGCATCCTTCGCAGCAGATGACGCCCCGCGAAGGTTCGCGCGCCGAGGTGACGATGAGTGTCGCGGTCAACGCCGAGCTCGAGCGCTGGATCCTCGGCTGGGGCGAGCAGATCGAGGTGATCGAACCCGCGAATCTGCGCGAGCGCATCGGCACGCGCCTCGAGGAAGCCGCCAGCCTGTACCGCTCACCCGTCGCTTCCCTGGCGCAGTCCCCGCAGCGATCGACACTCGGGTAATCGCGCCCTTCCTTTCTATCCCGCGATATGGGCAACGTATTGTTTGATCGGCCGATCCATTTGAATTTCCGCGACAAGGCAATCGACGGAAAGATTGTGATTAAGACGCCGGTCTTTGTTGCTGACAATAAGTGGCGATGCGATTTGGAGATGTCCTTGCTGCTTGAGAACTCTCACGTCTGGGGCTTGGATCCGTTGTACGCATTTTATTGTGCGCTGTTCTTGCTGAGACAAGTCGTCGAAGGGAGTTGCGAAGATGGCTGGGAAATCTGGTGGAGAGAAAAAGGTGATTTTGCCGGCCTCAAGACGATTGCGCTGTGAACCGAGATGTTGCCCGCGGAATTCACCGGTCGGCTGATGATGGTCGCTCCACGTTGGAAACTCTGCTCGCCGACTTGGGGGAGTGACTCCCGGCAGATCTCAAGGTCCCACGCCGAGCGCTTGGAACAGGCCGAGGATCGCCCGGACCAGAGAGTCCACGACTCCCGTCCGAGGGCGGTTCCTACGGCATATTGTATTTGTTCGTGATGGCCTGGGAAACGACCCCGTTTCGGACTCCACGCGAACCGTTGGCCGTGAAGGCAGTGAGCCCGATTCCTCCGCTGCCTTGGTTTGTTTCTCCAAAACAGTTTGTAGCCACGCCATCACATTGGAGACCCTGTCCCGTGTAGGAGCCCCCGTAGGAGTTCTGCGCGGAGAAGGATGCGTAGATTCCAATGCTCGAAGTCGTGGACCCGACGGAATTCAGCACCGTCCAGGCCCGAATTCCGAAGCCGGACACTGAACTTCCGGTGCTGTTGGAGACGCTGCCTCCGGCAGCGGACAGGCCATCACCACTCGAGGAGTTGTCGCCCGTGCACTGCTGGATGCAGGCCGCGTCGATGGCATTATTGAAAGAGACTGCCGAAGCGGTGCAATCGGCGGCGATCGTGCATAAAATCCCAAAGCTGCCGGCCTGGGAAACATGGCAGCCGCGCACGGTTTTCGCCGCAATTCCGACGCCAGCGCAGACCCGCACCGAGCAGCCTTCCACGAGAGACGTCTCCCCCGAGCCAACACAGTCAATTCCCGCACCGACTCCGGAGACCTGGACTGCGCGTACGGTCAATGTTTTCGTACCCAGGAATTGAATCCCATAGGCAAAGCCGCCGCCTGAGAAGGTCGATCCTGAGATGGTGGTGGTGCCGGTGATATGGCCGTTCAAGATCGTCACATTTTCCGCCGTGGCGGGGATGAGAATGCCAGACCCACTTCGGGTCAGGGACGTCGATGAAATGGTGTACCCATTGAGGTCGAGCGTGACATTCGACCCTGAGATCGTGAGGGCATCGCCGGAAGCGACCGTCAAATCTTGCGTCAGGTAGTACGAGCCGGAACCGATGGTGGTGCCGACCGCGCTCACGGGAGTGCGGCGGTCTCGGGCCGCGGCGAGGGTATCGAGGGTGGGGTTTCCGTTCGTGACGACGATGCCATCGCCCAACCCATCAGCCCGTGAACCGACGGAATTTGCCACCCGTGCCGCCTGGATCGTGGTGGATCCCCCCAAGGTGACCGAGCAATCCGAGACCACGCCGGCGCGGATTCCCACGCCCCCCGAGACCCGAACGGTGCAGGCTTGGACCACGCTCGAGGCATCGAGACCCACGTCGATGCCAAAGCCCGGCAGGCCCGTGACGATGACCCCGGTGACGCGGGCCGCGCTGGGCTGGAAGGTGGGCCAGTTGATGCCGCTGTCGAAGCCCGGGCCATTGCTGAAACTTCCGCCGTACGTGGCGCCGCTGCGGATGTGCCCGTTGGAAATGGAGACGCGGGAGCGGCCGTCGATGTTGATGCCGTTGCCGGTCCCGACTGGGGCCGTCGAAGCGATCGTAAATCCATTCAGATCGAGGCTGACATCGTCCCCCGTAATCTTGATGCCGTCACCGCTCGCAACCGTGATGTTACCCGTCAGTACGTACGAGCCCGGCGCAGAGATGGTCGCCGTGCTTGAACCCCCAGGGACGGCGATCCGTGGATCAACGTCGGACCGCACGAGCGGAACGGCGGGCGCCGGGAGGATGGGAGAGCCCGGGGTCGTGCGCGTTCCGGCCACGGCGGAGGTGGCTTGGGCCTCGATCGCGACGCCACCGGTGTTGCTGGCGGAGGAGTCGGAGACCACGCCCGCGCGGATGCCCGGGCCCGCCGCCACGCTGACCGTCGTGCGGTTGACGACATTGGACGGGGTGGCGCTATTCAACAGGATGCCGTTGCCGATCCCGGCGATCGACAGATCACTGACGCGGACGCCGGTCGGTCCGAGCGGGCCCTCGCCGCCGCCGGTGGCGCTGGCCGAGATGCCGCTGTCGAAACCGCCACCCGAATAGGTCGCGCCACTATTGGTTGTGGTGCCGCGGATGTTGCCGTTACTGATCGAAATATTGGCCAGGGAGTCTCCACTGATCAGGATGCCTGAACCGGTGCGCGCCGCCGCGGTGGATGAGATCGTAAAGCCTGACAGATTGAGGGTCACGTTGCTCGTCGCAATGATGATGGCGTGCCCACCGCTGACGGAAAGATTACCCGTAAGGTAGTACGATCCGGCGGTCGAGATCGTAAACGGCAGCGTCGCATTGGCGGGGATCAGCGTGCGCGGCTCCATTTGCTGGAGAGATTTCATCGTCTGCCCCGGAGGGCCCGGCGGCAGAAGCTGACCCTGCGGGAGCACGGACGGCGCGAGCGCTAGCGAGATCAGCAAACTGAAAGAAACGAAAGAAGGCTTCATCGATGGAACGAGGGCGGGAGGTTCTACCTCCTCGTAAAGAAATTCCGTCGAAGCAGTTTCAACAAATCGGCGGGAATGCTTTGCCCGTGAATCTCGCCGAGGCGAGACCTCCGTTGGCGGTTCTTGGCAAGGATGCGACCGGAGCGAAGGCCAATGCGACCGGCTGCGGACGCTCGGCGCTCGCTTCAGTGTCGGTGTGGTCGGCATTCGCGAGCACTTCGGTGCCGTCGAGCAACTGCGCCCGCAGCTCCCTTCGGAAGTAGATCTCGCCAATCGCGGGGCGCTGACGGTGCCCACCGGGATCGTCGATTTTTCGGGTTCGCCGGGCGTTCGAAACGATGGGCTGATCCTCCTGACGGGATCGATTCCGACTACGTTACAGATGACCGCTCCTGGCCCTGATTCCGCCGTGCTCGGGGGCTACCGTAATGGCGGGGGCGCGCAAGCCCGACCGAGGATCTGCCGTCCGCTGGCGCCAGACACTCCGTGGCGCTGCAGAGCGATTGAACGGTCGTCGGCCGGGGGCGAAGGACGAGCGGCAGTGAGCGGTGCCGTCAGCCCGGCGGGGCGCGACAGCAATCAGCGCCCGCTGAAACCACAGCGTGGCGGTGCGACGCGACGGCCCCGGCCGATCCGCCCAAATTGCGAAACTCGCGCACGCAGTACCTTCTGGTCGGACACGTGCCACGCTCCCGGATGTCCGCACGACTCCGGGTGATCCTCGCCGCCATTCCGCTAGTGATCGCGCTGCCTCTGCGCGCCGAACTGCCCTCCGCGCCAAGCGCCGCCCCGCGCCTGACCGAGCTCACGCTGGCGATCAAGGCCGGCGATTTCAAAAAGATGAGCGCCGTGCTCGTGGTGCAGGATGGAAAACTCATCTACGAGGAATACTTCAACGACGGCGGACGCGACGTGCTGCACAACTCGCGCTCGGCCACCAAAACGATCACGGCACTGGCGGTGGGCGCCGCGCTGCGCGACGGTCCGCTGAAGTCGATCGAGCAACCCGCCTTCCCACTGCTGCCGGACCTCGGACCCTTCCAGCACGACGGCCCCTTGAAGCAGGCGATCACGCTGCACGACTTTCTCACGATGTCGTCGGCCATGGACGGCGACGACTGGAATGACGACTCCATCGGCAATGAGGAGAACATGTATCCGTGCGAGCGCTGGAGCCGCTGGGCGGTGGATCTGCCGGTGGCGGCGAACTACACGCGCGATGCCAGCGGCCGCGGCCGGTTCTCCTATTTCACCGGCGGGGTGGTGCTGCTGGGACAGATCCTGCAGCGCGTCACGGGCGAGCCGGTCGATCGCTACACCGAGCGGCAAGTCCTGAAACCGCTGGGAATTACCAAGTGCGAATGGAAATACTCCCCGAGCGGCGAAGCCATGACCGGCGGCGGGCTCGAACTGCGCGCGCGCGATCTGGCGAGCGTCGGCCTGCTCATGGTGCAGCGCGGATCCTGGGAAGGCCGCGCCGTGCTGCCCGCGGATTGGATCGACCGCATGATGACGGTGGAGCGCCGCGAGGTGCAGCCGGGGCAGGACTACGGCTTGCTAACTTGGCGCCGGGACTATGGCGTGGCGCCTCGACAAACTTCGGGATGGGCCATGTCGGGGAATGGCGGCAATCATGTCGTCATCCTGCCCAAGTGGAATGCGGTGGTGGTGGTCGCAACGACGAACTACAACACGCGCGGCATGCATCAACAAAGCTGGCGGGTGGTGGACGAGTTCGTCGCGCCGGTTCTGGCGCGGTGATCGGGCGGACTCGGAGGCGGCGACCTGGATCGTCACGGTGTCCCGCGCGCCCGGATTCTAATCGTTGCACCGCGGAAAAGGGTCGGGCCAGAAGAAGCCGAGCGCATCGCCTCATAGCCGCCCAAGGCGTCACGGTCTGCGGGAAAACCCACGTCTTCGACAGCCTCCGCGTGCTGCTGGCGAAAGTCGCCGTGACGGACCCCGCGTCTTTGTCGCGTTGATCGCCGTGCGCGTCTCAACCTTGGTGCCCCTCTTGATCCGGCGGCTTCATCGTCGCGGCTGGCGCCCCGGGCGAAGTGAGCGAACCCTTTCCGAGAAGGAAGAAGCCCGAGCCGAACAAACACGCTGGGTCTGCGCGGCCGACTGGCCGTCCGACTGCAGCCAAATCATCCCACCGACGACGCCCACGGCATCGCCGCCTCGATCCTCGACGGTCTGCTCTACGGCTGCGGGAATGCCGTCAGGAAGGCAGCGAGCCACCGTCAGACTTGTCGCTTGACCGCGCAGGTGGCGCCATTGCTCTTTTGCAGCAGCGCATCGCGTCGCTTCCCGATCCCCCCGAATCGGAACCTGCCCTTGAGCGCCCCCATACCCTCCACCTCCCTCCCCTCGCCTCCCATGTCCCCGTCCGAGCCCACTCCGTCGCCGACCGATCACCCCTTCAAGCCGCGCTACGGCAACTTCATCGGCGGAAAGTTCGTCGAGCCGGCCAACGGCCGCTATTTCGAAAACACCTCGCCGGTCAATGGCAAGGTCCTCTGCGAGATCCCGCGCTCGGACAAGGATGACATCGAGCGCGCGCTCGATGCCGCGCACGCGGCCAAAACCGCCTGGGGCCGCACTCCGGCCGCGGAACGCTCGCTCATCCTGAATCGCATCGCCGATCGGATAGAGGCGAATCTTCCGCTGCTCGCGCTGGCCGAGACCTGGGATAACGGCAAGCCCATCCGCGAGTCCATGGCCGCCGATCTGCCGCTGGCGGTGGATCACTTTCGCTATTTTGCCGGCGTGCTCCGCGCGCAGGAGGGGTCCATCTCGGAGATCGATCAAGATACCGTGGCCTATCACTTCCACGAACCGCTCGGCGTGGTGGGGCAGATCATCCCCTGGAATTTCCCCATCCTGATGGCCGTGTGGAAACTCGCGCCCGCGCTGGCGGCCGGAAACTGCGTCGTGCTCAAGCCGGCGGAGCAAACTCCGGCCAGCATTCTGCTGCTGGCGGAGCTGATCGCCGACCTCCTGCCGCCCGGCGTGCTGAACATCGTGAATGGATTCGGCCTGGAATGCGGCAAGCCGCTCGCCTCCAGCTCCCGCGTGGCCAAGATCGCCTTTACGGGCGAGACCACCACCGGGCGGCTGATCATGCAGTACGCCAGCCAGAACCTCATTCCCGTCACGCTGGAACTCGGAGGGAAATCGCCGAACATCTTCTTCGCCGATGTGATGGCGGCAGACGACGACTTCTTCGACAAGGCGCTGGAGGGCTTCACCATGTTCGCGCTGAACCAGGGCGAGGTCTGCACCTGCCCGAGCCGGGCGCTCATTCAGGAGTCCATCTACGAGCGATGGAGCGCGCGCTGGTCCGGGTGAAGGCGATCAAGCAGGGCAGCCCGCTGGACCCCGCCACCATGATCGGCGCGCAGGCCTCGAGCGAGCAGTTGGAGAAGATTCTGAGCTATCTCGACATCGGCCGGCAGGAGGGCGCCAAGGTGCTCATTGGCGGCGGGCGCGCGCACCACGGCGGCGAGCTGGAAGGCGGGTTCTACATCGAGCCCACCGTCTTCGAAGGACACAACCGCATGCGCATTTTCCAGGAGGAAATCTTCGGGCCGGTGCTGGCGGTGACCACCTTCAAGACGGACGAGGAGGCGCTCGAAATTGCCAACGACACCCTCTACGGGCTGGGCGCCGGCGTCTGGAGTCGCGATGCGAATCGCTGCTACCGTTTCGGCCGCTCCGTCCAGGCCGGACGGGTCTGGACGAATTGCTACCACGCCTATCCGGCGCATGCAGCCTTCGGCGGCTACAAGCAGTCCGGCGTGGGCCGCGAGAATCACAAGATGATGCTCGCGCACTATCAGCAGACCAAGAATCTGCTCGTGAGCTACAGCGCCCAAAAGCTGGGCTTTTTCTAACGCGTGCCGATCGTGAGCGAGTCGCAGATTCCCGCCGGCGGACGCGTGTCCGCCACGCCCGCCGCGCTGGCGCTCATCGAGGAGTTGCGCACGCAGCACGGCCCGGTGCTCTTCCACCAGTCCGGCGGGTGCTGCGACGGATCCTCGCCGATGTGTTTTCCGCAGGGCGAGTTCCACATCGGCGACGACGATGTGCGCCTCGGGACGATCGGCGACGCGCCCTTTTACATCTCGGGGCCGCAATTCGAATACTGCCAGCACACCCACCTCGTCATCGATGTGGTGGCCGGACGCGGGGGCATGTTTTCGCTGGAGAACGGCACGGGGAGAAGATTCCTCACGCGCTCGCGCCTCTTCGCGGCGGAGGAATTTGCGGCGCTGCCGCCGGTGGAGAAAGGAGCGTGAGTGAGCCTGTGCTGAAGTTGCGGACAGCGGGAGACTAATCAGATCGGATGTCCCATATGACTAAAGCACCATCATTGAAGAAGACGGCCGCGGGCAGCAGCCCGCAGGCCAAACGGTTCAGCACGGAATTCCAGCAGGAGGCGGTGCGGATCCTCGAAGCGGGGCGAAGCGCCACGCAGCTTTCGCGCGAATTGGGAGTCTCCACTTGGAGTCTCGGAAGATGGAGAAAGCGCCACGGCATTGGTGGCACCGGAGCGGGTCCCCTCGGGCGTAGCCCGACAGGGGCCCGCGCAGGTGACACCGATGCCGTGGCGCTGGCCGACGAAGTCTCGCAACTGCGCGCCGAACTCCATGCCATCACCAGGCAGCGGGACATTTTAAAAAAAGCGTTGGCCATCTTGGGCCAGGAATCCCTGCACGC
>JBBQFQ010000101.1:0-8210 GCA_038322235.1 Chthoniobacterales bacterium
CCGCCAAAACCACCCGCCCCCCTTGCTGGCCCGTAGGGTTAGTAGAGGCATCATTGTCGGCTCCACCTCCCCCGCCGCCGAATCCTCCGGCGGCCCCACCCATTGCGGGGGTCGTGCCGTTCGAGTTAGCCGCTGCGCCCCCGCCCCCGAGGTCGCCGCCATTCGTGGGGAATATTTGGGTATCAATGGGATTTGGGGTATTCGCATTGACATATCCCCCTTGGCCACCGTTCACCCCGCCGCCGGGCCCGCCGTAGTGGATGAAGCCAGGGTCATAGGGCGCGCCGCCGAGGTCCGTCCGATGGGCGCCACCACCGCCACCCTGGCTCACCGAAGTTCCGTTGGGCGGACGGATCCCTCCGTAACCCGCTCCCCCCATTCCTCCGCCGCCGTCCGAACTGACCGCAAACCTTCCCTGGAGAATGTTTCCCACCCTCCCGCCCTGGCCTCCAACCGCCTGGCAATTCGTGAAGTCGATCGCGCTCAAAGTGACGTTCGCGCCATTCCGGACGAAGACGCCTCCACCCGCGCCCATGCCGCCCCCGCCGGGAGCGCCATCGCCCGTGCCGCCATCGCCGCCCCGGGCGAGTCCATTCAACAGCTGTAGATTAGAAATTGAGACCGTGCCCGCGTTGATCCAGAAGATGCGATAGACATTGTTGCCACTGACCCCGTTTCCGGTGCCGCCATTGATCGTGACGTCCGCCGCGATGAAGGGCAGCTCGCTGCCGAGGGTGATCATGCCGAGATTGTTGTTAAACGTGATCGTGCTGCCCGGATTCGCGTTCGCTTGAGTGAGCGCAAAGCGCAGCGTCCCCGGCGCGGTGGTGTCTGCGGTGCTCGTCACCGCGTAATCAGCGGCTGAAAGTGACGATCCTGCGACCAAGAAGAGGAGTCCGAGGAGCGCCCTCGGCCTGCCGGTGGAGTGGGAAGCCCGCGTTCCGTGACGCTGGCGTGACCCGCCTCCAGTCGACTCTGCCTCAGATGATTCACGGAACGAGGCCCCCTTGAACAACATACGAACGAGCGTATCGAACGGAAGAGTAAAATGTAAAGTCCAGAAGCGGGCCAGATGAGACTGCGCGCCCACCCTCGGCGTCGAGAGCATGGCCAGCCGCTCGCGATGCTCGCTCTAAAGCGCTGCCGCGCGGACTCGACCACCGGCGCAAATACCTCCTTGGGGCAAGCGGGTGGCAGTGGGAGAACAGCATTCAGGGGTCACTTCTCCAATGGTCAAGAATTGCACGTTAAGCAATCCTCGCGACGGGACCAGGCTCCCGGCCGGGAGATTCGCGGTCGAGAACGCGCCAGAATCGCCAAAGGCCCCGCGGGCTAAACCTCGATCGGCTCAAGCCTTCGGACGCAGCATCCACCAACCGAACGGCCGGTCCGGATTGGTCATGACTTCGTTTGCGCTTCTCCCACGCACCAAATGTCCTCACGCGAGCATACTACGGATTCAGCTGCAGCCGGTAGAAGATCTCACCGTTGCCGGAGTCCTCGTCAGTCACGGTCAGAGGCGTGCCGTCGCCCGCGACAGGATTCGATCCCGGGACCGCCGCGAAGTTACTGACGGACGGCGTCAGACTCGTCGCGCGCTGGAGCCGGTAGATGTGGCCCGCGTAGCTATCAAACGTGATCGTCGTCCGATATTTCGTCACCGCGGGCGAGCCGCTTTGGTAGCTGGCGCGGCTGGTCGTCTTCACCCGCACGCTGCTCGCAGTCAGCACGACTCCGGAGCCGGTGATGGTCGGAAGGGTCGTCCCGCTGCCGGCGGTGATGAGATCGAGTACGCCATTGTTCACGAAACTCGTCACGCCGCTCGCATTGAGGACGGCGCCCCCGGCAAAACGCATCGTGCCGTTGTTGATGATCGTTCCGGTCACGGTGAGCGTTCCGCTGGAGCTTGCCGCGAGACCGCCGCTATTCACCGTCAGTCCTCCGGTGAGGGCACCCAGACCTTGAAATGTCCCGCTCACGGCGAGCACTCCGAGAATCGTGCCGTTGTTCGTCAGCGTCCGACCGCTGGCCAGCGTGAAACCACTCGATCCGAAAGCCGTGATATCAAGCGTCCCCCCGCTTCCGATCGTGATACTGCCCGTGCTGCCCAGCGTTCCGGAGGCGGTGACGGAGAGCGTGCCGCCGTTAATGAGCGTGCTGCCGGTGTAGGTGTTCGCACCGCTGAGCTGCAGCGTGCCGGCCCCGGTCTTGATCAGGCCGCTCTGAAGCTGTCCGGCGGCGGCGGTGACGTCATTGAGCGGGACAGCCACATTGAGGTCGACCGCGGGCGAGGCGGTGACGTCAGCGACGTCGAACGTGGTGGAGCCGGGGCCTTGGTTCGATCCGATCGAGACGACGTTGAACGAGCCCGCGCCGGCGGCGAACTGCGAGGCCGACGAACCGGTGACGGTGACGGTTCCGAAGAGATAGAACGCGGGGAAACTGGCGTTGACCCCGCCGTTGGCCAGCAGGGTGCCGCCGGCGAGGTTGAGGTTGGCCAGGGAGTTAAAGCTGTTGTTGCTGGCGAGGGTGCCGCCGGCCTGAACGGTGACGGGTGAGCTGGTCGTGGCGGTGAAGCTGCCGCCCCACGTGTCGTTGCGGGTCAGGCGGAGGGTGGCACCGGACCCGACGGTGACGGCGGAGGCAGTCGACAGGGTGCCGGCGCCGGAGATCTCCAGGATGCCGCCGGAGAGGTTGGTCGGCCCGGTGTAGGTGTTGGCGCCGGTGAGGATCTGCGTGCCGCCGCCGACCTTTGTGAGGCCCGTGGTCCCCGTGCCGTTCTTGATCACACCCGAGAAGCTCGCGTTCTGATTGTCCGCCCCCACGGCCAGGGTGGAGGTTGTCGCGGCGGCGTTGTTCAGGACCGAGCCGCCGGTTCCGAGCAACTGGCCGATCGTCTGGCTGGTTCCGTTGAGATCGAAGATGCCGGTGGAGGTCGTGGTGAGCGCGGGCGTGGGATAGCCGATCGTGCCCGCGCCACTGACGCGCAGCGTCCCACCGCTCACGCTGCTTCCGACCGTGTGATAGTTGGCGCTGGTGAGAGTGAGGGTGCCCGTGCCGATCTTCGCGAGCGAGCCCCCGGTGCCATCGATCTTCCCGCTGTAGCTCGTGGACGCGTTGTTCGCGCCCACCGCCAGCGTGGCCGAGCCTGTGTTCGTGAGGGTCACGCCGAGATCGCCGGCCAGGGAGCCGATCGTTTGATTCGTATCGTTGAGATAGACGTGACCGCCGGACGGGTTCGAGGAAACGGCGACCAGGCTGTTGAGCTGATTTGGGCTCGAGTAGTCGAAACGCGAGAAGGTCCCACTCAGGACGAGGGACGAAAGATTCGGCCAGCTGACGTTCCCCTGCACGCTGAACTGGCCGTCGTGGATCACCGAGACCGACCCGGAAAACGAGGAATTTCCCTGCGATTGCAGGTAGTTGGTCGAGCCCGAGCCGTCGCCGGTTCCATCGATCGTGATCGTGCCGGCGCCGCTGAAGCCTCCGTTGAAAACCGACGCGCTGATGAGCGTCAAGCTGCCGCCGTTGACGTTAACCGTGCCCCCCGCGGTGTTTCCGGTGACGCCGCGGATCGTTTGGGTGCGCCCGTTCAGATCGAGGGTGCCGGTGCTGCCCGACGGAAAATTCAACCCGTCCCGAAAGTTGGAGCTCGGCAGAGCTTGATCGATGCCCAGACGAACGGTTCCGGCGACGATCTCAAGGAAGCCGGCGAACGTATTGGCGCCGCTCAGGACGAGCAGGCCGTTCCCCGTCTTGTAAATATTTCCCGCTCCATTGATCACGGCGGGGATGTTCAGAGGATTGCTCGAGTCGTTGTTGAACGTCATGTCGATGCCGTTGCCCAGCTGCATCCCGAGCGTTCCGCTGATCGTCGTGGCTTGGGTGCCGGCGCTCATCGACAAGGTGGGGTTGTTGTAGAAGTTCAGCGCGAAGGCTCCGGTCGCGATCGTGTAGCTTTTGGTCTGAGCGCTGCCGTTGCCGATGTTCAAATCGGTTAGGAGATGATCAGCGCCGGTCAGGTTGATGGTCTCGTCACCGGCAAGAATGGCGTAAAAGTTGGCCACATCGCCTGGATTGTTCGGGATGCCGCCCGTCCAATTCGCGCTGGTGTCCCAGCTGAAAGATCCGGCGGCGGTCTTGTTCCAGGTTCCGGCGGAGATCCCGGGGGCAGCCGCGAGCGCGACGGCGGCGGCGAGTCCAAGACAAATTGACCGCGGCGAGACTCGAGCGGCGAAGGGTTGGGGCAGGTAGGTCATAAAGAGTGGGATCAGCGGTCGGGTTCGAGCCCGGAGTGGTGCGATTTCCCGGAGTAGAAATCGGTCGCGTGCTTCGCACGAGTCGAATGTGACAAGCGCGCGGGATTCCGTGACGAGCGCGGGAAATTGTAGCGAATGAAAACTTCGAATGGGCCCTCCACCCGTAACTCGACGTGGGCGTCCGGCGCAAAGAAGCTCTTGATGCCATCTGATGTGGTCCATGCCTCCCAGACCGCGTCGACCCGGCCCGCGACGACGGTCTCGAGGTCGATGGCCCGCTCGGCGGCGGGCAAGCCGTGGGCAAGGGTGAGAAGCAGGCAGGCGGCAAGAAGTTTGGGATTCATCTGCGTCAGACCGGAGATTCAAAGCGGGAATCGAGGAGGCGATCCCCCGTGGTTCACCTCCTCTCTTCCGCGACGGGGCAAATCGCTTTCCGCCTTTTTCGAAAAGCGGTCGCGACGACGCTGGGAGCTGAAGAATGGTCTTTTCCGCGATGGCAGCGGTCCGGTGAGAAGGAGCCTTTACACCCTCCGGGATTTTCTTCACAATCTGTCAGTCAAACCCTCCGCCCGATGAACCCTGATCTCGATCCGACCGCCGGCAATCTTTCCGCGCCCCTTGAGGCGCTCGCGCAGGCCGCCTCGGAGCAACCCGTTCCCTCGCCTCTCGCGGACGCGGGCGCCAGCGGACTCAGTGTCGCCGGCGACGTCGTGGGAGCGGTCGTGGACGGCGCGTCGGTCATTGAGGGGATCGGCGACATCGCGAGCGGCTTCTTTTCGCTCTTCGACTGAGCGGGCGTGGTTGCCCTCGGCAGGCGGACCTGCCTGACTTCGACGGTTCCTCCGCCTGGCGCCCCCGGCGAAGCAAAGCGCGATCCGTTGGCCAAGCGAACCTCCCAGACTGGACTGTTCCCGGCCGATGGACATCTCCGCGCGCAAACAGAACGAGGACGCGCTGCGCCGCGCGAACGAAACGCTCGAGGCGCGCGTGCGGGAGCGGACTCGCGAGCTCGAAAGGGCGCAACGGCTGGCGCGATTCGGAAGCTGGAGCTGGACCGTGGAGGGCGATCGCGTTGAATGGACGGAGGAGCTCTACCGGATGCACGGTCTGGACCCCGCCGGGCCCCCACCATCGTATTCCGAGCACAGCCAGCTTTTCGTCCCGGAGAGCTGGGCCCGGCTGCAGGCTGCGGTGAGCGCGACGCTGGCGGGAGCCGATGGCTACGATCTGGAGCTCGAGTTTCTCCGCCGGGACGGAAGCCGCGGGGTGATGCGCGGCTACGGTGAGGCCGAGCGATCGGCCGACGGCACCGTGAGGAAACTTCGCGGTACGGCGCAGGATGTGACGGAGCAGCGGACGGCCGAGCGTCTGCTCGAGGAACAGCGCAATCTGCTCGAACTGGTGCTCGAACACACCGTCGCTGGCTACTGGGACTGGCGCCCGGCAGAGGGGCGGGGCTACCTCAGCCCGGCGTTCAAGCGGATGTTTGGATACGAGGACCACGAAATCGAGAACGTGCGCGAGGCGTGGCGGAGCTTGCTGCACCCGGACGACCTGACGTCCCAACAACGGATCTACGACGAGCACGTCGCGACGCGCGGTGCGGTCCCGTTCGCGAACGAAGCACGCTACCGCCACAAAGACGGATCGACCGTCTGGATCCTTGCCCGGGGGCGCGTGATCGAGTGGAGTGCGGACGGACGTCCGACCCGCATGGTGGGTTGTCACATTGACATCACCGCCCGCAAGGAATCCGAGGAACGACTGCAAAAGCTTTCGGATCGTCTTGCTCTCGCGACGCGCGCGGGCCGGGTCGGAATCTGGGACTGGGACCTAGTCCGCGATGCGCTCATCTGGGATGACGCGATGTTCGAGTTGTACGGCCGGTCGCGCGTCGATTTCCCGCTGACCCCGGCCGCGTGGCGGGAAGCACTGCACCCCGACGACCGAGCCCGGGCGGGGGAGGAAACCCGCCGCGCCTGCGAGGATGGAGCCGACTACAGCACCGAGTTCCGCGCCTTCCTCCCCGATGGCTCGGTGCGTCACATCAAGGCGCAAGCGCTGGTCCAGTGCGATGCGGCGGGGCAGCCGGTGCGGATGATCGGCACGAACTGGGACGTCACCGCGCGGCGTCAAATCGAGGAGGAACTCCGGGCGACCACCGCCCGCCTTGAAGCGTCTAATCGGGAGCTCAGCACCTTCAGCTATTCGGTCTCGCACGATCTGCGCGCCCCGCTCCGAGGAATCGACGGCTGGAGTCTCGCGCTACTGGAGGACTGCGCCGCTCAGCTCGACGATCGAGGGAGACGCTACCTCGGCCTCGTGCGCTCGGAGGCTCAGCGGATGGGCGAGTTGATCGACGGTCTCCTGCGCCTCTCGCGGGTGACGCAGAGCGAGCTGCGCTACACGGAGACGGATCTTTCAGCCCGCGCCGAGGAAGCGGCCGAGCGGCTCCGGCAGCGCGATCCGCAGCGGGTGGTGGCGATCACGATCGCGCCAAACCTGGTCGTGAGCGGGGATGCCGATCTGCTGGACGTCGTCCTCCAGAACCTCCTCGAGAACGCCTGGAAATTCACGAGCCGCACGACGCGCGCCCGGATCGAAGTGGGCGCCGAAAGCAACACCCCGGACCCGACCATCTTTGTGCGCGACAACGGGGCGGGGTTCGATCCGTCGTTTGTGAGCCGGCTCTTCGCCCCGTTTCACCGGCTGCATGGAGCGGTCGATTTTCCCGGCAACGGCATCGGGCTCGCCACGGTGCAACGCATCATCCAGCGGCACGGCGGACGCGTCTGGGCCGAGTCGAAACCCGACGCTGGAGCGACCTTCTACTTTTCGCTGCCCGCGCCCGCACCACCCAGCAAAGGCAGTTCCGTCCCATTGACGGCGGACCAAGCCCAGCCGGGTTAGATCGCCGCGGCCTCGAGTTCCGCGAGGAACGCGGGGTGGTCGAGCGGACGGGAAAACATGGGATACGTGAACTGATGCGCCGCCTCGTGCTCCGCCTGGCTGGTGGCGGCGGTGCAATCCTTCAGCGTGATCACCTGATAACCGCGCTCATAGCCGGTGCGCATCGTACTCTCCACGCAGCAATTGGTCAGGAAGCCGGCAATTACCAACGTCTCAAGGCCGCGGCTGCGGAGAATGAAATCGAGATTCGTCGAAGCGAAGGCATCGAGCCCGCGTTTCCCCTCGACGACAATGTCTCCGTCCACCGGCTGCATGGCCGCGCAGATCTCGGCCCCCCAGCTCCCTTTGACGAACGCATTGCTCGTCACGACGCCTTTCAGGATGCCGTAGGGATGCGCCGTGATCTCGCCATAACCCTTCACGAAGGCGATCGGGGCATGGATGATCGTGACGCCCGCCGCGCGAGCGGCCGTCGCCGTCCGCGCCGCGTTTTCGAGCATGCCGGTGGCCGCCATCACCGGTTTCACCGCGCCGTGGAGCGCGCCACCTTCGGTGGTGAAGTCATTCTGGAATTCGATCAGGACGAGGGCGGTCTTCGCGGGGGTCATAGGAAGGAGGATGGGGGCTTGGACGGTTGGCTGGGTGAAGTCTCGGAATGCTGGCCGTTTCGTCAATGCGGGGTCGCCCGCCGCGCTCGCCGCGCTGAGACCTTGAAACGACGAGACCCGCGAGGTCAGCGCCCGCGGGTCCCGGCTTCGCGATCTCCTTGGTCACTCGAGGTCGTAGACTTCGACGAGGGCCACGCCCGTCGTGCCGTTCTTCCCCGTCACCAGCGCCGTATACGCCCCGGGGTCCAGCGTCAGTACCACCGCACTCTCCCGGTCATCGGTCGGCGCAAATGGCGTCCCCGCGATCTCCGCCGCCTGCGTGTCCTTCCAGTTGTCGTTCACCGCCACGTTCACTCCCTGCGCGTTCACGATCGTCAGCACCGGATCCTGCAGCGCTCCCGCCACTCCCCGCCCCGTCAGCTCCGGCCCAATC
>JBBQFQ010000102.1:0-8204 GCA_038322235.1 Chthoniobacterales bacterium
CAAAAGCGTCGAAGTCACCTGCCGCGAGACCGATCACAGTCCCGAGGCCGTCCTGCGCTACAGCACCAACTTCCGCCAGGTCCTCCTCTGCCAGCAACGCGGCTTGAGCGAGGCCGACACCGCTTTTGCCACCAAACTCAGTCTGCGTTTGGTCCAGGAATATTGGCGTCTCATCGCCGACTACCAGAAGGAGCATCCCGCTTGGAAAGAGCAAAGCGGCCAGCCTTGGCTTGCCGCCCTCCTCTCCACCCTCGACGCGGTCGCCCTCCAAGCCAAAAACTCAACTTCCAAAAACCCACCCACCACATAAAATCCCGACCAAGCGGGCACACGCACGCACCGGACACACGCCCCTATTTGAGCTGACCTACCCGGCCACGCAGCTCGCTGACTCCCGCGGTGAGCTCGCTTCGCTCGGCGCTCGGCTGGGCGGCTGCGGCGGGTGCGATCCGGCGCGTTGAAAGGGAGCCGGGGGCGGAGAATGAATGCGGCGCCGCGCCAGCGAGGGCAATTTCTGCGCAACGCGTTTACGAGTCCTCTGGCACGACAGCTGCGTCGAGATAGCGGCCCTTCATCTTGATCCCCTGCAGGGAGCGAACGATGTCGTCGGCCGCCTCGGCCTTCACATCGACGAAGGTGTGCTTCGTGAAGATGTTAATCGCACCGACCACACTGCCGGGAACGTTCGCCATGTTTGCGATCGCACCCACGATGTTGGCGGGCGTGATCTGCGAGAGATGACCGATGTTTAGATAGATCCGCTTCATGCCGGCCTCGCGGCCGCGATCCTCGCGATGGCGGAAGCCACCGCCTTCGTCGCGAAAGTTCCGCGGCGGACCGTCTGGTCCCGGCGGACGGGCCGGGCCATCCGCGCGAAAGTCGCGGGGCGGCGGACGATCGCCGCGTTCGAACCGCTCCCGGCGCTCGAAATCGCGGGAAGGTGCTTCCTGCCGCGGCGGACGATCGTCGCGGGGACGCTCGACGCGGCGGGCATCGACCTGCGCAGGGTCCGGACCGCGGGCCGGTTCGCGCTCGTCGCCGCCGAGGTGCATGTGCACCAGAGCGCTCGCGATGTCGGTGCTGGCGTAGCCCTGCTCCAGGAGCCGGTCGATGGTGCGGTCGTGCTTCTTGAACTCGCCGCCGTCGAGGACTTCGCGGAGTTCCTCGAAGAACGCGCTCTCGCGCTTCTCCTCGACCTCGTCGAGTGACGGCACCCTTTCCCGGCGAATCTTCTGCTTGGTGAAGCGGATGATGCTCTGCAGCCGGTAGATCTCCCGTCCGCTCACAAAGGTAATCGCCCGGCCGGACTTCCCCGCGCGGGCGGTGCGTCCGATGCGGTGGATGTAGTCCTCCGCGTCGTTGGGGAGATCGAAATTGAAGACGACCTCGATGTCCTCGACGTCGAGCCCCCGCCCGGCGACATCGGTCGCGACGAGGAACTCGGTCTTCTTTTCGCGGAACTTCTGGAGCGTCTTTTCGCGGGCGGACTGGCTCATGTCTCCGTGGAGCCGATCGGCGCTGTAGCCGCGGGAGAGGAGATGGTCGGCGAGGTCATCGACCATCACCTTCGTGCTGCAGAAGATGATGCCGAGGGAGAAGTCGTGGAGATCGATCACGCGCGTGAGCACTTCGATCTTCGAGCGGCGGTCGACCTCGAAATACGACTGGTCCACCTGCGGCGCGTTCTGCTCCTTGGCCTCGATCTGGATGAACTCGGGCTCCTTCGCGAAGGTCTTGATCAGCTGCTGGATCTCGCGCGGCATCGTGGCCGAGAAGAACATCATCTGCCGCTGCTCGGGCACGCTCTTGAGAATGCGTTCGATGTCCTCGCGAAAGCCCATGTCGAGCATCCGATCCGTCTCATCGAGCACGACCATCTTCACGTTCGAGAGGTCGAGCGTCTTCCGCTCGAGGTGATCCATGATCCGCCCTGGAGTGCCGATGACGATCGGCGTGCCGGCGCGGAGCGCGCGGAACTGGCGGTCGTAGCTCTGGCCGCCGTAAATGGGCACGGCCTGGACGCCGCGCTTGAAGAACGCGAGCTTGCCGACTTCCTCGGCGACCTGAACCGCGAGCTCGCGGGTCGGGCACAGCACGAGGACCTGCACGGCGCGGAGCGCCGCATCCACTTTTTCAATCGCGGGGATGGCGAAGGCCGCGGTCTTCCCCGAGCCCGTGGCCGACTGTCCCACCACGTCCTTGCCGGAAAGCAGCGCCGGGATCGTGGCCGTCTGAATCGGCGAGGCCTCCTCGAATCCCATCTTGTCGACGGCTTTGAGAATTTCCGGCGACAGGCCGAGTTCGGTGAAGGGGCGCTTTTCCATCGGGGGCCGACTCTGCCACGTACCGGCCCCCTTCACAAACCATGCTTGCCGGGCGAAACTCCTGCATGAAGCGGATCGCTGGCTGGGTGCTTGTTCTCGCCCTCCTGGCCGGCGGCGCCTGGTTCTGGTGGCAGAGCCGGGCCATCGCGCGGCCGCCCGGAATCCTCGCGCCGCGGGCACCTCTCCAGACTGACCTCACGCCCGAGAACGAGCGGACGTGGCGGTTTGGGGAATACCAGGTCGTGGCGCGAGCGAACTACGACATCGACGCGCGCGTCCTTTCCACACGACGCTACCCGGCCGATCCGCTGACGGACATTTGCGTGCTCGACCTCGCGTTGGGCTGGGGAAAGATGTCGGACAGCGCCGTCTTGGAGCATTTTAAGATCTGGCAGCAGGATCGGTTCTTCTGGTGGCAGAGCCGCGAGGGAAGCATGCCGCTCGCACAATCGGAGCTCGAGCGCAGCGCTGCCAACACGCACGTCATCGCAACGTCGCACGACGTGGACCAGAAGTTGTCCGCCCTGCGCGTCGGCTCGCTCGTTCGCCTCCGGGGAATCTTGGTCGACGCAGCGAAACCGGGACAGCCCGGCCTTCGCACGTCGCTCCGGCGCGAAGATGCCGGACCGGGCGCGTGCGAGGTCCTTTGGGTAACGAGCGTGGAGACGCGGTGAGGAGCCCGCTCGGTCGCGCCGGCCGCGGACCGATCGGATACCCGACCGGAGGACGGTTAATCCTTCTGGCCTTCCGTCTTTTCGACCGCCTCGCCGCCTTCTTCGATCTGCCAGGCGGCGAGCAGGTCGGCGAGGAAGGTTTCCTCGTCTTCCGTGACTTCATCCACGCCGACGATTTCGCGCAGGCTGCGGAGCATGCTGGCGAGCATCGTGTTTGGAACATAGTCGCCAAAGAGTTGGATCGACTCCTTCACGTTCTCGTCGGTCAGCCGCTTCCGCGCGAAGCGAAGCACTTTGTCGGCGTCGTAGTTTGACTCGATCTGGTCGAGGAGACCATCGACGTAGGTCGTGATGCCGGTGAGTTCTTCGTCCGAGACTTCGCCATCGGCTCCGGCGCAGGCCAGGAAGATGATCGCGAGCCGCGTCTCGAGATGGATCTCGCCCATGGCGTCGAGCATCTCGTTGTAGTCGTCGTCCGGTAGTTTGCCGAGTTCCCCTTCGAGATCGCCGATCAGGGATTCGTCATCGCCCCAGGTTCCCGCATCCATGTCGAGATTCGCCAGCTGACGGATGATCCAGGAATCGCCGTCATTGTACTTCTCGTTCATGAGGTAGTCGTACGGGATGTAGCAGTACCCCTTGTCGCCCCAGTCCTCGCCCCACGAGTTGCGAACGATGAAGACCTTGTCGGGATCCGAGTAGCCGACGCAGAGCATGGAATGCCCGGCGTGCGACTCGCGGGCCGCCTCCTTCGGACTCGGCACCGGGACGAGGCCCTTCTTCCGCTGTTTATCGAACGAGTCGTACAGGCCGAGCCCGAAGATGACCGGGTAGCCCTCGGCGAGGGCATTCTTCCATTCGTCGAGCTTGCACGGGACGAGCTGCATGTCCTCGACGACGAACTTCGCGCCCTCGTCGTAGGCTTCCTGGGTCGGCTCGTCATTGACCTGCTCCTCCTCGTAGGGCCAGGTTTCTTCGGAACAGGCACCGTCCTCCCGGAGCGACTGGATCGCGTCGGCGATGACGGAGCCGGAGTCCTCGGTCACATCGCCTTCTTTCGCCCGGGCGTTGAAGTAAACGAAGAGGCGGCTGACCTCGTAGCCATCCTCGCCGCGGTGGCGCTTCACGAGATACTCGTAGGCGCCGGCGACGGCATTTGCGACACAGCTCGAGAGGCCGCCCTGATCCTCCACCGCCGTGAGCAGCGGGCGGAGATCCACCTTGGCCGGGAGAGTCTTGACCGCGCTGTCATCCGCCGCGTAGCGCTTGGCGCTCGCGAGGGGCGCCCGGTAGCGGTAGCCGCTGACCTTTCGCTCGGTTCCATCTGCGCGGGAAAACACATAGTCGCTGGCCATTGATCGATCCTCCTCTGGGTGGTGAGAGCCGGAAGGGAAAATCCGCAACGCCGCCCGTGTCAACCGCTTCCGAAGTCACGCCTCCCGCTCGAGGATCACGCTCGCGATCGCGTGACCCCCGGTATGGCTGAGGGAGAGGTGCGAGCGCCGGGCGCCCAGTTCCGTCATGCGCGCGAGCGCGGTGCCCCGGAGGACCAGGGACGGGGCGCCATTCGCGTCGCGACGGACTTCGATCTCATGCCAGCCCGCCTCGCCGCCTATCCCGGTCCCAAGCGCCTTCGCCGCGGCCTCTTTCGCGGCGAAGCGGGCGGCATAGTGGGGCGCGGGATCGCGCTGGGCATCGCAATAGGCCCGCTCGTCCGGCGTGAAGATCTTTTCCCGGAAGCGCGCGACGAAGCGCTCCAGGATCTCGCGGATGCGCGCGATCTCCACGAGATCGATCCCGTGCCCGACGATCATCGCGCCGCCGCCTCCAGCACTCGGAGCATCTGCCGCACGGCGTTTTCCAGCCCGACCCGCAGGGCGTGACTGACGATGGAGTGTCCGATGTTGAGCTCGCGCAGATGAGGGACCGTCGCAAGGAAGCGCGTCACGTTGTGGTAGTTCAACCCATGGCCCGCATTGACAATGAGTCCGAGCGAATGGGCGAGAGCTGCGCCCGCGGCGAGGCGCGCTAGCTCCGCGGCGATCGCGGGTTCGGTCGACGCATTCGCGTAGGCCCCGGTGTGCAGCTCGACCACTGGCGCCTCGAGGTCGGCGGCCGCCCGGATCTGCGCCTCGTCGGGATCGATGAACAGGCTCACGCGAATCCCGGCGTCCCGGAACGCGGCAATGGTGGGCGCGAGGCTGGAGCGCTGGTCGGCGGCGTCGAGCCCGCCTTCCGTCGTGACTTCCCGCCGATTTTCCGGGACGAGACAAACGTCCTCCGGCTTCTCGCGCAGGGCGATCGCGATGATTTCGGGCGTGTTGCCCAGCTCGAGGTTGAGCTTCGTCCTGGTGACCGCCCTCAAACGCGGCAGGTCCGCGTCCTGCAGATGCCGGCGGTCGGCGCGCAGGTGCACCGTGAGCGAATGTGCGCCCGCGCGTTCGCAGGCCTGCGCGGCTTCGCTGAGGATCGGTTCCGCGTTGAAGGCATACGGGTCAGGCGAGTAGCGCGCCTGCCGGAGCGTGGCGATGTGGTCTATGTTCACTCCGAGGTCGAATCCCATGCCATCGATTGAACGATAGTTTTTGGGGCGCGCATCCGAATAATCACTCGCTGCTGCTGCTGCGCGCGGTACGCTGCACCCAATGAGGTTTTCCCGGCGACTGCTTTTCCTGGGGGCAGTGGTGGCAGGACTCGTTGCGGCGGGGGTCTGGAGTCTCTCCGAGCCGGATGGAATCGGCTCCGTTCGAGCGGCGCAGGGTCCTGAACCCATGGCGCCGCAAGCGTTGCTGGCGGCCTCCAACTCTCGCTTGATCAACATCTCGACGCGTGGAGACGTGGGCACAGGCGATAACGTTCTCATCGCGGGCTTTGCGATTCGCGGTGAGACGGTGAAGCGCGTGATCATTCGTGCGCTCGGCCCGTCCCTCTCGACCCAGAATGTGGCGGGGGCTCTCGCTGACCCCTCGCTCGCCCTCGTCAATTCCGCCGGAGCTCAAATCAGCGTGAACCGGAATTGGCGGGACAACCAGGCGACTGCCATCCTCGCGACCGGCCTCGCACCCTCCAGCGATCTCGAGAGCGCCATCGTGATCGATCTGCCGCCGGAAAACTATACGGTCATCGTCAGCGGAGAGAACGATTCCGTCGGAATTGCCCTCGTGGAGGTCTATGAGCTCAACTAAGAGACGGCTCCAGTGGATTGCGGCCGCGCTGGCCTTCGCCGCGGGAGGCGCGTGGATTGCGTCTGGGCAGTCGCCGCGTCTCCCCGCGGGTTACCGCGCCGGGGTTGTCGCGGAAGGAATGTCGGGGGTCAGTGCGACCACCGCCCAAGTGCACGCGCTCCAGCGCGAGATGGACGCCCATCCCGAGCGCTTCGGGTCGACCGTGCGTAAGCCGGCCAAGCAACGCGACTACCTGGAGAAGAAAATCCCGCATCCCCTTTCCCCGCCCGGGGCGAGCTCGGCGCCCACGGCGGGCGCGGCTGAGCCCGTCCGCGAGGCGCTCGACACCTTCCTGCCGTTCGCCAATTTCGACACGGTCCGCCTCCAAGACACGCGTTTGTTTCCCCCCGATACGATGGGGACAGTGGGAGTTTCGCAATTTCTTGTCGTCGCAAACGGCCGGATCCGTTCCTTCGCCAAGCCTGGAAAGCCCGCCATCAACGCGATCGATGCAAGTCTCGCCGCGTTTTTCTCTCCCGCCCGCCCCGGCAACCCGTTCGTTTCGCTGAGCGATCCCCGCGTGCGATTCGATCGTGGGACCCAGCGATGGTTCATCAGTGCGATGGGATTCGATCAGGGGCAGAGCGTCGACAACTCGATCTTGCTGGCGGTGAGCAGCGGCGCCGAGGCGACAACGGAGACAAGCTGGACGTACTTTTCCTTTCAGTTCAATGCAATCTCGTCGCCTGGCGATGTGAACTCCTCGATCGACTACCCTTCACTCGGGCTCGACAAAAATGCGCTCTACATCGGCGGTGACGTTTTCGATCAGGCGGGACATTTCGCGGGTGCGACGGTCTTCGTGATCAGGAAAGCCGCCCTGCTCGCCGGACAACTTGTCGTGACGGCCTTTCGCGGAGTGGGGGATGGCGACGACGGCTGCGTGACGCCCATGGGGGTCGAGAACCTGGATTCTGACGTGGCCGAGGGATACTTCATCGGGACGAGTCGCCGGTATTTTGGACAGCTCACCCTCCTGCGAATCGCCGATCCCTCCGGCGCACCCGCAATTTCGCCGAGCATCCCGGTCGTGATCAATCTGAATGCGAATCCGGTGAAGGTGGACCACGCGGGAAACGCTCAGGGCGTTCAGGGCTATCTCGATGGGAATGACGACCGGTTGATCAACGCGATGATGAGGCGGGGGAGACTTTGGACCGCGCAATGCACGGCCGTGAATGAAACGGGAAGCGCGAATGACGCGAAGGCGAATCTTCTGCGGGACGGCGCGCGCTGGATGGAAATCCGCGTTCCGCCCGGCTCGGGAACGCCGGCCCTGGTGCAGACCGGTACCGTGTTCGATGCCAGTGCGCCGACCAACTCCCCGAGTCGCCGGAGCTACCTTTATCCTTCCATCGCGGTGAACGGACAGGGACACGCTTTGCTCGGAGGGAGCACGACCGGTGCACCCTACGGGATCGCGGCGTTTGCGGCTTATCGCACCGTCGATGATCCGCCCGGCACACTTCCCTCGTACGCAACGCTGACGCCGAACGTCAGCACCTACAACCCTCCGGGCAATGATGGCAGTTCGCGCGGGTTTCGCCGGTGGGGTGACTACTCGAACACCTGTGTGGATCCGGAGGACGACATGACCATGTGGACGATTCAGCAGTACTGCGACTCGCGGGACAGCTATGCGCTCCGGGTCGCCGCCTTCCGCGCGCCTCCGCCACCGCGATCGGTGACCTACGCCCCAGCACCGATCATTGTGGGGAAGACGTCATTCATCACGCGCATTTATCCCGTGGGAAGCCGCCAGTCGCGCGGCTTCTACGATCCCGGCGCTGGCTTTCCCTTCCATCCGTCTGCGCTCGTCACGCGCGGTCCCATCCGAATTAAGGGCTCGTCAGCAAATAAGTGTCTCGCCTTGTGCGGGTGTTTTTGGGCGGATCGTATAGTTCCACTCGCCATGGAAGGCAGCACGTTCGATTTGGATGGCTGCCATTTCTTCGTCCGTCACCTTGGTGCCTGGCGGGTAG
>JBBQFQ010000103.1:0-6801 GCA_038322235.1 Chthoniobacterales bacterium
CAGTCCTCAGTCCTCAGTCCTCAGTCCTCAGTCCTCAGTCCTCAGTCCTCAGTCCTCAGTCCTCAGTCCTCAGTCCTCAGTCCTCAGTCCTCAGTCCTCAGTCCTCAGTCCTCAGTCCTCAGTCCTCAGTCCTCAGCCCTCAGTCCCCAGCCCTCTCTGACTTCCTTCCCCATGCTCGCGCTTCGCTCACTTCTCCGAAGTCCCGGATTCTCGATTATCGCGGTCCTCACGCTCGCACTCGGCATTGGCGTCAATGCGGCGCTGTTCTCGATCGTCTATGGGGTGTTTCTGAAGCCGCTCGGATTCCGCGAGCCCGATCGTCTCGTCCGCATCTGGAATGCGTTTCCGGAACGGGGACTCGAGCAAACCAACGCCTCCGTGCCCAAGTTCGAGCATGTCGCGGAGAACCTGCCGCCTTCCTTGCTCGGTGTCGCCGCCATTGCCGGTGACGGATTCAGCGTCACGGGCCGAGGCGAGCCCGAGCAAGTCCAGGGCAGTCGGGTCTCCGGGGCATTCTTCGACGTGCTCGGCGTAAAGCCGATGTTTGGGCGCGCCTTCACGCGTGAAGAGGAAAAACCAGGGGGCGACGCCGTCGTACTCATCAGCCACGCCTGGT
Organism: Chthoniobacterales bacterium; assembly: GCA_038322235.1. Taxonomy (GTDB): domain Bacteria; phylum Verrucomicrobiota; class Verrucomicrobiia; order Chthoniobacterales; family SZAS-18; genus SZAS-18. The sequence continues at coordinate 617 of JBBQFQ010000103.1, forward strand.
GGGCAAGACGGTTTGTGTCCGATCCGAATGTCATCGGCACCTCCATCACCCTGAACGGCGTGCCACACGTCATCATCGGCGTCCTGCCTCCTGCCTTCGGTTTCCCCTTCGCCCAGGATTCCGTCTGGGTTCCACGGGTGCGCGACGTGAGCTACATGACGCCCGATCAGATCGAGCGCGCGTCGGGCTACCTGCGCGTCGTCGGGCGTCTCGCGCCCGGTGTGACGGCCGATCAGGTGACACGCGATCTCGCGGTCATCGCTCCCCGGTACCTCGCGGCGGGACCGGAGCGCGTGGACGGAAAGACGAAACTCACTGCGTATCCCCTCCATGAGAATCTCGTCGCCGACCTGCGCGAGATGATCATCCTCCTCGCCGGCGCGGTCGCGAGCGTGCTGCTGGTCGCCTGCGCCAACGTGGCGAATCTGATGCTCGCCCGGCACAACGCCCGGCAGAAGGAAAACGCGGTGCGACTTGCCCTCGGCGCGCCCCGTTCCGCCATCATCGGACGTTTCATCGGCGAAGGCCTGATCCTCGCGCTGGCCGGCGCCGCGCTTGGACTCCTGGTGGCACAATTAAGCCTGAAAGGCATCACCAGCTGGGGCAGCGATCTGCTCCCGCGCGCGCTCGAAATCTCCCTCAACTTGCCGGTCCTCGGCGCGGCGGTGCTGCTCGCGCTGCTCACCGGCGTCGCGCTCGGTCTCGTGCCCGCCTGGCAACTCACGCGCACGGATGCCATGGCGGCCCTCCACGATTCCACGCGGGGCTCGAGCGGGGGCGCCCGGCAGGGGCGCGTGCGCGCCGCTCTGCTCGTGGCGGAGGTGGCGGTTTCGCTGGTCCTTCTCGTTGGGGCAGCGCTGCTCTTGAACAGCTTTGTCCGACTCGGCCGAGTCCAGCCCGGCTTCCACACCGAGAACGTGCACGTCATGGGCGTGGCGCTGCCTCCCTCGCGTTATCCCGACAGCGCCACGCAGGCGCGCTTTGCCCAACGTTTCAACGAGGCTCTGCGGGCCCAGCCCGGGGTGCGTTCCGCCGGGGGTGCAGCCGGCGTGCCCTTCGACGGGAATCACTCGTTCACTCCAGTGGGCGATCCGACCAAACCACTCGCCCCTGCCGGCGAGCGTCCGCTCGGATTGCGGCGGCCGATCACACCTGGGTATCTCGCGACGCTCGGCATCCCGCTCGTGCGCGGACGGGATCTGGAAGAGAAGGATGGGCCGGATGCGCCGCCGGTCTGCCTCATCACTCGCTCAGCCGCCAAGCGTTTTTTCGGCGACGTGGATCCAATCGGGCGCGCACTCGTACTCGGGGTCGCCAGCACGCACCGAGAAGTGGTGGGCATTGTCGAGGATATCCGTTCGGAAGATCTGGCGACGAGCCCGCGCGACGAGTTCTACATCCCGACCGCGCAGGTGAACGAAAATTTCCTCAGCTACGCCATTCGCACGGAACTGACCGGTACCTCGGTCCAGGCGGCCTTCAAGTCCGCGCTCCGGAGTGTCGATGCCGAGATCCCCACCAATCCGGTGACGACCATGCAGGAGATGATGCGCCAAAGCGTCGCCAACCGGGAAGTCGCCATGCAGGCGCTCGGAGGTTTTGCCATCGTCGCGCTGCTCCTCGCCTCGCTGGGAATTTACAGCGTGCTGGCGTATTCCGTTTCGCAGCGCACGAATGAAATCGGCATTCGCATGGCCTTGGGCGCCGATATCGCAGCGGTGCGCAACATGGTCGTGCGCGAGGGCATGAAACTCACGCTCATCGGTCTCGCCCTCGGCACCGTGCTCGCCTTGGGAGCGACCCGCCTGCTTGGCACCTTGCTGTTCGGCATCGGCGCGACCGATCCCATCACCTACCTCACGGTGGCGGTGGTTCTCTCGTCCGTCGCCGTGTTTGCCTGCTGGCTGCCCGCGCATCGGGCGGCCCGGGTCGACCCGATGAAAGCGTTGCGCGCGTAGTTCGCTCCCCTTTGAAATCGACCTGACGGTCCTGCGCCGACCCACCTTCGCGCTCGCGGTTATTCTCGTACAGCGGCTCCGGGGCTGGCTCGTGAGCGGATTCTCCTCGGCCGCGATCGCGCTGGCCTGCGCCGGCCTGGCGGCCCTCGCCGCGCTCCACGTGACGCAGCGCCGCGGTGAAATCGGCATCCGCCTGGCCCTGGGGGCCTTGGCGGCCTCACTGAGCGCAGCGGTCATCACCCGCAGCCTGCGTCTCACCGCGATCGGTCTTGCCTTTGGAGCGGCCGGAGCCTTCGCCGGCGCCCGTCTCGCCGCGCATTTCGATCCCGCCTTCCCCGCGCCCAGTTTGGTCTCACTCACGATCCCCGCCGTGATCGTGCTCGCGGTTTCCCTTCTCGCCTCCGCCCTCCCAGCCCGCCGCGCCGCACGCGTAACTCCCGTCGTCGCGCTGCGCGCGGAATAGCCAATCGCCAATCGCCAATCGCCCGTCCTCAGTCCTCAGTCCTCCGACTTTGCTTCCCATGCTTCCCTTCCGCCGACTCCTCAAGACCCCGGGCTTTGCCGCGGTGTCCATCCTGACGCTGGCGCTGGGCATCGCGGCCAGCACGGCGCTATTCAGTCTATTCAATGAGCTGATTCTGCACCCGCATCGTTTCCCGGCGCCCGACACGCTCGTGCGGATCTGGACAAATAACGCAGCCAAGAACCTCGTCGCCCCAGCCATCTCCTGGCCGAAGTTCCAGCATTTCCGCGATCAACAGTCGTCGTTTTCGGAGTTCGCCCTTTCCACCGGCGCGAATTTTTCCTTCTCCCGCGATGACGCGGAGCCGGAGCAGCTTTTCGGGATGCGCGTGAGCGCAAACTTCCTCTCGACCCTCGGCGTACAGCCCGCTCTCGGTCGGACCTTCACCGCCGGGGAGGATTCGCCGGGAGGCGCCGATGTGGCGATCATCAGCCACGAATTCTGGCAGACCCGCCTCGGCGGCCGGACGGGCATTCTCGGCCAGACGATTCTCCTGGAAGGTGCACCCCACGTCATCGTCGGAGTTCTCCCGGCGGCCGTGAGCAATCCCTTCAACAATGTGCTCATCTTGACGCCCCGCGCCTTTGAGCCGCAGGGCCTGACGGCGGACCAAATGCGCGTGGGCTCGAGCGTCCTGCAAGTCACCGCCCGCTTGAAACCCGGCGTAAGCCTGGCCGCTGCCAACACCGAGATCAGCGGTCTCTCGAAACGCTACGGGGCGGCACTGCCCCAGATGCTCGACGCGCAAAACGAAAACGATGTGCGGCTCTTCACCGACGAGCTGTCCGGCGGGTTACGGCCGACGTTCTACCTCCTGATCGGCGTGGTGGCGGCGGTGCTTCTCATCGCCTGTGGAAACGTTTCCAACCTCTTTCTCGCGCGTCTGTCCGCCCGTCAAAAAGAGGTCGCCATTCGCGTCTCGCTCGGCGCCACGCGCTGGCAATTGGTCAGCCAGTTTCTCTTCGAAAGTCTCGCGACCACCACTCTCGCCGCGTTGGTCGGCATCGGTCTCGCCGCGGCCGCCCTCCGCGCCGTGCAGACCCTCGCCGCCGCGCAGCTCCCGCCGAACACCGTGTTCTCGATCGATCTCGCGACCCTCGGCTTTACTGCGCTTGTTTGCGGAGTCTGTGCCATTTGCATCGGGCTCGTGCCGGCGCTCCAATCTTCGCGGGCCAATCTCTCGGACATCCTGAAGGACTCCGCGAGAGGCGCACCTGGTGGGGTACGCGGATCGCGCTTCCGCTCGGTCCTGATCGTCGCGGATGTCGCGCTTTCCGTCGTCCTCCTCATCGCCGCCGGCCTGCTGCTGGTGAGCTTCTTCCGCCTGCAGCGGACTCCAGCGGGCTTCCGCACCGAGGGAGTAGCGGCAGCCTTCGTGAGCCTGCCGTTGCAGCGCTATCCGACGTCGGCGCAACAGGCGGAATTCTACGTCAATGTCCTGGAACAACTGCGGGCGAATCCGCAGGTACGCGGCGTCGCCGCGGCGATCGGCCTGCCCCTCAGCGGCTTTCTGCCGATCGCCCCGTATGTCGTCGATGGCGGTGCGATTCCGCCCTTGCCCGAGCGGCCTCTCGCCGGCTTTCGCGTGGTGAGCGATGGCTACCTCCAGACGATGGGCATCGCGTTGCGCGAAGGCCGCGCCATCGGTGTGCAGGACCGAGAGGGCGCCCCGAACGTGTGCATGCTGAGCGAGTCTTTCGCGAAGCGGATCTTCCCCGGCGGTTCCGCGCTCGGCAAATCCTTGCGGCGCGGGCGCGAGGCCGAGATGTTGTGCGAAGTCGTCGGCATTGTTTCCGATGTGAAGAGCAACGGCGTGGGCGCACCGCCGCCGGATGAGATTTATTATTCCATGCGGCAACTCGGCCGTCCGGGACTGAACATCGTGGCGCAGATCGACGGCGATCCCACCGCGCTGCAATCGATCATGCGCCGGGCGGTCGCGAACGTCGACCGGGCGCAACCGATCTCGTTCTTCCAAACGCTCGACATCCTGGCCGCCCAGGCGCTGGGATTCCAACGCATCGTGGCCTGGTTGACCGGAGCCTTTGCCATCATCGCGCTCGTGCTGGCTGCGACCGGACTTTACAGCGTGCTCGCGTACTCCGTGGCGCAGCGGACTTCCGAGATCGGACTGCGCATGGCGCTCGGCGCGCAAACGGGAAATGTGCTTCGCCTCATCATGCGGCAGGGATTCGTGCTCATCTCCGTTGGGCTGGTCATCGGCCTCGGAACCGCGGCCGCCGGGTCGCGCGTGATCGGCACCCTGCTCTTCGAAATCGATCCGCTCGATCCGCCAATCTTCTCCGGGGTAACCGCCCTGTTTGCCGTTGTCGGACTGTTTGCGTGTCTCATCCCCTCGCTCCGAGCCTCCCGCATCGATCCCATCGTCGCGCTTCGCACCGAGTAGCCACCCTCTGGGGAAAGCCAATAGCCAATAGCCAATAGCCAATAGCCAATAGCCAATAGCCCATCGACCATCCGTTCTCCGTCCTCCGTGCTCCGTCCTCTGACCCACTCCCATGCTCGCCCTTCGCCGACTCCTCAAATCCCCGGGATTCACCATTGCTGCCGTGCTTACCCTCGGGCTCGGCATCGGGGTGAACACCGCCATCTTCAGCGTGGTCAATGGGGTCCTGCTCAAGCCCCTGCCTTATCCTGAGCCGGAGCACCTCATGCTCCTGCGCGAGCGGCAGCCAGAATTCAGCAGCGCCTCCGTGGCCTTCCTTAATTACGTCGATGCGCGCGCGGCGCAGAAATCCTTCCAGTGGCTCGCAGTCTTCCGGCGGGAGAATGCGAATCTCTCCCCTCTAACTCCCGGCGGCGAACCGAGTCGGCTTGTGGGGGCGCGCCTTTCCTGGGAGTTCCTGCGGGCCCTCGGCGTGTCGCCGAAAATCGGGCGCGACTTCGTCGAAGATGACGACAAGCCCGGCGCCGCCGGCACCGTGCTCATCAGCGAAAAGCTCTGGCAATCGCGCTTCAACAGCGACCCCGCCATCGCCGGCCGGAACGTCGTCATCAACGGGGCGCCGCACACGATCATCGGCGTCCTCCCCGCGGTTTACGCTTACCCCCCTGGAACCGATCTGCTCCTGCCCTTGGGCGATCTCCGGGCGGACCGGGGCTTCCTGCACCGCGGCAACCACCCGGGACTCTCCATGCTCGGTCGACTGCGCGCGGGGATCTCCGCGGAACAAGCCCTGGCCGATTTGGAGGTCATCTACGTGGGGCTCGAAAAACAATATCCCGACAACAACACGGGCGTCCGCGCGACCGGCCGGCTCATCCACGACGAGGTCACCCGCAGCTACCGGGGCGCGCTCTACCTGCTCTTCGGCGCCGTGGCGTGCGTGCTTCTCATTGCCTGCGCCAACGTGGCCAATCTTTTGCTCGCCCGCGCCTCCGCCCGGCATCGCGAGCTCGCCGTGCGCGCGGCCTTGGGCGCAAACCGCGGCCAACTCGTGCGCGAATTGCTGGCAGAAAGTGTCATCCTGGCCGCGCTGGGCGCGGTGCTCGGGCTGCTGCTCGCTTACGGCGCGCGCGATCTCATTGTGGCGCTCGGCCCCCCGGGCTCGCTCCGTTTCAAGGAAATCAGCATCGATGGCCTCGCGCTGGCGTTTACGGCCGGACTCGCGCTCGTGATCGGCCTGCTCTTCGGGCTTTGGCCGGCGTGGCAGGCGACCGGATCCATCTCGCTCACGGCCGCG
>JBBQFQ010000104.1:0-6648 GCA_038322235.1 Chthoniobacterales bacterium
GGCGAAGGAGAAATTCGCACCGGTGGAAAGAGCGACCTGGGCAAAGGACGCCTGTTGGTCCCGGAAATGCTGGAACTTCGGCCAGGAGATCGCCGGGGCGACGAGGTTCTTGGCCGCGTTGTTTGTCCAGATCCGCACGAGGGTGTCGGGCGCCGGGAAACGGTGCGGATGCAGAATCAATTCATTGAAAAGACTGAAAAGCGCCGTGCTGGCGGCGATGCCGAGCGCCAGCGTCAGGATGGACACCGCGGCAAAGCCCGGAGCCTTGAGGAGTCGGCGGAAGGGAAGCATGGGAAGCGAAGTCGGAGGGCTGAGGCAGGGAAAGGCGATTGGTGATTTGGTGATCGGCGATTGGCTATTTTGCGCGCAGGGCAGCGCGCACGGAAATGACGGCGAGCGCGAAGGTGGGTCGGCGCAGCGCGAGCATTTTGGGTTCGACGCCGGGTCCCCGTTCAGGCGCGCAGAGCTTTCATGGGGTCGACCCGCGCGGCGCGATGGGCGGGCAGCCAGCAGGCAAAGACGGCGACGGACGAGAGAACCACTGCCACCGTGAGGTAGGTGATGGGATCGGTCGCTCCGATGCCGAACAGCAAGGTGCCCAGCAGGCGGGTCGCGCCCAGAGCGAGCACAGTCCCGATGGCGAGGCCGATCAGCGTGAGTTTCATGCCCTCGCGCACGACCATGTTGCGCACCGCTGCGATATCGGCCCCCAAGGCCATGCGGATGCCGATTTCATTCGTGCGCTGCGAAACGGAATACGCCAGCACGCTGTAAATCCCCAGCGAGGCGAGGAGCAGCGCGACGATGGCAAAGCCCCCCAGGGCCTGCATGGCGACTTCCCGGTTGGCGACGCTCTGGCGCATCATCTCGTTCATCGTGGTCACCGGATTGGTGGGGATCTCGGCATCGACACTACGGAGCGCGGACTTGAAGGCTGCTTGCACCGAGGTGCCGGTCAGCTCCGTGCGTATGGCGTAGCTGAGGAAATTCTCGTTCACCTGCGCCGCCGGGATGTAGAACTCGTCGCGCGGGCTCGTCGCCAGATCTTCCGAGCGAATGTCCTCGACGATGCCAACCACTTCCCGGTGCGTGCTGGCGATGCCGAGCGCGAGGGCGCGGCCGATTGGATCCACCTCGCCGAAGAACCGCTTCGCGGCGGACCGGGTGATGAGGCAGACCGGCGGCGCATCCGGCCCATCCTTCTCCTCCAGATCCCGGCCGCGCACGAGCGGGATGCCGAGCGTCGCGAGATAGCCGGGCGTGATCGGGCGCCGCAATCCGAGCGGACGTTCGCCGGCCGGTCCGAGGGGTTTTGTCGGATCGCCGACCGGAGTGAACGAGCGATTCCCATCGAAAGGCACTCCCGCTCCGGCGCCCGCCGAACGCACACCGGGCTGGGCGCGGAGGGCCTCGCTGAAACGCTGGGCGAAGCGCGCCTGCGTGGCGCTGTCAGGATAACGCGAGGGAGGCAACGCCACGCCCATGAGGTGCACGTTGTCGGTATTGAAGCCGGGTTGGACGTGGCCGAGCCGGACGAAGCTGTTCAGGAGCAGCGCCGCCCCCACGAGGAGGACCAGCGAAACCGCCACCTCCGCCACGAGCAAAGCGGCGCGCACGCGCCCCTGTCGGGCGCCGCCGCTCGAGCCGCGCGTGGAATCGTGCAGCGCCGCCATGGCGTCTGCGCGCGAGAGCTGCCAGGCGGGCACGAGCCCGAGCGCCACGCCGGTGAGCAGCGCAAGCAGCACCGCCGCGCCGAGGACCGGAAGGTTGAGGGAGATTTCAAGCGCACGCGGGAGCAGATCGCTGCCCCAGGTGGTGATGCCTTTCAGGCTGAGTTGCGCCACCAGCAGTCCGAGCGCGGCACCGGCGAGCGCGAGGATCAGGCCTTCGCCGATGAAACGCCCGATGATCGCGGAACGGGGCGCGCCGAGGGCAAGTCGCACCGCGTTTTCTTTCTGCCGCGCGTTGTGGCGGGCGAGCATCAGGTTCGCCACGTTGGCGCAGGCGACGAGCAGCACACTCGCGACGGCACCGGCGAGGAGGATGATCATCTCGCGCAGGTCGGCGACGAGATTCTCATGGAAGGGATACGCGGTGAGTTTCGTCTTTCCGTCCACGCGCTCCGGTCCCGCCGCGAGATACCGCGGCGCGATGACTGCGAGATCGCGGGTCACTTGGTCGGCCGTGGCACCCGGCGCGAGACGTCCGACGACGCGCAAGTAGCCCGATGCGCGCTCGAGCTGATCGGGCGTCATATAGCTCACGTCGCGCACGCGCGGAACCCAGACGGAATCCCGGGCGAAGGGGAAGCCAAAGGTCTGCGGCAGGACGCCGATGATGACGTGCGGCACGCCGTTTAGCGTGATGGAGCTGCCGATGACGTTCGGATCGGACACAAATCGTTTTGCCCACCATGCGTGGCTGATGAGTACGACGGCGTCGCCCCCCGGCTTTTCCTCTTCACGGGTGAAGGCGCGCCCAAACATCGGCTTTACGCCGATCACGTCGAAGAATGCGCCGGAGACCCGGCTGCCCTCGACTTGTTCGGGCTCGCCGCGGCCCGTGACGCTGAATCCGTCTCCGGCAATGGCGGCAACACCGAGCAGGGAAGGCGGCAGGTTCTCCACCATATGCTCAAACTTGGGCACGGAAGCGTTCGTTTGTTCGAGCCCGCGTTCCGGGAACGCGTTCCAAATGCGAACGAGCCGATCGGGCTCGCGGAATCCGAGCGGCTTGAGAAACACCCCGTAGACGATCGAGAACAGCGCGGCATTCACGCCGATACCGAGCGCAAGCGTGAGGACCGAAATGATGAAGAATCCGGGGCTCCGGAGAAGTGAGCGAAGCGCGAGCATGTGGAATTGCGGATTGCGACGGATTGCGGATTACGGATTGCGGATTGACCGAGGGGAAGAGGAGAAAGGCAAAATTTGTCGGTCTGTCTCCCCCGCTCCGCGGGTTCGGCTGCGGATTGGCCGTGGCGCGGTGGGATCGCGATTTGGACGCTAGGTTTGAGTTCGGGCGCTGCAGACGAAGTTAGTGGAGTGACGGCGATAAATTGTTGGCGATTGGCTATCGGCTATTCAGCGCGCAGCGCGACGACGGGGTCTACGCTCAGCGCACGGCGGGCAGGCACCCAGCAGGCGGCGATCACGGTCAGGAGGAGGAAGACGATTCCAGCGGCAACCGTCAGGGGGGTGGAAAACGCCGACGCCGAAAACCATTCCGCGCAGCAGACCGCCGACGGCCCAAGTGAGTCCGAGCCCGAGCGGAAGGGCAAAGGCGGGCGAACGCAGTCCATCCTGGAAGACGGCGCGCGCGATGTGCCGTGGAGAAGCGCCGAGGGCGATGCGAATGCCAAATTCGCCCGTCCGCTGGGTGACCGTATAGGCGACTGCGCTGTAGATGCCGAAAGCCGCGAGGAGCGGCGCGAGGGCGCCGAGCCCGTCGATGAGCGCGAGGGTGAAACGAAATCCCCCGGCGAAACCTGGAAGTCCGAAAATTCCGGCAACTTCGCCGCGCAGATCGGCGAGCCGGCCAGATTTCGGAAAAGGCATGGGCTCGAGCAGCACCGCATAGACGACGCTGAAGATGGCGGTTATCGCCCCGATCCCCAGCGCCAGCGTGAGAATCGTGGCAAGGGCAAACCCGGGGGCTCTGAAGAGGCGGCGGAGGGTCTGCATTTGGGCGATTTAAGATTGGGCGGCTGAAATCCGAAGAGGGTCGTGCGCACGCGTTGCAATCTGTGTGCCAGAGCGCGCCTTCCGGCTCTTGCACGGGAGAAAAGGCCGCGGCAGATGGCTGCGCGGCCGGATCGACGCCGATTCTGGGACGCCCGAATCCCGAATAAGACACAAGGGAAATGCGGACTGGCGGGAGTGCAGACTGAAAACGCAGCGGATGGGAGGGATGGGAAGGATGCCGCCAATTCGTCCCAGACCTCCCATGAGCAGTGCACCGGCACACCGTTTCGTCTGCGGCGCGGGGCAGACGGCAGCTCCGCCAATCCGCAATTCTCCCCTGGTGTCACGATTTCCACTTCCTCGGGGGCGGGGAGTGGTCTGTCTTCCCGCCGTGAATCCATCCGCCACCATCGAGCCGCCGCAAGACCGCGATACCGCCTCCGTTCCACTCGACCACGCTGCCGCCGCCGTGCGGGAGCACGGCTTCGCGATTGTCTCGGGGGCTTCCACCGTGGCGACGCTGAAAATCGACGCCTCGGCGGAAGCCTTGCGCCGGTCGTGGGATCGGCTTCCCGCCGATCCGCATCTAGCGGACGGCGGAAAATACCGCTTTCGGCGTCACGCTTCCTTCATCCAGACGCTCACGCCGGATCAGCTCAAGGAAGTCCCCTATCGGCCGCATTGGCAGCCACGCGCGTTCAACAAACTCCATGGCGGAACGCTCCGTCCGTTTTCCCCCATCGAAGCCGCCACCACGGCGAGCCCGCTTTTTCGGGCACTTGTGACATGCTTCGGGCGGGTATTTGCCGATGCCGCTCCGGGCACGGGACGCTGGTTCATCGAGGCACACCAATTCCGCATCGACGCCAGCCAGGGCGAAGGCCGGCCGACGCCGGAAGGCGCGCATCGCGATGGTGTGGATTACGTGGCGCTGGTGCTGCTCGAGCGGGCGGAAATCTCCGGCGGTGCGACGACAATTCACCTCGATGACGGGAGCAAACTTGCCGCGGTCACGCTGGCCACGCCTTGGACGGCGATGTTGCTCGATGACCAGCGCGTGATTCATGCGACGACGCCGATCAAACCCACCGGCGAGCGACCGCATCGCGACTCGCTTGTGCTAACGTATCGGTGCGACGGCTTTCTGGAGCCGGCGGTGGAATAGCCGATGGCCGGTGGCCAATGGGCGATCGCTCACGAGCGCGACAACGCGAACGATCGGCGCCTCGCGGCTGGGATGGCTGCGTCCCGGAACTGGCACGCTCGTCTCATCTCCGGCCGGCTGGTTGATCCGCACCGCGCGGGGTGCCACCCTCCGGACTCTCACGCACCTTCATGTCGAATTCCCCGCTCACGATCGTCTCCGGCCTGCCGCGTTCCGGCACCTCGCTCATGATGCAAATGCTCGCGGCCGGCGGCATCCCTCCGCTGACAGATGGTGTCCGCCTTGCCGATGCCGACAATCCGCGCGGCTACCAGGAATTCGAGCGCGTGAAGCGCCTAAAAACGGATTGCGACTGGCTCCCCGAGGCGCAGGGAAAAGTCGTGAAGATGGTGCATCTGCTCCTGCGCGATCTACCGCTCGAAGGCTTTGCCTACCGCGTCGTGTGGATGCGCCGGCACATCGAGGAAGTCCTCGCCTCCCAGCGCACGATGCTGGAGCGCCAGGGTCGTCCGCGAGCGACGGTGCCAGACGCCCAACTCGCCCGCGTTTTCACCGGACAAATGGAAGACATCGAGCGTTGGATGGGCGCGCACCCGGCGTTCTCGTATCTTCCAGTCGTCTACCACGAACTCGTTGCGCAGCCCGCCGTACACGCCGCCCGCCTGAACGAATTTTTGGGCGGCTCGCTCGACCAGGCGGCGATGATCGCCGCTGTGGATCCGGCCCTTTACCGGCAGCGGGGGTGAACGCGGCCCGCTGCCGTCAATCCGCCCGCAACGCCGAAACCGGATCCACCCGCGAGGCCCGGAGCGAGGGCAGAAGACACGCGATCGCTCCGACGGCCGCAAAAATCGCCGCGATCGCGCCGTAGACAACCGGATCGAACGGCGAGATCGCAAAGAGCATGGAGCCCAGCGCGCGCGTCCCCACGGCGGCGAGCAGCAGGCCGGCCCCGAGCCCGATCGACACGACGACCGCACCGCGCGCAAAGATTTCGCGAACGACTACACCGGGCGTCGCGCCGAGCGCGAGACGGATGCCAATCTCCGTTCGGCGGCTTGCCACCATCCAGGCGACGAGACTGCCCACGCCCACGAGGGCAATCACCAGCGCCCCCGTCGCGAAAAGCCCGATGAGCAGCGCGCGGAAACGCGGAGCCGAGAGGGTCTTGGCCAGCACGTGTTCGCCGGTTGTGAAGCTGATCGGCACATCGGGATTCAAATCGCGGGCGATCCTCCGGAAGGAATCGGTGAGCACCTCGGGTGAACTTGCCACCCGCGCGACGAAGCGCGTTTCCGGATTCGCGGCCGGGAATTGCAGCGCGGAGACATAAAGTTCCTGAGTGGTACGGGTGTCGAGCGATCCTTGCTTAACATCGGCCGCCACGCCCACGATGGTCATCCATAGCGGATCCATGCTCATGCCGATCTTGATCCGGTGCCCGATGGGATCCTCCCCCGGCCACGCGGCCGCTGCCATCGCTTCGTTGATCACCACCTCCTGTGGACCCTCGCCCCGCACCGCCCGTCCGCGCCGTAGGGGAATGCCCAGCGTGGCAAAATAGTCCGGTCCAACGAAGCGCCAGATCGCGTTTTGCGTCGAGCTGCCGGGGGCCGGATCGGCCCGGCCATCGACGAAGTAGGTGCCATTGCTGCCCACCTCGCCAAGCGGGAGTTCCCGCGCATAGCTCACCGCCATCACCCCCGGCTGCGCCCCCGCGCGGGTGCGAAACTCCTCGAAGAAGCGCACGGCGGAATCGGCCGAGGCGGAATCCGTGGCGGGAAAACTCGCGTCCATCAC
>JBBQFQ010000105.1:0-6281 GCA_038322235.1 Chthoniobacterales bacterium
GACATCGAGCAGATGGTGAAGGAGATCCAATCGGCCGTTTCCGCCGGCGTCATGGGGATGGATAAATTCTCCGAGGAGGTGCGGCGCGGCATGCATGAAGTGGAGCAGGTGGGCGGACAGCTCGCGCAGATCATCCAGCAGGTGCAGGCGCTGGCGCCCCGTTTCGAATCGGTCAACGAGGGCATGCAGGCGCAGTCGTCCGGCGCCGAGCAGATCAGCCAGGCGCTGATGCAGCTCAGTGAGACCGCGCATCAGACGGTCGAATCGCTCCGTCAATCCAACCAGGCGATTGAAGGCTTGAATCAGGCCGCCCATGCGCTGCGCAGCGGCGTCTCGCGTTTCAAGCTCCAGGCCTGACCGCGGCCACGACGGCCAAAATCGAGGCGCCGACCTAGCTCCCGTAAATGCTCTTCCTGCTCTTCCAACTCGGGGAGGATCGCTATGCGCTCGAAGCGGGACTCGTCGTGGAGGTGCTGCCCTTGCTGCGGATCAAACGAATTCCGCAAGCTCCCGCCGGCGTGGTGGGCGCGTGCAACTACCGCGGCGCCCCGGTGCCGGTGCTCGATCTGAGCCAGCTCGCCCTCGGCCGGCCGCCGGCGAACCGGCTGAGCACCCGCCTCGTGCTGGTGCACTACCCCGATGGCACAGGCGGGCGGCGGCTGCTGGGCCTGATCGCGGAGAAGGCGACGGAGACGATGCGGCGCGATCCGGCCGACTTCGGTCCGGCCGGCCTTCGCCCCGACCGCGCCCCTTACCTTGGTCCCGTGGCCGTGGATGCGCGGGGTCTCGTGCAATGGATCGATCCCGGAAAACTCCTGCCGGACTCGGTGCGTGAAATCCTGTTCACGGAACCCCTGGCGTTGTAAGCGAAATGGTACTCGCCGAATTCGAAGCTCTGCTGCAGCGAACGATGGGGCTCGATGCGGCATCGATCGGATCCTCGGTCATCGAGCGGGCGGTCAAGGCCCGCGCCAAAGCTTGCCAAATGCAGGATTGGGATGACTACGGCGAACTTTTGCGCGCCTCCGCCACGGAGCGGCAGGAACTGATCGAAGAGGTGGTCGTCCCGGAGACCTGGTTCTTGCGCGATCGGGAAGCCTTCCACGCGCTCGCCCGTTTCGTACGCGACGAATGGATCCCGGAGAATCTCGGCGGAAGCCTGCGGTTGCTCAGCCTGCCCTGCTCCACGGGAGAGGAGCCCTATTCGATCGCCCTGACGCTCTTCGAGGCGGGACTGCCGGCCAACCGCTTCCGGATCGATGCCGTGGACATCAGCGCGCGCTCTCTGGTCCGGGCTCGAGCGGGAGTCTACGGCCGGAATTCCTTTCGGGGAACCGAGCTGGCCTTCCGCGACCTTTACTTCGCGAAAACGACCGGAGGCTGGGAAGTTTCGCCGCTCATGAAGCAGCAGGTGCATTTCCGGGAAGGAAATCTCTTCGATCCCGATAGTTTGCCGGGTGCCGAGACGTACGACGTCATCTTCTGCCGCAACGTGCTCATCTACTTCGATCGTCCGGCGCAGGACCAAACCGTGACAGTTCTATCGCGCCTTCTGCGCCCGGCGGGAGTTCTGTTCGTCGGCCCATCCGAGACGGGACTTCTGCTCCGGCACCCATACCATTCCCTGCGCACGCCCCGGGCCTTTGCCTTTCGCAAGGCGAGCGCGGGCCCGCGCCCCAGCCGGCGCACCACTCGCGTGACGGTAGGGAAGCGGCGTCCGGCCGTGGCGCCGGCCGCTGCCGCTCGGAAACCGGCGCCCTCCGCCCTGCCGCCACTTTTGGTCCGGACTCCGGCTCCGGCCCGACCGGAAGCAAATCTCGACGAAGCGGCGCGCCTCGCCGACGAAGGTCGCCTGGCCGAGACCGCCCGGCTCTGCGAGAATCATCTCCGCGCGCACGGGCCCTCGGCGCGGGCGTTTTATCTCCTAGGTTTGGTCCGCGACGCGGCGGGCAATCCCGGCGAAGCGGCCGAATCTTTTCGGAAAGCGATCTATCTGGAGCCGCTGCATCACGAGGCCCTGGTGCACCTCGCGTATCTGCTGGAAAAACAAGGCGACAAGGCTGGCGCAAAAGTACTGAATGAGCGGGCGAAGCGCGCGGAGCTGAAGCGGAGGAAGTAACATGGCCGAATCATTCTCCCCCGTTTCCGCACTGGCCCGCGACGGCCTGAACGATTGCTGGAACAAGATTGGCGTCTGGGGAAGCGGCTCCTGCCCGGAACTGGCGAAGTGCGCCCATTGCCGCAATTGCCCCGTCTATTCCGCCGCGGCCGCCGCCTTGCTCGAAGCCGAGCCGCCGGCCAGGTATCTCGACGAATGGACCAGCCAGTTTGCGCAGGAGAAGATCGTGGCGGCACCGGACGCGCACTCCGTCGTGATCTTCCGGCTCGGCGCCGAATGGCTCGCGCTGCCGACCGCAGTCTTCAAGGAAGTCGCCGAGTTGCGCGCACTCCACACCTTGCCCCATCGGCGAGGTGGCGCGGTGCTTGGTCTTACGAATGTACGTGGGGAATTGCTCGTCTGTGTTTCGTTCGTGGAAGTGCTGGGCCTGGAGAAATCGACGGCGCTCCCGAGGGAAAAGCGCCCCACAGAAAGACAGCGCCTCGTCGTTATCGGCCGCGAAGGTCATCGCATCGGGTTTCCCGCCGATGAAGTCCACGGCATCCATCATTTTCCGGCCCACGAATTGCAGGCCGTTCCCGCCACGGTTGCGCGGGCGGCGGTCAGCTATACCAAGGCGATCCTCTTGTGGCGCGAGCAGGCCGTGGGCTGCCTCGACGACCAGTTGCTCTTCTACACGCTGAACCGATGCCTCGCATGAGCGACGAAGATCTCAGCGGCTACTCGATGGCGGATCTGTTCCGGCTCGAGACGGAAAACCAGGCCGAGGTTTTGACCGTGGGATTGCTCGCACTCGAGCGGGACCCCGCCGCCGCGGAGCATCTCGAGGCCTGCATGCGCGCGGCGCATTCGCTCAAGGGCGCGGCCCGCATCGTGGGACTGGATGCTGCCGTGGAGGTGGCGCACGTCATGGAGGATTGCTTCGTCGCGGCGCAAGGCGGCGGCGTGGTTCTCGGCCAGAAACACATCGATCTCCTGCTGCAGGGCGTCGATTTGTTGAAGCGCATTGGCACGACGGCCGAGCAGGACGCGGCCCGATGGATGGGCGAAAAGCGGGGCGAGATCGAGAGCTTCCAAGCGGCGCTGGCCGGCGCTGTCGCCTGTCCCGCAAACGCGGAAACGGCCGACTCCGCCGAGGCCCTGGAGGAGGCGGCCGCCTCCGTCGAGGCACTGCCCACGGCGAGCAAAGCTACGCCGGCTGCGGCCCCCACTACCGGGCTCGAGTCGTCCGACCGGGTGCTGCGCGTTACCGCGGAAAATCTCAATCGTCTCCTTTCGCTGGCTGGTGAATCCTTGGTGGAGTCGCGCTGGTTGAAGCCGTTTGCCGAGTCGTTGCTGCGCTTGAAGCGCCAGCACCACGAACTTGGCAAGACGCTCGACAGCCTCCGCGAGGCCCTCCCGGATCATGTCGTGAGCGAACCGGCGCGTGTGGCCCAAGGCGAAGCGCAGCGCCGCCTGCTCAAGTGTTCCCAATTTCTCGCCGACCGGCTCGCGGAGCTGGACGTTTTCGACCGGCGCTCCAGCAACCTCGCCCATCGTCTGTACGAAGAAGCGCAGGCGGTGCGCATGCGCCCGTTCGCCGATGGCGTCCGCGTCTTTCCGCGCATGGTGCGCGATCTCGGGAAATCCCTCGGCAAGCCGGTCCGGCTGGAGATCGTCGGCGAAGCGACGCAGGTGGACCGCGATATCCTGGAGCGGCTGGAAGCGCCCCTCACGCACCTTTTGCGAAACTCCGTGGATCACGGCATCGAGACTCCCGAGGGCCGCCGCGCCGCCGGGAAACCGGCCGAGAGCGTGCTCACGCTCGAGGCCCGTCACACCGCGGGGGTCCTGCAGATTGTTGTCGCCGATGACGGCCGCGGGATCGACGTCGAGAAACTGCGCGTCGCGGTCGTCGAGCGGAAGCTGACCGTGTCCGAAACCGCGGGGGCCCTGAGCGAGGCGGAGTTGCTCGAGTTTCTGTTCCTGCCGGGCTTTTCGATGAAGGGTGAGGTGACGGAAATTTCGGGCCGGGGAGTTGGGCTCGATGTGGTGCAGAACATGGTCAAGCAGGTGCGCGGCACCGTGCGCGTTTCGTCGCAGCCGGGGCAGGGCGCCCGGTTCCAATTGCAACTCCCGCTCACGCTTTCCGTCGTGCGCACGCTCCTGGTGGAGATCAATGCGGAACCGTACGCGTTCCCGCTCGCCTACATCGTACGCACGTTGAAACTGCCGAAGGAGAAAATCGAACTCCTCGAGGGTCACCAACATTTCAACTTCGAGGGGCGGCACATCGGCCTCGTCACGGCCCATCAGGTCCTGGCCGAGGACGAACCCATGGTGGCGGGCGGAGAACTGCCGGTGGTCGTCATTGGCGACCATGGCAGCACCTACGGTCTGGTGGTGGATCGCTTTCTCGGCGAACGCGAGCTTGTCGTGCAGCCGCTCGATCCCCGTCTGGGCAAAGTCAAAGATATTGCCGCCGCGGCCCTGATGGAAGACGGCTCGCCGGTCTTGATCGTCGATGTCGAGGACCTCATCCGCTCCATCGAGAAGCTGGCTTCATCCGGGCGCGTGACCAAGATCGAGCGCGCCGCCGCGGCCGGCGCGGAGAAGCCCCGCAAGCGCGTGCTGGTGGTGGACGATTCGCTCACAGTCCGCGTGCTCGAGCGCATGCTCCTCGGCAACCATGGGTACGAAGTGGAGGTTGCGGTCGATGGCATGGATGGCTGGAATGCCGTGCGCACGGGCCGCTTCGATCTCATCGTCACGGATATCGACATGCCCCGAATGGATGGCATCGAGCTCGTCACCTTGATCAAGAAGGATCCGAACCTGAAAGCGCTGCCGGTCATGATCGTGTCCTACAAGGATCGCGTGGAGGATCGCCGGCGTGGATTGGAAGCGGGCGCGGATTATTATTTGACCAAGGGCAGCTTCCACGACGAAACGCTGCTCCAGGCCGTGGTCGATCTCATTGGGGAGGCCGCCGGATGAAGATTGGCCTCGTGAACGATGTGCCGCTGGCGGTGGAGGCGCTCCGGCGGGCGCTCCTCGTGAACCCGGAGCTGCACGTCGCGTGGGTGGCGCGGAATGGCGTGGAGGCGGTCGAGCTGTGCCGCCGGGAAAAGCCGGTTCTCGTGCTCATGGACCTGCTGATGCCAACCATGGATGGCGTGGAGGCAACCAAGCGGATCATGGCCGCCACCCCGTGCGCGATCCTGGTGGTGACGGTCAGCGTGGGCGCAAATGCGTGGCGGGTTTTCGAGGCGATGGGACACGGCGCGCTGGACGCCGTCGATACGCCGCGCCTCGGCAGCGGAAACCCGCGCGAGACGGCAGCGCCGTTACTGGCGAAGATCGAATCCATCGGACGCCTCATCGGCGAACGGAAGGGCTTTCCCAATGTCGCGGGGCCGCGCGTCAAGGCGCGCCTGCGCTCCTCCCAGATTCCGCTCGTCGCCATCGGCGCCTCCGCGGGTGGACCCGCCGCCTTGGTAAGAATTCTGGGCGATCTTCCGGCCGATTTCGCTGCGGCCGTCGTGATCGTGCAGCATGTCGACCAGCAGTTCGCCGCCGGCATGGCCGAATGGCTGGGGCAGTCTTGCAAACTTCCCGTGCGGCTGGCACGGGAAGGCGACAGCCTGGTCCGCGGCACCGTCCTGCTGGCCGGAACCAACGATCATCTCACGCTCACCGCGCCGGGAAATCTCGCCTACACGCCGGAACCGCGCGCCTATTCTTATCGACCGTCCGTGGACGTCTTTTTTCAGAGCGTCAGCCGCTTCTGGGCGGGCGAAGTCGTGGGCGTTTTGCTCACGGGCATGGGCCGGGACGGCGCCCTCGGGCTCAAGGCACTGCGCGTGGACGGGCACCACACGATCGCGCAGGATCAGGCCACCTGCGCGGTTTACGGCATGCCCAAGGCCGCCGCTGCGCTCCATGCCGCAGTCGAAGTCTTGCCTCTCGACCGAATCGGCCAAAGGCTCGCCGGTGCGTTTGCCCGCCCGGGTAATTAGCAAAAGCCCCACACCCCGCGATCCCCCATGCGCGAACCCCATATTCCCGATTCGCTCGAGGCCACGCCCAAGCCTTCCGACGATTACTACCCCGTCATGGTTCTCCTCGTGGATGACCAGGCCATGATCGGCGAGGCCATCCGGCGATTGCTCGCCAACCTGCC
>JBBQFQ010000106.1:0-6037 GCA_038322235.1 Chthoniobacterales bacterium
GGGTGCCGTTAGCCATGCATTAAACAGAGCATAACACATTCCCTCCCAGCCGCTTGCCTATCGTTTTATCACAAATTTTACCAACCCAGCTTTCACCACCAGAATTCGTCCCAAAACCCGCTTATCTTAGTGCCATTCGGCACTGGCCCTTTTCCTTCTGGGCTTATATTTCCTTTCTTGAGAGGGGAAATCCAGCTTCGCCCGGCCGGAGCGGAGGCAGTAGCGGCAGCCCTCCATTCCAAGGCTTTTCCATTTCCGGACCCTGACTCGGTCGTCAGATCGGTACCGCTGGCCCTTCCCCCCACCCTACTCCAGGAAATAATCCACCGTCGTCACGACCCGGACAATCTTTCGGTGCGGTGAACTCGAATCGCGATCGGTGACCTGGATGGCGCCCTGGGTGGCGTGGCGGATCGCGCCGACGCGACTGGACGAATCCTTCGCGAATTGCTCGGCGGCCTTCCGCGCGTTCACCGTCGCTTCAGCGATCATGCCCGGCTTGATCGCGTTGATCCCGTTAAAAAGGAATTCTACCTTCGAGCGGTATTCCTCGTTCCCCCGAATCGCGATGCCGTTCTTCACGAGCTTGTCGGCCTCGCCCAGGGCCGCGACCACGGCGTCGACCTTCGTCGTGCGCAGGAGGACGCCAGCCTCGGCCTCATACCGCTGCTCGGGGAGGCGTTCGCCCTCCAGCTTGCGCGCGGCCCGCACGTCGCTGATCTCCGGCGGCGTGACGGAAATTTCGGCCTCCGTGAAGCCGGCGCCCTTGAGGAATTCACGAATGATCCCCCGGTTTTCCTGCAACCGGGCCTGGAGCGCGGTGAGGTCGTCTGCCGCCACCCGAAACTTGATCGGCCAGATCGCCAGATCCGCGGGCACCTCCCTCTCGGAGAGCCCTTTCACGCTGACGTCACGGTCACTCCGCTTCGCGACCTCGATCGCCCGGGCCGCGTACCGCCCGCCCAAGGCGAGACCGAGCGCGATGAACGCTCCCAGGATGAAGGCCGCGGTTCTCGACATGCCGATTCTCCTCCGACGCTGGAAGTCGGACGGGCGCTCAATGAAGAAGAGAGATTTCTTCCCGCCCCCACCCGGCCCGAATCTTACCCGGCGAATCCCACGCTCTCGACCCGCCGACGAAGCTGGCCGCAGGCCGCCGCGATCTCGGGACCGCGGGACCGCCGGAAGTGGGCGACGATGCCATGCGATTGGAGGATCGAGGCGAAAGCGGCGGATGCATCCGCTGAACTCGCCTGATAGGTCCTCCCTCGGAGACTCGGCCCGGTAGGATTGTAGTGGAGGAGGTTGACGTGCATCCGGCGGCTGCCCAGCACCGCCGCGAGCTCGTGGGCCTGCGCCGGAGAATCATTCACTCCTTCGAGCAGGCAGTACTGGATCGTGGCCGGACGTCCGCGCCGAGCCTGGAAGCGATCGGCGGCGGCGAGGATATCCGCGATGGCGAAGCGCCGGCCCATCGGAAGCAACTGGGCCCGGGTGGCGTCATCCGGCGCATGGAGGGAAACGGCGAGGTGAAGGTTGAGTCCGGTCGCCGTCAGCGCGTCGATCCCCGGAACGATGCCGACCGTCGAGACCGTGATCTGCCGCCAGCCCAGCGCGCCGAGCCGGTTGTCGGCCAGGCGTTCGATGGCGGTCAGGACGTTGTCCAGATTGAGCATCGGCTCGCCCATCCCCATGAAGACGATGGTTTGCAGCTTGCGTCCGATCGCCCCGGCCTCGCGCTGGAGCGCGAGGAACTGCTCCACCATCTCGGCGGCGGAGAGATTCCGCTCAAAGCCGGTCTTCGTCGTCGCGCAGAAGTCGCAGCCCATCGCGCAGCCGACCTGGGAAGAGAGACAGCCCGCGACCCGCTCGCCGCGAAAGTCCGGCATCATCACCGACTCCACCGTCCGCCCGTCGCCGAGACGGAGGAGCAGCTTCGTCGTGCCGTCCGCCGCGACCTGCCGTGAGGCGAGACTTGTCGCCCGCGCGGGGAGTTCCGCGCCCAGCCGATCGAGCAGGCCCTGCGGGAGGCGGAGCCGCTCGAGGTCGACCTCGCCGCCTCCGGCGTAAAACTCGCGCAAAAGCCGCGCCGCGTGCGAACCCTTGTATCCCCGCTCCCCAAGCCAGGCCGACAGGTCGGACGGGCTGAAAGAGGCGAGGGCGAGTTCCATGGCGCTGATCGTTCGGGAGACGCCTCACCAATCCGTCGGCACGTAGTCCTTGAGGAATTTCCCCCAGACGTGGTGGCCGGTGTTGATGCCGTCGATGATCGGATCCACGATCCGGGCCGCTCCGTCCACGATGTCGAGCGGCGGATGGAAGCGATGTTCCTCGGTTTTCCGTTCCGCGATGTGCGCGGGGTCTTCGTCCGTCACCCACCCGGTGTCGACGCTGTTCATGTGGATTCCGTCCCGCTCATAGTCAGCCGCGGAAGTCCGCGTCATCATGTTCAGCGCCGCCTTCGCCATGTTCGTGTGCGGATGCCGGGTGGTCTTGAACTTCCGGTAGAACTGCCCCTCCACGGCCGAGACGTTCACGATGTGTTTGTCGCGCCCCGGACCGCGGAGCATGAGCGGTTTCAGGCGGGCATTGAGCACAAAGGGCGCGACGGCGTTCACGAGCTGCACCTCGAGCAGCTCGACGGACGCGACCTCATCCATGACCAGTCGCCAAGAGTTTCGCTCCCGGAGATCCACCTGCTGGAGATCCTGGTCGAGCCGGCCTTCCGGAAACAGTTCATCGCGCCGCGCGAGTTCGGCCGGGTGGAGGTCCGCCGGGGTGGCGTGCTGGGAGAGCTCGGCTGCGTGCGTGAGGCCCATCACTTCCGGCAGATCCCGACCGCGCAGGGCCGGGGCGTCGTCGCCCTCGGGAAGAATGTGGCTGCGGCGGAGGCCTTCGTACGCGCCGAGGAGCCGGCGAGCCTCCGGCGCGAGCGATTCGAGCCCCGCCGTTTCCGCCGCCATCATGTGCTGATAAAATTCCGGCGGCCGGCGCACGGTCTGACAGGCGTTGTTGATGATGAAGTCGAGCCGCTTCCGGGTCGCGAGCACATGCCGGCAGAAGGCCTCGACGCTCGGAGTGTGCCGGAGATCCAGACCAAAGATTTCGAGCCGATGCCCCCAATCCGCGAAATCCGGTTCCCGCGCGTAGCGCGCCGCCGAATCGCGCGGGAAGCGCGTGCTGACGATCAACTCGGCGCCGGCCCGGAGCAGCTTGATGCCGGCTTGGTAACCGATTTTCACCCGTCCGCCCGTGAGCAGGGCCACGCGGCCCCGGAGATCCGCCGTCTCGGTGCGCTTTCGGAAATTCAGCGCCGCGCACGCGGGACACAGCTGGTCATAGAAGTCGTGGAGAACGGAGTAGTCCCGCTTACAGATGTAGCAGTTCTGCGGCTCGAGGAGCTCCCGGAAATCCGGGTCCACTTCCTGCGGCTCGATGGCTGGCGCGGGCGGAAGGTTCGGGGTCGTGAAGACCGTCTGGCGCCGGAGCTTGCGGATGCCGGTTTCCGCCAGGACGGAGTCGACGCGCTTCTTCCTCTCCTCCTTAAATCCGCGCTGGGTCGTCTTGACCAGTCGTCGACGCTGGGACGCGTCCGGACAGAAGACCTGCCCGGCGGCTTGAATGAGTCGGGCGCGATCCTCCGGAGAGAGCGGGCCGAGAAGTGTGCGGTCCTTTGCCAGGGCCTCGAGCAACTCGATTGCGTCCTTCGCCCGGGCGGGAAATGTCTCAGTTTCGGGGTCCATCAACATCGGCGCACCATCGGGCAGGATCGCCCGACTCGCCAGTGGGCGACCGATGGGAGCGATCTGGTCGATGGGACCGATGAGATCCGAACCGCGCTGGCATCGAATCCCGCCGGGCCTGCCGGGGCTCGGAGACTCTTTCCGAATACCGGTGGCTGACGCCACCGGCTATTTATAGAGGTAGGGACGGCGCATTGGATTGCGCCGCCCCTCCCTCCGAACCGGACGGACGGGTTTCCCGCATCCGGCTCTCCAGTCGGTGGTTTTCTCAGCGAGGCTGTCTGATCCGGGCGTAGGCTGCTTCCAGACTGAACAGCCCTTGCTCGGCGAAGTAGGCATTCGGCCAGCGTTGGTGATCGCGTTCGCGGCCCCGGCCGCGCTTCTTCTGCCGACGGCGGAGGATCGATCGCAGTCGCATCCGTACCCACCCGTCGACGTCCGCCCAGGTCGTGCGCCGACTATGCTTGAAGTAGGCGAACCAGCCTCTGAGCACCGGATTGATCCTCCGGATTATGCTCGTCATGCCGTGACCGTTATTTCGTCGGGTCTGCTGCCGGAGGGTCTCCCGCAGTTTGCACATGCTCTTGCGGCGCGGCCAACGCATCCCGCGTTCGAAGTGGTAGCCAAGGAAGTCAAAACCTCCCCGCTCGTTCGCATCCACCACGCGGGTCTTCTCCGGATGCAGCGTCAGCCCCTCGGCTGTCACCCACCGCTGCACCTGCTCCAGCGCGGCTTGCGCCTCACTCTCGCTCCGGCACAGGATCACGAAGTCATCCGCATAGCGCACCATCTCCCGCCCCGCTTGGACCATCTCGTGGTCGAGCCGGTTCAGATACAGGTTCGCCAACAGCGGACTGACGACTCCGCCCTGCGGCGTGCCGCTTTCCGGCGTCCATTCTTTCAGCTCTTCGAGCACTCCCGCTTTGAGGAACGCTTCGATGAGTCCCAGCACCCGCCCATCGGAGAGGTGCTCACGCACTCGCTCCATCAGACGGTCATGCGGGATCGTGTCGAAGTAGCCCTTCAGATCAGCGTCCACGACGTGCGTGTAGCCAGCCTTCAGCAGCTCATCCACTCGGCGGAGTGCATCCTTGCAGCCGCGTCCGGGTCGGAACCCGTAACTCTGCGCGGCGAACTCTCTCTCGAAGATCGGTTCGATCACCGCTTTGATTGCGCCCTGCACCACGCGGTCACGCACTGCCGGGATCCCCAGCGGTCGCTTCTCCACGCTGCCCGGCTTCGGGATATACACCCGCTTCACCGCCAGCGGTCGGTAGGTGCCGGCCTTCAACTCCGCGCTCAATCTCGCCAACTCCTTCTGCTCGTGTGCCTCGAACGCGCTCACGCTTTGTCCGTCCACACCTGCCGACCCGTCGTTCTTCCACACGCGCCCGAAGGCCACGCGCAGCGTCCGTTCGACATAAACCTTGTCGATCAACCGGAACCACCTGCCTCCTTCAATTCCCTCTTCGAGGGTCTTCAGCATGCGTTCGGTCCAAACGGCGGGTTCCGCGAAGCTCCATCGCTGGCGCCGCGCTTCTCCAGCTTGCTGAGACGGGCTTGCGCCCGTCACTCTCGCCGGTGCTTGTTCCCACAGGTCGGGCCTCACGCCTCCACCTCCCTGCGTCCCTTCGCTCCACGGGCGTTACCCCGCTTCAGCGCTACTACGAACGCTCTGACTTCCCGCGCTGCGCCCGCTGTCCGCCATCCATTACTCCGGGAGCCTTGGATATCTCGCGGACAAGTCCGGACGTCTGTCCAGCGCGGGATCTCCCGTCTTTCTCGCCCATTACTTGGAATCACCTCCGACCTCCAATCACTTAACAGACTCACGTGGCTGACCTTTGCCGTGCTGACTGATCCCCACGTGTCGCAGCACTGCTGCGCTTGGCTTCGCCATAACGGAGCAGGCTCGCCAATCTGCCCTGCCGAATCGAGTTCACTTGCGTTGTCGGCGGCGTTCCTCGCGCTCGGTTGCTCTCCACCCCGCCTCACGGCGACGCAGTTACTCCGCGCTTCCAATCGTTCCACGGTTCGACTGTTCGACTCTTTCATTCGATGTGATGGGCGCCTCGACGGCGCACTCCGAGGCCCTTCCAGGGCAGTACCAGCGCGACCCATCCCGCGTCCATCCCGCATCCATCCCAAATCGACCTTAGGGCTTGTCAGTAAATAAACATCGCATTTGTCCCTAAGTTTTGCTTTGGTGGTCCGATGCAAGACGTCACTCTGGTTCGTCAGCGATTTGGCAGGATTTCGCCTTGGCTCGATGAACGCACCCGGCGGCTTTGGGC
>JBBQFQ010000107.1:0-5851 GCA_038322235.1 Chthoniobacterales bacterium
GGGTGCCGTTAGCCATGCATTAAACAGAGCATAACACATTCCCTCCCAGCCGCTTGCCTATCGTTTTATCACAAATTTTACCAACCCAGCTTTCACCACCAGAATTCGTCCCAAAACCCGCTTATCTTAGTGCCATTCGGCCCAGGGCCTGACCCTCGCAACCGAGGCGAATGAGTCGACCACGGGCCCGGCGAGCCTGATGCTTTTTGATCCCGACGGCAATCCGGTGCTCATCGATCAACACGTCGGATGAGGACGAAAATTCCCGGCGGCGACTCGCGTGCCGCCGGCGCGGCGCGGCAGCGGGCGAACGAAAAATTGCCTGAGCTGCGGAAAATCTTGTCGCGGTCGAGTGGGGTGGTTAGCAATGGCGCCATGAATGACGCCAAAATGCTCTCCCAGATGAAGGACAAGCCAGGGTTTATCGCCGCCCTCGATCAGAGTGGCGGATCGACCCCGAAGGCTCTCGCGCAGTACGGCATCGGTGCCGACGCCTTTACGAATTCGGACGAAATGTTCGCGCTGATGCACGCCATGCGCGTCCGGATGATGCAATCGCCCGCCTTCACGGGCGAGAAAGTCATCGGGGCCATTCTCTTCGAGCGCACGATGGACGGTCAGGTGGACGGCACGCCGGTGCCCACGTTTCTGTGGGAGAAAAAGGGCGTCGTCCCGTTTCTAAAAATCGATCAAGGACTCGAAGCCGAGGCGGACGGGGTTCAGCTTATGAAGCCCATGCCCGGCGTTGACGCGCTCCTCGCGCGCGCCGCGAAGCTCGGGGTCTTCGGCACCAAGGAACGCGCGCTCATCAACCTCGCGTCGGCGGATGGCGTTCGGGCCGTTGCCCGGCAGCAGTTCGAGGTCGCCGTGCAGGTCGCGAGTCATGGTCTCGTTCCGATCATCGAGCCGGAAGTTTCGATCAAGAGCCCGCAGAAGGCTGAGGCGGAAGCGATGCTGCGCGACGAACTCGCGCGCGGTCTGGACGCGCTGACGGGTGACGTGAAGGTGATGCTAAAGGTCACGCTCCCCGAGACAGCCGACTTCTACCTTCCGTTGATCCAGCACCCTCGGGTCGTCCGGGTTGTGGCGCTGTCTGGTGGTTACCCTCTGGCCGAAGCCAACCGTCGTCTCTCCCAGAATCACGGGATGATCGCGAGCTTCTCCCGAGCTCTCGTCGATGACCTCAAATCGTCGATGACCGATCAGGAATTCGACAAGGCCTTGGGAGGCTCCATCGACTCGATTTTCACCGCCTCGACCGTCAAGGTTTAGGCCGAGCGTTAGATCCGGCTGGTCCGCCTGGAAGACTGCTTTCCTCCAGGAGGCCCGGTCGTGCGATCTCCGCAGATTTTGCACCCGAAGCGATTGGTGGATCGTCTGGCGCTGGCGCGATGACGCGGCGCGTTTCAGGCGCCAGTCGCAAACCCGCGCGCGCCGTCCCGCCGCCACGCCTCCCGAATCGCATGGCCGTTTACGAAGTTTGCCCGCTCAACTTGTGGGCTCGCGAGAACCTCGTGATCGAGGTCGAGGCGGAGTCGCCCGGCGACGCCAGCGACGAGGTTCTCCGCTTGCATCCGAGCTACGAAGTTCTCTCGGTGACCGGAGGTTTTGCTGCCGCCAGACGGCCCGGGGATGGTGGCCGAAGGCGAGTCTCCGCTCCTCTGAGCTAAGGCGCTAGCTGTGCTCGAGCGGATCGAAGAGTCGGAGAGCGCGGTCGAACGCGCCGAGCGCAGGGATGACCAGATCCGCTCCCGCGGCCAGCAGCTGAGCGGCCGGGAACGTGTGGGGGACGGCGACGACAAACGCGCCTGCCGCTTTGGCCGACTGCACCCCGGCCAGCGAATCCTCGAGCGCGAAGGCCGCCCGCATGTCGCCGCCGAGTTTTTGCAGCGCCTTCACGAAGGGCTCCGGGTCCGGCTTTCCGCGCGTGATATCGGCTGCCGTCACCACCGCATCGAAATACCGGTCAAGCTGGAAGCGCTCGACGATGCGGAGCTGGTTTTCCGGGAGTGCCGATGTCGCCAGCGCCAGGTGATAGCCGCACGCATTCAGCCGGAGGAGCAGCGCCACGGCCCCAGGATAGAGACGGATCTGCGGCACGAGCGCCCTGAAATTTGCCTGCCGCTGCTCCAGGATCGCGAGCGCATCCCCGATGGGATCGCAGAGTTCGGCGAGTCGGCGCATGTTCACGGCATCCGGCACCCCCCGAAAACTCTCGAGATCCACTCGCTTCGGGTCGATCCCGAGTTGCTGGATCGTCTGATGAACCGCCCGCTCGTGCATCGATTCGGAATCGATGAGCACTCCATCCATGTCGATCAGGCCGTAACGCATTGGGAAGAGGGTGAGCCCGACCGCGGGCCGCCACCGCACTGATGGTCAATTTGCCCAAATGAGCGACGAACAGGCGACGTCACCGGGGAGCATGCGCGCGGCCCGGTCGATGAACGCGCCGCGCACTCCGTTCGGAGCGCGGTGAGCTGGACGACGCGGCGGGCGCGTCGTCGTTTGCCCGACTCGATCCAAGATGCGCTTCTCAGGTGGGAAAGGCCGCTCGTCTGAGTCCGGGTGGGGATCGAAGTGAATGACGGCCCGCACGGCTCGAATCACCCGACTCGACGCTCGCGGGAGGTCCCGCGACGCGTGAAACTTCGGGTTCAGGACGTCTCGAAGAAAACCAGTAACCGCGCGCCGGCGTAAGGTAATTGATTACCACCACGGTGAACTACCAACTCACTTCACCCTCGCGGTCTTGATGAGGTGGTCTCCGGGAAGGCGTCTCATGCATTTCTCGTTAGACCGCTTAAAGGCATCACCCAAAAATAAACAAAATGAAAACAAAAAACATATTCCAAGTTATCGCAATCATCGCAGTCTCCGCAGGTCTTTTGTTCGCGGCAACAAAACCTGAGGAAGACGCGCAGAAGTCGGCGGAACAGTGGCTCTCCCTCATCGACGCTGGCAAGTTTGCCGAGAGTTGGAAGGCAACCGCAGGATCCTTTCAAGCGGCGGTATCTCAAGAGCAGTGGGAGCGTCAGCTCGCCGCTGTTCGCAAGCCGCTCGGCGACCTCGGCTCTCGGAAACTGAAGAGCGCCAAATACACGAAGACGGTCCCAGGCGCACCAGATGGCGAATATGTGATCTTTCAGTTCGACACGTCGTTCGCGAACAAGAAGGCTGCCGTGGAGACAGTTACCCCGATGCGGGACAAGGATGGCCAGTGGAGGGTCTCCGGATACTACATCAAGTGATCCTTCCCGCCGGCGCGCCTGACATATCGCCTCCGGACGAAATGCTGTCCGCGGTTCTCTGTGCCCAATCGGGTCCTTGTGGGCTCGATCGTGGCTGAACTTGGACGTTTCTGGTTGTGCCGCGGGAGGCGGTACCAGCGACAAACTACATTATGTCATATCCACGCCTCTGTTTTTGTCTGTCAGTTACGCTGGCGGCTTTTTCGCTCATCGGTTGCGGGGAGAAGAACGGCGAGTTGTTCACGAAGGTGCGTCCTCAGTATGAGCCACTCCGGCGGCAGGTGCAGAAGATCGCGGCGGAACTTCCGTCCAGCCAGGACACGCAGTTAGCGACCAAGTTGGGCGGGAAACACGACGCCCTCGATCCCAAACCCGTCCTACGCGCCGACGGGCACGGCAACCTCGTTTTTCTGCACTTCCGGCAGCTGACCGACGTTGGTGTGCGCATCGACGAGCTCAGCGACCTCGATCTTTACCTCGCGAGCGATTTTCGGACTTTTCTGGGATGGATCTCCGAGCCCACGACCTTGAGCGCTTCCACGCTCCAGGCCCGCTGGGGCCAGAAGTTCCTCGATATGCTTGCCCAGCCGCGCGCCCAAGTCCGCTACCTCGGCATCTATCGGCCGGTGCAGTATGAACGCCCGATCGCGCAAAACGAAAAGTCGTTCACGGGTGGCCACGCCGAACTCGATTTTTTCATCTACGATTTAGCCGATGGGAAATTGCTGGCGCAGTGGAGGCAGACCACCCGGCCCGATGAAACGGTCTCTTACCTTTACAAACCCGGGGAGGACAAGAAGGAGCGGCTGGAGTCCTGGGCGCGCTCGTCGATTTACACGAATATGCTGAAGGCCCTCGCGGAGTCGCTTCCCCGGGAGGTTGGCGGCGAATTTGTGAAGTAAAGGGCAGGACCAGTCGGGGGCGCGGGAAGCTCATCAGGCATTCCGGCCGCTTCTGGCTCATTTGAGCGAGGCTTGAATTCTCAGCGCTTGGAACCCGGCTTCAGCGTCTCCAGAAACGCCTGCAGCCGTGCGCTCTTCGCGCCGCTTCGCCAGACGATGGATGCCGGCACGTTCGCCAGACGGGCAGGGAGTGGATGCACGCTCAACGCCGTGCGGTCCACAAACGCCGCCACCAGCGGGCGCGACACCACTGCGACCCCCATCCCGGCCGTGACGCCTCCAAGAATCGCGTGGTACGACGGAAGCTCGGCGATGCGCGCGGGATGCGCCCTGCCGAGGGCGAACCAGCTCTCCGCTCGCGCCCGCATCGAGCACCCGCGGGCAAAAGCGAGCAACGTGCGCGCCGCAACTTCGCGAGGCTTGCGGATGACGGGGTGCCCCGCCTCGGCCACCAGCACCACCTACTCGGTGCCGAGCGATTCCGACGAGAGGTCTGAATGCGCCGGGGCATCGCCCGCAATGGCGGCCTCCAGCCTGCCTCTCAGTACTTGCTCCACCAGGTCCGCGGTGGTGCCGATGCGCAGTTCCACTCGCACCCTTGGATACCGGCGGTGGTATGCCGCCAGCGGCGTGGGGAGCTGCGTCCCCGCGGTGCATTCGAGACAGCCGAAGGCAAACGTGCCCTGCGGCTCCGTTTCCCGCAGCGATTCCTCGGCTTCGCTGGCTAGCGCCAGGATGCGCCGGGCGTAGTCGAGCAACTGCCGACCCGGCGCCGTGAGCTGCAACTGGCGATTTCGCCGGATGAACAACGCCGCTTCGAGGCGTTCCTCGAGGTGCCGGATGCGGGTACTCACATTGGAGGGAACGCAGTGAAGCTGCGCCGCCGCCGCGGTGACGCCCCCGGCATCCACCACCGTCCGGAAAAACAGCAGATCGCTCAGCTCCATGTTCATCGCGAGAGAACCGATCGTGCAAATACAATCATTATTCAAGAATCCAGATTGCCCGTTGCTTGGGACTGCGAAGCCCATCCTCAACCAACCAACCCATGCAAGTCGCCAACGGTATTCACCACTTCCCCACCGGTCCCTTCAACTGCTACGTCATCGAGGAAAATCGCGGTCTCACCCTCGTGGACGGCGGGTTCCCCGGCATTTGGAGCGCGTTCACCCGCGGCCTCGCCTCGCTCGGCTACGAGCCGCGTGATGTGCGCGGCATTGTTCTCACCCACGCCCATGCCGATCACATGGGCATCGTCGAACGCGTGCGACGCGTCAGCGGGGCACCGGTCTTCGTGCACGAGGCGGACGAGACTGCCGCCGGATGCATCCTCCAGCTCCCCTGGTGGGGACTGCTGACCCGCGCCTGGCACCCGTACGTTGCCGCCATGCTCGCCTACGCCTCTTGGAAGGGGGTCTTCACCGCCGCGCGCATTCGCGCCGTGCAGCCGGTGAAGGATGGCGAGACACTGGACATCCCCGGCCGTCCTCAGGTGCTCCACCTACCAGGCCACACCCCGGGCGAGATCGGTCTGCATGTCCCTGCCCGCGCCGCCTTCCTTAGGGCTTGTCAGTAAATAAACATCGCATTTGTCCCTAAGTTTTGCTTTGGTGGTCCGATGCAAGACGTCACTCTGGTTCGTCAGCGATTTGGCAGGATTTCGCCTTGGCTCGATGAACGCACCCGGCGGCTTTGGGC
>JBBQFQ010000108.1:0-5751 GCA_038322235.1 Chthoniobacterales bacterium
CGATGGCCACTTCGCTGGGCTACGAAGCGGTGACCGCCAGCACGGCCGCGGAACTGGTGGGACGCTTCGCCGAAGGGCGGCAGGAAGGCCAGCGCTTCGATGCCGTCGTGCTCGATCTGACCACGCGCGGAGCCGGCGGGGGACTCGCCCTCATGCGCCAGATTCTCGAGCTGGATGCCGGCGCCAGTATCATCCTCTCGACCGGCTACGCGGATGTCGATCACGCGGCTCTCGGGTCCAGCGTCATCATGCTCAAGAAACCCTATCGAGTCGCCGAACTCTCGCAGAAATTGGCGCTGGCCTGCCGCCGGAGCCCAGCTGCGAAAGACGTGCAATCCACTTGATCGCCCGGCGAATTCTTCTATTTGCCTTTAGTTCCGTTCCCACCCCATCACGGTGAAACCGGGGCGCCAGGCAGTCGCGGTCCTGACCCCAGCAGGATCATGGTTGTTATGGTTCCCTTAGAACACAGGCCGGTCTGCGGCCTGCAGAATCGTGAAGTGTCGTGCCCAAATCGGATTAACATGTGCGTTGCGCTTACCCGCGGCGGTTACACTTTTGTTGCCGCTGCCCGCGTCGAAAGATCGTTCGCATAGCGCAGGCATGGCCAGCGGCAGGCTCGCGCCGGCTTCAGGCGGGGAGGCGGCGCCATGAAACGCGTGCTGATCGTCGACGATCATCCGGAGATCCTCGACTTGCTGCGCGTGCTCCTGGAGGGAAACGGTTTGGAAGTCGTGGCTGCGCCGAACGGGGCCGAAGCCCTGCGCAAAGCGCGCCTGAGCCCGCCGGATCTGTTGATTTCCGACCTGCTCATGCCGGTCATGGACGGCTACACGCTTCTGCGGCACTGGAAGCTGGACGAACGGCTCAAGCGGATCCCGTTTATTGTCCACACCGCCACCTACACCGAAGCGAGGGACGAAGACCTCGCGACCGGTTTGGGCGCGGATGCCTTCGTCTTGAAGCAGGCGGGATCGGGACCTCTCCTCGAACGGGTGCGCGAGCTGCTCGCCCGAAAACAGGCGCGGGAGCCGGCGGATTTGCGCGCAAACGAAACGCCCCTCGAACCCCTGGTCACGCCGTACAGCGAGGTCCTCGTCCACAAGCTCGAGGCAAAATGCCTCCGGCTGGAGCAGGCGAACCGCACCCTGGAAGTCGACATGGCGGAGCGGAGGACGGCAGAGGCGGCCGTGCGCTTCCAGGCGCATCTCCTCCGCCAGATCGGCGAGGCGGTCATCGCGACGGAGGTCGACGGCACCATCATCTACGCCAACCGGTTCGCGGAGAAACTCTACGGCTGGACTGCGCCGGAGATGGTGGGGCGCCATGTCTTCGACCTCACGGCGCCGCCGGCCAGCCACGACCAGGCGATGGCCATCATGGAACGGCTGAACCTGGGGGAAATCTGGAGCGGTGAACTCCTGGTCCAGCGGCGCGATGGAACCACCTTCCCGGCCGCGTTCCGCTACACGCCGGTCCTCGATTCCATGGGATGCCTGACCGCCATCGTGGGGATCTCCGCCGACCTTACGGAGAAACAGCGCGGCGAACAAAAACTGGCCGAGAGCGAGCGGCGGCTGCGGACGATTTTCGACACCGAACCCGAGTGCGTCAAACTCCTCGGCCCAAACTGTTCGCTGCTCGAGATGAATCCCGCCGGACTCCGCATGATCGAAGCGGATTCCCTTCTCGAGGTCGTGGGAAAATCGGTCCTCGGGCTGATCGTGCCGGAGAATCGCGCCGCCTTCGCCGCCCTCTCCGAGCGCGTGCTGCATGGGGAATCCGGTTCGCTGCGGTACGAGATTCAGGGCTTGAAGGGCACCCATCGCTGGCTCGAAACGCACGCCGTGCCGATGGCCGGCGCGACGGGCGAGATCGTCTCCGCGCTCAGCATCTCCCGCGACATCACGGAGCGGCGGGAGGCCGAGGAGGCGCTGGTCCGCAGCGAACGCCGCTTCCGGGCGCTCCTCGAACGCAGCGCAGACAGCATTTCCATCATCGACGCCGAAAACAACATTCTCTACCTGAGCCCGGCCGTCACCGCCGTGGAAGGTTACACCCGCGAGGAGTTGCAGGGTCGCAACGGCCTGGAACTGACGCATCCCGATGACATTGCGCACGTCCAAGCCACGGTCGCGCGGCTCATGGATCATCCGGGCGAGCCGATCCCGGTCCTGTGGCGGAGGCGGCACAAGGATGGCCACTGGCTTTGGCTGGAAGGCGTGGCGACGAATCTTCTCCACGACCCGGCGGTGGGCGGAATCGTGACGAACTATCGCGACGTGACCGCGCGGAAACGCGCCGAAGCGGAGATCCGCCAACTGAATGCGGAGCTCGAGCGGCGGGTGGAGGAGCGAACCCGCGAACTCGAGGAGAAGACGCGCCAGATGGAGTCGTTCTCCTATTCGGTGTCGCACGATCTCAAGGCGCCGCTGCGCGCGATCGACGGCTACAGCGGGCTTCTCATGCGCGACTACGGCGACCAGTTCGACGGCGATGCGCGGGACTTCCTGAAAAACATCCGGCGCGGCAGCGCGCAAATGACGCAACTGATCGAGGACCTGCTGGCCTACTCCCGGCTCGAGCGCTCCACCCTGGCGGTAGGCTCGATCGACCTCCGGGAGTTTGTACAGTCGCTTCTCGAGCGGCGCAAAGAGGATCTCGGCAAGGTGCAGGTCACCGTCGACGTGGGCGATCTCCGCGTGGCGGCCGATGCCGAAGGCCTCGGCATTGCGCTGCGCAACCTGATCGACAATGCGGTGAAGTTTTCCGCACATCAGGCGAAGCCGGAGTTGTACATCGGCGCCAGCGCCGCGGAGGGGCGTTGCACCATCGTCGTACGGGATAATGGCGCCGGCTTCGATATGCGGTATCACGAACGCATTTTCGAAATCTTCCAGCGCCTCCATCGCGCGGAAGTCTACCCCGGGACGGGCATCGGTCTGGCCATGGCGCGAAAGGCCGCGGAACGCATGCACGGGCGGGTCTGGGCGCAGAGTGCGCCCGACGCCGGGGCAACGTTTTACCTCCAGCTGCCTCTCGCGGAAGTTTCCCCTGCGCCGCTGCCCCTCGATCGATGAACCCGACCGCTTTTTCCCGGACTCTTCCGATCCTGCTTCTCGCGGGCGGCCGGATGGACACGGCCCGCCCAACCCGGTCTTCTCTGTTCCACGTGCTCCCATTCGAAGACCGGATTACGCGCGCGCCTCTCCCCTAGCCTCTTCACCACATATGCGGGTGCTCTACGTGGAGGATATGGCGGCGGACGCGGATCTCGCCCAGCGCGCACTGCGCCGTTCCGCGCCGGATATCGAGATCGAGGTCGCGCGTACGGTTGAGGAGGCGACAAGGCGGCTGTTCGGCCCAGAGTCGCCCCCCTTCGACCTCGTGCTCACGGATCTGAACCTGCCGGACGGCAGCGGTCTCGGCGTGCTCGCGGCCGTGCGCACGCGGGGGCTACCGTTGGCGGTTGTCGTGCTCACGGGGTCCAGCGACGAAAAAGTCGTCTTTAGCGCCCTGCAAGCCGGCGCAGACGACTACGTGGCCAAGCGCGGGGATTATCTTTCCGTCCTCCCGCTAACGCTGCGGGCGGCCTTGGAACGCTATCGGGCCGCGGCCGGCCGGCGCACGCGCGGGGTCCGTGTGCTCTATGCGGAAACGAACGAACGCGCCGCCAGCCAGACTCAGGGCGAATTGGCGCGCGAAGCCCCGTACGTGCATCTCGACGTCGTCTCCACCGCCGACGAGGTCCTGGCTCGGCTGCCCGCCGCGGGGCGGGCCAGCGAATTCGATGTCTTGTTGCTCGACTACCGGTTGCCCGGCACGTCCGGCACCGAATTGATCAAGGAGATTCGCGAGGTCCGGCGCCTGGATTTGCCGATCATCCTGGTCACGGACGACAGCGATGAGGAGATCGCGCGGCAAGCGCTCCGGCTGGGAGCAGCCAACTACGTGGTGAAATCGCCCGGCTACCTCCGGCGTTTGCCCTGGGTGATCGAAAACACCTGGCTGCGAGCGTGCTCCGTGCGCAACGAAAAGGCGCTGGCGTCGGAGCGCGGCCGCCTCGCCGGCATCATCGGCTCGGCGCTGGATGCGATTCTCACCTTCGACGCCGAAGATCGCATCGTCCTCTTCAATTCCGCCGCGGAACCGATGTTCGGCCTCACCTCCCAGGAGGCGATCGGTCAATCGATCGAGCGGTTTCTGCCGGGGAGTTGGGTCAGCCCGATCGTCGAGACGGCGTCCTCGGCAGACGGGGAAGGGCCTGGCCCGGCGAATCGCAAGATCCTCGAGACCATCGCAGTGCGCGCCACGGGGGAGAAGTTCCCCATTGAGGCCTCCATTTCCGAGATCAACGTCGACGGCGCCCGTCTCCGCAGCGTGATCGTGCGCGACATCAGCGAGCGCCGCCAGGCGGAACAGGCTCTGCGCCGGAGCGAGGGACGCTTTCGCGATCTCGCGGCGAACATCAAGGAGGTAATGTGGATCTCGAGCCCCGACCGCACGCGGCTCGAATACGTCAGCCCGAGTTTTGTGGAGCTCTTCGGGCGTCCCCTCGAGTACGCGAACCGGTCCTATGACGAAAGAATGGAGTCCGTGCACCCGGACGACCGGGTGAAGATGGCCGAATCGATCGCAAAGAGCGCCCGGGGGGAGTCTTACGATCTCGAATATCGCATCCTCCGTCCGGATGGAACGGTGCGTTGGGTGCGCAGCCGCGCGTTTCCGGTTCTCGACGAGCTGGGCAACGTCCATCACGTGGTCGGCGTCGCGGACGACATCACGGATCGGAAAGTGGCGGCGGATGAATTGCGCCGCAGCGAGGAACGTTTCCGCCAGGCGCAGAAGATGGAGGCGATTGGGCAGCTCTCCGCCGGCGTGGCGCACGATTTCAACAATATCCTCACCGTCATTCAGATGAACCTGTCCCTGCTGCAGACGGGAGTTGCCCTCTCGGCGCGGCAGCGCACGGCAGCCGATGAGATCGGGAAGGCGGGAGACCGCGCGGCCAATCTCACCCGCCAGCTCCTCATGTTCAGCCGCCGGCAGACGATGCAGCCACGCGACCTCGACCTCAGCGAAGTGATTGCGCACATGTCGCGCATGCTCAATCGCATCCTCGGGGAGGATGTACACATGCAGTTGCATTTCGCTTCCAAGCCCATGCGCGTGCATGCCGATGCCGGGATGATGGAGCAGATCCTGCTCAACCTGGTCGTCAATTCGCGGGACGCGATGCCCGGTGGCGGACGGCTCGTGATCGAGACTTCCGAAGTGGACTTCGATGAAGTCCTCGCCGCGAAGTCGGCCCAGGCGCGGCCCGGCGCCTTCGTTTGCCTGGCTGTGAGCGATACCGGGGGAGGCATTCCCGATGACGTGCTGCCGCACATCTTCGAGCCGTTTTTTACGACGAAAGACGTCGGCAAGGGCACCGGACTGGGCCTGGCCACCGTTTATGGAATCGTGCAGCAGCACCAGGGCTGGATCAACGTGTACAGCGAATCCGGACAGGGCACGACCTTTCGCGTCTACCTGCCGCGCGTGCAGAAGGCGTTCGCCCCCACGCCGGCTCCGGATGTGGTGGGACCCGCCCGCGGAGGCAAGGAAACGATCCTCGTGGTCGAGGACGAGCCGGCGCTGCGCATGGTCGTGAAAATGTCGCTCGCGCATTTCGGCTATCGCATCCTCGAAGCGGCAACCGGCCGGGCCGCGCTCGAACTTTGGAAGGATCACAAAGACGAAATTCGTTTG
>JBBQFQ010000109.1:0-5656 GCA_038322235.1 Chthoniobacterales bacterium
ATAAACAACCCACAATTCGCAGGGCAAGAGTCCTTAAACCAGTCAACACCAAGCAGGAAACCCTCAACGCGGCACCCGTTGCCGCACTCGCCCCGACCACTGCCAACCTCAGCGGATCGGATAACCCCAACCCCAACCCCATTGTCGGTGCCGTCCCGCCCGCCCTCGCTCCCTCCCAGCAGGTGGTCAACGTGGTAACGCCGCAGTTCCTCACGGACCTGCGTGCGCTGCTCACGCAGATCGATACACTCGTCGCCGCCCTCCCCGGGATCGACGCCGCCGACCGCCGGAGTTTCCGGCTGCAGGCGAGCGCCGATGAGGGCTTCAAGAAGAGTCTCGTGGGCATCATCGCCCAGCGAGCCGGAGGCTCTCTGTTCGGGGTGTCGGCGGATGTCGTCGGCGGTCTCGCGACCGCTGAAGGCGCCCTCCGCGCGGAAGTTAGCCACCTCCTGGCAATCCTGACGCGGGTCGACGACTCCGCGACGATCGCCCGGCGCGACCTCGTGCTCCACCTTCGGGTGGCGAAGAGCACCTTCGACGTGGTCAGCGCGCGGAGCGGGAGTGACCTCAAAGCGGAAATGGCCCAGGTGGGCAGCCGCTTCACCGGAACGCGCAAGCGCAAGGCGATGAGTCCGCCGGCGAGTTCCGGAGCCCCCGTGGCTCCGGCGCCGCCGACCGCTCCCGCCCCTCCCGCGGCCCCGGCCGCGCCGCATCCGGCGGCAGAGTGAACCAAACCACCGGAAGACCAGCCGGGGTTGATACCGGCCCACAGACGGGCGTCTCTTCGGAGACGCCCGTTTTTTTGCGGTGAGCGGCGCCGAGCGAGCACGCTGGGGCCGCAGATTGAGGTAGTCATCGCGGCGCCTTACCGCGTGCCTGGCGGGGAGCATTTTCGCGGAAATCGCAGCCAAGCGGGAAACGACGCGTCGGGCGGCACCGACGCTGGCAGGACGACCGCTGGCCCGGCATTCAGAAGCGTGCCCAAAACCCGCCAGCGAAAAAATACTTCGCCGATTTCTGCTTTGAGGGCGGGAAGCGGGCTGAGGTACACTTTGAACCTGCAACGCCCGCTCGAACGGTGCTCCTGCCCACTTTTTCTCGGCAAAGCAGATTCAAAGTGTGCCGCGGAGGCTTCCCGCACGCCCGTTATTCAGCTCTGGAGCGTGCGCGCTGGATTCAGAATCGTCCCGCGCGCACTCCTCACCCACCGCGCCCAGAAAAAGTGTGCTGATGCACGCTCTGAACCGGCAACGCACCCTTCGAGGGCGCGGAAGCACACTTTGAGTGGAAAAAGCAGATCCGAAGCGTGCCGGGGGCGAAAAAAGCGGGTGCCCGAACGCACGAAAAGTGTGGCGATGCACGCTTCGAAAGTGGAAAGCAGAAATCCCCGCGAACTTTTTTCGCTCGGAGGGTGGAAAGCAAAGAACCTTGCCGTCTCGGCACACTTTCCGTCTGCAACGCCCACTTTTAGTGTGATGGGCACATTCCGGACCTACCTCGCACCTGCGAAGGGCACCGCGGGACGCGAGCCGCGGGTCGTGCCCTCGCCGCGGACGTGAAACCGGATAAATCGGCCGGTTTGAAAACCGGAGATGGAAGCCGTAAATCCAACGGTCGGTCCGAGTCTAAGCCCCATCGCCCCATCGCCCCGAGGCAATGCCGTCTCTCCGCTTCTCAGCCGTCACGATCACCTGCACTTTTAGAGACGGCTTGGAACGCATCACGTCTGCCGGACCGCTAGACCATGGAAGCAACCTTGAGAGTGCTGAACGAACTCGAACGCGATGGCGTGATCACCCGCTACGCCATCGGCGGAGCGGTCGGGGCCATCTTCTACATGGAGCCCTTCCTGACGTATGATCTGGATGTATTTGTCGTGCTGCCGGAGACGGCGGGCGGTCTGCTCACGCTGGCTCCGATCGATGAGGCGCTGAAGCGGCGGGGCTGCACCGAGGAGGCGGAATGTGTCCTGATCGAGGGGATGCCAGTGCAGTTTTTGCCCGCCGACAACCTTTTGCTGGAGGAGGCATTGGCCGAGGCGAGGGAGACGGCTTACGCCGAGACCACCACCCGCGTGCTGCGCCCGGAGCATCTCGCCGCCATCATGGTGCAGACGGGGCGCGACAAGGACCGTCAGCGTTTCTCCACCTTTCTGCAGGATGCCGCCCTGGATGCGGGATATCTCCAAGGCGTGCTGGAACGCCATCAACTGAGCGACCGCATCGAGCGATGGAAAACCGTGATTTGAACCAACTGCTCGCCGGCAAACAGCGCCGTCGGGAGGAACTCACCCGGCTGCCGATCGAGGAAAAAATCCGCGCCGTGATCCGGCTCCAACATTTGGCCGCGCACATTCTAAAGCAGCGGGGGAAAAAGGTCCGCTGCTGGAACATCGCCTCGTCGGATCGGGCCTGAGCGTCCCTCCATCCGCGGACTTCGTTCTCGTTTGCTTCGCTACGGCGTGATCGCGTTGCGCCCCTGGAGGAGACTCGGGTTCTCATTCCGGACGTCCCGACAGGCGTCGATGGTGCCGCGCGTGGCGCAGCCGCTCAGGAGCAGCATCACGAGCAGGGCGAAGAGCGGCAGAGCGACCCGGCCGCGTGTGATCGATTTGGTCGCAGAGTGTTGGCAACGCACGCGAAAGCAGACGCGCCAAGCGCCGAACGCGCAAGTTATCCGGCCCGTTCGGCGATGATCTCCAGCACGAGCGGGGTGAACTGCACCGTCTCGGGACGGTCCGCGGCGCGGGCGAAATCGGCGCGCATCGTCGCGGCCCAGGATTCGGAGACGCGCCCCAGCTCGACGAGACGACGGAGACTGCTTTCGATGAAACTCGCCGGCCACTCCCACAGCGGATCGGAGGGTCGCGCGGCGAAGATGTGCGGGGCGACGGATCGAATCCGAAAGCCTGCCGCGGCGAGGAGGGTCGGCAGGACGAGACCGATGTCCGGCTCGCCCCCATTTGTCCGCCAGCTCGACATCACTTCCGCCACGAAGCGGCTGTGACTTTCGCAAGGTGGCGCCAGCTGCCACGTGGCGTACTGGGCATATTCGTGGAACACGGCCACCCCACCCGGCCGAACGGCCGCGGCGAGCTTTCGCACGAGCGTTGCGGGCGAAGAGACGAAGGACATGACCCACCGACACCAGGCGAAGTCGACCCCGTCAGCCGCAGCTGGGAACGCATCTTCGATCAAATCAAGCTCGTGAAACTCGACCTGCGAAATCTGACGCTCGCGCAGGAGGGCGCGGGCGTGCGCCACGAACCGGGGTGAACGCTCGAGCGCGATCACCGCGCCGGCCGGACCGACGAGGCCGGCGAGGTCACGCGTCGCGTAGCCCGGTCCCGCGCCCACATCGAGCACGCGCGAGCCAGCGCGAATCCCCGCCCGCCGCCAGCACTCGTGCACGGGTGCGCGCCAGACCTCATGCTGGAGTCCGAGCCGGAAGATTTCCTCGTCGCCGGTGCCGAGGACGTAGTCGGAGGGGTTGAGGGTCGACATCCTGCAGTAGCGCCCCGAATCCTCGCGCTGTCCCGCCAGATTCGGACGCGGCGGGGACCGAAATTCAGAACCCCGCCCCCGACCGGGGAATCCGGTCGGGAAGAGGATCGCCGGCCATCCTCCCAGGCTTCAGGTCTGGTGCACGGTCACTTTGATCACCTTCACGGGCGTCGCGGGACGATCGCCGCGGTCCGTGGGCGTGGTCTCGATCTTCTTCACCACGTCCTGACCGGAAATCACCTTCCCGAACACGGGGTGCCGCGACTGCCCGGGGCTGAACCAATCGAGGAATTGGTTATGGGCCGCGTTGATGAAGAACTGGCTGCCGCCGGAATTGGGACTGCCGGTATTGGCCATCGAGAGCGTCAACGGCTCATTGGAAAGTCGGGCGGTGAATTCGTCCGGAATCGTGCCGTGCGGCGGACCGCCCGTCCCGGCGCGCGGGCTGACCGGATCCTTCGAGTGCGGGCAGCCGAACTGGATCATGAAGTTCTTGATGACCCGGTGAAAATGGAGGCCGTCGTAAAACCCGCTTGAGGCGAGCTTCGTGAAATTGCCGGCGGTCTGCGGCATTTGGTCGGCGAAAAGCTCGACGGTGAAGCTGCCAAGGGTGGTCTCGAAAGTTGCGGTGGGATTGGGCATGGTGCGGGAAGAAGATCCGGTTCATACCGCGATCTTGCCCCGCCGTCATGGCCGGGGGCGAAGAATCTGAGTCATTCTCAGCCGCGCGCGGCCGGTTGAAACAGGTCGAGCCCGGACCGAAACGCCGGCAGGGGCGAGCCCTGCTCAATCCCAAACTCTGCTCCACCATTCGCGTGCGCGACGGCGATGGCAGCGGTCGACTGCATCCGGGGGCGGACACCCCCGGATGAAAGCCAAAATCCGAGCGTTGGTTCGACGCCGGCTCAGGCCGCCGGCGGCTCGACCGACATGCGCGTCGGGCCCGCAGGACCTTTGCCCTCCTGATGCCCACCGAAGCCTTTGCGCATCGCCGAAAGCATTTTCTCCGCGAAGTTGTGGTCCTGCCGGGAGCGGAATCGCGTGTAGAGCGCGGCGGTGAGCACTTCGGCCGGCACGGCTTCCTCGAGCGCCGCCTCGACGGTCCAGCGGCCTTCGCCGGAATCTTCCACGAACCCGGAAAATCCTTCGAGCTTGGGATCACGGGCCAGCGCAGCAGCGGCCAGATCGAGCAGCCAGGAGGCCACGACGCTGCCCCGCCGCCAGACCTCGGCGATGTCAGGCATGCTCAGCGAGAACTGGGCGCCGTCCGCCAGCTCGGTCCATTTCTTTGAGCGCATGAGATCGAACCCCTCGGCGTAGGCCTGCATGATGCCGTACTCGATGCCGTTATGGACCATCTTGACGAAGTGTCCAGAGCCCGCGGGGCCGGTGTGGATGTAACCCTGCTCCACGCGCGGATCGGATTCCTCCCGATTAGGCGTCGCGGGAATGTCGCCGCGTCCGGGCGCGAGAGTCGCAAAGATGGGGTCCAGATGGTCCACGGCCTTCTTCGGTCCGCCGATCATCATGCAGTAGCCGCGTTCCAGGCCCCAAACGCCGCCGGACGTACCGACGTCGATGTAGTCGATGCCTTTGGCGGCCAGCTCCTTTGCTCGACGGATGTCGTCTTTGTAGTTTGTGTTGCCGCCGTCGATGACGATGTCGCCTGCGCGCATCAAGCCGCCCAGTTCGGTGATGGCGCTTTCCGTGATGGGCCCGGACGGCAGCATTACCCAGACCGCTCGCGGGCCGTCACCCAGCAACTCGAGCAGATTCGCCATCCCGGAGCCGACCTGCGCGCCGGCCTTGCCCAATTCGGTGCGGGCCGCTTCGTTGATGTCGAAGACGGCGGTTTCGTGGCCTGCATTCATCAGGCGCCGCGCGATATTGCCGCCCATGCGGCCGAGTCCAATGATTCCAAGTTTCATGATTTGAGGGGGAGAGTTGTTCGGAGTTCGTGAATCCATCAGCCTGACAACGCGCGGGGCAGGTTGTCACGCCCGGAATGAAGCGTTGTCGGCGTGACATCAAAACCGGAAAAGTGCGTGCGATCAAAACCGGAATTTTTTCTTTGGGGTGAAACGTGTTGGTGTCGAGCTGGGTGATGGGGAGGTTTTTGTGGGGGGTGGCGCGGTGGTGGGAGTGGAGTTCTG
>JBBQFQ010000110.1:0-5030 GCA_038322235.1 Chthoniobacterales bacterium
GCCTGAAAAAGGCCGGCACTTCCTGGCTTCCCCAGACCGCTGAATCCATCGCCCAGCTCCGCGTCCTTCGCGCCAATCAACTCTGGACTCACCTCTGGAACTGAACCAAACCGCCTCACCCATTTTTAATCGCACCCTCCGACATGGGTCGGGACTCGTCCGGTCTCCTCCCTGGCAGGTGCTCTCTGCAAGGTTGAGGCAAGCCTGCTCGAAACCGATGTTTTCGGTCGGCATTTCCGGAGCGACCGCCCGAACCGAGCAGATCAGACTCCCGCCGGCACCGGATCAGGTTCGGGCGCCAGAGCGGGAACGATGACCGCCGGCGCGAGTGCGACCGGCGGCGTCAGCCTCGTCTTGAGCGAGTTGGCGAGCGCCTTGACCAGCACCGCCTTCGAGCGGTCAAAGACGAAGCTGAACTTCGGCCGCTTGTCGGAGGGAAAGAGCACGAGATCCTCGCTCAGAAACTTCGGTTCGCGGGCGACCTGATAGCCGCTCAGATCCAGCCGCTGGGCGACCTTCTTCAGGCCGACGCGACCGATGAAGCTGAGCGCGCGGTCATCTCCTTCGAGCGCGACGAGCCAGCCGCGCGCGTTCGCCGGGAGGGCCTTGGACGCACCGCTGATGCACGGAGCGGCCCAGATCGGTCGGGCGCCGGTCGCATTGATCGTCGCCAGTCGCAGCGCGGCGTCCGCCGGAAGGTCGGCGTTCGGGGTTTCGTCCGCTCCGCGCGCGGAGGCGGAGATTTTCTTCCAGAGGAGCCAGAACTTGATCCGGGCGACGCGGAACAGTCTGGGCAGCCAGTAGAGCAGGGAGGCGATGAGGCACGTGAAAACGACGAACGCGATCGCGGGGTGCTCCTTGATCAGCCAGAGCCCGCCGAGCACCCCGACGTCTTCCGCCGTCGAGATGGCGATGTTCGAAAACGGCTCGGGTGAGGCATTCACGAGCAGACGCGTGCCCGCTTTCGCGCTGTGCGCGGTGAGGGCCACGCCACCGGCCAGCAGAGCGATGATCACGTCGAAGATCGGATCCGGCGTGCCGAGGACTTTCAGGGCGAGGAACGCGCCGCCGATGGGACGAATCGCGGTGTGGACCGCGTCCCACGCCGAATCGAGCCCCGGGATCTTGTCCGCGAAAAACTCGATGAAATAGAGGGTTCCGGCGAGAATGACGATCGTCGGCTCGCCCAGGATGGCGAGTCCCTGATACTGCGCCGAGAGCGTGATCCAGTGCTGCTGGATCGCGAGTCCGGTGACGAAGACCGTGAGGTAGAGGTTGATGCCGGCGAGCGTCGCGAGGCCGAGGGCCGCGCCAAGAAGCTGAAGATTTTCCATGAAGGGAGGTACTGCGATTTGGACAGACGCGGGCGACGCCGGTTCATTCATCGCCCGCCCAAACCGGTCGCGCGCGTTTTTTCCTTCTGGCCGCCCGCGCGATGTCGCAGAATCGGCTTCAACGATCATGGAGTCCGATCCCGACGACATCCCGCCTGACACGCTCATCGACGGTCGCTTCCGGATTCTCGGGCGTCTGGGCTCGGGTCCCGGCTACGTGGCGTACCGGGCGCGCCAGGTCGGCGGCGAGGAACGCCTCGTCTCGTGGCGGGCGTTTCGTCCCGCGGAGCTCACGCCGCCGTTCACGCGGGCTACCCTCGAGGCGTCGGTCGCCCGGCTCGATGCCGCGGAGATCGAGGGGGTCAACCCCGTCGACGAGATCGGCGAGTCGGATGGCTGGCTCTGGGTGGTGCGCGAGTGGATCTTCGGCATTCCGCTCGGAGAGCTGCTCCGCGCGCAAGCGCGCCTCAGTGTCGACGATGCCAGCGCGCTGCTGCTCGCCTTCGCCGAGATCGCGGATGCGGCCCGCGC
Source organism: Chthoniobacterales bacterium (assembly GCA_038322235.1). Classification (GTDB taxonomy): domain Bacteria; phylum Verrucomicrobiota; class Verrucomicrobiia; order Chthoniobacterales; family SZAS-18; genus SZAS-18. The sequence goes on from JBBQFQ010000110.1 coordinate 1,866, forward strand.
CGCGAATCTGACCGGGCTGGATCTCAGCCCACGGCCGACCCTCCTGCTCCCCGGGCCGGAGACGGATTTGAGCGCCGCGGATCTCGTTCGGCGCCCGCTCCGATCCTGGCCGGAGGCGGCGCTCTCGATCGAACCGCTTCATGGCATTCCCGTGCTCCCACCCGCGGCCGGAAATCATTTCTTTTTTCCCGCGCAGGGAAACGGCGTGCGCGTGCTCGCGGCCGTTTTGTGCGATTTGCTCGGCCGGGCGGAGGTCAGCGCGGCTCAGACGCAGCCACCCATCCTTCCCGCGCTGGGCGAAGCGGGCAATGCGCTTCTCCGGCGGGCGTGGCTGCGGCCCGGGGAGTTCTCCGGCGCGGTCGATTTCGCGACGCAGTTACAGGCAGCGGCGATCGGCGGGCGCGCGCCCGCGCCGGCGGCCGGCGGCTGGGTTCCCCGGCCCGTCGACCTTTCCCACGTCATCCTCCCGCCCGAGCTCGTCCGGCTCGGCGAGAAACTCGCGGAGCACATCCATGACGTCTGGGCGCAGCGCCGCCTCGCCGAGGGCTGGCGCCACGGCCCGGCCCGCAACGACCCCCGGCGCGAGCATCCCGGGCTGGTACCGTACGCCCAGCTCAGCGAATCGGAGAAGGAATACGACCGCGCCACGGCGGTCGGCACGCTCCAGGCAATTGTCGCGCTGGGGTTTCACATCGGTTCGCCGCCGCCAGCCTGAACCCCCGCCGCCATGTCCGCTCCGACCGATGAAATCCGCAGCGTCGCGCGCGAAGAGGCGGCGACGGTCCGCTCGATTCAGCTCGCCTGGAATCCACGGCCGGGGGCAGAGGAACGGGCCGCGCTGCTCCGGACGATCAGGGTGAATCCCGACGGACGGCTTGACGAGGGATTCACGACGCTGGCGAAAGCGGCGTTCGATTTTGGCGAGCTCTTCCTTGCGTCCGAACTCGCGGATGCCGGTCTGGTCGAGGCGCGGAAACTTTCGCCCGGACCTGCCGTCGACGATCTGGTCGTGCGCCTCACGCATCTCCGCGCGCTCTGCGCGGCGGCCCTCGGGGAACTCGGGAAGGCGCAAACGCTGCTCGACGACGCGCTCCTGCGGGCGCCCACCAACATCGATCTGCTGGCCGTGAAGGGCCGGATCGCCAAGGAGCGGGCGTGGCTGGCGACCGATGAAAAGACGGCGCGGACCTGGTTCGCGCGTTCGCGCCGGGCCTATGAACGGGCCCGGCGGCTCGCCCGGACCGCGGGCGATCGTTCCTATCTCGGCATCAATGCCGCCGCCGTTGCGTTGTGGGCGGGCGACGTGGCAGTGGCGGAAGCCGCCGCGCGCGAGGTCCTCACCATCCTGAAAGGCGTGGGACACGACGAGTGGAGCGCGCTGACGATCGCCGAGGCGGAATTGATCCTCGGCCGGCGGGATGCGGCGCTCGGAGAATACGCCGCCGCCCGCCAGACTCTCGGACCCGCGCGGAAATGGCGGGCCTTGCACGCTGCCCGCCGCCACGCGCGTCGTCACGCGCTGGCCCTCGGGCTCGGGCTGGAGGAAATCGAGTCGGTCTTCGCCTTCCCGGCGATGATCGTCTTCTCCGGTCACATGGTGGACGCCGCCAATCGGGCGCCGGTTCGTTTTCCCGCCCGCCTCGGCGCCGAAGCGGGCGCGCGACTGGAACGCGAACTCCGCCGGCTCAACCCCGGCTTTGTCTTCGTCTCTGCCGCCGCGGGTGGCGACATTCTGTGCCTCGAGGCGCTGGAGCGAATGACCGACCTGCAGCCCGAACGGCACATTCTGCTCCCCTGGCGGAAAGAGGACTTCATCGAGACCAGCGTCGCGGGTCTGCCGGGCGAAGACTGGGAGGGGCGCTTCCATCACGCGCTCGAAGAGGCGACGACTGTCTCCTATCTCAGTCAGCAGACGAAGCCTCTCACCGCGGCGGACGCTCCCGCCTTGATCTTCGAACACCTGAACCGCTGCCTCATCGGCAACGCGCTGCTCCGGGCGAAGCTCCTCGATCTGCGCGTCATCCCGGTCGCTCTGTGGGACGGCGAACCTGGTCTGCCCGGCGGCACGGGGAGTTTCGTGGAATCGTGGCGCAGCCTGGGCTTCGCGGTGGAACACGTCCCCGTGCCGGAGATCGAGTCCATCGAAGTCGAGGTGCCGGCCCCCGCGGCCCCCGTGCGTCATCGCGCCGCGCCGTTGAACATGAGCGTGCGCGCCGGACGGCCCACGATCCAGACGATGCTCTTCGCCGACGTCGTGGGCTACAGCAAGATCCCGGAGCATCAGCTCGCCCACTTCGCGCCGGAGTTCCTCGGGCTCGCCTCCGAGCTGTTGAATCAGTCCGCCGATCGCCCGATCTTCACGAACACGTGGGGTGACGCGTTTTATTTCGTCTTCGATGAAGCCGCCCAAGCCGGAAGGTTCGGACTTGCGCTGAGCGAGCGAATTCAAGCCACCGACTGGGCCTCGAAAGGCCTCCCGAAAGAATTGAATCTGCGCATCGCGCTCCACACCGGACCGGTGTTGATGTGCGTCGATCCGATCATCCGGCAGATCACGTTCACCGGGTCGCACGTGAGTCACGCCGCGCGCATCGAGCCGGTCGTCGCACCCGGAGAAGTCTGGGCGAGCGAATCCTTCGCGGCGCACATCGCGATGGCCGAGGCGTCGAAGTTCGACCCCGAGCCGGCTGGCTTTGCGCTCGACTACCTCGGCCAGGTGGATTTCGCGAAGCACTACGGCCGCTACCCGTTGTTTCGCGTGCGGCGCGGGTAGTGGTCACGCCGCCGCCATGCCGACGGGGCGCACGACGCCGCCGCGGAAGCGCAGTGCGCCGCGACGACCGACTGTCAGAAGCGGGGGCCGACGGCCTTGGACTGCGCGCGGCTTGCCGCCGCTTTCCCCAGCCGGCTTGCCGGCGTTGTTTCCTTCCTCAGCCAGCCGCTCCGTCGGCAGCAAGCTGCCTCACAAAAAAGCGGCAGCAGGCTTCCGCAATCGTGCGCCGCGGAGGCGCACAGCACATCGGTATGAAACAACTGAACGGCAAAATCGTGATAATGCTGGAAGCGCGGAGTAACTGCGTCGCCGTGAGGCGGGGTGGAGAGCAACCGAGCGCGAGGGGCATCGTCGGTAACGAAAGTGAACTCGATTCGGCCGGGCACGCTGGC
>JBBQFQ010000111.1:0-4674 GCA_038322235.1 Chthoniobacterales bacterium
TCGTCCGCGATCGCTGGCATCCGCTCTGGCGGCTGCGCCGGTCTCCGCTCTACCGGCGCTTTCAGAATCGCTGCGACGTCACCGTGGACACGCGGATTCCGGCCACCGGCCTCCGCGTCGCGGTGAAGCTGCTCCGCGATGCGAGCTGGATCGCAAATCCCGCGGCGCTCGAGCCGGAGATTCGCGCGGCGTTCACGCTCGTGATCGAGACGTTCAAGCCGGCCGTCTTTTGGGATATTGGCGCGAATATCGGCTTCTACTCGTGGTTCGTGCGGCAGCACGCGGGCGTCGAGCAAGTGATGATGTTCGAGCCGGATCCAACCAACTTTGGTCTGGTCCAGCGCACGATCCGCAAGAACGCGATCACGAACTGCGAGGCGCGAAACATCGCGCTGTCCGATCGCACGGGCGAGGCGGGTTTCCTCGTCGATCGCGCCAGTGGTGCGACTGGTTCGCTCGAGACGACGGCCCATCTGGACAATGACTACAGTCTGCAACACGCCTACAGGATGGACGACGTGATCCGCTGCCGCACCTCGTCCGTGGACGATCTCATCGCGGGCGGCGCACGCGCTCCGGGCCTGATGAAGATCGACGTGGAAGGCGCGGAAAATCAGGTGCTCGCGGGCGCGGAAGAATGCCTGGCGAAATCACGCCCGATTCTGATCGTCGAAACGTGCGAGGAAACCTTCCGGCAAAAGCTCGTCGCGCACGGTTACGTCATTTTCCGCATCGACGATGGGAACATCCTGGCGCTCCCGCAGGAGTTCGACCGTGCGCCGATCGCGCGAAAATATTCGCCCTGGGGGGAACGGGCGGCGGTCGGGTAGCGGACGCCCAAAGTGTGAACCTGGCGATCAGGCGTCGCGACTGGGCAGGAGGTCGAGCGCGGTGGGATTGTCGTAATCGCCAAGGTAAACGCGTTGGAGCTTGAGCACGGCGAGGCCGATGAAGAAGCCGGCGATTGTCCCGCCGACGTGAGCCCACGAGGCGATTCCGACTTCCTCGCGAATCGCCGATACCACATCCCAGATGAACCAGCCGATAATCAGGAAGTAGCCTTTGATCTCCAAGGTCCCGGGCCGAAAGAACCAGTAGAAGCAGGTCACTTCATTCTTCGGATAAATGGCGAGGTAGATTCCCATCAGACCCGAAATCGCGCCGCTCGCTCCCACCGCGGGGTGGCCATCGAGGACTAGGTGAAGCATGCCGGCAAAAAGTCCGCAGCCGAGATAGGCGAGGACGTAGTCGAGGTCGCGCATCACCCCGTTGAGCGCATTCCCGAAGACCCAGAGGACAATCATGTTGCCGATCAGGTGCATGAGGCTGCCGTGGAGGAATTGGTGGCCCAACAATCCGACGGGGGACCAATTCGTGAGCACCAGATGGCCGAGCAACTTCTTGGGGATCGACCCGCTCGCGAGCAACGCAGAGCAGATGACGTTGATGGCGAGGATCGTGAGGTTCGACCAGGGCGAACGACAGGTGAGGGTATTGACGCGAATGGGAACCAGCCTGCCGCGCAGTGTTCTACCAGCTTGGGCAGCGCATGGCTACTCTCCCAGCGCGTGGATCGTGTTCACCACCTCGCCGCGCAGCTCTTTGCCGTCGGCGGTCTTGAGGTCGTATTTGATGCTCATCTGCATCACCGGTTTCAGGCCGGGGATCTCGAGGAAGACGGTGCGGTCGTCGGTGCCGATGGTCACGCTCTTCACGGCGACCGGGTCGTGTTTCGCCACGCTCATCTGCGCTTTGGTGAATTGCGCGGCGCCGTCCTTGCCGGCTTCGGCGGGGGCTTCGGGAGCGGTGTCGGTGGAGAGCTCGGGCGAGCCGTAGGCGGCGGACCAGAGGTAGCGCCATTGTTCGAGGTGCCAGTTCTCCGGGTCGCGGGCGGATTGCGTGTCGAGCGAGGTGGTGAAGCGCAACTCGATGCCGTCCTTCTTCACATGCAGCTCGATGGGCATGCGCGTCTCGGCGCCGGTGGAGCGCACGCGCTGGAAGCAGCCATTTTTCAAGCCGCTCGTCTGCCAGCCGCGCAGGCCGGCGACGTAGAGCTGGCCGTCCTTCGGCGAGAAGCGCGCGCGCATGATGCCGCTCTGGAATTGCAGCGGGAACTTCGTCACGCCGCCCTGCATCTCGGAGGGACGCGCTCCCGCGCGTCCGTGATCTTCCACACGCGCGTCTCCCGAGTCAGGGACGCGCGGGAGCGCGTCCCTCCGGGTGTTTTCGAAGAGCACGCCATAGAGCGCGGCCTGGCCGTAGCTGAGGTGCAGCATCTTCCCGCCCCACGGACCCCAACCGTCCGGTGCCCAGACTTGCGAGCCGCTGCTGTTGTCCACGCGCTTCGGCAGCCAGCAGAGCGGCAGGTCGTAGCTGGTGGGAAGCGGGTCGCGGTGGGAGAGCGGGACGACGCCGTAGAAGCCGCCGGGGGTGATCCAGTTGAGCCGGCAGACCGGCGTCCAGGTGCCCTCGTTGTCGCCGCTGGTCAGCTCGCCGTGCGGGCCGACGCCGAGGCCATTCGGCGCGCGGAAGCCGGTGGCGATGACGTCGAACTTTCTCCCATCCGGCGACACGCGGAAGAGGCTGCCGTGATGCGCCATGACTTCATCGAAGCCGCGCCCGCCGTTCTTCACCGGGCCGGCTTTGGCAAAGTAGAAGTTGCCCGCGGGGTCCGTCTGCAGGTCGAAGACAAACTCATGGAAGCTCTTCGTCACCTTCACTTCGAAGTTGAACGCCTCGTAGAAATCCGCCTCGCCGTCGCCGTTGAGATCTTTCAGCCGCCAGATGCCGTCGCGGCAGGTCACGTAGATTTCGCCGTTCACGATCTTGAGGCCGAGCGCGTGGTAGAGCCCGCTGGCGAAGCGCCGCCACGTCACGTGCTCCAGCTTCTCGTCGAGCCCGGAGACGAGGAAGACATCGCCGTGGAAGGTGCAGACCGCCGCGCGCCCATCGGGGAAAAAGTCGAACCCGCCGACGAACATCGGCGCGCCCCACGGGTTCGGGTCGGGCAGCTTGATCGTGTCCACGACGTAAGCGCTGTCGGTGTCTTTGGAGAGTTCGCCGGTCGTGACCACGGGCTCGGGCCAGTAGGCCGGGCCGCCTTCGGTGAGCGAGCGAAGGCGATCCGTCTGCTCGATCACCACGCCGTCGATCGCAGTCGGAAGCGCCGCCCCGTCAATCAGCCGGACCACTCTGCCGGCGCGCCATTCCGGCATCTCCAGCACCTCCACCCCGCCGATGTCCCACTTCAGGATCGTCTTGTCGCCGTTCACGTAGAAGCCGCGGAAGCGCGCCTGCCCCTCCGGGAGCGGGCCGAAGGGCTCGGGACGGGGGTCTTTCCAGAGTAAAGTGGGGCTGGTGGGGTCCGGAGCGCCGCCCCCATTTGCCGCGGGGGCGACCCCGGAGCCGGCGGGGGCAGCGCTCCGCACGACGGGGGCGCCGCCGGACGCCGCGGGGGCGGAGTTCCGTGAAATGGGGGCGTCCCCGCGCGGAATGGGGGCGCCCCCGGACGGCGCGACGGTCCCCCCATGCGGCGGAACTCCGCCCCCGGACGCGATGGGGGCGCCCCCAGACGAGCCAGCGGAGCCCCCGAACGGCGGAACGACGCCCCCGGACGCGGGAGGTGCGCCCCCGTCGCGAATGGGGGCGCCCCCTTTTCCCGGAAGAGCGGCCTCTTTTCCCTGAGAAGCACCGTCGGGAACGTGGAAACCGGGCAGCGCTCCGGTGGTAAAGGCCACTTCCCCCAGCGCCGTCGGATATTCCCCGCGCGACATCAGGTTCATCGGCGTGGTGAATTTCCCCACCCACGCGCCGGCCATGCGGCAGAGGTCGAGGTCGTAGGCCACGGCGGCTTCGCCGTGCTCGCCTACTTTGATGGCGAGGCCCTTGAGCGCGGTCGTCTTCATCGTGCCATCGGGCTGCTTGCCGATGCCGATGGTGCCGAGAATCCACGGGCCGGGCGCCTCGCCGGCTGGAGTCTGCATCTTCTGGCCCGCAGCGGAGAGGGTGAAGGCAAGGAACGAGGCGAGAAGGATGCGGAGTTTCATCAGGGGATGAAGGATAGAGGATGAGGTCTGGAAGTGAAGAGCGTGGCGCGCGGATCTGCCTCACCTCTCATCCTTGCCTTTTAATTTCCTCTGGCATTCGCCTAGCTATTCCCGAACCGTGTCGAGCCCTATGTCCAGAATCCGCTCCCTCGTTGCCGTCTTTTTTTTCCTGGTTCTTGCCGGGTCGGCGCTGGCGCTGCCGACGATCGTGGTCGATGCGGGTCACGGGGGGCACGATCGCGGGGGCGGGCCAGGGCAGCGCATCCCGGAAAAGCCCTACACGCTGGACATCGCGCTGCGGCTGCGGGCGGCACTGCGGCAGGCCGGCTTTCCGGTGGTGATGACCCGCGATGGCGATTATTTCGTGACGCTCGGCGGACGCTGTGCAGCGGTGAATTCCCGGCGGGGCGCGATCTTTGTCTCCGTGCATCTCAATTCCGGCCAGCGGGAAGGCGCGGCGGGGATCGAGACGTATTACTATTCCGGTCAGAGCGCGGCGCTGGCGTCGGCGATCCACCCGCGGCTGGTGCGCGCGGCGGGCACCGAGGACCGGCACATCCGGCAGCGCGGCTACTACGTGCTGCGCAATGCCCGCGGGGTGGCCGTGCTCTGCGAGTGTGGCTTTCTC
>JBBQFQ010000112.1:0-4063 GCA_038322235.1 Chthoniobacterales bacterium
CGTGGCGCGGCCCCATTGAAGCGAAACCTTCGTCAATCCCACCTAGCGACGCGTTGACAATTCCGCGCCCCCCGTGGCGCGGCCCCATTGAAGCCGGATCAAATGACGAGCATTGCGTCCGGAATCAATGCAATTCCGCGCCCCCCGTGGCGCGGCCCCATTGAAGCATCTTCTGCGACGTGGAGCGCGCGATCATGGGCTGATCTCCGCGATCGAAAGAATATGGCTCCATTCGACTGATAGCTAAAAAAAAGGAACTCGCGGTGAGCGATCCCTTTTTCCGGCAGCCCGACATCCCCGCACCGAACCAACCCGCCACATCGGCGGATTCGTTCAGCGCGGAAGCGTCGGGGCAGGCAACCCAAAACCTACGCCGCGATCTTCCGGAGTTTCCGGTCGAGCTGCGGGGTGGTGGCGGGGCGGGCTCGGCCCTTGGCCCAGGTGCGCAGGGCGCCGATCTGCTCGGCCATGAGTTTGGATAACGGCACGAAGTCCACGAGCACTTCGCCGATGGTTAGATCGGTGGGTTCGCTGTCCTGGTCGAAGGCTCGGTAGAGCGCTTCGACGAAGACCTGCTCGATTTCGGAACCCGTGAACCCGTCCGTCGCCCTGGCCAGTTGCGGGAGATCGAAGGTCTCGGGCTCCCAGGCGTATTTGGCGATCTGCAGGCGCCAGATGACTTCGCGTTCCTCGCGGGTGGGGAGGTCGATGAAGAACAGCTGGTCCCAGCGGCCGACCCGAAGCAGTTCGGGCGGGAGCTGGCTCACATCGTTGGCGGTCGCGACGATAAACACGGGCGATTTCTTCTCCTGCATCCAGGAAAGCAAACTGCCGAAGACCCGGGCGGACGTGCCGCCATCGGTGGAGCCGGAGCTTTTGCTGCCGCTCAGGCCCTTCTCCAACTCGTCGAGCCAGAGCACGCACGGGGCGATGGCCTCGGCGGTCTGGATCACGGAACGGAGGTTGGACTCCGACTGTCCGACCAGCCCGGCGAAGATGCGGCCGGCGTCGAGCCGCAGCAGCGGCACGCCGAAGACGCTGGCCGTGGCTTTCGCCGTGAGCGATTTGCCGCAACCGGGGATGCCCAGCATGAGGACGCCCTTCGGCGTGGGTAGGCCGTATTGCACGGCCCGCGGGGTGAACGCCTCGCGGCGCTTGAGCAACCAATCCTTGAGCACGTCGAGGCCGCCGATGGAGTCGAGTGATTCCTGCGCTTCGACCAGTTCGAGGAGGCCGTTCTTCTTCACGGCCTGCGCCTTCTCGCGGGCGATCACGGGGGCATGGAGTCTGCCGGTTTCGACCACGGAGAGTGCCCCGGCGTTCCCGGCTTCGGTGGTGGTCATGCCGCGGGCGGCATCGATCAGGTCGGAGAGGGTTTCCGATTTGGGCTCGGGCAGTTTGGCCGAATGGGCGATGCCGCGCAGCACGGCCCCGAGTTCCTCGGTGCCGGGCAGCGTGAAGTCGATCAGCGTGATCTCGCGTTCCAGTTCCGGCGGCAGCGCAATGCGGCAGCCGAGCAGGGCGATGGTTTTGCCGCAGGTCCGCGCCTCGCGGATCACGTCCTTGAGCTTGCGGACGAGCACGGGATTGGCGTCGTCGAAGAACGGATGGAAATCCCGCAGGAGCAGGATCGAGTTCTCCGGCAGTTCGCTGGCGGCGGCGAGCACCTCCAGTGGTTCCTGGCAGTCGCGAGCGGTGCCCTTGGTGGTGTCGATCAGCCCCTCGGTGATCGACCAGGCGAAGAGCCCGTGTTGGAGTTCCGTGGCGACGGCTTTGAGTTCCGCCTCCACGCGCGCTTCCTCGTGGCTGACAAGGTAAAGGCCGGCGTAACCGGCCCGATGTAGTGGGTGATTTTTTCCCGCATGATGTGTTCTCCTTTCTTTTTAGCTACTGGTTGAAGCGCCGGTGCTCCCATTGCAGGCACTGCTCACGCGACGGATCGGAGAACAGCAATGTTCCCGTGCGATCCTTCACTTCCCATTGCTGGGTCGAGTCGTTGAATTCGATGTTGGTGAGCCGGTTGACCTTGAGAGCGCCGAGCGCGGAAAGCGGGATCGTCTCGGTGTAAAGGCCGGTGACGATCCCGTTGGGTTTGAAAGTCAGGACGTTCATTGTCCCAACCGTTGCTGCGCCCGCGGGTGCGAACGCTGGTAGTATTCGGGCTTCTTGCTGCGCGTGACGACCGCGCCGAGCGCTTCCTCCAGATACTTCGTCGCCTGATCGCAGTCGGCGCCTTTGAACGCGACTGCCTCAATGGCGATCTCGCCGGTGGCGGCGACGGTGACTTCGATGGTGCGTTTGGATTTCATGTTCACACCCCTCCGATCACGAGTTTGATGGCCCCGTTCTGGGCGGCTTTGCGCGTCACGAAATGCCCGCGTTTGCGCGCCTCCGCCGTGGCCTTGTGGATGGCGTAAAGTTGAAGCAGCCGGCCGAAGTTTTGACCGACCTCCTGCTCGACGTGTCCGTCCCACCAGTCGGTCGTCAGACCGAAGGTGCCGTCGGGCTGTTGATTCACGGCGATGTCATACGGGCCTTTGAGCCGGATGACGTGATCGCCGCGAACGGTGTTGGTGCTGTAGCCGCGGGCGGTCGTGTGGGCGACGACGGTGAGGCTGAGTTCGGTGCAGGCGCTTTTCAGCGCCGCGAGGTCTTTGATTTGCGTGGTGATGGTCGCGAAGTGACTCATTGGGTTTCTCCTTTCGTTTTCGTTTCGTTGGTGAGGTTGCGTTTCAGACCGCGGGGTCGAGCCGGGCCTTGGCGGCGAGTTCCTTGAACATCCTGCCCACTGCTTCGCGGACCTCGATGTAGAGCCGGATCTCCTCGATGCTCTTTTCCATCGGTCGTTGCGCCTCGTAATCCCATTGGATGACGAAGCCGTCGGTGGTGGCGGGCACGTCTGCGAACTGGGTGCCGTCACAGGCGACGTTTCCGGGGCCGTAATCGTCGCCGCTCGCATTGTGCCCGTGGTATGGAATGTCCGCGGGCAACTCGTTGCAGTGGGCGTAGTTGGCCTCCTGGTCGGCCATCACGAGGATCGGGCTGTCGCTCGATTCCTCGAATTCCAGGTCGAACCCGAGCGCCTCGAAACGCGCCCGGTCCTGCCGGCGGCAGGTCACCTGCATGGAGCAGCGGTCACCCATGGGAAGGACCTCCTTTCATTGGTTTTGCGCCACCCCGCCTGGTCGTCTGCCTTTGGAGCCACTGACCCGTGCTCATGGTTTTGATGTTGCGGGCGGTGATGAACGCAGCCCCGCCGCCGAAGGCATCGGTGCGCGGCTTCGTGCAGTCGTGCGACCACTCGAAGCACAGGCACCCGGCGGGATCGAACTTCTCCAGCAAGTGCTGGATGAAGGCGCAGACGGCATCAATGCCGCCGCTGCTGGAGTGGAGCCAGAGGCCCCCTTTTCCGGCGGAACTTTCCGCATCAGTGTCGAAGACCCAGTCCTCGGTCACATCCGCGAGCGACGCCGGGAAGTCGGCGGGTGTTTGATCGCCGAGCGCCGCGGCACTGGCTTCCTCGGCCAGCTTGAGCGCATACGCCTGCGCGGCTTCATCCGGCAGGGGCACGATCAGGCTGAAGTTGGTGAAGTAATCGGCCATGGGTTTTCCTTTCGTGGTTTGGGTCCGCCCCGACACCGCCGGGATGGCGGCGCGGAACGGACCCGGGTTTCAGGTTTGGATCTTTCTCCGGCCGACCTGGCCGAAGTGCGCGATGGCCCGCGTGGCGGGCGTTGCGGTGACCGGCGCGGAGACGGCCGCGCCATAGTCATGGCTGCGCTCGCATTCACGATCGGCCGCGCCCATGAGGATCGAGCGGGTGTGCTTGCAACTGCGCGAGCCGTCCGCGGCGGTGCGTTTGCACCAGCCGGGACAGTCGCAGCTCGTCGTGCCGTCGGCGTAGAGCAGCGTCTGGTAACGCCGGTCGCCCTTCGAGGAGACGAACGTCCAGCACCTCGCGATGGCGGCGGATTTCATGGGATGCTTACGCCGGTTACGCCGCGAGGTGGAAGCGCCGCTGGCCGAGCTGGCCGAAGCGCTGGACGAGTTCGGTGGCATCGGT
>JBBQFQ010000113.1:0-3915 GCA_038322235.1 Chthoniobacterales bacterium
GGTGGATCGCGTTCTCCGCAACGCGATGGGAAAAAGAATCGCGGCTCCGCCGCCCATCTTTTGCCATCGTCTTCGGACTGGAGCGGAGCGACAGAACTCGCGGAGCGAGCCCGATAGGGCGATCGCGGAGGCGATCGTTAAAAGCCGATCCACCCGCGCACTCTGCTTTTCAGCACTTTATAAATCACGTCATTAGCAGCTTGCTAAGGACCGCTGATCTCTGACTTTGCTCACCAGCGTTATCAAAGATACCCGGAGGAGATCAGCTCGCCCGAAGGCACCAGCCGCCGCTAGCACCTCAACGGCCGGCTCGGTGGTGCTCCGTTCCCCAGGATGACTTCTGAAAGGTGGGCAAAAGTGCCAACTCCTCATGGCTTCGTGAGGAACGCAAAGAAATCGCGCAAGTCCCCATCGCTCATCCCCGTCAGCAGCGCCTCCGGCATCAGCGAAACCGGCGAGGCCTCCAGGCTGGCAATGTCGCTTTGCTTCACCGCGTGCCGTTGTCCCGCGACATCCTTTAGCACCACCCCACCCGCATCCTGCTTGTCGAGCAGCCCCATGAGCACCTGCCCGTCCTTGAGACTGCAAATGTAAGCGCCAAACCCTTCCCGGATCTCGATGCTCGGATCGAGGATGGCCGGCAGCCAAAACTCGATATTGTTGCGTTCATAGCCCGTGAGTTCCGGCCCGATGTTCCCGCCTTCGCCGAAGAGCGTGTGGCACACCGCGCAACGCTGCGTGAAGAGCAGCTTCCCTTTCTCGGCATCGCCGCCGCCATTGACGATCGCCGCCTTGATGCGGCCCATCTCCGCGAGCTTCTGCGTGTTGCTCAGCTTCGCGCTCGAAGGCGGCCAGTGCTTTTTCACCAGTTCATCGATCTCCGCATCGTGATAGAGGCCCAGTTGCCGCACTACGTCCGGGGCCACGTTCCTCTCCTTGATGTGATGCTTTTCGACTTCGTCGAGAAACAGCTTCGCCCATTCCTTCCGGCTCGCGAGGGTGCGGTGCGCGGCGTCGCGCAGCCCCGGATCGCCCGCGAAGCGCCCTTCGTAACCCGCGACCACGGCCTGCGCCAGCTTCGGTTCGTCGTAGCGTCCCGCGACGGCCAGGACCGCCTTCTTCAAGCCGATCTCGCCGGCTCCGGAGAGAATGCCGAGGAACGCGGGCACCGCGCTTTTGTCGCCCGCCTCGGCGAGCGCCTGGATCAGCGCGGCGCGTTTCACGGGATTGGCTTTCTTGTCCGCGACGATCGCGATCGCCTTCTTTACTGCGTCCGCATTGCCCGTCTTCACGGCGAGCGCGAGATCGTTGTCCATCTGGCCTTTCATGTAGGCGTTCAGCGCATCGCCGAGGACGGAAGGCAGCTCCGGAATCTTGCCACCCTCAAAGGCGCCCACGATGCCCTCGATGACCAGCGCGCGATCCTCGTTGCGCCCGGCCAGCGCGAGCAGCTTGGCGCACGACTCGTAGTTTTCTTTCCCGCCCGCCATGGCGTAACGCTTCGCCAGATTCTGCACGCCAGAGGTCCGCGCGAGTTTCAAGTCCCACACCTTGGGATCTCCAAACAGCGCCAGCACCGCATCGCGGTCACTCTCGGCTTTCGCCTCGATGACCCACCAGAGGAGCAACGGAATGCGCTGATCGCTGGTGTCGGCGTCGCGCTCCATCATCGCCCGCGCGATAGGGAGCGCCGTTTCGGCGGGCAGCCGCTTCGCGCTGCATAGGAGTTGGGTGCGGACTTCCGGATGGTTCTCACTCGTCGCGAGATTCTTCAAAGCCGAGCCCACCCGCGTGCTCGCGTCTCCCTTGTCGCCCGTGCAACGCACCACCCAGCGGCGCACGTAGGGATCGGGATGCTTCAGCAGATCCATTGCGAGGTCGTCGTCCAGGCCGCCGAGCATGTGGACCGCGAAGAGCGCATCGAGCGCGTTCGGATTGCCGCCATCCCGCGCCAGCTTTTCGAGTTCCGGCAGCGCTGATTTTTCCCCGCGCCAGTTGAGCTCGAGCGCGGATTGCACGCGGAACCATTTGTTCGGATGCTTCAGGTTCGCGATCAGTTCGCTCACCGGCGCCGTGTGCAGATTGAACGGTTTCAAACCGACCCTGGCATCCTTCGGGCGCACGCGATAAATCCGTCCGTCCGTCTTGCTCCAGTCGTCGACGGGCCGCACGTGGCTCAGCCGCGTGTCGTACCAGTCGGCGAGGTAGATGCATCCATCGGGTCCCGTCTTGATATCGACCGGACGGAACCAGCGATCCGAGCTGCGCAACAATTCCGGATCGTCCTCCGCGCGGAAGGTCGAGGTCGTCGGGATGCGCCGGCTCACGTAGCACATGTTTTGCAGCGAGTTGGCCGCCACGAAATGCCCGGTGAGTTCCGGCATGAGGCCGCCATCATAGATCGAGAACGCCTGGCTGAACCGCTTGCCGTCGCTCTTCGTCTCCATGTGATCGAAATAGCCGAACGCGTACGGATTCAGCGGCGGCCCATGCTTGCCGAAGCCTTTGACCCCGCTCATGCCCTGGTCGAAATGCATCCCGCGCTGGGCGCCATTGGTCCCGCTGAACACGCGGCCTTGCGCGTCGATCTCCGTGCTGAACGTATTTCCGCCCCCTTCGGCGAAAATCTCGAAGACTTTCGTTCCCGGATGGAAGCGCCAGATGTGCTGGCCCTGGAAGCGCACGTTCTTCGTCACCGCCGATGAGACGTTGCCGGTCGTCGTGCTGCCATTCGCGCCGTAGAGCCAGCCGTCGGGTCCCCAGCGAAGACTGCTCGCGACGGAGTGCGTGTCTTCAATGCCGAATCCGCTCAACATCACCTGCGGATCACCATCGGGAACGTCGTCGTCATTCGCATCGGGATAGAACAACAAGTACGGCGGGTTGATCACCCAGATGCCGCCCGCACCCTTGATCGCCGCCGTCGCGATGTTGAGCCCTTCCAGCGCCACCTTGTGTTTGTCGAACGAACCGCTCCCCGTGGAATCCTCGAAGACCACCACCTTATCCGCGCCCTTCGCGCCCTTCGGTGGCGGCTCGGGCACCTTGTCGAATTGTGCACGCAAGTGCTGGTCGTAGCTCACGATCTTCAGGCCCGCGGGAAACTGGTATTGAATATACTCGGTGACCCACAGGTGCCCCCGCGAGTCCCAACTCATGTAGAGCGGTTGCATGACCTCCGGCTCGCTCGCGAGAAGATCGAGCGCATACCCCTCGCGTACGGTGAAGGTCTTCACCGCATCCTTCGGCGCGGTCGGCGGCGTGTTGTCGCGCAGCACACCGCGCCCCGCATAAGTCTCGGCGATCTTCCGGACCTCGTCATTCGCGGCTGGCGCGGCGACAGCTCCGCCTGGGGGTGGTGGGACGGTGGCGGGTGCCGGCGTGTCGGCTGCGTGCAGAGTCAAGAAGGAGACCGAGAGGGCCAGCGCTGCGAGGAATTGGGGGACGGATTTCATTGCTCTGGAGTGAAAGGCGAGGGGAACGAGGGGAGAGTGGTAAACGGGCTCGACAATCTAATACGACTCCAGCGCGATCCTTAAAAGCAATTGCGGCGTCCCATCACCAAACTGCCGGGACGGATTCAGCCGAATCCGTCGCCGCCGCGCGTCCGGGTCATCCGAAGCGCCATTTGCAAATACAAATGTGACTATCGTTCACACCCGCCCCCCCTCCCCGTCATCCTGAGGACCCAAAGGCGAAAGGCCGTAATCATCTGTGCGGAGACGACGTTGAGCAACGTGGCGCAAGATAGGATCTCCGCGTGCAGAAAGCGCGGGTGGATCGCGTTCTCCGCAACGCGATGGGAAAAAGAATCGCGGCTCCGCCGCCCATCTTTTGCCATCGTCTTCGGACTGGAGCGGAGCGACAGAACTCGCGGAGCGAGCCCGATAGGGCGATCGCGGAGGCGATCGTTAA
>JBBQFQ010000114.1:0-3863 GCA_038322235.1 Chthoniobacterales bacterium
TCGCCTGAAAAAGGCCGGCACTTCCTGGCTTCCCCAGACCGCTGAATCCATCGCCCAGCTCCGCGTCCTTCGCGCCAATCAACTCTGGACTCACCTCTGGAACTGAACCAAACCGCCTCACCCATTTTTAATCGCACCCCAAGCGAACCCCGCTCACACGAATCGCTGGACAAATTCCCGAAGGTCGCTAGCCTCCCCGCTCCCGAAATCTCTCTACGCTCGAACACGATCATGGCCGTCTCTATCCGTCTCCGCCGCGAAGGCACCACCAAGCGCCCGTTTTACCGCATTGCCGTCACGGACAAGCGCAGCCCCCGCGATGGTCGCTTCATCGAACTCATCGGGACCTACGACCCGAAGAAGGAAGGCGAAAACTTCACCCTGAAGCTCGACCGCGCCGAGTATTGGCTCAGCGTCGGCGCCCAAGCGTCTGACACCGTGGCGAGCATCATCAAGAAGGTGCGCAAGAAGTCGAAGGACGCTCCGGCGGCCTAATTTTCCGCTTTCCCGCGGACGACTCGCAGCACAGAGTGCTTCCAGACAGGGCACCATGAAAGGGTTTCTGGATTACGTCATCAGGATGCTGATTCAGCATCCGCAGGAATACGTACTGACGGAAGTCGACGGCGGACGGACCCATTATTACCGGGTGGAGCTGCACCGGGATGACGTCGGTCGGGTGATCGGCAAGAGCGGCCACACCATCGCCGCGATTCGGAATCTTTTGAACGTGCGCGCGGACAAGGAAGACATCCGCGTGCAGATCGAGATTATCGGCGCGCAGTCCTGAACCCACCCGCGGCACGGGTGACGGGTTCCGGGTTGCGCCACTTGCTGAGGAGGCAAGTTCGCCCGGGCAGCGTCGCGCCGTGCCACCGCACTGCCATGAAAGCTCCCAAATTATACGATACGACCCTGCGCGATGGCACGCAGGGCAGCGGTGTTTCGTTTTCCGTTCACGACAAGCTCCGCGTTGCCGAACGTCTCGACGCCTTCGGGATCGACTACATCGAGGGCGGCTGGCCCGGATCGAATCCCAAGGACGTCGCGTTCTTCGAGGCCGCGGCGGCGCGCTCGTGGCGCCACGCGAAAATCGCGGCCTTCGGCAGCACCCGCCGCGGAAATCTCGCGGTGGAAGATGACGCCCAGGTCGCCCTCCTCCTCGCCGCCCGGACGCCCGTCGTGACGATCGTGGGAAAGAGCTGGCGCATGCAGGTGACGGAGATCCTCGGCGTGAGCATCGAGGAAAATTTCGCGATGATCGCCGACACGGTTCGCCACCTGAAGGCCCATGGCCGCGAGGTGTTCTACGATGCCGAGCACTTCTTCGACGGCTACAAGGACGACGCGGAGCACGCGCTCGTCACCCTCGCCGCCGCGGCAGACGCCGGGGCGGACTGCCTCGTCCTCTGCGACACGAACGGCGGCTCGCTCCCGCACGAGGTTTCCTCGATCGTGGCGGCGGTCCGCGGCCGCTTCGGCGAGGCGGTCGCGGTGGGTATTCACACGCACAACGACTGCGGCCTGGGGGTCGCCAATGCGCTCGAAGCGGTGCGGGCGGGCGCGGCGCAGGTGCAGGGCACCTTCAACGGTTACGGCGAGCGCACGGGCAACGGCAATCTCACGACGCTGATCCCGTGCCTGCAGGCGAAACTCGATCTGGTCGTGGTGCCGGACCTCGCCCAGCTCACCGAGGTTTCGCGCTTCGTGGACGAGCTGGCGAATCTGTCGCCCGATCCCCGCGCGCCGTTCGTCGGGACGAGTGCGTTCTCCCACAAGGGCGGGCTCCACGCGCATGCGGTGCAAAAGCTCGCCCACTCGTACGAGCACATCCGTCCCGACTCGGTGGGAAACACCCAGCACATCCTCGTGTCCGAACTGAGCGGGCAAAGCAACGTCCTCGCTCGAGCGAAGGCGCTGGGCATGAACCTCGCGAAGGGCGCGCCGGAAGTGGCGGCCATCCTCCAGCAGGTGAAGCAACTCGAAGCGGAGGGCTACGAATTCGAAGCGGCCGAGGCGTCATTCGATCTCCTCGTCCGCCGGGCCCTCGGGGCGCACCAACCGCTGTTCCACCTCCAGGAGTATCATTGCGAGTTCCGGCGCGACGGCGCCGGTCACTACCGCACCTGCGAAGCCACGGTGAAACTGCGGGTGAACGGAGTGGCGGAGTACACAGTCGCGGAAGGCGACGGACCCGTGAATGCGCTCGACGCCGCGCTCCGCAAGGCGCTCCGGCCGTTCTATCCGGCGATCGACGCCATCCGTCTCACGGACTACAAGGTCCGCATCATCGACGGCCACCGGGCAACCGCGGCGAAAACGCGGGTCCACATCACGAGTGCGGAGGGCACGAAGACGTGGGGCACGGTGGGCGTGAGCGACAACATCATCGAGGCCAGCTGGCAGGCGCTCGTCGAGGGACTCGAGTACCGGCTCGCGCCGGGTGGGTCGATCTGACCGCGAGCGAGCGCCGGCGCGCTTTTTCCCTTGGCCGGGCGCCAGACCGCGCCTCTAATGCTCGGCCATGTCTCCGTTTATTTCCCGGGTCTATTGGATCGCCGCGCTCTACGGCTTCATCGGCATCATTCCGCAGTTCTTTCTCGAGGGAAAAACGGGCCGCGACTTTCCGCCCGCGATCACGCATCCGGAATTTTTCTACGGCTTCCTGGGCGTGGCGCTCGCGTGGCAGTTCGCCTTCGTCCTGATCGCGCGGGATCCGGTGCGCTACCGGCCGATCATGGTCCCGGGGATCCTGGAGAAGGTCGGCTTCGGCGCGGGTGGCGTGATCCTCTTCCTCCTCGGCCGCGCCGCATGGATGCCCCTCGCCGCGGGGATCGTGGACCTGCTCTTCGCCGCCGCCATGTTCGTGGCGTATCAGCGCACCCCCCGCCGGGGCTGAAACGCAGCGCCCCCGCCTTCCTCTCATGAGCCTCGCTCCCCGCGCCCTCGCCCTGCTCCACGAGTGGGTGCAATCGCCCAGTCTTCGCGGCCACTGCTACGCGGTTTCCGATTCCATGCGGCATTTCGCGCTGCTCGCGGGAGCGGATGCCGATCTCTGGGAAGCCGTCGGGCTGCTCCACGACATGGACTACGAGCGGTATCCGAATGCCGAACGTAGTCCCACCGAGGAACACCCATCCGCCGGCGTGAAGTGGCTGCGGGAGAATGGGTGGAGCGAGGAGGTCTGCCGGGCGATCCTTTCCCACGCCGACTACTGCGGCGTCGCGCGGGAGACGCCACTTGAGAAGACGCTTTACGCGGTCGATGAATTGAGCGGCTTCGTCACCGCGGTGGCCCGCGTGCGGCCGAGCAAGAGCGTGCACGAAGTCGACGTCGCGAGCGTGAAGAAAAAGCTGAAGGACAAGGCCTTCGCCCGCGCGGTGAATCGCGAAGACATCACGCGGGGGGCGGCCGAGCTCGCACTCCCGCTCGACGAAGTGATCGAGCGGGTGATCGCCGCGTTGCGGGCCGATGCCACCCGGCTCGGGCTCGCCGGGCCTGCCATTGCGAGCTAACCCAAGTTCCGCAGTTTGGTGAGCGCGGAAGATTTTTTCCAGAGTAGCGGGTCGGACGGTGAGCGGGCGCCTCAGAGAGCCGGCGTGATTTTGGCGATGTAGTGCCGAAGTGGTCATTGAAGGGTGTGAAATTGGCGGGGATTTTGGCGAATGTTTTTGCGTCGTCGCAGCAAGGTGGCGGGAGGAGAGCGTTACGAGTATTGGAGCCTGTGCGAATCGGTGCGCACGGCGGCGGGGCCGCGGCAACGGGAGGTGGCGTGTCTGAGCAAGCTGACGGGGCCGGATGCGGCGGTGGAAGCCGGGTGGGAGGATCTGGATGATTTGCTGGCCGGTCGGCAGCGGCCGCGA
>JBBQFQ010000115.1:0-3541 GCA_038322235.1 Chthoniobacterales bacterium
AAGCTGCTGGACTTCGGGCTCGCGCGCGCCTTCGCGCCCGAAGCTCCGGAGCCCGACCTCTCGCGCTCTCCGACCCTGACGACGGACCCGAACGTTCCGGGGGTGATCTCCGGGACCGTGCCCTACATGAGCCCCGAGCAGGCGCGCGGCGGGGAGATCGACAAGCGCACCGACATCTGGGCATTCGGATGCGTGCTGTACGAGATGCTGTCCGGGCGCCGAGCGTTTGCGGGAGGGACTGCGGCCGAGACCTTCGCGGCAATCTTCGAACTCGACCCGGACTGGGGCCTGCTTCCCCCGAAGACGCCGAACAACGTGCGGGAGCTTCTCCGCCGCTGCACGCAGAAGGACCGCAACCGCCGCCTCCGCGACGCCGGCGATGCCCGGATCGAGCTCGACGAGACGCTGTCCGGTCAGACGCGGGACCTGCTCGAATCGAATCCGCGCCGGAGCCTTCTGCGGCGCCTCGCGATTCCTCTCGCGGGAGTCGCGGCGGCCGCGGCTCTTCTCGTCGCGGTGTACCGGATCGCGCGGCCGAGAGCCGCCGCGCCCGCCCCGGGCGTCCGGCAGCTTGCGGTGCTTCCGTTTCGCAATCTCATCGGGACCGGCGAGGGCGAGCTCATGGGGCTGGGGATGGCGGACACCGTGAGCGCGCGTCTCTCAAACGTTCCGGGCCTGCAGGTCGTGACCCCGCGGGCCGCCGTCGAGGCCGCGATGCAGGACTCGGACTTTGTGCGCGTGGCGAAGAAGCTGGGGGCCACGACCCTCCTCTCGGGGAGCCTGCAGCGCGAAAAGGAGAGTTTCCGCATCACGTATCGTCTCGTCGACGCCTCGGGTCGCCAGATCGCGATCCAGACCGTCGAAGGTTCGGAGCTCTTCGCGTTGCAGGATCGCGTGGCGGACGGCGTGATCCGAGACCTCGTGCTGCGGCGGACCAGCCGGCGAACCCCGACGCCGTCGGGCCTCGACACGGTCTCCGACCAGGAACGCTACCTCCAGGCGATCGGTTTGCTGCAGCGCTACGACCGGCGGGACAACGTCGAGCGAGCGATGGGGATCCTGCAGGCGCTCGAGGCCGAGAAGCCCGCCTCCGCGCTCGTGAAGGCGGCACTCGGGCGCGCCGCGCTCGCGATGTTCGACTTCACGAAGGAGCGCTCCTGGGCCGACCGCGCGCTGAAGTCCGCGGACGCGGCCCGCGCGCTCGACCCGGGACTGCCCGAGGTGGACGTCGTCCGCGGCGAGACTATGCTCAAGACCGGACGAGCGAAGGAGGCCGTTGAGGTATTCCGAAGCTCGATCGCGGCGCAGCCCGGCAACGTGGTCGCGCTGCTCGGACTGGGGCGAGCCAGTGAGTCTGCCGGCGATGACGCCGCCGCGGAGGCCGCTTTCAAACGGGCCGCGGAGCTTCAGCCTTCATTCGCAGTCTTCAACCAACTCGGTGCGCTCTACTACGACAGGGGACGCTGGGATCAGGCGGCCGACATGTTCCGGCGCGCCGGACGCGTCGCTCCAGACAGCTATCGCGCGTTCAGCAATCTCGGCGGCACGGAAACGATGCGCTGCAACTTCGGATCCGCGATCGAGGCGTTTCGAAAGGCGATCGAGTTGCAGCCGAACAATCCGAGCGCTGCCTCCAATCTGGGGCTCACGCAACTCTGGATGGGGCAATTCTCGCAGGCGGTCCTGTCTCTAGAGCGCGCCGAGAGGATTTCGCCCGGTGACTACCGAATCTGGGGCAATCTCGGAGACGCGTATCGAGGCGTTAGTGGCATGAACGCAAAGTCGACCGAGGCCTATTCGCGATCGATTGCCCTGGCCCGTGGTCAACTTCGCCTCAATCCGCACGATGCAGAGGCGATGTCCTTCATTGCCACGGGGCTCGCACG
This sequence comes from Chthoniobacterales bacterium, assembly GCA_038322235.1. Classification (GTDB taxonomy): domain Bacteria; phylum Verrucomicrobiota; class Verrucomicrobiia; order Chthoniobacterales; family SZAS-18; genus SZAS-18. The sequence goes on from JBBQFQ010000115.1 coordinate 1,887, forward strand.
AACCGGACACGCCGCCGAAGCCTCAGAGGAAACACGAAAGGCCCTTGCCATCGACAACAAGGATCCGAACCTGCTGGCGGATGCCGCAATTGTCGCGGCACTGGACCACCGGCCTTCCGACTCGTTCGATTGGCTACGGAAGGCGGTCGGTGCGGGTTACTGTCGTGCAATTCTCCTGCGACAGCCGGAGTTCGCTTCGCTCCGCGATAACGCAGAGTTTCGTTCGATCATCGCCGCGCCGCACAACGCGGCCGGCCCATGAAGGAGGGACGATGGCATCTAGCTCGTTACGCCCAGCCCCCATATTCCTCTCGCTTCTCGCAGGCATCCTGATCGGTATCGCCGTTCACGCCTCGGGCTATCTGGAGGGGCTTTTTACGCCGAAGGGCATTCGGGCCATCGTCGTCGGTCCCACGCCCGACAAGCTGAACTATCCGAAGGTGAAGATCTCGAAAGGAGCGGCCGAGGTCGCTCTCTGGGTGGCCAAGACGAGAACCGACACCCTTCGCATCGAATTCGAGGATGATGTGTTTGAAGGGATGGTGCAACAAGCCAATAAGCGTTGGGTTCCCGCGGGATGCGGGACATCTCGGACCTGCTATTCCGGGAACATCAAGGCTGGAACGCCTTACATTCCCGATCCGGGTTACAAGTACTGGCAGGTCCTCATCGATGCTCAGGGCGAGCATCCTGCCGACGGGCACATCATTATCGATAAATAGCCCTACGCCCCGACCTTCAGCCCGAACCCGTTGGCGACGAGGAGCAGCGTGAGGAGGATCATGACCACGGTCGTGATCCACGCGATGCCGTTGAAGACCCGGCCGTTGACCTGATCTCCCATGAGCTCCTCGCGATTGACGAGGAGCAGCATGAAGACGAGCACCAGCGGGAGCGCGATGCCGTTGGCGACCTGGGAGAGGAACATCACGCGGATGAGGGGAAAGCCCGGCCAGAGGACGACGGCCGCGCCGAGCACGATCATCGCGGTGTAGAGACTGTAGAAAGCCCGGGCCTCGCCGAACCGCTTGTCGACGCCCGCCTCCCAGCCGAAGGCCTCGCACACGTAGTAGACCGTCGACAGCGGCAGGATCGCAGCGGAGAATACCGACGCGTTCAGCAGGCCGATGGCGAACAGGCCCGAGGCGTAGCGGCCCGCGAGCGGCTCGAGGGAGCGCGCCGCGGCGGCGGCGTCGCCGACCGCGACATGGTGCACGAACAGCGTGGCGGCGCAGGCCACGATGATGAAGAACGCCACGATGTCCGTCACGATGCAGCCCACGATGACGTCCCACCGGGTCATCCAGTACCGATCCTTCCGGATCCCCTTCTCGACGACGCTCGACTGCAGGTAGAACTGCATCCACGGCGCAATCGTCGTTCCGACCAGCGCGACGAGCATCCCCACGTACGACGAGTCGAAGGAGAGGCGCGACGGGATGATCGTGTCGTGCAGGACGGACTTCCAGTCGGGATGCGCCAGGAACGCCGAGACCGGGTACACAAAGTAGAAAACGCACGCGACCAGGAAGACGCGCTCGACGATCCGGTACGTCCCGCGGACGATGAGGAACCAGATTCCCACCGCCACCACCGGCACCGAGCCCCACTTCGGCACGCCGAATAGCTCCATGCTGGCCGCCACCCCCGCGAAC
>JBBQFQ010000116.1:0-2783 GCA_038322235.1 Chthoniobacterales bacterium
TCGTGTACGCGCAATGCGCCGAGATGTTTCAAGACCGCCAGATTGTGAGCGCCCGTTTTTCCGAAGCCAAGGCCGGGGTCGAGAGCGAGGCGCGTGGCATCCATGCCGGAGGCTATGCAAGCCGCGTAGGTTTGTCGAAAAAATTCCCCGATTTCGCGCACGATATGTGTGTAGGAGGGGGAGAGTTGCATCGTTTTCGGCTCACCCTGCATATGCATGGCAATCGCGCCGACTCCCGTTTCGACCACGACCGCGCGCATTCGTTCATCCCGCAGGCCGCGGACATCGTTTATGACCCCCGCGCCCGCCTGCACCGCGGCCCACGCGACCGCAGGCTTCATGGTGTCGATGGAGACAACGCAGCGCATCTCCGCGGCCAGTTCGCGGATCACCGGGAGAACGCGCCGCAATTCCTCCTCCTCCGAAACGGTCTCCGCGCCGGGTCGGGTCGATTCGCCCCCGATATCGATGAGATCCGCCCCCTCGGCGAGCATCTGGCGCGCATGCTCGACGGCCCGGAATGGATCGACGAAGCGTCCTCCATCGGAAAAGGAGTCTGGCGTGAGATTGAGCACACCCATGATCAACGCGCGTCGGGAGAGATCAAAGGTCTGCGCGCGCGTGCGCCAAAGCATCGGCGCGGCGTCGTTCGAGGGGCAGGGGATCGGTTCCGGCGCGATCAATCTACGAATGCAAACTCGTTGGAGGCGAGCAAGACCTGGGCGTACCTCTCCCAAGGGGTGAGCGATGCGTCCACGCTCGGGCCGCTGAAATTCTCCTTCGCATCCCAGCGGCCGACTTGGCCGCCATCCACGATCGGCGCCCAGGCGAAGCCATCGAAGCTATCGTCGCCGATGCAATCGACCACGAAATCGATCGTATCGCCGCTGTGTACTGCTATGTCGCTCACGGCGGTCTCGCTCGATCCCGCAGGGGCCGCGATCGACTCCGAGAGCAGGCCCGCGCGGCTCGAAATGATGCGGCCGCGGACACCGTCTCCATGCGAATCGGCCCGCTTCAGCGTTCCGCGCACGCTCACTGTGCAATCCACAGGCGCAGTCCAGCGCCGGATGACCGCGTGCTGGAGATCCCTCCCGGGATGACCGGCTGCCGCCCCCAGATGCACGAACCCCAGGTCGGCATCCGGCAGCGCCGGGCCGCCCTGCCACACCGTTCCTGTCCAATGTTTCAGCGGATGAAATTCGACCGCCTTTCCGTCGAAGCCCCCCCATCCGTATTGCCACACCGGGGCGTGGGCGGACTGCGCGGATGCATGCACGAAGTCGAGGCCCATGCGGACTTCATCCGATCCTGCCCGCCTGGAGAGGATCTTCTCATAAAGCTGCTCGACCTTCTGCTCATCGGGGGTCGCGCCTGTCGATACCGTGGCCGCCAGCGTTTTTGCCTGCTCGATCACAAAGGGGCTGTTCATGAGGAAAAGCGCCTGCTGCGGCACGGTGGTGACGTGCCGCTGTGGGCTGGTGGAATCGGGACTCGCAAAGTCGAAGGTGCGGTAAGTTCCCGGGAGATTCTGCCGGTCGATGTATCCGTAAAGCGTGCGGCGCACCGGGTACGGCTGCGCCAGAAGATCGACCCCGCGGCCGCCGAGTGCCGGATCGAGCTTGCCCGCGACGGAAAGGAGCGAATCCCGCGTCGCTTCGAAGTCGAGGCGCTGCCGGTTCATGCGTGTTATGAGGCGATTTTCCGGATCGCGCTGGATCGCCTCGGGAGCGGCGTCGCTGCTCTGCTGCCAGGTGCTGGAGAGAAGGATGAGCCGGTGCAGTTTCTTTAGGGACCAGCCGCCTTCCATGAAGCGCGAGGCGAGCCAATCCAGCAATTCCGGGTGGGTGGGCGGCTCGCCCTTCGTCCCGAAGTCGGATGGCGTGCGGACGAGGCCCGCTCCGAAGTGATGCTGCCAGACGCGGTTCACGATCACGCGCGCTGTGAGCGGATTATCCCGCGAGGCGATGGCGCGCGCGAGATCGAGGCGGCCGCTTCCGTGCTCGAACGGTTTCGGCTCGCCCTTGCTGAGCACGGTGATAAAGCGCCGGGGAACCTCTTCTCCAGGCCGGCTCGGGTTGCCCCGGATGAATACGTGCTGCGAGACCGGCTGCGGTGCATCCACGAGCGCCATGGCATGGGGCGGAGCCAGCAGACCGGCATTCAGTCCATCGATCTTTGCGCGCAGCCGGACGAGTTCCTCGCGATCCAGGCGATTGAGTTCGTGCTCTACCAGCTTAGGCGGAAGAGCCACCGGCGAGCCGAGACTGGTCGAGAGCACCCACGCCATCTCAGCCTGCTTTGCGGATTTGTAGTCCCGGATTTTCGCCTCCAGCTCGCCGCGTTGCTTGTTGTACTCGGCCGTGGTGGCGGCATCGCGTGAATCGGGAAGCGCCGGGAGATCCTTCGGTTCGAGAGACGAGGCGAATATGCCGTACAGCGCGTAGTAATCCTTTTGCTCGATCGGATCAAACTTGTGATCGTGGCACCGGGCGCAGCCGACCGTGAGGCCCATCGTCCCCCGGCAGATCACATCGATGCGATCGTCGATGATGTCGGGCTGATTGTTGAGAAAACGCCGGCCGAGAGTCAGGAAGCCCAGCGCGGCAAGCGTGCGTGGATCGTCCTTCGACGGCGCAAGATCGGCGGCGATCTGTTCGATAAGAAACTGGTCGTACGGAAGGTCTTCGTTCAGTGCGCCGACGACCCAGTCGCGGTAGGTGTAGGAGTAGGCAAAGCGGCGCTCTTCGTTGCCCGCGAGGTACCCCTTTGTGTCTGCGTAT
>JBBQFQ010000117.1:0-2687 GCA_038322235.1 Chthoniobacterales bacterium
CTGCCCTCGCGCTGACCAGCGCCCTCTCCGCCACGCTCTGCGCCGCCCCGCCCCCGCCGGCCGCTTCCACCGATCTGCCCGTGCGCGAGATCGCTCTCTTCTCCAGTGGCGTCGGCTACTTCCAGCACGAGGGCCCCGTCCGCGACAACGCCCGCGCCGAACTCCAGTTCAAGACCGCCCAGATCAATGATCTCCTCAAAAGTCTCGTCCTCCAGGACCTCGGCGGCGGTACCATCGGCGCTGTCACCTATCCCTCCCAGGATCCCGTCGAAAAGACCCTCCGAAGTTTCCAGGTCGATATCACCGGCAATCCTCCTCTCGCCGATCTGCTCAACCAGCTCCGCGGCGCCAAGGTCACCCTCTCCGCCGGAGCCGAGAAACTCCAGGGCACGATCCTCGGCGTCGAAGTGCGCGATGTCCCGGGTGGCGAGAAGTCCGGCCCGCTCAAGGCTGCGTTTCTCAATGTCATCGCCACCGGGCTGGGCATCCGTTCGGTCGCCATCAGCGACGTGCGTTCGCTCCAGTTCGATGACGCGGCGTTGCAGGCCGAACTCGAAAAGGCGCTTGCCGCGCTCTCCGCCGCGCGCGACAAAGACAAGAAGACCGTCGGGCTCGCCTTCAACGGCAAAGGCGAGCGCTCGGTCCGGCTCGGCTACGTGGTCGAAACGCCGGTCTGGAAGACCAGCTACCGCCTGGTCTTTGGCGGCACCGACGCCAAGCCGCGCCTCCAAGGCTGGGCCCTGATCGAGAACCAGACGGAGAACGACTGGAACGACGTCAAACTCAGTCTGGTCAGCGGCCGACCCATTTCCTTCATCCAGGATCTCTACCAGCCGCTCTACGTCCAGCGTCAGGTCGTGCAGAACGAAACCTACGCCTCGGTCAAACCGCAGGTCTATGCCGCAGGCCGGCCGCAGGCGCCGGTGGACGCCAAGGCTGGGGGTGGCGCGGGATACGCCGAACCGAAGCGAGGCATCGTCACGGGCTCATACATCCCCACGGCTGAGACCGAAGGACCGCTGCCGGTCACGATCTACTCGGCCGACCAACTCAGGCGTGGTGCAGATATCTCGTCCATCGAGCCGACGGCAGAGACGCGCGAAGTGGGAGAACTGTTCCAATACAGCGTCGCCGGCATCAGCCTGCCGCGGCAGCGTTCCGCGATGATTCCGATCGTGAACGACGACATCGACGCGGAAAAAATCTCGATCTTCAATCCGCGGGTGGAGCGCGCGTTCCCGCTGAATGGCGCGCGCCTCAAGAACAGCGTGAAACTCCACCTCCTCGGCGGGCCGGTCACGGTCTTCGATGAGGGCCGCTACGCGGGCGACGCCCGGATCGGCGATGTTCCCCCCGGGCAGACGCGCCTGCTCAGCTACGGGCTCGACATCCAGCTGCCGGTCATGGTCGAGGACGTGAAATCGAATCAACTCATCACGTCCGGGAAGATCGTGGCGGGCGTCCTGCAGCTCTCCCGCAAGGCCGTCTCGTCGTGCACCTACGTGGCGGAGAACAAATCGACCCGGCCGAAGAAGCTCGTGATCGAGCACGCGCGCCTCGGCTCGGATTCCAAGCTGGCTGAGACCGCGCTGCCGACGGAGACGACGCCCGAGCTCTTCCGCTTCGATGTCGCCATCGCTCCAGGCAGGACGGAGAAATTCCCCGTCCGCGAGGAGCGCGTGCTGAGCGAGGTGATGCAGCTCGTCGACACTTCCCGGGACGATCTCGTCCTGCTCGTGAAGGAGGGAGAATTCCCAGCCCAGGTGCGCGAATCGCTGACGAAGGCGGCGTCGATGCAGCAGGGGCTCGAGGCCGGAAAGCGGGAGATCGCCGCGCGCGAACAGCAGATCAACGCCATCAGCGAAGAGCAGAAGCGGATCCGCGAGAACCTCAAAACGGCCGGCGAGAAGAGCGAATACGGCGTTCGCCTCCTCCGAAAGCTCAACGAGCAGGAAACCACGATCGAACGCCTGCAAGGTGAAGTCCTGGCGCTCCGAAAGAAGCTCGAGACCCAGCAGCAGGATCTCGCAGACTACCTCAAGGGCCTGAACGCGGCCTAAAGCGGGAGCGGAATTCCGCGAAGCGGGAGAAATCCGGAGCATTCCCAAGTCCGCGACGTCCAACCCATGGAAATCGATCACCTTCCCCCAACCCGCCCCTCTCATGAAACACGCTCCCGCTGCCCTCGCGCTCACCAGCGCCCTCTCCGCCACGCTCTGCGCCGCTCCACCGCCACCGGTCGCTTCCACCGATCTGCCCGTGCGCGAGATCGCTCTCTTCTCCAGCGGCGTCGGCTACTTCCAGCACGAAGGGCCTGTCCGCGACAACGCCCGCGCCGAACTCCAGTTCAAGACCGCCCAGATCAACGATCTCCTCAAGAGCCTCGTCCTCCAAGACCTCGGCGGCGGCACCATCGGCGCCGTCACCTATCCCTCCCAGGATCCCGTCGAAAAGACCCTCCGCAGTTTCCAGGTCGATATCACGGGCAATCCGCCCCTCGCCGATCTGCTCAATCAGCTCCGCGGCGCCAAGGTCACTCTCACGGCCGGAGCCGAGAAACTCCAGGGCACGATCCTCGGCGTCGAAGTGCGCGATGTCCCGGGCGGCGAAAAATCCGGCCCGCTCAAGGCGGCGTTTCTCAATGTGATCGCCACCGGGCTGGGCATCCGTTCGGTCGCCATCAGCGA
>JBBQFQ010000118.1:0-2685 GCA_038322235.1 Chthoniobacterales bacterium
CCGCAGCCTGTGGATTGAATTTGCGCGCGGGCTCCAATTCCGGAGAGTGTCCGCCGAGCAATCGCACCGGTAGCTCAATTGGATAGAGCGTCGGCCTCCGAAGCCGAAGGTTGTGGGTTCGATCCCCGCCCGGTGCAGTAAATCTCCCGCCCGGAGTCGCCGGGGGTGGCAAAGATTTCGGTAAGCCGTGAGAGCCTCCGGACCCTGCAGCGGTCGTTCCCAAGGGAAGGGCCGCTTCGCGAGGGCAAACTTTCACCAGATTGCCGCCGGCCAGTCTGCGGTATCCACGGCGCCGGCTTTTGTTTGCTTCCCATTCCTCCCATTCCTCCCATTCCTCCCATTCCTCCCATTCCTCCCATTCCTCCGCAGCCGATGAGCACTCCGGAAATCGAGAAAATCGCCGCGCAGCTCTATGGGACCTACTGCGATGCTCTCGGTGGACTCGCCTATGACCTCCAGCCTTTTCCCTCTTGGACAGGGCTTCGCAGTGACCCGGCCAAACGCCGGCAAACCAGCGCCTGGCTGGCGGTCGCTGCGCTGGCGACTCCGGCAGCGGCCCTCCAGGCCGAGATGCGCGCGGGAGTCGAGGCGGTGATCCGCGGCGACGCGACCCATTTTCGCGGGCGATTCGTCCCTCCCGCATTGATCGAGGAGTATTTGGAAGGCGACAGCTGGGAGAAGGGCGCTTTCACCGCATCCCTCCAGGCATATGATTGGCGCTTCGAGTTTGTCCGGCTCAGGGACGGAACGCGCTTCACCGCCTCTGGGTCCGGTTATTTGGGTACGTTTGAGTTTGCGGAGACGGCAGACTGAAACCGCCTTCCGAAGCGAGCCATTTCGGGTTGCGAGATTGCGGCTAGTGTCGCCGACGGGCGCCCGGCTCCAGCCTCGCCTGACTGGTGTTTCGAGTTTTCCCCGATGTCCCGCGCCTACACGCTCAAGAAACGGTCCACCGCCGCGGTCTCGGCGATCGACTATGCGGCAGCGCTCAATCCGCAGCAGATCGCCGCCGTTACGGCGGCGCCCGGGCCCGCGCTGGTGATCGCCGGTGCGGGTAGTGGCAAGACGCGCACGCTGACTTACCGCGTCGCGTATCTGCTCGAAAACGGCGTCTCCCCGCACCAGATCCTCCTGCTGACTTTCACGAACAAAGCCGCTCGCGAAATGCTCGCCCGGGTGACCAGCCTCGTGCCGGCTGCGTCGCAGGGGATTTGGAGCGGCACCTTCCATTCCATCGGCAACCGCATCCTGCGCCGGCACGCCGAAGAAGCCGGATTTCGCCCCGGCTTCTCGATCATGGATCGCGAGGATCAGGAGGATCTGGTCAAAGCGGTCTTTGCCGCCTCCGGGCTGAACCCAAAGGACAAGCGCTATCCGAAGGCAGAAGTGCTCGGGGACATTTTCAGTCTCGCCGTCAACACGGGCCGTTCGCTCGAGCAGGTCCTCGAAACGAACTACGAGTACTTCCTTCCCCTCGTCGGCGAGATCGCGGGCTTGCGCGTCCAATACGAGAACAAAAAACGCGACACGAACTCGCTCGACTTCGACGATCTGCTGGAAAAGACGGTGCGACTCCTGCGCGATGAGAACGGCCCGGGGGAACATTACCGGCAACAGTTTCAGTTTTTGCTCGTCGACGAGTATCAGGACACCAACCGTCTCCAGGCGGAGTTCATAGACCTGCTCGCGCAACGGCACCGCAACATCATGGTGGTGGGCGACGACGCCCAGTCGATTTACTCGTGGCGCGGCGCGGACGTGGCCAACATCCTCGATTTTCCCAAGCGCTACGCCGATGCGCAGGTTTTCCGCATCGAGACGAACTACCGGAGCACCCCGGAAATCCTGGCGCTGGCGAACGAGGCAATTGCTCCAAACGAGAAGCAGTTTGCCAAGGTGCTGCAACCCGCCCGCGCGCGCAGCGACTTCAAGCCGGCGCGAGTCGAACTAAACGACGGCAGCCAGCAAGCGCTTTTCGTGACCCAGCGGATCCTCGAGCTGCGCGACGAGGGCATCGAGCTCTCCGAAATGGCCGTGCTCTATCGCGCTCATTTTCATTCGATGGAGCTTCAGCTCGAACTGACGCGCCACGGAGTTCCCTTCACCATCACGAGCGGGCTGCGCTTCTTCGAGCAGGCGCACGTGAAGGATGTGGCGGCCTTTTTAAAGTTCGCGGTGAATCCGCGCGACGAAGTCGCTTTCAAGCGCATCGCCCGCCTCCAGCCGGGCATCGGGGGCGTGGCGGCGGACAAGCTCTGGCGGCATTTTTTCACCCAGCTCGGCGGGCGCGAACGGCTGGAGGGCTCGCTGCACGACGCTTTCGCCGGCGCCAAAGTGCTGCCCAAAAGCGAGCGGTCCTGGAAACAGTTGCTGCACACCCTGGAGGAGATCGCGCCCGGCGGACATCCGGTCCCCCCGGCCCGTGCGATAGAGTCGGTGATCGAGGCCGTTTACGACGACTACGCGAAGTCAAAGTTCCCGAATTACCAGGCGCGGATGGAGGATTTGCATGTGCTCTCAAACTACGCCCGGCAATACGACGATCCCGCCGAATTCCTCGGACAGCTCGCGCTCGTGAGCGCGCTCGAACAGGGCGCCGCGGTCGCGCCGCAGAACGAGGAGACGGAGCGTCTCACGCTCTCGAGCGTGCACCAGGCCAAGGGTCTCGAGTGGAAGGTCGTCTTC
>JBBQFQ010000119.1:0-1847 GCA_038322235.1 Chthoniobacterales bacterium
CGGAGCCGAGAAACTCCAGGGCACGATCCTCGGCGTCGAAGTGCGCGATGTCCCGGGCGGCGAAAAATCCGGCCCGCTCAAGGCGGCGTTTCTCAATGTGATCGCCACCGGGCTGGGCATCCGTTCGGTCGCCATCAGCGAGGTGCGTTCGCTCCAGTTCGATGACGCCGCTCTGCAGGCCGAGCTCGAGAAGGCGCTCGCGGCGCTCTCCGCCGCGCGCGACAAGGACAAGAAGACCGTCGGCCTCGCCTTCAACGGGAAGGGCGAACGTTCGGTCCGGCTCGGCTACGTGGTCGAAACGCCCGTCTGGAAGACCAGCTACCGCCTGATCTTTGGCGGCACCGACGCCAAGCCGCGCCTCCAGGGCTGGGCCCTGATCGAGAACCAAACGGAGAACGACTGGAACGACGTCAAACTCAGTCTGGTCAGCGGCCGACCCATTTCCTTCATCCAGGATCTCTACCAGCCGCTCTACGTCCAGCGCCAGGTCGTGCAGAACGAAACCTACGCCTCGGTCAAACCGCAGGTCTATGCCGCGGGAAAGAAGCTCGATATGCCAGCGGATGGGAGCCCGCGAGCCGCTGGAGGAGCGGCGCCGGCGCCAGCGATGATGATGGCCAAGCCCGTGGCGCCCGCCGCGACCGTCGCGCGCGAGGAGGACCGCTCCGCGGTCAGTAGTTTCGGGGCGACCGCCGCGAGCCAGGAGGTCGGCGAATTGTTCCAATACACCGTCGGCGGAATCTCCCTCCCGCGGCAGCGCTCGGCCATGATCCCCATCGTGAACGATAATCTCGAGGCGGAGAAGGTCTCGATCTTCAATCCGCGGGTGGAACCGCGCTTCCCGCTGAATGGAGCGCGGCTCAAGAACAACCTGAACCTGCACCTCCTCGGCGGCCCCGTGACCGTCTTCGACGAAGGTCGCTACGCGGGGGATGCCCGCATCGGCGACGTGCCGCCGGGACAGACCCGACTGCTCAGCTACGGACTCGACATCCAGCTTCCGGTCATGATCGAAGACGTGAAATCCGGCCGGGCGGTGACGGCGGGCAAAATCGTGGGCGGCGTGCTCCAGATCTCGCGGAAGCTGACCGATTCGCGCACCTACGTGGTCGAGAACAAATCAACCCGCGCGAAGAAGCTCGTCGTGGAGCACGCCCGGGTAGCGAGCGATGGAAAGCTGGCCGGCACGGCCGCGCCGTCCGAGACGACTCCGGAACTTTATCGCTTCGACATCAGTGTGGCCCCCGGCAAAACCGAAAAACTGCCCGTCACCGAGGAACGGGTGCTCGGGGAACGCTTCGCCCTCGTCTCGGCCTCCCGCGATGCGCTTTTCGTCATGGTGCGCGACGGACAATTCAGCGCGCCGGTCAAGGAAGCGCTGACCAAGGCGACGAATCTCCATCAGGCGCTTGAGGGAACCCAGCGGGAAATCCTCGTCCGCGAACAGCAGATCAAATCGGTTTCCGACGAGCAAAACCGCTTGCGGGAGAATCTCCGGACGACGGGCGACAAGAGCGAGTACGGCACCCGGATTCTCCGGAAACTGAACGAGCAGGAGACGCAGATTGAAAAGCTCCAGAGCGAGATCGCCACGCTCCGCAAGCAGCTCGAGACGCAGCGGACTGAACTCACGGAGTATCTGAAAGGACTCAACATCGGCTGATCCGCGCACACCCAACCGTCCCCTCTCATGAAACACGCTCCTACTGCCCTCGCGCTGACCAGCGCCCTCTCCGCCACGCTCTGCGCCGCCCCGCCCCCGCCGGCCGCTTCCACCGATCTGCCCGTGCGCGAGATCGCTCTCTTCTCCAGTGGCGTCGGCTACTTCCAGCACGAGGGCCCCGTCC
>JBBQFQ010000120.1:0-1531 GCA_038322235.1 Chthoniobacterales bacterium
GAAATGCGCAACACCGCATTTCTCACACCGCCGCGGCGGGCACTGGAGTCGCGCTGGACGTGGCGAATGTCAGGGTCGGCGTCGCCATCGCCAGCACCGGCCTGACGACCCCCATCGCCAACTCCAGTCGCGGGAAGAACGACGGTGGCGTGTCGCAGATCGTCAGCTTGAAATGCAACATGCTCTGACCGCGTCGCCCAGCGCACCAGGCGCCCCGATCAAACTCTGAAAAAGTGGGCGGAACCCGCGCAGACCCGAACGGGCGAACGGAGGCGGCCATTCCCAAAAAAACTCGGAATATTGCCCGCCGGTCTCGAGCGTTGCGCGAGCGTCATTCGTCTCCATTTCACCAAGAAGCCGCACCAGCTCCGCGGCCCATGCGTCTCGAAACGATTCGTGCGGCCAGACGGTGATGCCGCGCTCGATCTGCACCATTTCCATGAAATCGTTCCGGCTTCCCTCGCGCCTCCCCCGCCGTCCCAAGATCGGCACGAGTCCTTCCCGTTCTCGCGACGCGAGCGCGCTTTCCGGCCGCAGCGGGTGTTCCTCCGCTCGGAACTTTCTCAGCCCGCGCCGATCTTACTCGACGAATGTCTCAGATGGCACGCGGGTTGCATTCACGCGCGCCGACGCGTGGTTCGTCTGCGAGCGCGCTCCTTCCTCCTCTGAAGCTGCCGAACTCAATCTTCAGAGTTCGAATTGTCTCCAATCCCGCCACGGCCAATCCGCAATCCGCATTCGTCCCCCATGCCTCTCCGCCACCTGCTCAAACATCCGGGGTTCACCTTCATCGCCGCTCTCACGCTTGCGCTTGGGATCGGCGCGAACACCGCCATCTTCTCAGTGGTGCAGGCGGTGCTCCTCAAGCCGCTTCCTTACCCTGAGCCTGACCGCATCGTCACGGCCTGGTCGCACAGTTTGCGGAGCGGGGGACGCTATTCGCTTTCGTCCCCGGACTTCCGCGACTTGCACGAGCAGAGCAGCGGATCCTTCGAAGCGCTGGCGGCGTTCAGCCATCGACCCTCGGCTGTCTCCGTGGGTCGCGCCGCGGAGCGGGTGGGCGTGGTCGTGGTGACCGAAGACTATTTTCGCGCGCTCGGAGTGCCGCTCCGCGCCGGGCGCACCTTCACCGTCGAGGAATGGAGCGCGGGAGGCGTTGCCGTGGTGAGCGAACGCTTCGCGCGCCGCCATTTTGCGGGCGACTCGACCCAGGTCCTCGGCGCCACCGTGCGCTACGAAGGGCATGCGCTCGTCATCGTCGGCATCATGCCGGCGGGTTTTCTCCACCCGGAGGAAGAGTCCGAGATCTGGACTCCGCTCGAAACCGCGGAATTTGCCGCGGGTAACCGATCCGCCCACAACTATCAAACGGTCGGACGCCTCCGTGCCGCCGTGCCGCCCGGCCGGGCCGCGGCGGAACTCGCGGAAATCGGCGCACGCCTCCGTGCCGCTTACCCCGATACCAACGCGAACAAGGGCCTGGCGCTGTTGCCGCTGCACGAGCAGCTCGTGGGTAATCATCGCGCCACGA